>NC_014158.1:1251405-1877107 GCF_000092225.1 Tsukamurella paurometabola DSM 20162
GGTCGCGGACACCAGCAGCATCGCCACCACGAACACCCACCATCCGACATCGGCGATGCCGCGCACGATCTGCACCCTGTTCACGACGATGAAGCTACCGTGACGCGTCGCACGACTCGGCTGCTGGGACGGCTTCATTAGACTCGCTTGCATGACAGCTGCACCCGATACCGCCTCCGATCTTCCTGCCACCGGCCTCACTGCCGCGCAGGTCGATGAGCGGGTGCGCGAGGGCAAGGTCAACACGCTGCCGAACCGCTCCGGTCGCAGCACATGGGACATCATCCGCGCCAATGTGTTCACCCGCATCAACGCCATGCTCGGCGTGCTGTTCGTCCTCGTGCTCTTCACCGGCTCGTTCATCAACGGCTTGTTCGGCCTGCTGATCGTGTTCAACTCCGCGATCGGCATCATCCAGGAGCTGCGGGCGAAGAAGACGCTCGATTCGCTCGCCATCGTGGGCCAGGCCCGGCCGGTGGTCCGGCGCGACGGTCAGGCCGTCGAGGTCGCGCAGTCCGAGGTGGTACTCGATGACGTGATCGAGATCGGCCCCGGCGATCAGATCGTGGTCGACGGCGAGACCATCGCCTCCGAGGCGCTGGAGGTCGACGAGTCACTCCTCACCGGCGAGGCCGACCCCGTCGATAAGCAACCGGGAGACGAGATCTTCTCCGGCAGCTTCGTCGTCTCCGGCTCGGGTGCGTACCGGGCCACCAAGGTGGGCGCCGACGCCTACGCCGCGCAGCTCGCCGACGAAGCCAGCAAGTTCACCCTCGTCAACTCGGAACTGCGCTCGGGGATCAACCGCATCCTGCAGGTGATCACCTGGCTGCTGGTCCCCGCCGGAGTGCTCACCGTGGTCAACCAACTGGTGATCTCGGGGCAGAGCCTGAACCAGGCGATCCTCGGCATGGTCGCGGCGCTGGTCCCGATGATCCCCGAGGGCCTGGTACTGATGACCTCCATCGCTTTCGCAGTGGGCGTGGTCCGGCTCGGTCAGCGCAAATGCCTGGTGCAAGAGCTCCCCGCCATCGAGGGGCTCGCACGCGTGAACGTGGTGTGCGCCGATAAGACGGGCACGCTCACCGAGAACGGCATGCGCCTGTCCGAGGTCGACGTCCTCGACGGTGACCGTACCGATATCGAACGAGCGCTCGCCGCGATCGCCGCGCTCGATCCGCGGCCCAATGCCAGCGTCCAGGCGATCGCCGAGGCCTATCCCGACGCCCCCGGTTGGCGAGCTGCCGCCATTGCGCCGTTCAGCTCCGCCAAGAAGTGGTCGGGCATCTCCCTGGCCGACGGCGAAGCCGAGCGGGGGAACTGGATCCTCGGGGCCGCCGATGTGCTCCTCGATCCGGAGTCCGACGGTGCGCGGCGCGCCACGGAACTCGGCGCGACGGGGCTGCGGGTGCTGCTCGTCGCCACCACCGACGTTCCCGTCGACACCGACACCGGTGATCTGGCTGCGCCCGGAAACCTGGTGCCGCGCGCGCTGATCGCGCTGCAACAGCGAGTACGCGTCGATGCCCGCGACACCCTCGACTACTTCGATTCGCAGGGCGTCGCCGTGAAGGTGATCTCCGGCGACAACGCGGTCTCCGTGGGTGCGGTGGCGCATTCGCTCGGGCTCGGTACGCCGGACTCCTCGGTCGACGCGCGCAAGCTCCCCGCCGACAACGACGAGCTCGCCGACGTGGTCACCGATAACGTGACCTTCGGCCGCGTCCGCCCGGATCAGAAGCGCGCCATGGTCAAAGCCCTCCAGTCCCGTGGCGATACCGTCGCCATGACCGGTGACGGCGTGAACGACGTGCTCGCGCTCAAGGACTCCGATATCGGCGTCGCCATGGGGTCGGGTAGTTCCGCCGCCCGGTCGGTGGCGCAGATCGTGCTGCTGGACAACAAGTTCGCCACCCTGCCGTACGTGGTGGGCGAAGGCCGCCGGGTGATCGGCAACATCGAACGGGTCGCGAACCTGTTCCTCACCAAGACCGTGTACGCGGTGCTGCTCGCGTGGCTCGTCGGCCTCGCCGGCATCGGCGCCAAACTGTTCGGCTTCACGCCGATCTCATACCCGTTCCAGCCGATTCACGTGACCATCGCGGCCTGGTTCACCATCGGTATCCCCGCCTTCGTCATGTCGCTGGCGCCGAACAACGAGCGCGCCAAGACCGGCTTCGTGGGCCGCGTCCTGCGGCTGGCGGCACCGTCGGGTGTGGCGGTGGGCCTGGCCACCTTCCTCTGCTACGTGGTGGTGAACCCCGGCGGCTCGGGTGCTGCGCTGGGTGGCAAGGCAGCGGCCCTGACCACCGAGCAGATTCAGGCGTCGACCGCCGCGCTGATCACGTTGCTCGTCGGCTCGCTGTGGGTGCTGGCCCTCGTTGCGCGGCCGTACACGTGGTGGAAGGTGCTGCTGGTCGGTGTGTCGGTGGCCTTCTACGTGGTGCTGTTCTCCATTCCGTGGGCGCAGCGGAAGTTCTTCCTGGACATCAGCGATCCGCAGATGGTGGGCACCGGTTTCGCCTTCGGCGCCGCCGCGATCGTGATGGTCGAGATCTTCCGCCGCATCGCGCCGAAGATCTTCCACGGGGTGGCTCGCCGGAAGAGTTGATCCGTGGACGTTGTCACGCTCGCGGCGATCGGCGTTGTCGGAGGTTTCGTCGCGTGCGTCGCCTTCGCGGTTCTCGATCCGGTGCGGCGTTCCACAGTGCGCGAGATAGCCGGTTGGACCGCCAGTGTTCTGTTCTCGCTACCGCTGCTGCCGGTCGTCGCGTTCATCGTGGGACTGTTCCTGTTCTCGCCCGTGTCCTCCTTGACCGACGAGCCCGCCCTGACCGTGGTGTCCTGGGTGTATGCGCTGGTGCTGTCGCTGGTGGTGATCGGGCTCGCGTACTCGGTGATCGCACGAGCGCCGCGAGCACGGTTCTTCGCCGCCCCCATCCTGGTTTTCGGACTGGGGAGTGTGTGGGTGGGCCGTTATCTGGCAACCGTCGAGTGGTTCCTCGGCCCCACCTGATCGAAACGCACTCGGCTTCCCCGATCCGAGAAGACGCGTAGGGTCCAGGGTATGGACACGGAAGCTGCACAGTCGGACGCCGTGGTCGAGGCCCGGGACGTCCGGGTCCGAGCGGTGTGGGAGACGCTCGCCAGCCCCGTCGCGGTCGCCTTCCGCACGGACGACGGGGTACATCTGCTCACCGCCGCGCAGACCGCGGACCTCACCATCGATGGGCCGTATCTCCAGGTGGGTGAGCTTCGGATCGGTGGCACCGAGCCGGAGCGGCGGACGTTGCTCGACGAGGCGAAGCAGGTGCCATCCCGCGAGTACCGGGAGATGGGCGATGTGGATGTGGTCACTGTCGATGGTGAGGTGCACCTGCGCCGGTCACCGGGTGACGGTCTCCAGGAATCCTCCGCCGTCGTCGTGGCTGCGCTCCTCGAACACGAGCGCAACGGATGGCGAAATCGCGGCGTGAACTACGCGAAGTTCAGTTTCGCTTGCGGGGAACACCATTTCGTCACTAGTCCGCTACGCGCCGCGTTCGTCGCGGACCGGATCGCGGCCGCCCTGGAGCACGCGCGACGCGGCTGAGGCGTCAGATCTCGCGGGGCACCACGATCATCGGGACGGCCACCACCCGCAGCATCTTCGCGGCGGTGGATCCGAGGAACAGTCGCCGCGGAGCCGCGAGTCGGCTGGAGCCGACCAGGATCACGTCACCCGGTTGCCAGTCGAGCCGTCGTACCGCATCTTCCACACTCGGCCCCGTCGCGACGGCCGAGCTGACCTCGACCACACCGGGCAGACGGCCCCGGGCCTCATCGAGGAGGCGTTCGGCGTGCTTCTCCGCGGCGTACACCGCATTGGAATCCTCGCGCCGCTTGCTCGGCATGAGGTCGAGCGCGATGAGGGAGATGAGGCGCAGGGGCACTCCGGCGCGCTGGCAGCCGCGGATGGCGGTCTCCAGCACCGCTTCCGCGCCGTACCGGGTTCCGAGGGCGCAGGTCACCTCGCGGACGGTGCGCACGCCCTGATTGCGGAATCCGCGCGGTGCGATCGCGACCGGCAGCGGCGCCGAGTGCAAGAGGTCGTTGACCACAGAGCCGAGTGAGTACGGACCGAGGAGACCCCCGCCCGAGCCGCCCGCCACGATGATCGACGCGCCGACGCGCTCGGCTTCGGCGATGATGCCTCCGGCGATCGAGTCGTAGACGCCGATGTGCGTCGACACGGGAATGTCGTCCGTGATGAGGTCCCGGGCGTCGCTGAGCCACCCGTCGGCCTGGGCGGTCAGCACCTCGTCGAAATCGCCCGGTGCCATGGCTGCGGCGTTGTCGGGAGGGACGATCATGCCGATCGCGACCTCCGCGTCGAGTGTGCGGGCGAGCTGTGCGCCGAGGGCGACGGCATCCTTGCCGCCGTCGGTGGCGAGGTACGCGACGTAGACGATCATGTGTCCATAGTTCCAATCCGCGGCCGATCGGTTCCGCACCCCTCCCATCACAGCACGCGAACGGGGACTTCTGCGGTCAACGCGGCGATCGCCATTGCGGAGACCGATCTCTATTCGTGATCAGTAACTGCGTCTAGGATTTATCGAATGAGTGCAGAAGGGGAGCGGTCGACGGTGCCGGCGCAATCGCTCGTGGGTGCCGCGCTGGTACTTCCGGCTGTTGCGTTTGTTCTGCTGTGGCAGGTACGCGACAGGCTCGACGCGGTGTACACCAAGGCGCAGACGGTCACGGTATCCGTGCCGGACGATATGACCGGGCAGGCGATCCGTTTCGTGATCGTGGCGGCGGTTCTCGCCCTGGTAGCGCTCTTCGCGGCCAGCGCCGCGCGGATGCTGAGCGTGACAGCTCGAATGGCGTTGACCGGCTGCACCGGAACACTGCTCGTGCACGCCGCGGTTCTCGCGCCGGACATCTGGCTCCACGATCCCCAGGCCACTTTCGCAAGCTACCTCGGGTACATGATCGTCGAGGGAGTGTTGTTCGCGATTGCGGTGGTCGCCGGGATCTATCAGCTCGTCTTCCGGGCTCTTGGCGGGCGAGGCGCATAGGTGGCCGACGCGTACGTGGCCGATCCGCCACGGTGGTTGGCCTAGGCTTCATCGATCACACTCGCAGTTGGATGCCCTGCTCTGCTGGTGGATTCACTCACACCGAACACGGAGTGGGACCGGTTCAACGGTGCTGCCGCGACGATAGCGACCGTGATCCTGGCAGTGCGGTTGGGCGGTCACCGATGAGCGCCGGCGCGGTGCAACGTCTGTCGGCGTGAATGACATCGCGGGTAAGTGCTCGTGGTTTCGGCATTCTCGCGGCGCCGTGGGCAATCCTCACCGCTTGCCAGTAGTTGGTGTCCGCGGCGCTTGCGATAGTCGCGAACCCTCGGTTGCGTTAATCCGACGAGGAGGGACCGAATCGGCGAGACCAAGCGGCACCGTCGGGCAGTGGGCGGTCGCGGGGAGTGGTCCAGAACGCGGAGAGAAGGTCGTACCCGGCGTGTACGAGCTGCGCCTGCGCCGGCCACTGCTGGCGCGCCCACTCGGGCTCATTGTGCGCTGAGTCCACGGCGGCGCGGACACACCCCTCGACCTCGAAATGCAGGCAGCGCGCCGTTTCCCGGACGGTCTCCGATCCGGTCGGATCGGTCTGGGCGGTGAGTCGTCGTGCCGTCTCTCGCACCCGCTCCGCGGCCCAGTCGAAGGTCCGACGATGCGCGTTCGGGAACAGGAAGTACATCGCGAGGAAGGCGACGATCACGCCGATCGCGGTTTCGAGCAGACGGTCCCTGATCACAGGCCCCGCCGACGCGGTCGCCATGCCGGCCCCACTAGCGAGCAGGGCGACCGGGGTGATGAAGGTGACTGCTGCGCCGTAGTTCCGGGTGATCAGCATTTCGATGCTGAACTGCAGTGCCGCCACCACGGCGATGAGGGCGTATCCGGTGGGACCCCACGCCGACAAACCGGTGTACAGCACGAGCCCTGCGGCGGTGCCGAGGAACCGCTGTAGTCCGCGGACCGTGCCGTGCACCCGGTCGACGCCCGCCTGCAGCACGACGAGCGCGCTGATCGCGGCCCAGTGCGGCCGGTCGAACCCCAGTGCCAGACTCGCCGCCCCTGCTACGACACAAGCGATTCCGACACGCACCGCGGTGATCATCGCGTGCGATGAGAGGGTCAGCGACCGGCGCAGCCGGTGCGCCGTCGTCGGCCGCATCGTGGAGGTGGTGACCTCGCGGCTGGGGTCGAGTTCGGCGGGTTCCGCATCCTCGGCAGACGCGGAGGCGAAGCGATGATTGGCATCCTGAAGACGTTCGAGGAGCGGCGCGTCGACCGGCCGGGCGCCGGCATCGTCCATCGTCGACCACGCGGCGATCAGTGCGGAACCGGCGGCGTTGCGCTGCGTCGCCGAGCGCGCTCCGCCGGGGGTGAGATAGGCGTCGACGGCCGCGACGGCCCGATTCACCGCATCACGCTGCGGGCGGGACGGATCGCGGATCGCGCCGACCATCGAGACGATAATCGACGACACCGCGCCCAGAGCCGTGCCGGCGATCAACGCGGCCGGCGAAGCTCCGGCCTCGGTGGCGATCAACGCCCCCGAACCCACCAGCGCGAAGAAGAGCGCACCCGGAGGGCCGAGGCGAAGCGCATCGACCACGTACACCGCGAGGACGCCGGGGACCACGACCAGCAGCACTGAGGCGATGCGGATGGGAACGCTGCTCTCCGGAATCACGGAGCCGAGCGCCGCGCCGGCGATGACGCACAGCAGGAGCGCGAGTCCAGCCAGTCCCACCACCTGTGCCCGGATCCGGTACGCCCGGCCCTCGCCGTACAGCACCGCGAACGCGCCGAACGTCGCGAACAACGCCGACGATGCGTGCCCCGCCGCGACCAGCGCCGCGCCGGGAATCGCCACCGTCGCCGCGGCCCGCAGGCCCGCGCCCCAGCGCCAGGCGATCGCCGAGGATTGTGCGAGCACCAGCGACCGCACCCGGCCGACCGGCGGAAGTGGGTCTGGGTTGGGTTCGCCTGCTGTCACCCGTCCATTTCATCACCGGAGGGTGGCGTGCTTCGAATCGCGGACCGGGCTCGTACCGACTGAGCGGGAATGGGACGTCGCCGGTGTGCTCGTACCAGCGCGGCGAAGCCGTTCACGGGGAAGGATTGCGGCGAGTCCCGGAGGGTGAAAGTGCCCCCGGCAGGATTCGAACCTGCGGCCTTCTGCTCCGGAGGCAGACGCTCTATCCCCTGAGCTACGGGGGCGCAGGGCGTAGCAAGGTTAGCGCATCGCCGCGGCAGACGAGAAACCGGCCGGCGGGCCCGCGGTGCGTTGCGGTCACGCGGTCGGTGCGTCCTGCCTGCTGGGGTGAACTGCTCGCACCATAGGATGGACCGGTGACTCCCGCTGACCTTTCGGAACTCCTGCATGCGACCGCGACGACCGTGCTCACCGAGCGCGGCCTCGACGTCTCGGTGCTGCCCGAACGCGTCACCGTCGAGCGCCCGCGCAACCCCGAGCACGGCGACTACGCCACCAATCTTGCGATGCAGGTCGCGAAGAAGGCGGGGGTGAACCCGCGCGACCTCGCGACCTGGCTCGCTGAGGCCCTGGCCAGCGCGGACGGTATCGACGAGGCGACGATCGCGGGCCCCGGCTTCCTCAACATCCGCCTGGCGGCGGACGCGCAGAATCAGCTCGTCGTGAGCATTCTGGAGCAGAAGGACGCCTTCGGGCACGGCAGCACACTCGCGGACCAGGTGATCAACCTCGAGTTCGTCTCCGCCAACCCCACCGGCCCCGTGCACCTCGGTGGCGCTCGCTGGGCCGCTGTCGGCGACAGTCTGGGCCGCGTCTTGGAGGCGCAGGGCGCCGAGGTCACCCGCGAGTACTACTTCAACGATCACGGCGCGCAGATCGACCGGTTCGCTCGCTCGCTCGACGCCGCCGCCACCGGCAAACCCACGCCCGACGACGGCTACGCCGGCGACTACATCGGCGAGATCGCGGCCACCGTCGTGCAGAACCATCCGGGCATTCTGGATCTGCCCGACGCCGAGCGTGTCGAAGCCTTCCGGGCCGACGGCGTAGAGCTGATGTTCGACCACATCAAGCGCACCCTGCACGAGTTCGGCACCGACTTCGCCGTGTTCACCCACGAGGACGAGATGTTCTCCTCGGGTCTCGTCGAGCAGAGCGTCGACCAGCTCAAGGCGCAGGGCAATCTGTACGAGAAGGACGGAGCGTGGTGGCTCAAGTCCACCGATTTCGGTGACGACAAGGACCGCGTGGTCATCAAGTCGGACGGTAACGCCGCCTACATCGCCGGCGACATCGCCTACCTCAAGCACAAGTTCGACCGGGGCTTCACCCTGGCGATCTACATGTTGGGCGCCGACCATCACGGCTACATCGGCCGGCTCAAGGCCGCCGCCGCGGCCATGGGCTACGACCCGGCCCGGGTCGAGGTGCTGATCGGCCAGCTGGTAAACCTGGTCAAGGACGGCAAGCCCGTGCGGATGAGCAAGCGGGCCGGCACGGTCATCACCCTCGATGATCTGGTCGATGCCGTGGGTGTGGACGCGGCGCGGTACTCGCTGATCCGCAGCTCGGTGGACACGTCCATCGACCTCGACCTGGACCTGCTGACTCAGGCCAGCAACGAGAACCCCGTGTACTACGTGCAATACGCGCACGCTCGGCTGTCCGCGATCGCTCGCTCGGCCGCCGAGCTGGGCATTGAGGGTTCGACGGAACACCTTGGCCTGCTGGACAACCCGCGCGAAGGTGACCTGGTGCGCACTCTGGGTGAGTTCCCGGGCGTCGCGGCCGCCGCCGCTTCGCTGCGTGAGCCGCACCGCGTGGCCCGCTACCTCGAGGAGCTGGCGGGGGCGTACCACCGCTTCTACAGCGAGTGTCGCGTGCTTCCCCTCGGCGACGAGGAGCCCACCGATCTGCACCGCGCCCGGGTGGCGCTGTGCGCCGCCACCCGCCAGGTGCTCGCCAACGGCCTGTCCCTCGTGGGCGTTTCGGCGCCCGACCGGATGTGAGAGGCCCCGCAAGTGAGTGAACTCGCTCCCGGCGTCTGGCCGACGCACGCGCGCCGCGAGGCCGATGGTGGCGTCAGCGTGGCCGGCGTCTCCGCTCGCGCCCTTGCCGAGGAATTCGGCACCCCGCTGTTCGTGATCGACGAGGACGACTTCCGCGACCGGTGCCGCGCCATGCGCGACGCCTTCGGCGACGACGCGGCCGTGCATTACGCCTCGAAGGCGTTCCTCTCGATGGAGATCGCCCGCTGGGTGCGCGACGAGGGACTGAACCTGGACGTGTGCAGCGGCGGCGAGCTCGCCATCGCGCTGCGCGCCGGCTTCCCCGCCGACCGGATCGCGCTGCACGGCAACAACAAGTCGGTCGCCGAGCTGGATTACGCAGTGGCGTCGGGTATCGGGCACATCGTGATCGACTCGCTCTCCGAGATCGCCCGGCTCGACGCGATCGCGGGGGAGCGTGGCAGTGTCCAGGACGTGCTGATCCGGCTGACCCCCGGCGTTGAGGCGCACACCCACGAGTTCATCTCCACCGCCCACGAGGACCAGAAGTTCGGCTTCTCCCTCGCATCGAACGAGGGCGACTCACCAGCGATGCGCGCCGTCACCGCGGTCTTCGAGGCCGACAACATCCGGCTCGTGGGCCTGCACAGCCACATCGGCTCACAGATCTTCGATGTGGACGGCTTCGAGATCGCCGCCCGTCGAGTGCTGGAGCTGCTGCGCGACATCGTGACTCGCTTCGGCGCAGAGAAGACCGCCCAACTGAACACGATCGACCTCGGGGGCGGCCTGGGGATCGCCTATACCGCCGCCGATGATCCGCCCCCGGTCGCCGATCTCGCCGCGAAGCTCCGGAACATCGTCGAGACCGAATCTGCCGCACTGGGATTGCAGACACCGCACCTCGCCGTCGAGCCCGGCCGTGCCATCGCCGGTCCGCCCGGCATCACCCTGTACGAGGTGGGCACGATCAAGGACGTCGTCCTGGACGGCAAGGACGAGCGTGATCCGGCCTTCCGCCGGTACGTCTCCGTAGACGGCGGCATGAGCGACAACATCCGCCCGGCGCTGTACGGCGCCGAGTACACGGTCGCCATCGCCGACCGCGACCCCGAAGGTGCACCGGTTCCCTCGCGCATCGTCGGCAAGCACTGCGAGACCGGCGATATCCTGGTGCGTGACACCACGACCCCCGACGGCCTGGCCGAGGGCGACTTGCTCGCCGTGGCCGCCACCGGGGCCTACTGCTATTCGATGTCCAGCCGCTACAACATGCAGCCGCGACCGGCTGTCGTCGCGGTCAAGGACGGCGCGGCGCGGCTGATCCTGCGCCGGGAGACCGTGGACGACCTGGTGAGCCTGGAGGTGCTCTGATGACCGAACCCGTAAGCCGTGAGCTCGGAGTGGCCCTGCTCGGCATGGGCACCGTGGGTACCGAGGTGGCACGCATCCTCATCGACAACGCCGACGACCTCGCGGCCCGCGTCGGTGCGCGGCTCGTGATCCGCGGAATCGCCGTGCGCGACACGGACAAGGACCGCGGCGTCGATCCCGCCCTGCTCACCGGCGACGCCGAGGCGCTCATCGATCGTGACGACGTGGACATCGTGGTCGAGGTGATGGGCGGCATCGAGCCCACCCGCACCCACATGCTGCGCGCACTGCAAGCCGGAAAGTCCGTGGTCACCGCGAACAAGGCCTTGCTCGCCGAGTACACCGGCGAGCTCGCCGATGCCGCCAACCGGGCCCGCGCCGATCTGTACTTCGAGGCCGCCGTGGCTGGCGCGATCCCGGTGATCCGCCCGTTGCAGCAGTCCCTCGCGGGCGACACCGTGGAGCTGGTGGCTGGAATCGTCAACGGTACGACCAACTTCATCCTCTCCAACATGGCGGAGAAGGGTGAGGCCTACGAGACCGTGCTCGCCGAGGCCGGTCGCCTGGGGTACGCCGAGGCCGATCCGACCGCCGACGTCGAGGGCTACGACGCGGCCTCCAAGGCTGCGATCCTCGCCTCCATCGCCTTCCACACGCGGGTCAAGGCCGACGACGTGTACCGCGAGGGCATCACCGCCGTCAGCGCCGCCGATATCGAGGCCGCGAAGGCCTTCGATTGCACCATCAAGTTGCTTGCCATCTGTGAGCGGTTCACCGATGCCGCTGGCGAGCAACGAGTTTCGGCGCGCGTCTATCCGGCTCTGGTTCCGCTCAAGCACCCGCTCGCCAGCGTCGACGGCGCCTACAACGCCGTCTTCGTGGAGGCCGAGAACGCCGGCCGGCTCATGTTCTACGGTGCCGGTGCCGGCGGTGCGCCCACCGCCTCCGCGGTGATGGGAGACCTCGTGGCGGCAGCCCGCAACAAGGTGTTCTCCGGTCGCGGCCCCCTCGATTCCGTGTACGCCAACCTGCCCATCGCGCCCATCGGCGACGTGCTCACCCGTTACTACGTGGCCATGGAGGTCTCCGACCGGCCCGGTGTGCTCAGCGCCGTCGCCAACGAGTTCTCCGCCCGCAACGTCTCGATCAGCACCGTCCGCCAGCAGGCCGACTTGCCGAGCAGTGGTGCACGGCTGGTGATCCTGACCCACAAGGCTCCCGACGCGGCGCTCTCCGCCACCGTCGAAGCCCTGAAGAACCTGGACGTGGTGACCGCCGTGTCCTCCGTGCTCCGTCTGGAGGGAACCAATGACTAGCAGCAACGTCGGAGCCGTGCATACGCCCTGGCCGGGCCTCATCGAGGCGTACCGTCACCGCCTTCCCGTGTGCGACACCTGGGAGCCGGGGTGGGAGCCGGTGACCCTCCGCGAGGGTGCGACGCCGCTGCTGCCGGCGAAATCGCTGTCCGAACGCACCGGCTGCGAGGTGTACCTCAAGGTCGAGGGGCTCAACCCCACCGGCTCGTTCAAGGACCGCGGCATGACGATGGCGGTCACCGAGGCCAAGGCCACCGGGAAGAAGGGCGTGCTGTGCGCGTCCACCGGCAACACCTCCGCTTCCGCGGCGGCGTACGCGTCCATCGCCGGCATCGAATGCGCCGTGCTGGTGCCCGCGGGCAAGATCGCCATGGGCAAGCTGGCCCAGGCCGTGATGTACGGCGCCAAGATCATCGAAGTCGACGGTAACTTCGACGACTGCCTCGAACTCGCCCGCAAGACCACCGCCACGTTCGACACCATCGCGCTGGTGAACTCGGTGAACCCGGTGCGCATCGAGGGGCAGAAGACCGCGGCGTTTGAGATCGTCGACGCGCTCGGCAAGGCCCCCGACGTGCACGCGCTGCCCGTGGGCAACGCCGGCAACATCACCGCGTACTGGAAGGGCTACAGCGAGTACTTCGCCGACGGCGTGATCGCGGCTCGTCCGCGCATGCTGGGCGTGCAGGCCGCGGGCGCCGCGCCACTGGTGGGCGGCGCCCCGGTCAAGAACCCGGAGACCATCGCGACCGCCATCCGTATCGGCAGCCCAGCGTCGTGGAATCAGGCTGTCGCCGCCAAGGATGAGTCGAACGGCCAGTTCCGTGCCGCCACCGACGAGAAGCTGCTTGAGGCCTATCGCCTGGTCGCGCGGACCGAGGGGGTCTTCGTCGAGCCCGCCTCTGCGGCATCGGTCGCCGGACTGCTCGCCGCCACCGAGGACGGCTGGATCGAGAAGGGCTCCACCGTGGTGTGCACTGTGACCGGCAACGGCCTCAAGGATCCCGATACCGCGCTGAAGGGCGTGCCGGAGATCGCGCGCGTCGGCATCGACCCCGTGGCCGTCGCCGCCGCCATGGGCCTGACGGAGTAGCGCACCGGTGACCTCCGCTCAGCACACCCTCCCGTCCGGTCTCGCGGCAACGGTGACCGTCCCCGCGTCCAGCGCCAACCTCGGTCCCGGTTTCGACACCCTGGGCCTGGCTCTCGGGCTGTACGACGACGTGACCGTCGAGACCACGGACGGCGGCCTGGAGATCACCGTCGACGGAGAGGGTGCGGACGACGTTCCGCTCGACGAACGACACCTCGTGGTCGTCGCACTCCGCCGCACCCTGGCGCACCTCGGCACCAGCGCTCCGGGCTTGAAGCTGCACTGTGTCAACCGGATTCCGCACTCGCGAGGCCTCGGCTCCTCGGCCGCAGCCGCCGTGGCGGGCATCGCCGCGGCCGCCGCACTGGCCGCCGATGCCGACTTCCCGCGCGCGCTCACCGCGGCCGAGATGGTGCAGCTGGCCTCGGAGTTCGAGGGGCACCCCGACAACGCCTCCGCCAGCGTGCTCGGCGGAGCCGTCGTCGCGTGGACCGTTCCGGCCGCACCCGTCCCCGACTCCGCCGGTTACCGCGATCAGTCCCTCGGTCACGGTCAGGCGGCGTCGGGTCCGACCCGCTACGACGCGCGCCGGGTGGATGTGCACCCCGACATCCGGGCCTATGCGTTCGTGCCCGACGTGCAGTCGTCGACATCGGTCACGCGCGGCATGCTGCCGCGGCTGGTGCCGCACGCCGACGCCGCATTCAACGCCTCCCGCGCCGCGCTCATGGTCCTCGCACTCACGGCACACCCCGATCTGCTGCTCGACGCCACCGAAGACCGGCTGCACCAGCGCTACCGCGCGGCCTCGATGAAAGACTCGTTCGGCCTGGTCGAGCGGCTGCGTGCCGGGGGAGTGGCAGCCGCCATTTCCGGCGCCGGGCCGACGGTGCTCGCCCTGACCCCCGAGCCGCTGCCGGCCGCGCTCGCGGAGTCCGCGGAGCACGCGGGGTTCACGGTGCACGAACTCGTCATCGCCGACGGGGTCTCCCGGTCCTGATCCGGCGCGATGCGACACGCGGGTACCCGTGATTGCCGGGGCTTGACAGGTCGCGCTACCATGGCAGAGGTATCCGACGAATGAATCGGACGCACTTCGGCACCCTTGCCACGAACGCCTGACACTCAGCTCAGAGTTACTGGTACGCCGGTCCCTTACGCAGGCCGAGTCGAATCGATCCCGCTACCCGCACGGGCCGGCAGCCGAAGCGCAACGAACGCACTCATATTCGTGCCCCTCCCGCGAGACGTACTTGCATGTCCCGCAGGCGAATCCGTCGACCGGGGCGCGGTACGCCCCCGGATCCGCGACGCGGGTGGGGAACTGAAAGGAACTCCGTGACCGAAACGGACGTGACCACCAGCCCGGACACGGCTGCCTCCACCTCGGCCAGCGCACAGCGCGCCGACGAGCGGCGCCGCTCCGGCCTGAACGGCATGGTGCTGGCCGAACTCCGCACCATCGCGGGTGACCTGGGGATCAAGGGGATCTCCGGCCTCCGCAAGGGCGACCTGATCGCCGCCATCACCGCCCAGCAGGGCTCGGGCGCGGCCCCGACGTCCAAGGCGGAGAAGCCCGCCAAGACCGCGCCTCCCAAGGCCGCGGCTCCGAAGGCGGACGCTCCGAAGGCGGAGGCTGCCAAGGTGGAGGCTCCGAAGGCGGAGGCCACCACGGCGGAGGCTCCGAAGACGGAGGCGCCGAAGAACGACGCCCCGAAGAACGACGCCCCGAAGAACGACGCCCCGAAGAACGACGCCGCCCCGGCGGATGCCCCGAAGGACGACGCCAAGAGCGGCGCGAAGAACGACGGCGACCAGCCGCAGCAGCAGCGCGAGGGTGGCCGCCGCGAGCGGAACCAGCGCCGCGGCCAGAACGCCGATGGCCAGAACCAGAACGACCGGCAGGGCGGTGACCAGAACCGTCCGGACCGCGACCAGAACCGGCAGCAGGGCCAGAAGAACAACAACAACAACGGTCCGAACAACCGGAACCAGAACAACGGACCGGACGACGACGGTGACGGGCAGGGCCGTCGCGGGCGGCGGTTCCGCGAGCGTCGTCGTGGACGTGACCGCAACCAGAACGACGGTGAGCCGCAGGTCAGTGAGGACGACGTCCTCCAGCCCGTGGCCGGCATCCTGGATGTGCTCGACAACTACGCCTTCGTGCGGACATCGGGCTACATCGCGGGACCCAACGACGTCTACGTCTCCATGAACATGGTCCGCCGCAACGGCCTGCGCCGTGGTGACGCCATCGTGGGCGCCGTGAAGATGCCGCGCGACGGAGAGAGCAATGACGGCGGTAACCAGGGCGGCGGTGGCGGCCGCGGTAACCAGTCCAACCGGCAGAAGTTCAACCCGCTGGTGCGCCTGGACAGCGTGAACGGCCAGGACGTCGATTCGGCCAAGAACCGGCCCGAGTTCAACAAGCTCACGCCGCTGTACCCGAACCAGCGCCTGCGCCTGGAAACGGCGCAGAATATCCTCACCACCCGTGTGATCGACCTGATCATGCCGATCGGCAAGGGGCAGCGTGCGCTGATCTCCGCACCGCCGAAGGCCGGTAAGACCACGATCATGCAGGACATCGCCAACGCGATCGCCACCAACAACCCCGAGTGCTACCTGATGGTGGTGCTGGTGGATGAGCGTCCGGAGGAGGTGACCGATATGCAGCGCAGCACCAAGGGCGAGGTCATCAGCTCCACCTTCGACCGCCCACCGTCGGATCACACCTCGGTCGCCGAGCTCGCGATCGAGCGGGCCAAGCGGCTGGTGGAGGGCGGCAAGGACGTGGTGGTGCTGCTCGACTCGATCACCCGTCTCGGCCGTGCCTACAACAACTCGAGCCCCGCTTCCGGTCGGATCCTGTCCGGTGGTATCGATTCCACCGCGCTGTACCCGCCCAAGCGGTTCCTCGGCGCAGCCCGCAACATCGAGAACGGTGGCTCGCTCACCATCATCGCCACCGCGATGGTCGAGACCGGTTCGACCGGCGACACCGTGATCTTCGAGGAGTTCAAGGGCACCGGCAACGCCGAGCTCAAACTGGACCGCAAGATCTCCGAGCGCCGGATCTTCCCGGCGGTCGACGTGCACCCGTCGAGCACCCGGAAGGACGAGCTGCTGCTCGCTCCCGATGAGGCCGCCATCGTGCACAAGCTGCGCCGTCTGCTGTCGGGCCTGGACAGCCAGCAGGCGATCGAGCTGTTGATCAGTCAGCTGAAGAAGACGCAGAACAACATCGAGTTCCTGATGATGGTGCAGAAGAACAGCGGTTTCGCCGACGCCGAGTAGGCCGAGACGAAACGATGGCGCCCCCGGAGAACAACTCCGGGGGCGCCGCTGTCGTTGCGGGAGTTACAGCGGCAGATAGGCGGTGATGGCGCGGGCGATCAACGGACCGCGTTCGCAGTCGCGGCCCGGCACCTTCTGCATGGCGATGTAGAGCACTCCGTTCGCCGTCGACCGGTACCCGGTCACGCAGTACGCCGGTTGATCCTTCACGGTCGACGGCAGCTCGAACCGCCGCCACTTGGCGTTATCGGGCAGGGGTGTGCCCTTCTCCCAGTCGAGCGGGGAGGTGAAGGTAGCGAAGATCACCGATGCGCCCGCCGCCGCCGAATCGAGGCTCTGACAGGCGAATTTCACGCCCGCCACCGCACGCTGCTCCGGATCGTCCGCCGGCGCCGAGAGGCCGAGCGGGGTCAACACCGTCACCGGCAGCAGGCACGGATCGATGTAGCCCTCGCGAAGCATCGCGGCCGCATTCGCCACCGACGGGGGCGTCGATGCCGCGGACGACGTCGGGGGAGCGGCCTGTTCGTCGTCGCCGCCCGTGAACCCGACCGCGACGATCCCGATCAACGCGATGATCGCCACCACCGCGACGAGGACCGCACTGATCAGCAGCCCGCGCCGCCTGCGTGGCGGACGCTGCGGCGCCGCCACGAACCCCATCGGCACCTGCCCGCCGGTATGCGGCCCACTCGGCGGTGCGGGGTAGGACGGGCCGGGCGGTGGCGTGTGCGGGCCGGGCCAGCCCGGCGCCGGGGAGGCCACGGGCCGCGGCACCTGACCCCGCGGCACGGTTCCCGACGTGGGTGGGGGCACCGGCTGCGCAGCCGCCGCACGGAGCGCCTGCGCGAAGTCGGTGCAGGTGGGATACCGCTGCTGCGGTGACTTCGCCATGCCGCGCGCGATCACCGCATCGACGGCGGGCGGCAGGTCGGGCCGGAACCGTGACGGGACGGGCGGTGGCGTCATCAGGTGGTCGCGGATCACTGCGGTGCCGCTGCTGGCCCCGAAGGGTTTGACGCCGGTGAGCAGCTGCACGGCGGTGCAGGCCAGGCTGTACTCGTCGCTGCGGCCGTCGACGGCGTCGCCGCTGAGCTGCTCCGGGGAGGCGTAGTCGAGGGTGCCGACCACCATGCCCACGGACGTGAGGTCGCTGCGTTCCTGCTGCTGGCGGGCGATGCCGAAATCGCCGAGCATCACTCGGGGCGATGTGCCGGTGGTGTCGATCATGATGTTGCCGGGTTTGACGTCGCGGTGCAGCAACCCCATGCCGTGGGCGTAGTCCAGTGCGGCGGCCACGGCGCTGACGATGGCGGTCGCCTGTTCGGCGGGCAGACCGTGCGGGAAATGGGTGAGCACCGCCGCGGCGTCCTGCCCCGGGACCAGCTTCATCGACATCCACAACCGGCCCCCGTCGTCACCGCGGTCGTACACGGGCACGATGTTCGGGTGATCGAGCCGGGCCGCCATATCGGCCTCCCGCTCGAACCGGGCACGATACGTCGGATCGGTGGAGAAGCCCCTCGGCAGCACCTTGAGCGCGTCCACCCGGGGCAGACGGGGATGCCGCGCTGCGTACACCGCGCCCATACCCCCGGCTCCCAGCACCCCCTCCACCACGTACCCGGCGATCACGGTGCCCACGGGCTCGGTCGTCACCCGGCCATCGCCTGCTTCGCTCACTCGGTGCCCTCCACGTCGTGCAATCCTCCACCGATCAGCGCACACCCGGCCGCTCACGTCAGAACCTACCGACCGGTGACGGGGCCGCGTCGCGGAGCGCGGGAATTTCTCCGTACGCGGGGCGTTCTGGCATACTGGAATGTCGGTATCGGTTCCGGTTCACGGCCCTGGCGATGGCCAGGGGCGACCCGGCGACCACAAACGAGAAGGAACGGCAGACATGAAGCAGGGCATCCACCCCGATTACGTGGCCACCACCGTCGTGTGCGGTTGCGGCAACACGTTCGAGACCCACAGCACCAAGGCCGATGGCCGCATCAACGTCGAGGTGTGCTCGCAGTGCCACCCGTTCTACACGGGCAAGCAGAAGATCCTCGACACCGGCGGCCGCGTCGCCCGGTTCGAGAAGCGCTACGGCAAGCGTCCGAGCAAGGCCTCGGCCTCCGAGTAGCCGTCCCGCCGACGCCCGTCCTGCGCTGCAGGCCGGGCGTCGGCGCGTTTGCGGCCCCGTTTCTCCCCAGCACGAAGGATCTCACCCATGAGCGCCGGCTCCCCCTCCGCGATCGACGACATCCTGGCCGAGTACTCCGGCCTGGAGCAGCAGATGTCCGATCCGGCGCTGCACAACGACGCCTCGGCGGCGCGCAAGGTGGGCAAGCGGTTCGCCGAGCTCGCTCCCATCATGGCCACGCACCGCAAACTCGAGGCCGCGCGTGAGGACCGCGCCGCCGCCCAGGAGCTGGCCGCGGACGACTCCTCGTTCGCCGACGAGGTGACCGTGTTGACCGAGCAGATCGACGCGCTCGAACAGCAGCTCACCGACCTGCTCGCGCCGCGCGACCCGCATGACTCCGACGATGTGGTCCTCGAGGTCAAGTCGGGCGAGGGCGGCGAGGAATCGGCCCTGTTCGCCGGCGACCTCGCCCGCATGTACCTGCGGTACGCGGAGCAGCGCGGCTGGAAGGTCGAGACCCTCGGCGCCACCTACTCCGATCTCGGCGGCTACAAGGACGCCACCTTCGCGATCAAATCCCGCGGCCCCGGTGCTGACGGCGCGATCGACGGCGTGTGGGCGCGGATGAAGTTCGAGGGCGGAGTGCACCGCGTGCAGCGCGTCCCCGCCACCGAGAGCCAGGGCCGCATCCACACCTCCGCCGCCGGCGTGCTCGTCTACCCCGAGCCCGACGAGGTCGAGGAGGTGCAGATCGACGAGTCCGACCTGCGCATCGACGTCTACCGCTCCTCCGGCAAGGGCGGCCAGGGCGTCAACACCACCGACTCCGCGGTGCGTATCACCCACCTCCCCACGAACATCGTCGTGACCTGCCAGAACGAGCGCTCGCAGCTACAGAACAAGGCCCGCGCCATGCAGGTGCTGGCCGCTCGCCTGCAGGCCCTCCGCGAGGAGGAGGCCGAGGCCGCTGCGTCGGACTCCCGGGCCGCGCAGATCCGCACCGTCGACCGGTCCGAGCGGATCCGTACGTACAACTTCCCCGAGAACCGCATCGCCGACCATCGCATCGGTTTCAAGGCGCACAACCTCGACCAGGTGCTCGACGGCGAGCTCGATCCGCTGCTGGACGCCCTCCAGGCCGCGGACCGTCAAGCCCGGCTCGAGGCCGAGTAGACCGGGTGAGGCCCAGCGTCCTCGTCATCGGCGCTACCGCGCGCCTGGCGGAAGCCGGCGTACCGTCGCCCCGCAACGACGCCGAGGTGCTCCTGGCCCACGTTCTCGGGGTGGACCGCGGGCGGCTGGTGATCGCCGATGTCGACGCCGCCCAGGCCGGCGAATACGAGGCCCTGGTGGCTCGTCGCGCCGACCGGGAACCGTTGCAGCACATCCTCGGACGCGCCCCGTTCGGTCCGCTCGATCTGCGGGTAGGCCCGGGCGTGTTCGTACCGCGCCCGGAAACCGAACTGCTCGCCGTGTGGGCGGCCCGGCAGGTGGGCCGTGGCGCCGCGATCGTCGACCTCTGCGCCGGCTCCGGTGCGCTCGGCCTGTACCTCGCGGCGACGGTCCCGGCCGCCCGGGTAGCGCTCGTCGAACGGGATCCGCACGCCCTCGGCTACCTGAACGACAATGCTGCGGGTCTCGCCGGGAGGGTCACGGTGCTCGACCGCGATGTGACCGCTGTGGGGCTCGATGCGGAGATCGAGGCGGCTCTGGGCGGCACCGTCGACCTGGTGGTGTGCAACCCGCCCTACGTGCCCGACGGTGCACCGCTCGACGTCGAAGCCGCCCTCGACCCCGCCGCCGCGCTGTTCTCCGGCCCCGACGGACTCGACCTGATCCGGTCGCTGGCGCCACTGTGTACGCGCCTGCTGCGCACTGGGGGAGCGGTCGCGATCGAACACGACGATTCCAACGGCGCCGCCGCCGCTGAGCTGCTGGCCGCCGCCGGTTTCCGTGATGTCGAGCAGCACCGGGACCTCGCGGGGAGACCCCGGTACGTGACTGGCAGGATGGACGCGTGAGCATCGCGTACGACTGCACCGACCCCGACTCCCGGTCCGCCGGCATCGCCGCGGCGAGAGCCGCGCTCAAGGGTGGCCACCTCGTGGTGATGCCGACCGACACGCTGTACGGCATCGGCTGCGACGCCTTCGACAACCGCGCGGTCGGCGATCTCCTCGCCGCCAAGCACCGGGGCCCCGATATGCCGGTGGGAGTGCTCGTGGGCTCGTGGGACACCATCGACGGCCTCGTCAGCCGGGTCAGCCCCGCCGCCCGCGAGCTGACCCACGCGTTCTGGCCCGGAGCCGTGTCCCTGGTCGTCGAGCAGGCGCCCAGCCTCGCGTGGAACCTGGGTGATACCCGCGGCACCGTCATGCTGCGCATGCCGCTGCATCCGGTCGCCATCGAGCTGCTCCGTGAGGTCGGCCCGATGGCCGTCTCCAGTGCCAACGTCTCGGGCAAGCCCCCGGCCGCCACCATGACCGACGCCCGCGATCAGCTCGGTGACTCGGTGGAGGTCTACCTCGACGGTGGGCCGGCCGAGCATGCGGTCGCGTCGACCATCGTCGACCTGTCCGGCCCGCAGCCGCGGGTGCTCCGCGAGGGGGCGGTCACCAGCGCCCGGATCGCCGAGGTACTCGGCGTCGACGCGCAGTCCCTGGCCTAAGGGCGCTGCCGCAGACGACGAAAAACCCCGAGACCGGATGGTCTCGGGGTTTTTCGTCGTGATGCAGCCGTCAGTTGCCGGGACCGGCCGGCGCGGGTGCCGGCGCCGTCTCGGTGGGCGCGGGCGCCGGAGCGGGGGTCTGCTCGTTGGACTGGATCCCGGGCGCGGCCCCGGTGCCACCGACATCGGTGATCTCCCAGTTCGCATCCTTGTTGATCGTGACGTTGTACACGGTCAACGTGGTACGGCCGGAAGGGACCTGAGCGTTGGTCATATCGACGTTGACGTAGGCGTTGACCTTGTAGATCGAGCCCGACTGCGAGCTGACCACGGCATCGGTGACGGTGCCCTTCGAGACCCACTGCAAGGGCTGCAGCAGCTGGTTCATCGCACCGACCGTGGGCTCGAAGCGCTGCTTGAGCTCGGTCGAGACACCGGTGGTGAGGCGTTTGCTCCACGGGCCCAGGTCGCGGTAGTCGAACGTGGACGCGCCGGTCGCGTAATCGGTGGCGACCTTCTCCGCATGAGCACGATCGGCATCGGCGGCCTTCTGATCGTTCAGCTCGCCGCGAGTCTTGAAGTACAGGAAGCCGAAGATCGTGGTCGCCGCGACCAGAGCGATCACCAGCACGGTGACGGCGACGGTCGCGGGCGTGCTCGGCGCCGACGGGGCGGTGGCGGTCGCCGGTCGCGGCGGACGCCGCCGGGTGACGGGGACGACCTCCGTCTCCTCCTCGTCCTCATCGCCCGCAGGGGCGGGCTTCGGCTTCGTCGTCGCGGCGGGCTTCGCTGCGGGTGTCGACGGTGCCGTTTCGGCCACCGCGTCCTCGGCCTCGTCGGCGGTAGTCGCGGCCTCCGCGGCGCTCTCGTCGACCGCGTCCTCGGCAGCCGGGGTCTTGTCGTCCGGGGCGTTCTCAGTCACTTCTCGCAATGCCAATCATGTCGTGGTTCGTCGGCCGCCGGGCGGCCGTCTGCCGGAGTTCCGGGCGCTGCTACTTCTTAGGCGGAATCACCACCGTGAGGTTCGCCTGCCCGTCGCTGCCGACGGTCTTCAACGCTTGCGAGAGTAGCGCGGCGACGTCGATCTGCGGCATGACGTCGGTGAGCGCCTGCACAACAGGCACGAGCGGCTCGTTGATCGTGCCGAGGTTCGACAGCAGCTTGCTGACATCGGGGGCGATCTTGAACAAGTACGGGTTGATCGAGTTGGTGAGCACATCGGGCGAGCCGGAGCCGTTCATCAGGATGTCGAGTGCCTTGAGCACTTCGACGTCCTTCGTCACGAAGGTCGCGGTCGCCGGCCCGAACTCCCTGAGCGAGTCGGGGAGCCACGCCATATCGGACTGGTAGTTCTGCGTGTTCTCGAGCATCCGCCGGATGTTCGGCATCCGCGCCATGATCGTCTGCGCCAGGATGTTGCCCGCCGACTCGATGTTCGGCAGTGAACCCTGCGTGTTGCTCGTCGCCTGCGCCAGGGTGGTGGTGACACCGCCCAGATCGGTCGAGTTGATGCTGCTGGTGAGACCTGCGATCAACTTGAAGGTCTCGGGCAGCGGCAGCGGCTCCTTGACCTTCGCGGTGTCGATCACTGCACCGTCGCTGAGGTACGGGCCGTTCAGCGAATCCGGCATGAAGTCCACGTAGGGCTCGCCGACCGCGGACAGCTGCTCGATCTTCAGGCCGGTGGCCTGCGGGATCTGGTACTTCCCGTCGTACCGGAGCCTGATCTCGACCTTGCCGTCGCGGCGCTCGATCGACTGCACATCGCCCACCTTGACGCCGCGTAGCAGCACCGAGGATCCCTTGAGCAGCTGGTTCGCATCGTTGAGCTTGAGGGTGGCCGCCTTGTAGTCGGTCAGCGGCCGCCAGTTCAGCACCGAGAACGCGATGTACCCGGTGCCCAGCACCATCACCAGCGCGAAGGTGAGGAGGCTGAAGAAGGTGCTCTTTTTCACGGAACTGCTCCCACCATCCGAAGGTTCTTGACCGTCTGCTGGGCGACCTCGGCGTTGGGGACTCCGCCGTTAGCGCCCATCTCCTTGACGTTGACCTTCGCGCCGCTGGCGAGGAAGGGCAGGATCTTGTTCTTGAGCAGGTCCTCGAGGTTCGCGAGGTTCGCCTGACGGCCGTTCATGTTCGGCCAGCCGGGGAACATGAGCGGCTTGATCACCCCGGCCACGACCGCGGTCGAGGTGTTCAGCAGCGGCTGCGTGAAGCTCAGGGGAGCGAGCGCATCGGACAGTCGGCTGAGCACCTTGATGGCGCCGGTGGTCAGGCTCAGCGAGTCACCCAGCCAATCATCCGAGGGCTTGAGCAGCGCGACCAGCAGATCGTCGTTCGAGTTCACCGTGTTCACCAGGCTGGCGACGGAGGTGATCGACTGGCTCACGTTGTCGCTCTGCTGGCCCAGATCGACCACGGACTGCGAGACCGTCTTGATCACGCCGGAGAGCTGCTGCGGATCGGCAGGCAGGTTGTCGTTGATCCGCTTGAACGTGTCCTGGAGCTGCATCAGGCTGCCGCTACCGAGGAAGTTCGCCAGATCGCGCAGGATGTCCTCGATCTGCGTCGGCGGCTTGGTCTGCGACAGCGGAACCGTATCGCCCGGCTTGAGCGGCGATCCCGGCTTGCCCGGCGTGGACTTCAGCGCCACATAGGTGTCGCCGAGGATCGTGTCCTGCTGCAGCGTCGCCATGACGGTGTTCGGAACCTGCACGCCGTCGTTGATCTTGACGTCGACGACGGCCTTGCCCTCCTGCAGGGTCACCTTCTGCAGTCGGCCCGAGTTGACGCCGTCGAACACCACGCGCGCCTTATCGGGCAGGTTCAGGACGTTGGTGAAGTCGAGGTGGACCGTGTACCCCGAGCCGCCGCCCGGCTGACCGGGGGCGGGGATCGAGGACGGATTGAACATGCCGGCACAACCGGTCAGCATCGCCCCGGCGGTCACCGTGATCACCCCGGTCCGGGCGGCCCGCAGGGCGGACCTCTTCGTCGGAATTCGCATCAGTACGCCGCTCCCGTCCCGCGCAGCACGGTGGAGATGAGGTCCACATTCACGTGCCCCGGGTCCGCGACCGTGCACTGACCCGGCGCGAACCGGTTCAGGTTGTTGCAGGTCTGGGCCGGGTTCTTCGAGGGCACCAGGCTTGACGGTGGCCGGTACGTGATCTTGGTGGCCAGCGTCTTCTTGTCGACGCTGACCTGGAAGGCCCGGATCAGCGGCGGCAGGATGTTCAGCAGATCGCCGAACTGCTTGCTGGTCGCCGCGAGCACCGTGGTGGCCGGCACCGTGACCTCCAGCAGTGGGGCGATGAACGCGCCGTACTTGTCGAAGATGGTGGACAGCGTCTTGAGCAGCGGAACCAGCTGCGGGAACGCGCCGATACCGGTGTCCATCAGCGGCTCGCCGACGTTCTTGATCCGGAACGCGTACTTGGCGAAGAACTCGCGCATCTCGCCCCAGTTCTGCACGAGGCCGTCCGAGGCGGGAGCGAAGGCGTCGAGGATGGCTGCCACATCGCCCATACCGGGGCCGGGGTTGCGCATCAGTTCACCCAGCTTGTTCGTGGCCTCGGAGATCTCCGGTCCGGTGCCCTGGGTGGCCTTGTTCAGCGCCGGGATGGACGCCATCGCCTTCTTGAACTCCTCGTCGCCGCCGGCCTTGGTGAGATCGTTGACCACCTTCGAGACCGCCTGCAGCGACTCCGTGATCGACAGCGGGGTCTTGGAGTTGGTGATGCACTTACCGGGCTGCCACGTGGGCCCGCCCTTGTAGGTCTCGAGCAGTTCGATGCGGCGCTGCGCGACGAGCGAGTCGGCCACCGCGACCACGCCCACGTTCGTGGGCAGCTTGCGGTCGGCGGGGATCTCGAAGTCGACGCGGGTGGTGGCGCCGTTCGGGGTGATGTCGGTGATCTTGCCGATCGGGTAGCCGAACTGGGCCACCGTGTTGCCCTTGTACAGGCCCACCGAGTTGTCGAGTTCCGCGCAGTACGCCTGAGTCTGCGTGGTCAGATTCTTGATGGAGAAGCCACCGACCACGGCGACCACGGCCACGATGACCACGAGCGCGGACATCGCGCCGCGCGAGGCGAGGAATTTACGCATCAGCAGGTCACCCCCGGGGTCGGAATGCACACGTTCGTGGCGAGGAAGGACTGCTCCGACTGGTTGATCTGGAGCGTGCCGTCCGGTGCAGATCGTCTTCTGCAGGTTCGCGAGCATGTCCTTCGCGTTCTGGATCGCCGGCTCGGCCTGCTTGACCAGTTCGCGCGCCTTCGCGACGAGGGCGTCGAACCGGCTCGCCAGCGGATCCACATTGTTGAGGTAGACGTTCAGCAGCGGGGCCAGGCGCTGGACGAGCTGCGTGGTGTTGGTCAGGTAGCTCTTGAAGCCCGCGAGGTTCACCTCGGCCGCGGCGAAGAACATGCTCATGTTCCGCATGAGGGACAGCAGCAGCTGGCCGTTCTGATTCACGGTGGTCGAGTACTCGGCCATCACCTTGACGAAGTCACCGGCTTGGTCCTGCTGGCGCAGGATGTTGTCGAGCATCCGGTTGAACGTGCCGACGGTGTTGCGGATGGACTCGGGCTGCTGCTCCAGGGCCTCGTTGAGCTGGCTCATCGACTGCCGAATGGGGGTGGCCTGCACCTTTTCGACCTTCGGTGTGGCGGCCTGGAAGGTCTCCAACAGGCTGTAGGGCATCGAGACGCGCTCCGGCGGGATCGGCTTGCTGCCCAGGTCGCTGGTGCCCATGGGGCTCAACGCCATGTAGTAGCCGCCCACGGTGGTGAGCATCTTCATCGACACCGTGGTGGCGTCGCCGAGGAAGATGTTGTTGTCCACGCGGAACTTCACCCGGACCCGGTCGTCGAGGAGCTCGACGTCGGAGACCTTGCCCACGCTGATGCCGGCCACGCGCACGTCCACGCCGCTCTGTACCGCCTGCGCCTCCTTGAAGTCCGCCGAGTACTCCTTGGTGCCCGGCTGGAAGACGAACAGGTATCCGGCGATGAGCAGGATGATCGCCGTCGCGACGGCGCCGAAGATGCCCCAGTTGAGCTGGTTGCGCCGCTCCTGGGTCGCCGTCGGCATCGGACGGTTGAACAGGTTCATTTTGCGTTGCATACCGTCACCTTCTGACCCGCGACGAACAGGTTCATCATGCCCGGCAGTTTTGCGGTGCCGTTGCTGCACTTGAGCGACACCCCGGCGTCCGCCTGCGGTCGGGTGCCCTCGTTGAGCAGCTGCACGATGCCGGGCAGAGTGGCCAGCGCGTTCACCGCCTGCTCGGCGAGCGGCATGGCGTTGGCCACGATCGCGTCGAGCGGCGGGTTCTGGTTGGGCGTCAGGCCGAGCGCCGCGAGCAGTGCGTTGGTGCTGCTCACCACGCCCGAGGTGGTGTCCGACCACTCGCGCATCGAGTCGACGTTGCTCGCCAGCGTGCGGGCGAACAGCTCGAGCTCGCTGATCACCTTGGTCAAACCGGGGGAGGCCCCGCCGATGGTCTGCGAGATCGAGCCGAGGTTGGTGATCAGCTGGGTCAGTACCCGCTGCCGGTCGTTGGTGACCGACATCAGCTTGTCCAGGGAACCGAGCAGCGGGCCCAGGCCCTCGCCGTTGCCGTTGATGACGGCGAGTACCGACTGCGACAGGTGGTTGATGTCATCCGCGTTCAGCGTGGACAGTACGGGCTTGAGCCCGACGAAGACGGTGGTGATATCGAACGAGGGCTGAGTCTGCTTCTCATCGATCGTGGTGCCGGCCTGCACGATCGGTGCCGTGCTCTTCGCGTTGGTCTGCACTTCGAGGAACCGTGAGCCGGTCAGGTTCTGGTAGCGGATGGCGAGCGTGTCGTCGGCGCGGAACTTCCGGTCGCGCTGGACCGTGAACGACACCGAGGCGTTCGACAGGCGGTGGTCCGAGGACTGCTGGACCGCGACATCGGTGACCTTGCCGACCTGCACGCCGAGCATGCGCACGTCGTCGCCGACCTTGAGGCCGGAGACGTCCTTGAAATCGGCGTGGAAGGTATCGAGCTTGCCCGCCGGCGGCCGAGTCAGGGCCTGCATGGTGAGCACCAGGATCAGGATCATCAGGGCCGCGAAGATCGCGATCTTGATGGCCGTCGACTTGATGGACTTCATGGTCGGTCAGCTCCCTGGCTTGGGGGTCGGGGTGCTCGGGGTCGCGGTGCTGCTGCCCGCAGCGGGCTTGGCGCTCGGCTTGGCGTCGCCGGGCTTGGCTCCCGGGTTCGGCGGCACGTAGGTGAACGTGGGCGCGGGCGGTAGTCCCGCCGCGATCGCGGGGAAGTCGACCGACAGCCGCACGTTGAGGACCGGGCCGTTCGGGGTGTTCGGCATGGCCTTGCGCACGTTGTCGAGCAGCTGCCCGATCTGGATGCCCACACCGGTGGCGCTTCCGTTCGGGAAGGCGTTGAGCAGCGGTTGCATCAGGTTCACCAGCATAGGCGTCGCGGTCTCCAGGCCTTTGAGGGCCTTGGCGTCGAGGAGCTTCTGCAGTGCCGCGCTGAGGCTGTCCTTCTGGTTGGTGATCGCGTCCAGCGTGGCTGCGCCACGGTTCACCCAGCCCTTGTCGTGCACGGGCGCGTAATTGAACAGGGTGCGCACCGAGGGAATGATCTGGGCGATCGCCGAATCGGCGCCCATCAGGGTGTCGGTGATCACGGGGAAGGTCTGCGCGGTGGTCAGCCGCTGCGTGTCCTGCACCGCCTGCGCGACGTTGCCGAGCGCGGTGAACAGCGGGAGCATCGCCTTCGACGAGGCGTCGAAGTTGAGCAGGATCGTGCTCATATTGGGTCGCAGGGCGTCGTTGTTGACGTCGCCGATCGTGACGATCATGTTCGAGACCGTGTTATCGGTGATCTGCTTGGTGGGGGAGATGGTGGCGCCGTCTTTGAGCTCGCCGCCGCCGTCACGCGGGGTCAGGATGACCTCCGAGACGCCGAACAGGTTACCCGCGGAGAACGCCGCCTCGACATTGTTGGTCAGCGACTTCCCATCGGCCGACTTCATGGTGACTGTCACGCCCTGCTGGCCGCTCGAGACGGCCTTGACGCCCGTGACCTCGCCCACCTGAACACCCTGGATGCGCACCGGCGCACCGTTGACGATGCCGGCCGCGACGGTGGGCGTGCGGAGGGTGAAGGAGAATTCATCCTTCGGCCATACCGCCTGCGCGATCCAGACGATGAGTGCGATCACCAGGATGACTGCGGCCGCGATCAGGCCCCGGCGCCGCAGCACGGGCCGGTCGATCGACATTCCGGGAACGGAGACGACTCCCATTGCTTACCCCTTGAAGTAGACCGGGGAGCTGAAGCCCCACAGCGCGACGGTCATGACGAGGTTGAGGATGACGACGGCGACGAGACTGGCGCGGATCGCGCGCCCGGATGCTGTGCCCACGCCCTCGGGTCCGCCGGAGGCGAAGAAGCCCTGGTAGCAGTGGATGATGATCACCGCGACGAGGAAGACGGCCACCTTGATCACCGAGAAGATGATGTCGGAGGCGCTCACGAATTGACTGAAGTAGTGCTGGTAGGTACCGGTGGGCATGCCGTAGACCGAGGTCACCATCCAGGCGCACGACAGCCAGGACAGGATCAGGGTGATCAGGTACACCGGGATGACGGCGATCAGGCCGGCCAGCACGCGGGTGGTCACCACGAACGACACCGAGCGCAGGCCCAGTGACTCCAGCGCGTCGATCTCCTCATTGATGCGCATGGCGCCGATCTCGGCGGTCATGCGGCAGCCGGCCTGGGCGGCGAACCCGACGCCGGCGAGCAGGGGAGCGAACTCGCGGGTGTTCGCGAAGCTCGCGGCCACGGCGGTGAGCGGGCCCATGCCGAGCATGTTGAGGATGGCGAAGCCCTGCACGGCGACGATCGCGCCCACGGTGATGCCGAGTACCGCGAGTACCGGCGCGGTACCGCCGCCGACCACGAGAGCGCCACGGCCCCAAGTGATATCGGTGAGGATGTACATGATCTGCGACCGGTAGTGCTTGATCGCGTGCGGGACGGTGCGGATCACCTCGGCGATGAACGAGACCACATGGCCCAGCGAATCGAAGCCGGTCCAGGCCTTACCCGAACTGCCGAACAGGTTGTAGAACCAGCGTGTGCCCCGGGGGCGGTAAACGGTTGCCATTGATCAGCCCGCCTGGATGTGGAAGTCGTTGCCGTACACGGTCATTTGTCAGCCCACCTGCATCGGGAAGAACATCGTGGTGATCTGCGTGATCAGCAGGTTCACCGCGAAGATGACGACGAAGGACAGCACCACCGTGGCGTTCACGCCGTCCGCGACGCCGCGCGATCCGCCCTTGGCTTCGAGGCCGCGCTGGCAGCCGATGATCGCGATGATCGTGCCGAAGATGATCGACTTGACCAGCGAGATCCACACGTCGATGGGGTGTGCGAAGGAGCCGAAGGACAGCCAGTAGGCGCCCGGTGTGACGCCCTGGCCGCCGACAGCGACGAGGTATCCGGCGATGGTGCCGACGCCGATGATGAGCAGGTTCAGCAGCGGGGAGACGATCCACGCCGCCAGCAGGCGGGGCACCACGAGCCGGTTGATCGGGTTGATGCCCATCACGCGCATCGCATCGGTCTCTTCGCGGATGGTGCGGGCGCCGAGGTCGGCGGCGATGGCGGAGGCGCCGGCACCGGCGAGGAGGAGGCCGGTGGCGATCGGTGCGCCCTGTGCGATGACGGCGAGGCCGCCCGCCGCGCCGGACAGCGAGTCGGCGCCGAGCTGGTGGATGATGTTGCCCACCTGGATCGAGATGACGATGCCGAACGGGATGGCGATGAGGATGCCGGGGAAGGCGGTGACGCCGATCATGTACCAGGTCTGGTACAGCGTCTCCTTCCACTGCAGCTGCCCGCGCACGATGTCGGTGACCATCGAGACCAACGTGAGGACGAGCATCCGGACGGCACGTCCCATGGTGCGGATCGAGTCGACGACCGTGCTGGAGAAGTTCTTGCTGATGATGGACCAGTACGAGGGACGCTTCGCCGCGCCCGCACTTCCCGCAACGGTTTCCGTCACTGCGCCCGTCCCCTCTCGACAGTGGCCGAATTGTGACCCGAATGACAAGCAATCGGGCGTATGACCGAGCACACTATATCGGTCACCAGGGCGATGTGCGGCATTGGCCTGCTTCGCCGGGGCTGAAGTTACTGACCGGTAGAGCAATACCCGCCGCAGGCTGCGATAACGCCATCGCCTCAGGTCAACCCGGGTGGCGAGGTTCTTGTATCGCAAACGCGCGGCCCGGTGCACGGGTTCGGATCGTCGGGGCGAGTACATTCGCACGCGTGCACATCGAGGCGGCGGGCGGAGCGGTCATCGGGACCGGCGGCGCCGGCATACCGATGCGCGAATTGCTGGTAGTGGGATTGACTGCTGCAGTTGTCACATTCTTCGCCACGTCCCTCGTGCGCGTTCTCGCGACCCGGTTCGGGGCCGTCGCGGTGCCCCGCACCCGCGACGTCCACGTCGTCCCGACGCCCCGTCTCGGCGGCGTGGGCATCTATATCGGGCTCGCTCTCGGCATTTTCGTCGCAGCCCAGCTGCCGGCACTGACCCGCGGCTTCCTCTACTCCCGCGACGTGGTGGCCGTGGTGGTCGCAGGCGGGGTCATCGTCCTCGTCGGGGTGATCGACGATCGGTGGGGCATCGACGCGCTCACCAAGCTCGTCGGGCAGATCTTCGCGGCGGGCGTGCTCGTGGTGATGGGTGTGTCCTGGAACGTCATCTACAACCCGATCGCCAATACGACGGTGGTTCTCGGCCAGCTGGAGGCGGGCCTGCTGACGGTGCTGCTCACCGTCGCGACGATCAACGCGCTCAACTTCATCGACGGGCTCGACGGCCTGCTGGCCGGTGTCGCGGCGATCGCTGCGCTGTCGATCCTGGTGTTCTCGGTCGGTCTCATGCTCGACTCCGGGGGCGACGCGCCGTCGTACCCGCCCGCGATGATCGCGGCCGCATTGTTCGGTGCGTGTATGGGCTTCCTGCCGCACAACTTCCAACCGGCGCGCATCTTCATGGGTGACTCGGGTTCGATGCTGCTGGGTCTGACCCTGGCTGCGGCGGCCACCTCGGCCACGGGGCGGATATCCGCCAATGCCTACGGCGCGACCGACATGTTCACCCTCCTGCTGCCGCTCCTGCTGGCCGTCGCGGTGATGTTCGTGCCGATGCTCGACCTGCTGCTCGCGGTGGTGCGCCGCACGCGCGCCGGGGTGCACCCCTTCACGGCCGACAAGATGCATCTGCATCACCGACTGCTGCAGTTGGGCCACAGCCAACGCCGCGTAGTGGTGGTCATTTACCTGTGGGTGGGTGTGCTGGGCCTGAGTGCCGCGGCGTCCACGCTGCTGCCGCCCACGCTGATCGCGCCGCTGTTCGGGGCGGGCCTGCTCAGCGCGCTCGTCTTCACAGTCGTGCCCCGAATCGTGCCGAGGCTGCGGGAACGCTACTCCGAAACCCGGAGGTCAGGCGTATCGTCCGGCGGGAGTACCCGGTTATAAAGTACGGCCGTTATGTAGTACTATCGGTTGTAGTTGATCGGTGAGATCCGGCAGCCGCCCCCATGTGGGGAGCGTCCCTACTTCTTGGTAGAGTCTCAGCGAATCACAAAGAATTCGTGATGTGACCCATGTCGCGGATTCGGCAGACGCCGCCGGTCGCAGCGCCCTGATCAGGGCCGCGACCCAGACCCCGAAGGAGGGGACATGACGACGCCAGCCCCCTCCGTTGACGAGGCACAGCGGCCTGTCGGCGTGAGCATGATCAACCCCATCGTCATCGTGATCGGACTGTCCGTGATCGCCGGTGGCATCGGAGCGGCCTTCGGCCACCCGTGGTTCGCCGCCTGGTTCCTCGTCGGTGGTCTGCTCGCCGTTCTCAATGCGAAGCTCGCCGTTCTCAAGGTGGCCACGGTCACCGCGGAGGACGAGCCTCGTAAGGCCCCGGTCGCCGTCAATTCGATGGTCCGCCTGGGCGTGGTGTCGGTCATCGCGATCGTCATCGCCTACTTCTTCCGGCCCGATGGGCTGGGCGTGATCTTCGGCCTCGCCGTCGGTCAGATCGTCCTCGTCCTGAACACCGTCATTCCCGTTCTGAAAGGGCTTCGCCAGCAGTCATGAACACGAATCTGTACGCCGAGGGCTCGATCAAGGTCGCCCACTACAAGTCGTTCGAGTTGTGGGGCATGACCTTTCACTGGGACACGATCCTGGCGACGGCCATCGCCGCCACGATCGTCCTCATCCTGGCGTTCATCCTGAAGGCGAAGGTCACCTCGACCGGTGTGCCCAGTGGCGTCCAACTGTTCTGGGAAGCCATCACCATCCAGCTCCGCGGCCAGATCGAATCGGCGATCGGTATGCGCGTCGCGCCCTTCCTGCTGCCGCTGGCGATCGCGCTGTTCACGCTGATCCTCGCCGCCAACTGGCTGGCGGTGCTGCCGCAGCAGTACAGCGGCCCCGATGGCGCGCCCACGGAGATCTTCCTGCCGCCGGCCGCCGACGTGAGCTTCGTGTACGCCTTGGTGCTCGTCGTCTACCTGGGCTACCACTTCGCCGGTTTCCGCACGCACGGCCTGTTCGGCTACCCCGCGAAGGTGGTCAAGGGCCACGCCATCGGCCTGGCGCCGATCAACGTGATCGAGGAGCTCATCTCCAAGCCGCTCTCGCTCGCCCTGCGACTTTTCGGCAACGTCTTCGCGGGCACGGTCATGGTCGCCGTCATCGCGCTGCTGCCGGCCTACCTGCTCTGGTTCCCGAACTCCCTGTGGAAGTCCTTCGAGCTCTTCGTCGGTCTCATCCAGGCGTTCATCTTCTCGCTCCTGACCATTCTGTACTTCGCCACCTCCATGGAGAAGACGGACCACTGACCTGTCCGCGGCCCGCACGGGCCACGGCCATAAGACCCTGGTAGGCCGACTACCAGAAACCGAAAGGGAAAAGATAAATGGATCCGAACATCGCGCAGGGTGCCCTCATCGGCGGCGGCCTGATCATGGGTGGCGGCGCCATCGGCGCCGGTATCGGTAACGGTCTCGCCGGTTCCCAGCTCGTCGCCGGCATCGCGCGGCAGCCGGAGGCCCAGGGCCGCCTGATGACCCCGTTCTTCATCACCGTTGGTCTGGTCGAGGCCGCGTACTTCATCAACCTGGCCTTCATGGCCCTGTTCGTGTTCGCGACCCCGATCTCCTAAATCGCTCGTAAGAAACGGGAACTGACGTCATGCAGCTCGCTGAGGGTAATTTCCTCCTCCCCACCGCGGGAACCTTCATCACGTGCCTGATCATCTTCTTGATCGTGCTCGGGGTGATCTGGTTCTTCGTGGCTCCTTCGATCCAGCAGGTTCTGGATGATCGCGAAAAGATGATCAACCAGACCGCGAACGACGGCCGTGCCGCGGCCAAGGGATTCGAGGACGCCGAGGCCGAGTACCGCGCGGGGCTCGCCTCCGCCCGGGGTGAGGCCGGCAGCATCCGCGACGAGGCCCGCGCCAGCGGCCGCGCCGCGCTGGAGGAGCAGAAGCAGCGGGCCAGCGCCGAGGCGGACGCGATCACGCGGGAGAAGACCGAGCAGTTGCGTGCCGCGGGCGAGTCCGCGGCCGCGGCGGCGCGCGCCGATCTCGCTCCGCTCTCGGCGTCGTTGGCGAGCCGCGTGCTCGGCTTCGACGTGACGCAGGACCCGGCCCTGAAGACGAAGCTGGATCAGATCACGAGCGAGAAGGTGGTGAAGAACTAAATGGGTGTCTTTATTGGTAACCTCGTCGCCTTCGCGGTCATCCTCTTCGTCCTGTGGAAGTACGTCGTTCCGCCGGTGAAGCGGCTCATGAAGGAGCGTCAGGACACCGTCCGGGCGCAGCTCGAGGAGTCGCGCACCGCGCAGGAGAAGCTGTCGCAGGCAGGCCAGGCGGGGGAGCGCGCACGCTCCGACGCCGCCCGCGAGGGAAGCCAGATCCGCGACGAGGCCCGCGGCGACGCCGACGCCATCCGCGAGGAGCTGCGTGCCCAGACCGACCGTGAGGTCGCCCGCATCGGCGAGCACGGCCAGGGGCAGGTCTCGCTGAACCGCAGCAACCTGGTGCGCGGCTTCCGCTCCGAGCTCGGCGCCGAAGCAGTCGACGTGGCCGGACAGCTCGTCCGTGGCCACCTCGCCGACCCGGCCAATCAGTCCGCATCGGTCGACCGGTCGCTCACCGAGCTGGAGTCGATGACCCAGGGCGCCGACGAGGTGCGCGTCACCGAGGCCGACCGCATCGGTACGCGCTCCCTGCGTGCGTCGAGCCGCGACGCCGTGCGCCAGCTGGCCGCCGGTTTCGACCAGCGCACTGCCACCGTCGAGGAGGCCGCTCTGGCGCAGGTCGCCGACGACCTCGCCAACGTGGTCAACGTGCTGAACGAGCAGCCGGTGCTGCGCAAGCACCTCGCCGAATCGGCGGAGGCCCCCGAGGCCAAGCGTCAGCTCGTCGACAAGCTTTTCGGCGGCAAGATCAGCGCCGAGGCCAATGCCTTCGTGCAGGACGCCGCCGCTGCCAAGTGGTCGTCGCCGGCCGACTTCGCCACCGCGATCGAGCGCCAGGCCCGCGTGGCCGTACTGCTCGGCGCAGAGCGGGCCGGCAAGCTCGACGAGACCGAGGACGAGCTGTTCCGCGCGGGACGCATCCTCGAGGGAGAGCCCGAACTGACCGCCGCGCTCTCCGACACCCGGGTGCCGGCCGCGAACCGTATCGCGCTGCTGGACAAGATCTTCGGTGGCAAGGTCAACCAGTTCACCGCGGCGCTCTTGCGCCAGACCGTCCGGCTGGTGCGGGTCGGCCGCGTGGACGCGGCCGTCGCGTCGATCGCCGAGCTGGCCGCGGCCCGCCGCGGCGAGTCCGTTGCGGTGGTCGAGTCGGCCGTCGCCCTGACCGAGGAGCAGCGGACTCGCACCGCGGATCTGCTCGCCCGCATCTACCAGCGCAAGATCGCGGTGCAGACCGAGGTTGTCCCCGAGCTCCTGGGCGGCCTGCGCATCACGGTGGGCAACGAGGTCATCGAGGCCGACATCGCGTCGCGTCTCGATAAGGCCGCCGAACAATTGCCCCGCTAAACCCACACACTTCCACCCAGAAACACAAAAGAGGGAAACGAGTACTCATGGCTGAGTTGACGATCTCAACCGACGACGTCAAGGGCGCGATCGAGCAGTACGTCTCGACGTTCGAGGCCGACGCCTCCCGCGAGGAGATCGGCACCGTCTCCGACACCGCCGACGGCATCGCCCACGTGACCGGGCTCCCCGGCGCGATGGCGAATGAGCTGCTCGAGTTCCCCGGTGGGGTGCTCGGCGTGGCCCTGAACCTCGACGAGGACGAGATCGGCGCCGTCATCCTCGGTAACTACGAGTCGCTGGAGGAGGGCCAGCAGGTCCGCCGCACCGGCGACGTGCTCTCGGTGCCGGTCGGCGACAAGTTCCTCGGCCGCGTGGTGAACCCGCTGGGCCAGCCGATCGACGGCCTCGGCGACATCGAGGCCGAGGAGCAGCGCGTTCTCGAGCTGCAGGCCGCCACCGTGCTCGAGCGTCAGCCCGTCGAGGAGTCGCTGGCCACCGGCATCAAGGCCATCGACGCCATGACCGCGATCGGCCGCGGCCAGCGCCAGCTGGTGATCGGCGACCGCAAGACCGGCAAGACCGCCGTCTGCGTCGACACGATCCTGAACCAGAAGGCCAACTGGGAGACCGGCGATCCCACCAAGCAGGTCCGCTGCATCTACGTCGCCATCGGCCAGAAGGGCTCGACGATCGCCGGCGTGAAGTCCGCGCTCGACGAGGCCGGCGCCATGGAGTACACCACCATCGTCGCAGCCCCCGCGTCCGATTCGGCCGGCTTCAAGTGGCTCGCCCCCTACACCGGCTCGGCCCTCGGCCAGCACTGGATGTACCAGGGCAAGCACGTTCTCATCGTGTTCGACGACCTGTCGAAGCAGGCCGAGGCGTACCGCGCCATCTCGCTGCTGCTGCGCCGCCCGCCGGGCCGCGAGGCGTACCCGGGTGACGTCTTCTACCTGCACTCGCGTCTGCTGGAGCGTTCGGCCAAGCTGTCCGACGCCCTGGGTGGCGGCTCGATGACCGCACTGCCGATCATCGAGACCAAGGCCAACGACGTCTCGGCATTCATCCCGACCAACGTCATCTCCATCACCGACGGCCAGGTCTTCTTGGAGTCCGACCTGTTCAACAAGGGCGTCCGCCCCGCGATCAACGTCGGCACCTCGGTGTCCCGCGTCGGTGGCGCCGCGCAGACCAAGGGCCTGAAGAAGGTCTCCGGTTCGCTGCGTCTGGAGCTGGCCCAGTTCCGCGAGCTCGAGGCCTTCTCGGCCTTCGCCTCGGACCTCGACGATGCGTCCAAGGCGCAGCTGGCGCGTGGCGCCCGCTGGGTGGAGCTGCTCAAGCAGGATCAGTACAGCCCGGTGTCGGTCGAGGACGAGATCGTCTCGATCTACCTCTGCGGTGAGGGCTACTACGACTCGGTTCCCGTCGACGACGTCCGTCGCTTCGACGCCGAGCTGCTCAGCCACCTGCACCACGCCGCCGCCGGCGTGTACGAGTCCATCGCCGGTGGCGCGGTGCTCGAGAAGGACCAGGCGAAGATCCTCGAGGCCGAGACCGACAAGTTCAAGCAGAGCTTCCTCGCCTCCGACGGTTCGCGCGTGGTGAACGAGGCCGATGCCGACGCCCTCCCCGCCGAGGACGTCGAGCAGGAGACGATCAAGGTCAAGCGCAATGGCTAGTATCCGAGAGCTGCGCTCACGGATCCGGTCGGTCAACTCGACCAAGAAGATCACCAAGGCGCAGGAACTGATCGCGACCTCGCGGATCACCAAGGCGCAGGCCCGAGTCGCGGCGGCGAAGCCGTACTCCGAGGAGATGACGGCCGTGCTGTCGGAACTCGCCAGCAAGTCGGGCTCGCTGGATCACCCGCTGCTGGTCGAGCGTCCGAACGCCAAGCGCGCGGCGATCCTCGTGGTGAGCTCGGACCGCGGCATGTGCGGTGGCTACAACTCCAACGTGCTGCGGGAGACCCGCGAGCTGATCCAGCTGCTCAAGGACGAGGGTAAGGAACCCGTTCTCTACACGATGGGGCAGAAGGGCCTGGACTACTTCACCTTCCGCGGCCAGCAGGTCGCCGGATCGTGGACCGGGTTCTCGCAGCAGCCGCATCACACGGATGCGGTCGCCGCGACCGAGACCCTGGTGAAGCTGTTCGAGGCCGGCTCGCAGGAGTACGTGACCATCGACGGCGTGGAGACCCACGGCGTCGACGAGCTGCACATCGTGTACACGCGGTTCGTCTCGATGCTGTCGCAGACCCCCGAGGTCCGCCGCATGGCCCCCCTGGTCGTCCAGGAGGCCGAGGCCGGTTCGACCGACGATGAGCCCGCGCGCAACTTCACCTTCGAGCCCGGTGCCGACAGCCTGCTGTCCGCGCTGCTCCCGAAGTACGTCGCGACCCGCGTGTTCGCCGCGCTGCTCGACTCGGCTGCGTCCGAGAACGCCGCGCGTCGTACGGCCATGAAGGCGGCCACCGACAACGCCAACGATCTGGCCGTCTCGCTCTCCCGCGAGGCCAACCAGCTCCGCCAGGCGCAGATCACCCAGGAAATCAGCGAAATCGTCGGTGGCGCCGGCGCCCTCGCGAACTAGAAACCGGAAAGCAGAGACATGACTACAGCAACCGAGCCCGCGTCGGCGGGCACCGCTGCGGCCACCGGTCGCGTGACGCGGGTCATCGGCCCGGTCGTCGACATCGAGTTCCCGCGCGGCGCCGTTCCCGACCTGTTCAACGCCCTGCGCGCGGAGATCACCCTCCCGTCCGTGGCCAAGACGCTGACCCTCGAGGTCGCGCAGCACCTCGGCGACAACCTGGTGCGCGCCATCTCCATGCAGCCCACCGACGGCCTGGTCCGCGGCACCGAGGTCACCGATTCGGGCTACCCGATCCGCGTCCCCGTCGGCGATGTCGTCAAGGGCCACGTGTTCAACGCCCTGGGCGACTGCCTGGACACCCCCGGACTCGGCCGCGACGGCGAGCAGTGGGGCATCCACCGCAAGCCCCCGGCCTTCGATCAGCTCGAGGGTAAGACCGAGATCCTGGAGACGGGCATCAAGGTCATCGACCTGCTGACCCCGTACGTCAAGGGCGGCAAGATCGGTCTGTTCGGTGGCGCCGGTGTCGGCAAGACCGTTCTGATCCAGGAGATGATCACCCGTATCGCGCGCGAGTTCTCGGGCACCTCGGTGTTCGCGGGCGTCGGCGAGCGTACTCGTGAGGGCACCGACCTCCACCTCGAGATGGAGGAGATGGGCGTGCTGCAGGACACCGCCTTGGTGTTCGGCCAGATGGACGAGCCGCCGGGCACGCGTATGCGCGTCGCCCTCTCGGCCCTGACCATGGCCGAGTACTTCCGCGATGTCCAGCATCAGGACGTGCTGCTGTTCATCGACAACATCTTCCGGTTCACCCAGGCCGGTTCCGAGGTCTCGACCCTGCTGGGTCGTATGCCCTCGGCCGTGGGTTACCAGCCGACGCTGGCGGACGAGATGGGTGAGCTCCAGGAGCGCATCACCTCGACCAAGGGCCGGTCCATCACCTCGCTGCAGGCCATCTACGTGCCCGCCGACGACTACACCGACCCGGCGCCGGCCACCACCTTCGCGCACCTCGATGCGACCACCGAGCTCTCGCGTCCGATCTCGCAGCTGGGTATCTACCCCGCCGTGGATCCGCTGACCTCGACCTCCCGCATCCTCGAGGCCTCGATCGTGGGCGACGAGCACTTCCGCGTCGCGAACGAGGTCAAGCGCATCCTGCAGAAGTACAAGGAGCTGCAGGACATCATCGCCATCCTCGGTATGGATGAGCTCTCCGAGGAGGACAAGGTCACGGTGCAGCGCGCTCGCCGTCTCCAGAAGTTCCTCGGCCAGAACTTCATCGTCGCCGAGAAGTTCACCGGTGAGAAGGGCTCCGTCGTGCCGCTGGCCGACACCATCGAGGCCTTCGACCGCGTGTGCAAGGGCGAGTTCGATCACCTGCCCGAGCAGGCGTTCAACAGCTGTGGTGGTCTCGACGACGTCGAGGCGGCCGCGAAGAAGATCGCCGGGAAGTGACCGTCCAGTGGCTGACACGGCGTTTCAAGTAGAGGTCGTCTCCGTCGAGGAGCGGCTGTGGTCGGGCGAGGCCACCTACGTCATCGCCCAGACCACGGAGGGTGAGCTGGGAGTCCTGGCCCATCACGAGCCGCTGTTCGGCCAGCTCGTTCAGGGTGGCGCTGTCGCCATCCAGACGACGGCCGGCGAGCGACTGGCAGCAGCGATCCGCGGCGGCTTCCTCTCGGTGACCGGCGAGAAGGTCACCGTGCTGGCCGACGGTGCCGAGTGGGCGTCCTCGCTCGACGAGGCCGCGGTGCGTCGCGAGCTCGACGGTGCGGCGGACGGCTCGGACGAGCAGGTCGTCGCGCAGGGACGACTGCGCGCGCTCGAGTACCTCGCGGGCAAGTAGCATAGAGATAGCAGCGTGAAGCCGGTGGCCCGGTAAAACGGGCCACCGGCTTCACGCATATTCGTAGGGCGTGCGAGAGGCGGCGGTGCGACGGTGGATGTGGGCGCGGTGGTGTTCGGTGCGGCAGTACTGATCCTCGTGCTGCTCGCCGTGGGTGCCGTGCTCGCGCTGCGCCTGTACAGCCTCCGCGTCGCGGGGGTGCCGATCATCCTGCGATACCTGCCGGCAGAGCCGGAGCAGGGATGGCGACACGGCACCCTCCGGTACGACGATCACGAGCTGAAGTACTACCGGCTCAGCAGTATTCGGCTCGGACCGAGCTGGACTTTGCCGCGCGGCGAGACCGAGATCGTCGGTCGCCGCGCACCGTCGGGCACCGAACTGGATGTGATCGATCCCGATATGGTGATCGTCCATGCGGTCACCCCGGACGGCGAGACCGAACTCGCCTTCGCCCGCGACGGTCTCACCGCGTTCCAGTCCTGGCTCGAATCGCGGCCCTCTCCGCGCCGCAACCGACCGATCTGAGCGTCAATCCGGCGGTGCCGCGCCCGGAGCCGGTTCGCCGCCCGGCCGCCACAGTACGTCGCCGTCGGGATTGGCCACCCGCGACAGAATGAACAACAGGTCCGAGAGTCGGTTGAGGTACTTCGCCGGGAGCGCGGAGACCGTCTCGCCGTGCTCGGCCACGGCCTCCCACGCCGACCGTTCGGCCCGACGGACGACGGTGCGCGCCACATGGAGATACGCGGCCAGGGGAGTGCCGCCCGGCAGCACGAATGAATCGAGCTTGGGCAGATCGGCATTGAACTCATCGCACCACCGCTCGAGCCGATCGATGTAGTCCGGCGTCACCCGAAGTGGGGGGTACTCGGGGTCCGGAACGATCGGATTCGAGAGGTCGGCGCCCACGTCGAAGAGATCGTTCTGGATCCGCAGCAGTACCGCGCGCAGCTCCGGCGGGGGAGCGCCGACGGTGACCGCGACGCCGAGCGCGGCGTTCGCCTCGTCGCAGTCGGCGTAGCCGCGCAGACGGGCATCGGACTTCGGAACCCGCGAGAAGTCGCCGAGACCGGTGGTCCCGTCGTCGCCGGTTCGGGTGTAGATCCGGGTGAGGTGTACCGCCATACGTACAGCGTATCGCCGTGGGTGACATGTGGCGGTGCGCTGGCGTGCCCTAGGGTGAGGGCCGTGGGTGAGAAGTTTCTGGTGCACGGCGGAGCCCGATTGACCGGCGAGGTTACCGTGGGCGGAGCGAAGAACAGCGTGCTCAAGCTCATGGCGGCGGCATTGCTCGCGGAGGGCACGTCGGTCCTGACGAACTGTCCCGAGATCCTGGACGTACCGCTCATGGCGGACGTGCTGCGCGGACTGGGCGCCGAGGTGGAGCTGGACGGTGAGACCGCGCGGATCACCACGCCGGCGGTGCTGAACCACCGCGCGGATTTCGACGCGGTCAAGCAGTTCCGCGCTTCGGTCTGTGTACTCGGTCCGCTGATGGCGCGTGAGCACCGCGCGGTGGTTGCGCTTCCCGGCGGAGATGCGATCGGCTCGCGGCCGCTCGATATGCATCAGTCGGGCCTGCGCGCGCTCGGCGCCACCAGCTCCATCGAACACGGTTGCGTTGTGGCACAAGCAGATTCGTTGGTCGGTGCGGAGATCACCCTGGAGTTCCCCTCGGTGGGGGCCACCGAGAACATCCTGATGGCCGCGGTCCTGGCGAAGGGGCTGACGGTGATCAGCAATGTCGCGCGGGAACCGGAGATCGTGGACCTGTGCACGATGCTCGTGCAGATGGGGGCCGATATCGAGGGAGTCGGTACCGACACCTTGATGGTGCGCGGCGTCGACAAGCTCCATCCCACGGAGCACCGGGTGATCGGCGACCGCATCGTGGCTGCGACGTGGGGATTCGCCGCAGTGATGACGCGCGGTGACATCACGGTCAACGGTATCGCGCCCGAGACCCTGGGGGTGGTGCTGCAGAAGCTCCAGGACGCCGGAGCCACCGTGACCGAGCGCGCGGACGGCTTCCGGATCGCATCCCCGGAGCGGCCGCATGCGGTGAACGTGGCGACTCTGCCCTTCCCCGGATTCCCCACGGACCTGCAGCCGATGGCGATCGGTATGGCGTGCGTCGCGGACGGTACGTCGATGATCACCGAGAACGTCTTCGAGGCGCGCTTCCGGTTCGTCGAAGAGATGGTGCGTCTGGGTGCGGATGCCCGGACCGATGGCCATCACGCGGTGATCCGGGGAGTGGAGCAGCTCTCGAGTGCGCCGGTCTGGTCGACCGACATCCGCGCCGGCGTCGGCCTGGTGCTGGCCGGTCTGTGCGCCGACGGGGTGACCGAGGTGCACGACGTCTTCCATATCGACCGCGGATATCCGAACTTCGTGGGCACGTTGACCGCCCTGGGCGGCCGGATCGAGCGCGTGTCCTGACGCGATCGCCCGTCCGGGGCTCGATCGCTGCACGGCGCACATCGGTTTGTGCCCCCTGAGCAGGCGATTTGTGTACCGCGCTCGATGTGTGTAACTTATTCCAAGTCAGCGCGCCACGGCGCCGCCCGGAGGGCCCACCGAGACCAGCTTCTAGCTGGGATTTCGAAGCCGCTCCCCGGATGCTAGGAAACCGGGACGATCGGAAACGATCATCGCGCTGGCCACCACGGAAGAGAACCTACGATCTCGAACGCGCTTCATGCGGGTTCGTGAGGTTCTCCCATGTGGTGCGGCGGACTCATACCGGGTCCGGCCGCAACCAGCCGGAAGGCGAGTTGCGGACCAGAATCCGGTCTGCTAAGCTAGAACGGTTGCTCCAAGCAGCCCGCCTTGACAGGCGGAGAGCGAGGATGTAACCTGGAACGGTTGCCTGCGAAGGTATCCAATCCGCCAAAAAACAACGAACTCTTCGGGGTTCTTCGGGCGGTGCGGGCCGCGTTGGGCGTGTTCTTTGAGAACTCAACAGTGTGTCGATGAATTGTCAGTGCCAATTTTTGGCACGCACAATAACAATTTTTGTTGTTTTGTGTTGTGGCTTTTCTCGTTTATTTCTTTGCGAGATATTTTTTTGAAGACATTGATTTTTGTCAGTGTTTTCGTTTTGTTCAGGATTTCCTGGATTACGCTGAAACATTTTGTGTTTCTAGTGTTTTTTATGGAGAGTTTGATCCTGGCTCAGGACGAACGCTGGCGGCGTGCTTAACACATGCAAGTCGAACGGTAAGGCCCTTTCGGGGGTACACGAGTGGCGAACGGGTGAGTAACACGTGGGTGACCTGCCCTGTACTTTGGGATAAGCCTGGGAAACTGGGTCTAATACCGGATATGACCTTCTCCTGCATGGGGGTTGGTGGAAAGCTTTTGCGGTACAGGATGGGCCCGCGGCCTATCAGCTTGTTGGTGGGGTAATGGCCTACCAAGGCGACGACGGGTAGCCGGCCTGAGAGGGCGACCGGCCACACTGGGACTGAGACACGGCCCAGACTCCTACGGGAGGCAGCAGTGGGGAATATTGCACAATGGGCGCAAGCCTGATGCAGCGACGCCGCGTGAGGGATGACGGCCTTCGGGTTGTAAACCTCTTTCAGTAGGGACGAAGCGCAAGTGACGGTACCTACAGAAGAAGCACCGGCCAACTACGTGCCAGCAGCCGCGGTAATACGTAGGGTGCAAGCGTTGTCCGGAATTACTGGGCGTAAAGAGCTCGTAGGCGGTTTGTCACGTCGTCTGTGAAAACCCGAGGCTTAACCTCGGGCCTGCAGGCGATACGGGCAGACTTGAGTACTGTAGGGGAGACTGGAATTCCTGGTGTAGCGGTGGAATGCGCAGATATCAGGAGGAACACCGGTGGCGAAGGCGGGTCTCTGGGCAGTAACTGACGCTGAGGAGCGAAAGCGTGGGTAGCGAACAGGATTAGATACCCTGGTAGTCCACGCCGTAAACGGTGGGTACTAGGTGTGGGTTTCCTTCCACGGGATCCGTGCCGTAGCTAACGCATTAAGTACCCCGCCTGGGGAGTACGGCCGCAAGGCTAAAACTCAAAGGAATTGACGGGGGCCCGCACAAGCGGCGGAGCATGTGGATTAATTCGATGCAACGCGAAGAACCTTACCTGGGTTTGACATATAGAGGATCGCCGCAGAGATGTGGTTTGCCTTGTGCCTTCTATACAGGTGGTGCATGGCTGTCGTCAGCTCGTGTCGTGAGATGTTGGGTTAAGTCCCGCAACGAGCGCAACCCTTGTCTCATGTTGCCAGCACGTAATGGTGGGGACTCGTGAGAGACTGCCGGGGTCAACTCGGAGGAAGGTGGGGATGACGTCAAGTCATCATGCCCCTTATGTCCAGGGCTTCACACATGCTACAATGGCGCGTACAGAGGGCTGCGATACCGTGAGGTGGAGCGAATCCCTTAAAGCGCGTCTCAGTTCGGATTGGGGTCTGCAACTCGACCCCATGAAGTCGGAGTCGCTAGTAATCGCAGATCAGCAACGCTGCGGTGAATACGTTCCCGGGCCTTGTACACACCGCCCGTCACGTCATGAAAGTCGGTAACACCCGAAGCCGGTGGCCTAACCCTTGTGGAGGGAGCTGTCGAAGGTGGGATTGGCGATTGGGACGAAGTCGTAACAAGGTAGCCGTACCGGAAGGTGCGGCTGGATCACCTCCTTTCTAAGGAGCATTTAGTGCCGTTTGTCAGCCCGAGTGTGGCTGCGCGGTCGCTCATTATGGGTGGAACACTGACTTTCTTGGGCTCTTTTCTCCTGCTGTGTGTGGGGGTTGGGGGTTCGGGGTTCATCGATACACTGTTGGGTGTCTGAGAGGGCACGTTCTTCTCTTGCTGCTTCATGTCTGTGCCTGCGGTTGTGGGTGTCGGTGGGGTGGTGTGTGTTGTTTGAGAATTGTATAGTGGACGCGAGCATCAACTTCTGTTCCAGTTTTCTGGTTCAGTGGTTTTTGTTTCTGTAATTTTACATGTTTCTGTGTAAGCATTTTGTTTGTGTTTTTTTGGCGCTTATGTCATGAGAATGCATTGAGCATGCGTTGTTGTGTGTTTGGTGTGTGTTTTGTGTGTTGTAAGTGTCTAAGGGCGCACGGTGGATGCCTTGGCGCAAGGAGCCGATGAAGGACGTGGGAGGCTGCGATATGCCTCGGGGAGCTGTCAACCGAGCTGTGATCCGAGGATTTCCGAATGGGGAAACCCAGCACCAGTCATGTGGTGTTACCTGCCGCTGAATATATAGGCGGTGTGGAGGGAACGAGGGGAAGTGAAACATCTCAGTACCCTCAGGAAGAGAAAACAATAGTGATTCCGTGAGTAGTGGCGAGCGAAAGCGGATGAGGCTAAACCATGCACATGTGATACCGGGTAGGGGTTGTGTGTGTGGTGTTGTGGGGTTCATCGTTTCAGTTCTACCTGGCTGGACGACAGTAAGAAATCATCATGTTAGGTGAAGTGGCCTGGAATGGTCTGCCGGAGAGGGTGAGAGTCCTGTAACCGAAAACGTGGTGACTGTTGTGATGGATTCCCGAGTAGCAGCGGGCCCGTGAAATCCGCTGTGAATCTGCCGAGACCACTCGGTAAGCCTAAATACTACCTTGCGACCGATAGCGGACTAGTACCGTGAGGGAAAGGTGAAAAGTACCCCGGGAGGGGAGTGAAATAGTACCTGAAACCGTGTGCTTACAATCCGTCAGAGCCCTCGTTGTGGGGTGATGGCGTGCCTTTTGAAGAATGAGCCTGCGAGTCAGTGCTCGGTGGCGAGGTTAACCCGTTGTGGGGTAGCCGTAGCGAAAGCGAGTCCGAATAGGGCGTGTGAGTCGCCGGGTCTGGACCCGAAGCGGAGTGATCTACCCATGGCCAGGGTGAAGCAGCAGTAAGATGTTGTGGAGGCCCGAACCCACTTAGGTTGAAAACTGAGGGGATGAGCTGTGGGTAGGGGTGAAAGGCCAATCAAACTCCGTGATAGCTGGTTCTCCCCGAAATGCATTTAGGTGCAGCGTCACGTGTTTCTTGCCGGAGGTAGAGCTACTGGATGGCCGATGGGCCCTCACAGGTTACTGACGTCAGCCAAACTCCGAATGCCGGTAAGTGAGAACGTGGCAGTGAGACTGCGGGGGATAAGCTTCGTAGTCGAGAGGGAAACAGCCCAGATCGCCGGCTAAGGCCCCTAAGCGTGTACTAAGTGGAAAAGGATGTCCGGTCGCGAAGACAACCAGGAGGTTGGCTTAGAAGCAGCCACCCTTGAAAGAGTGCGTAATAGCTCACTGGTCTAGTGGCTGGGCGCCGACAATGTAGCGGGGCTCAAGTACACCGCCGAAGCCGCGGCACTCACAGTTTTGACTGTGGGTGGGTAGGGGAGCGTCGTGCAGCCGTAGAAGCAGCAGGGTGACCTAGTTGTGGAGGCTGCGCGAGTGAGAATGCAGGCATGAGTAGCGAATGACAAGTGAGAAACTTGTCCTCCGGATGACCAAGGGTTCCTGGGCTAGGTTAATCCTCCCAGGGTGAGTCGGGACCTAAGGCGAGGCCGACAGGCGTAGTCGATGGACAACGGGTTGATATTCCCGTACCCGTGTCAGATCGCCCCTGATGAATCAGTTGTACTAACCGTCCTGAAGCACCTTGATCACCTTCGGGTGACGGTGGTGTGGATGCACGGGACCTCGGCTGGTAGTAGTCAAGCGATGGGGTGACGCAGGAAGGTAGTGGGGCCAGTCAGTGGTTGTACTGGTGTAAGCCTGTAGGGCGAGATCTAGGCAAATCCGGATCTCATGATGCCTGAGAGGTGATGCGTAGCCGTTGCGGCGAATTCCATGATCCTATGCTGCCGAGAAAAGCCTCTAGCGAGATCTGATGTGGCCCGTACCCCAAACCAACACAGGTGGTCAGGTAGAGAATACCAAGGAGATCGAGAGAACTGTGGTTAAGGAACTCGGCAAAATGCCCCCGTAACTTCGGGAGAAGGGGGACCTCGTCTGGTGATGATCTTTACGGTCGGAGCTGGGTGGGGTCGCAGAGACCAGAGAGAAGCGACTGTTTACTAAAAACACAGGTCCATGCGAAGTCGTAAGACGATGTATATGGACTGACGCCTGCCCGGTGCTGGAAGGTTAAGAGGACCGGTTAGCCGTAAGGCGAAGCTGAGAATTTAAGCCCCAGTAAACGGCGGTGGTAACTATAACCATCCTAAGGTAGCGAAATTCCTTGTCGGGTAAGTTCCGACCTGCACGAATGGCGTAACGACTTCTCTGCTGTCTCAACCACAGACTCGGCGAAATTGCAGTACGAGTAAAGATGCTCGTTACGCGCGGCAGGACGAAAAGACCCCGGGACCTTCACTATAGCTTGGTATTGGTGTTCGGTTCGGTTTGTGTAGGATAGGTGGGAGACTGTGAAGCGGGCACGCCAGTGTTCGTGGAGTCGTTGTTGAAATACCACTCTGATCGTATTGGATACCTTAACCTCGGACCATGATCTGGTTCAGGACAGTGCCTGGTGGGTAGTTTAACTGGGGCGGTTGCCTCCCAAAATGTAACGGAGGCGCCCAAAGGTTCCCTCAGCCTGGTTGGCAATCAGGTGTTGAGTGCAAGTGCACAAGGGAGCTTGACTGTGAGACTGACAGGTCGAGCAGGGACGAAAGTCGGGACTAGTGATCCGGCACCGGCAAGTGGAAGCGGTGTCGCTCAACGGATAAAAGGTACCCCGGGGATAACAGGCTGATCTTCCCCAAGAGTCCATATCGACGGGATGGTTTGGCACCTCGATGTCGGCTCGTCGCATCCTGGGGCTGGAGTAGGTCCCAAGGGTTGGGCTGTTCGCCCATTAAAGCGGCACGCGAGCTGGGTTTAGAACGTCGTGAGACAGTTCGGTCTCTATCCGCCGCGCGCGTTAGAAACTTGAGGAAGGCTGTCCCTAGTACGAGAGGACCGGGACGGACGAACCTCTGGTGTGCCAGTTGTTCCACCAGGAGCACGGCTGGTTGGCTACGTTCGGAAGGGATAACCGCTGAAAGCATCTAAGCGGGAAGCCTGTTCCAAGATTAGGTTTCTCACCACCTTGAGTGGGTAAGACCCCCTACAGACTATGGGGTTGATAGGCCAGAACTGGAAGCGCAGTAATGCGTGCAGGTGACTGGTACTAATCGGTCGAGGACTTACCACACACATAACATTCGCCAAAACGAACACGTGTGTGCTAACAAGAGCATGTAACAATGAAAGAAACCAAGCCGCAGGGTTTGGTTCGCGTCCACTATGCAATGTCTGAGACAACACATGTGTTGTTTCGCAGTGTTACGGCGGCCATAGCGGAGGGGAAACGCCCGGCTCCATTCCGAACCCGGAAGCTAAGCCCTCCAGCGCCGATGGTACTGCACTCGTGAGGGTGTGGGAGAGTAGGACACCGCCGGACTAAAATTAGATACAGATGAAGCCCTCGGAGGCTGGTGAGCAGAAATGCTCCCGCCTCCGGGGGTTTTCGTCGTTCTCGGGGGAGGGAAAGGGCAGCGCGATCGGCGTACCTCCGTGCCGTATGGTGGAGCTCGTGCGTGTCGTTATTGCCGATTGCCAGGTCGACTACGTGGGACGGCTCACCGCCCACCTCCCCATGGCCCGCAGGCTCATCCTGGTCAAGGCCGACGGATCGGTCAGCATCCACGCAGACGACCGCGCGTACAAGCCGCTCAACTGGATGAGCCCGCCGTGTTGGCTCGAGACCGCGCCGTCGGGCGAGGACGCCAAGGACGTGCCCGAGGGGCAGCAGCTGTGGATCGTCCGGAACAAGGCGGACGAGCAACTGCGGATCCTGATCGGCGAGGTGGAACACGACAGCAGCCACGAGCTCGGTGTCGATCCCGGCCTGGTGAAAGACGGTGTCGAGGCACACCTGCAGGAATTGCTCGCCGAGCACACGCATACCTTCGGTGAGGGCTACACCCTGATCCGGCGTGAATACATGACGGCCATCGGACCCGTCGACCTACTGTGCCGCGATGCCGACGGCGGCACCGTGGCCGTGGAGGTCAAGCGCCGCGCCGAGATCGACGGTGTCGAGCAGCTCACCCGCTACCTCGAACTGCTCAACCGCGATCCGCTCATCGCGCCCGTCACGGGCATTCTTGCCGCCCAACAGGTCAAGCCCCAGGCACGGACGCTCGCCGAGGACCGCGGAATCCGGTGCGTCACCGTCGACTACGACGTGCTCCGCGGCACCGAGGACACGTCCTACAAGCTCTTCTGACGACGATGGGGAAGCGGCCGGTCTCGAGGCGGCGGGCCGGTGGGCCCGTGCGTCCGCTCAGCGCGGGTGGGTTCGGCTCCCGGGTCGACCTCGGTGACGACGCCTATCAGGTACGCACCGTCACCGGGACGGCCGCGGCCAAGGACTACCGGTGTCCGGGGTGCGCACAGGTGATCGCATCGGGCACCGCGCATATCGTGGCGTGGCCCGCCGCCGAATCCGGCGGCGTGACCGAACGCCGGCACTGGCACACCGGGTGCTGGCGACGCGAGGTCAGTCGGCGCTCGCGGTAGCCGGATCGGGTGCCGCGAAATCGTCGGCACCGAGAATCTTGTCGGCCCGTTCGGAGGCCGTGGGACGGGCATCGCTGACATGCGCGGCCAGCTGCGGGCGCGCCGGTGTGAAGGCAGCCGGCTCCACGTGCTTGTCGACCACCTCGGCCTCGCCGCTGCCGGCCGCGAGGGCCTCCGGCACCAACGAGAGCTGCCGGCGCACCGTCTCCAGCTGATCCAGGATCGACGAGCGCAGCGCCTGCATGTCCTCGGTGATGCGGCGTGCATTGGCCACCTGCGAGGAGATCCGGGTGTTGGTCTCATCGAGCTTCTGCTGTGCGGTCGCGTTCGCGGTGTTGAGCGTCTGCTCCGCCCGCTCGTTCGCACTGTCGACCCGCTCGCGGGCCTCGTTCTTCGACGCGTCCTCGAGCTCGGTGATGGTGCGGATCGCCTTATCGCGGCGCATCGACATCGCGAGGTCGAAGTCGTTCTGTACGCGCTCGCGGTTCTCCTCCGCGGTGCGCTGGAGCTTGGCCGCCTCGGCCTTCGCCTCGGCGATGATCCGTGCGGCCTCGTCGGCGGCGCGCTGCATCGTCTCCTTGTGCTCGTCCTCCATCGCCTGGCGGCGGTTGGTCATATCGGAGCGGATGCGATCGGCTTCGCGGCGGGTGGCCTCGGCCTCCTGGCGGGCGAGCGAACGCACCTCGGCGGCTTCGTTGGCGGCAGCGGCACGGATCTCGGAGGCCTCATCGGAGGCCAGGCGCATCATGCGGGCGATGCGGTCGCTCATGCCCTCCGCCGTGGTCGGCGGGACACTGAGCCGGTCCACTTCGCGCCGCAGGTTGTCGATCTCGTCCTGCGCCTCGTCGAGGAGGTCGGTCAATTCGCGCGCGTGCGCCGACGCCGCATCCCGGTCGGACGCGAGAACCCGCAGCTCAGCCTGGTAACGATGGAACTGCTCGCTGACCTGCTCGCGGTCGTATCCACGGAGGACCACCGCGAACGGCGCGGGGGCCGGCCCGGCCGAGGGATTGTCCGAATTCGCCATAGCCCGATGGTACGTGGCCGATCCGGCCACGCTCTGATCAGCAGGGCCGTAGCGTCCGAATCGTTATCGGCCCCGAACTCCCGGTTGTGCAGCGACGATCTAGTGCGCCGCCGCCGGCTCCACCAGCTCGACCAGAATCCCACCCGCGTCCTTGGGGTGCACGAAGTTGATCCGCGATCCCGCGGTGCCGTTGCGCGGCGCGTCGTACAGCAGCCGGACGCCCTGGTCGCGCAGATGCGCGGTCACCTTGTCCAGATCCGAGACCCGGTATGCCAGCTGCTGCATGCCCGGGCCGTTGCGATCGAGGAACTTCGCGATCGTCGACTCCGGGGTGAGCGGGGCCAGCACCTGCAACTGCGCTGCCGCAGCCGGCTCGGCGCCCTCGGCGAGCAGCTTCGCGGGGGACAGCATCGCCTCGCGGACGCCCTGCGCTTCGTTGATCTCCTCGTGGGTGCAGACGAAGCCGAGGACGCGGGCATACCACTGCACCGCCTCATCGAGGTCGGCGACGGCGACCCCCACATGATCGATGCCGAGCACGTACTGGGCGGGCAGGTCAGCGGCGGCCGGATGAGCGCCGGGATGCGATTGGCTTGCGGTCATTGTCCGAATGTAGCGTGGAAGCAGGTGCGATCATTCGCAGGTGTACGAACTCGAGGAGTCAGCTGTGTCCAACCCCGATCCGTCCGTCATCGTCTCCGGGGCCCGGACCCCGATCGGGAAGCTGCTCGGTGCGCTCAAGGGCTTCAAGGCCACCGACCTCGGGGCGATCGCCATCAAGGGGGCTCTCGACAAGGGCGGCGTCGATCCGAAGCTCGTCGACTACGTGATCATGGGCCAGGTGCTCACCGCGGGCGCCGGCCAGATGCCGGCTCGTCAGGCCGCGGTCGGCGGCGGCATCGGCTGGGACGTACCCACTCTGACCATCAACAAGATGTGTCTGTCGGGTTTGACCGCGATCGCCATGGCCGATCAACTGATCCGGGCCGGCGAGTACGAGGTCGTCGTCGCCGGTGGGCAGGAGTCGATGACCCAGGCCCCGCACATCCTCAAGGGCAGCCGCGAGGGCTTCAAGTACGGCGCCGCCGAGCTGCTCGATCACACGGCCTACGACGGCCTCCATGACGTGTTCACCGATCAGCCGATGGGTGGGCTGACCGAGCAGGAGAACCGCGTCGAGGGACAGAACTTCACCCGCGAGCAGCAGGACGAGGTCGCGGCGAAGTCGCACCAGCGCGCCGCCGCCGCCTGGGCGGAGGGCCGGTTCAAGGACGAGGTCGTCCCCGTCGAGATCCCCCAGCGCAAGGGCGATCCGGTGGTCTTCGCCGAGGACGAGGGCGTGCGGGGATCCACGACCGCTGAGTCGCTGAGCGGTCTGCGACCCGCGTTCGCCAAGGACGGCACCATCACCGCCGGCAACGCCTCCCAGATCTCCGACGGTGCCGCCGCCGTGGTCGTCATGCGGAAGAGCAAGGCGCAGGAGCTGGGCCTGGACTACGTCGCCGAGATCGGCGCGCACGGTGTGGTCGCCGGGCCGGACTCGACGCTGCAGCACCAGCCCTCGAACGCGATCAAGAAGGCGCTCGGCAAGCAGGGCCTGACCGTCGCCGATCTCGACCTGATCGAGATCAACGAGGCGTTCGCCGCCGTCGGCCTGGCGTCGATGGCCGATCTGGGCGTCTCCGATGAGATCGTCAACGTCGATGGCGGTGCCATCTCCATCGGTCACCCGCTCGGGGTGTCCGGTGCCCGCGTGGTGTTGCACCTGGCGTACGAGTTGCAGCGTCGCGGTGGCGGCACCGGCGTCGCGGCGCTGTGCGGCGCGGGTGGCCAAGGCGACGCCCTCATCCTGACCGTCCCGAAGAAGTGAGCGTGAGCGTGAACGAGTCCACCGCGTCCAAGATCGTCCTGGCCTTCAAGGTGGTCGCCTTCGCCGAGGCGCTCACGTGGGTCTGGCTGCTGATCGGCATGTACGGCAAGTGGGTCGGCGGCAACGAGGAGGCCGTCGCCACGCCCGGCATGACCCACGGCATCGTCTTCATGGTGCTGGTGGTGCTCACCCTGGCCGTCGCGTACGTGCGCAAGTGGGACGTCAAGACCCTGGTTCTGGGCCTCGCCGCCACTGTTCTGCCGTTCTGTTCGGTGGTCTTCGAGGTGTGGGCGCAGAAGGCGGGCAAGCTCGACGCACCGGCTGCGGAGCCCGAGTCGGCCAACGCAATCAGCGGTTGACGCACGATCCGTCCCGCCCGGCGGTACGTTGACTCGCTGACCGGATCGATTCTTCACTGGAAGCGGGGAGATGGTGGACATCCTGGGAGGACTGCCGGGCGCGAGGGCACTGGAGGCCTCGGTGAACCGGCTCGCGGCTACCGCGCGCAACGGCATGGAGGTGCTGCGGCAGGGCGGCCTGGAGACCGGAGCCAAGCCCTCGCCGTTCACCGTCGTCGAGCGCAGCCCGATGTACCGGCTGCGGCGCTACTACGCCGAGACCGCGCCGGACCCCGCCGACGACGATCGTCCGGCGATCCTGCTCGTCCCGCCGATGATGGTGGACGCCAACGTCTTCGACGTCACCGCAGATAAGGGCGCGGTCTCCGTGCTGCACCGAGCCGGTCTCGACCCGTGGGTGATCGACTTCGGTTCGCCCGACCGGGAGGAGGGCGGTCTCGAGCGCAACCTCGCCGACCATGTGGTCGCGATCTCGCGCGCCATCGACCAGATCGTGGCGCTGCGCGCCCGCGATGTGCACCTCGGCGGGTACTCGCAGGGCGGGATGTTCTGCTATCAGGTTGCCGCCTACCGGCAGTCCCGGAGTCTCGCCAGCCTCATCACCTTCGGCAGCCCCGTCGACATCTCGGCCGGACTCCCGCTCGGCGCGCCGCCCGCTCTGGTGAACAAGGGCGCCGAGTTCGTCGCCGACCACGTCTTCAACCGCTTCTTCCTCCCCGGCTGGATGGCGCAGCGCGGTTTCGAACTGCTCAATCCCGTCAAGGCGGTCCGCTCACGGGTTGATTTCGTGCGCCAATTGCACGACCGGTCCGCACTGCTGCCCCGGGAGGACCAGCGCCGGTTCCTCGAGTCCGACGGTTGGGTGGCCTACTCCGGTCCCGCCGTCGCCGACCTGCTCAAGCAGTTCGTGGTGCACAACCGAATGCTCACCGGTGGCTTCTCCATCGACGGCGAGGCCGTTTCGCTGGCCTCGATCACCTGTCCCGTGCTCGCCTTCGTCGGACTGTCCGACCAGATCGGACGGCCCAGCGCGGTGCGCGGGATCCTGCAGGCGGCACCGTCGGCGCCGGTCTACGAGGCGCAGGCCTCCGCCGGACACTTCGGGCTCGTGGTGGGCAGTACTGCCGGTAGCGTCACCTATCCGACGGTGGCCGAATGGGTGAAGTGGCGCGAGGGCCGCGGCACCGAGCCGGCGAATATCGACCGGATGCAGCCCCATGACGGCCTCGACGCGCCGGTGAATCCGCTCGTCGCCGGTGTCGCAGGCCTCGCGACCGTCGGTTTCGTCGCCGCCCGCGACGTGATCGACGCTGCGGCCGGCGCCGCTGCGGGCGCGAGCGCGGTGGCCCGCGAAGTGACCCGCGGCCTGCCCAAACTGGCCCGCTTGGACCAGCTTCAGGCGCATACCCGCGTTTCGCTGGGCAAGCTGCTCGCCGAGCAGGCCGCGAAGGACCCGTACGGCGAGCTGTTCCTCTACGAGGACCGGGTGCACACAAAGCAGGCGGTGAACGAGCGCATCGACCGCGTGGTGAGCGGACTGCTGCAAGTGGGCGTCCGACAGGGCGAGCACGTGGGCGTGCTCATGCACACCCGTCCCTCGGCGCTGGTCACCATCGCTGCGCTGTCCCGGCTCGGTGCGGTGTCCGTGCTGCTGTCGCCGGGCACCGACTACGCGGCCTCGCTGAAACTGGGCGAGGCCACCTCCGTCATCACCGACCCGGAGCACGCCGAGGAGGCGAGTGCGGTCGCCGAGCGCGTCTTCGTCGTCGGCGGCGGTGACCGTCGCGACCGGCCGGGTGCATCGCGCCAGGACCTGGCCGCCGAACTGGTCGACCTCGAGCAGGTCGACCCGGACAACGTCCGGATCCCGCGCTGGTACCGCCCCGATGCGGGGCTCGGCCGCGACCTGGCCTTCGTCATGTTCTCCGCAGTCGGCGGTACGCTGCGCGCGAAGCGGGTCACCAACGGCCGGTGGGCGCTGTCGGCCTTCGGTACGGCCTCGGCCACCCGGCTCTCGGAGAGCGATACCGTCTACTGCCTCACCCCGCTCAGCCACAGCTCCGGCCTGATGACCAGCCTCGGCGGCGCGCTCGCCGGTGGTTCCCGGATCGCGCTCACCCGCGATTTCGATCCGGCGCGGTTCATGATCGAGGTGCAGCGCTACGGCGTCACGGTGGTCTGTTACACCTGGAACCTGATGCGGGCCGTGCTCGACGAGCCCGACCTGCAGATCCCGCGCTACCACCCGATCCGCGCGTTCATCGGCTCCGGCATGTCGTCCGAACTCTCCCGCCGCGTGAGCGAAGCCTTCAGCGCCCGCGTCGTCGAGTTCTACGCCTCCACCGAGGGAGAGATCGTGCTCGCCAAGGTGGGCGGCGGCAAGCCGGGCGCCAAGGGGCGCCGGCTGCCCGGCAGCGCCGAGGTGACACTGGTGGACTTCTACATCGACTCCGGACGGTTCGTCGAGACCGACGACGGTTACCTCCAAGAGGTCGAGCGGGGTCAGGTGGGCGTCCTGATCGGCCGTGCCGACCCGGATACCACCCAGCGCGATGTGCTGCTGCGGGGTGCGTTCCGGCCGGGCGACGCCTGGTTCTCCACGGGACATCTGTTCCGGCAGGACGACGACGGTGACTACTGGCTCGTCGACGATGTCCGCACCGTCGCCCTGACCGAGCGGGGCCCGGTGTACTCGATCCCGATCGCCGACGTCCTCGAGCAACTCGGCCAGGTGGACCAGGCGGTCGTGTACCGAGTACCGGGGGAGACCGAGGCGGCACCGCCCCGGGTGGTCGCCGCGGTCACGCTGCGCCCCGGCGGAGCGCTCACCGCTCATGAGGTGACCGACGCCTTCGCCGGGCGGCACGAGCAGTATCCCGATGCGGTCCAGGTGGTCGACGAGGTGCCGCTCACCAGTTGGTACCGGCCCCGTGGCGGCGAACTCGCGGCTCGGGGCATGCCTGAGCCGGGTCCCGCGTCCTGGCGTTACGACGCCGTCGCGGCTCGGTACGTGTAGCGGTTCCGGCAGCGCGTCCGGCCGCGTCCGGTCGCGGTCGGACACTTCCGGACGGCGCCCGTTCGAGGCCCCGTGCCAAGATGGAGGAGTGAGCACACCGCGCGCGCCCCGGGGCGCATCGAGGCAGGATCAGGAGCGAGCGCTGCGCACCGCAGCGGCCATGTCGGGGGCGGTCGACCTGTCGGGTCTCAAGGCCCGCGCAGAGGCGAAGGCCACGCAGCAGGCCCGTTCCGCGGCGGGTGCGGAGCCGGACGGTGCGCCCGCCGGCGGCGGCGCCGTCCTCGACGTGACCGACCAGACCTTCCCGGCTGAGGTCATCGACGCCTCGGCGCGGCAGCTCGTGGTGGTGGCGTTGACCGCGTCCTACAGCGAGCAGTCGGCGGCGATGACGGCGGTGCTGGCCCAGCTCGCCGCGCAGGACGGCGGCCGGTGGAAATTCGTCCGGGTGGACGTCGACGCAGCGCCCGGGGTGGCGCAGGCCTTCGGCGCCCAGTCCGTGCCCATGGTGATCGCGGTCGCCGGTGGCCGGGCCGTGACCGCGTTCGCGGGGGCCCAGCCCGAGTCCGCCGTGCGGCAGTGGCTCGACGATGTCCTGGCCCAGATCGGCCCCGCGCTGGGCGGCGCCGAGGACGCGCCGGCCGAGGCGGCGTCGGATCCGCGGCGTGAGGCGGCCGAGCAACTGGCTGCGGACGGCGACTACGCCGGGGCGCAGGCCGCTTACGAGGCCATCCTGCACGCCGATCCCGGCGATGCGGAGGCGGCCGCCGCCGTGAAGCAGATGGGATTCTTCGCCCGCGCGACCGCCGCCGAGCCCGGGGCGGTGGCCCGCGCCGATGCCGACCCGAAAGATGTGGACGCTGCGCTGGCCGCCGCCGACGAGGAGTTGCTGACCGGTGCCCCGCAGGCCGCATTCGCTCGTTTGATCAGCGCGATTCGAATCACCGCCGGTGACCAGCGGGCTGCGCTGCGGACCCGGCTTCTGGAGCTGTTCGAGCTGTTCGACCCGTCCGACGCGATGGTGCTCGCGGCCCGCCGGGACCTCGCTGCCGCCCTGTTCTGACGGTGCGCCGGTGCGCCCGCACGATCGTCCGGTCTCCGATTTGCGATAATCATCGGGTGTCTGGGATCTACGGTCGCGGAATGTCGCGACGCGCCGCGCTTGCGGGCTTCGGCGCGTTCGCGGCGTCCGGAGTGTTGGCGGCGTGCGGGTCGAACACCGGACGCGGTTCGTCGGGTGACCTGACGGTCTGGTTCCACGAGTACGGCGAGAAGGGAACCGGGACCGCGCTCCGGCGGTATGCGTCGGGGTTCCCGGGCGGCGGTGTCTCCACGCTCACCTTCCCCGGTGACTACGATCAGAAGGTCGCATCGGCGCTGATCGGAGACAGTGGGCCGGACGTCTTCGAGTTCGCGAACGGCCCCACGATCGACATGATCACCGCGGGTCAGGTCGCCGATCTCACCGATCTGCTCGGCGATGCCCGTTCCGATTTCAATCCAGCTCTCCTGGACCGGATGACCTATCGCGGGAAGGTCTACGGTATCCCGCAGGTGATGGATGTCCAGGTGCTGGTGTACCGCAAGTCGATGTTGCAGAAGGCGGGCGTGCGTCCGCCGCGCACCGTCGATGAGCTGGTGTCGGCGGCCGAGGAGCTGAATCAGGGCACCACCAAGGGGCTCTTCCTCGGTAACAACGGTGGCGCCGATGTCCTCGGCGGGGTCCTGTTGTGGTCGTCGGGGCACGACTACCTGACCCCGGACCGCAAGCCCGGTTTCGTCAATGAGGATGTGGCGTCCGGCCTGCGCACGATGCGCAAGCTGTTCACCTCGGGAAACCTGTTGCTCGGCGCGCCGCAGGACTGGTCGGATCCGGGAGCCTTCATCGCGGGCCTGACCGCCATGCAATGGACCGGACTCTGGGCGTTGCCGGCGATCACGGAGGCCCTGGGCGACGATGTCGGCGTGCGGGCGTTCCCCGCGATCGGCACCAACGGTGGCGACAGTGTGCCGTTCGGCGCGTACGGCTCCGCGGTGAGCACGAAGGGGGATCTCGCGAAGGCGAAGAAGTTCGTGCAGTGGCTGTGGGTGGAACGCTCCGACCTGCAATTGGACTGGGCGCAGGGCTACGGGTTGCATGTGCCCGCCCGGCGTTCGCTGGTTCCACAGGCGAACAAACTCTCGACCGGTGTCTACAACGAGGCGTCCAAGCTCGTCTACTCGGTGGGCCGCCCGCAGACCCCGCTGCTGTGGACCCCGCGGAGCTCGACGGCCTACCGGGACGCGTTGGACCGAGTGATCCGCGGCGGTGCCGACCCGATGACGGAGTTGCGCGGCGTGGCGGACGTGGTGGAACGAGAACTGGACCGGTTCCCCGCCTGATGTCGCGCAGTATCACGCGGGGCGCCTGGCGAGAGTCGCCGCACCTGTGGTTCTGGCTGATGACGGGACCCTTCCTGGCGGGTCTTGCCGTGTTCGTCGTGGTCCCGATCGGGTGGAGCCTGTGGCTGAGCCTGTTCGAGGCGCACAACACCGTGACTCCGACGGTGTTCGTGGGACTGCGCAACTACCGGGACATGCTCGCTGATCCGGCCTTCCGGTCCAGCCTGCTGACCTTCGTCGTGTTCGCGGCCGGGGTGGTGCCGTTGACCTTCGCCGGTTCCCTGGCGCTGGCGGTGCTGGTGAACGGGGTGCGCTCGTTCCAGCGATTCTTCCGCTCGGTGTTCTTCCTGCCCATGGCCTGTTCGTATGTCGCGGCCTCGCTCATCTGGCGCGGCTCCATCTTCCCGGGAGTGCCTACGGGCGTGGCGAATTCGGCGCTACGAGCAGTGGGTGTGGAGCCGGTCGCGTGGCTGTCCGTGGTCGATCCGCCGTGGTACTGGCTGGTCCTGGTGACGGTGCGGCTGTGGTTGCAGCTCGGCTTCTACATGGTGCTGTTCCTGGCAGCGTTGCAGCGGGTGCCGCATCACCTGTACGAGGCCGCGGCGCTCGACGGCGCCTCCGGCTGGACCACGTTCCGGAGGATCACCCTCCCGCAACTGCGCGCGGTGTCCGTGGCGGTGCTTCTGCTCGCCACGGTGAATGCTTTCCAGGCGTTCGACGAGTTCTACGGGGTCATGGCGACGGCTCAGGGCTACCCGCCGTACGCGCGCCCGCCGCTGGTGTATCTGTACTACGCGGCGCTGGGCAACGGCCAGGATTTCGGCCATGGTGGCGCCGGCGGGATCATCCTCACGCTGCTCATCGCTGCCTTCGCGCTGGCGCAGGGCAGACTCACCGGCCTGACCCGCAAGCGAGGGCACGCATGATCTCCTCGACCGGGGCGCGCGTCGTCCGGTACCTGGTATTGGTCGGGCTGGCCGCACTGTTCCTGCTGCCGCTGTACCTGTTGGTCCGCGGCGCGACCGGGACCTCGGCCGAGGTCGCGACGGGGGCGTGGCTACCGCGGGTGCCGGCGTGGGACAGCTTCCGCGAGATCTTCTCCGACGAGTCGCGGCCGCTGGCCCGCGCGCTGGCGAATTCGGCGATCATCGCCGTGCTCCAGACAGTCGGCGTGGTCGCGATCTCGCTGCCCGCCGGCTACGCCTTCGCCCGTATCCGCGTGCGATACGGCGACGCCGTCTTCGGCGTCGTGCTCGCCACGCTGCTCGTGCCCGCGGCGATCACCTTCGTGCCCACGTTCCTCATGGTGTCATCGCTGGGCTGGGTGTCGTCGTTGCGCGGTCTGGTGGTGCCGGGCCTGTTCCAGGCCACCGCGGTGTTCCTGTTCCGGCAGCACTTCCTCGGCTTTCCCCGGGAGCTCGAAGAGGCCGCCCTGCTCGACGGTGCCGGACCGGCCCGCACCTTCGCCCGGGTCGCGCTTCCCGGTGCGGGTCCGGTGACCGCGGCGGTCGCCACCATCACCTTCGTGGGCAGTTGGAACGCGTTCTTGTGGCCGCTGGTGATCGGGCAGGACCCGCAGTCGTGGACCGTGCAGCTGGTGTTGTCGAGCTACATCACGGCGCAGACGGTGAACGTCCCCGCGATGTTCGCCGCCGCCGCGGTGTCGATCGCCCCGTTGCTGGTGTTCTTCCTGGTAGCCCAGCGGTGGATCGCTGCAGGTGTGGAGCGCACCGGGATCTCCGGCTGAAGGTCGACCAGGGCCGCGTCCAGGGACGGGCGACACGGATCTTCACTTTCGTCGGATAGGCGATGCGATACGGCATAGTCTGAATCGGTTCTGCTCGATCCCGGAGGTCGGGCGAGAGGAGATCAGATGTCCGTCGTCGAACACCGAGGCGTCAGCGCGCAGTCCGCGATCGCGATCGCGGGAGCTCGGCTCGTGATCAAACCCGTGATCGGTCTCTATCCGGTCCGGTCGTGGTCGTTCGGTCCGCTGGGGCTGATCGAGAGCATTGCGAACCGCATCGCCCGGCCGTCCCGCGGGGTGCGGGCCGAGCACATCGAGGTGGCGGGCGTGCCGGTGGAACGCCTGGTGCCGGCCTCGGGCGAGCATCGCGCGGACAGTGCGATCTGCTACTACCACGGTGGGGCGTTCCTCTCCGGCGGCCCGGGGACGCATCGCCGGGTCGCGAGTGGGCTGGCACGAGCACTGGGCGTGACGGTGTACAACGTCGACTATCGGCAGTTGCCCGATGTCGGTGTCGCCACATCGGTCGACGACGGGTACCGGGTGTACCGCGCGGTGGCCGATTCCGGGCGCTACCGGCACGTCGCGGTGGGCGGGGACTCCGCCGGAGGGTACGTCTCGGCGAAGGTGGTCGAGTTCGCCCACCTCGACGATGCTCGCCGCCCCAGCGCGTATTTCGGCTTCTCGCCGCTGCTCATACCGACAGTCCAGGACGGCGACCCGCGCTACGACATCGACGACGCCTACCTGACCGTGGGCAAGCTCCGTGGACTGCGGCGCTTCTTCGATCGTGGCCCCGAGGCGTTGCGCGGCGAAGACGACGCCTCGGCGATCGCCCCCGCCGCCTTCCCGCCGGCGCTGATGGTGGCCTGCGCCGACGAGATGCTGCGGGTGGACGTGGAGCGGTTGCACGCCCGCCTCGATGCCGCCGGCAACGCCTGTGAGCTGCACGTGTTCGAGGGCGGCGTGCACGCCTTCCCGGTGCTCGCCGGGGCCACCCCGGAGAGTGCCGCGGCGCTGCGCCTCACGGCGGGCTTCCTGGCCGCCGCATTCGACGCGCACCGCAGTCACCGCGCCGCTTAAATCGGGTGTCCGGGGGACCGGTAATGCATCCCCCAACAGTTGCCTATGCGAAATACTGCAATGAGGATCACGTCACCGGACCGGGGTACCGGCGTGGCTGAGCGGCCTAGGCTGAGCCTATGCTGCTGCCCCACACCGTGACCCCTGTCCCGCCCGGCTCCGACGACGAGCCCGCCGTGACCGTCGGCGGCCGGACGCTCTCCCGGACCGACCTGATCGGCGCCTCGACGGCGGTGGCGGAACGGCTACGCGGGCTGGGTGTGCGTGGCCCCGTCGCGGTCTGGGCCGAACCGACGGTGGCCACCGTGATCGCTTTCGTCGGTGCGCTGCGCGCGGGCGTACCGGCCGTACCCGTCCCGCCGGATTCGGGCAGCGCGGAGGTCGCGCATGTGCTCGCTGACGCCGGGGTGCAGGCCTGGTTGGGCGTCACCCCTGACGACCCGCAGGGGCTGCCTGCGGTGCCGGTGCGCGAGCACGCCCGCGGGTGGCACGCGCTCCCCGAGCCGCCCGCCTCGGCGATCGCGTTGATCATGTACACCTCGGGTACCACGGGGGCTCCGAAGGGTGTCCCGATCCGCCGCGGAGCGATCGCCGCCTGCCTGGACGGGCTGGCGCAGGCGTGGGGGTGGACCGCGAACGACACCCTGGTGCACGGCCTTCCGCTGTTCCACGTGCACGGCCTGATCCTGGGGGTCCTGGGTGCGCTGCGCGCCGGCAGCCCTCTGGTGCACACCGGTAAGCCGACTCCCGAGGCGTATGCGGCGGCGCGCGGCACGCTCTACTTCGGCGTGCCCACCGTCTGGTCCAGGATCGCCCGCGATCCGGAATCCGCTGCCGCGCTGAAAGATGCGCGACTACTGGTTTCGGGCAGCGCGCCGCTGCCGGCGCCGGTCTTCGACCGGATCCGCGATCTCACCGGGCATGAGATCGTCGAACGCTACGGCATGACCGAGACGTTGATCACCGTGAGCGCCCGCGCCGACGGTGATCGGCGTCCGGGCTGGGTCGGCCTGCCCCTCGCCGGGGTCGAGACCCGCCTGGTCAGCGATACCGGGGAGGCGGTGCCGCACGACGGTGAGAGCGTCGGCGCGCTGCAGGTGCGCGGTCCGATGGTGGGCACCGAGTACCTGGGGCGGCCCGACGCCACCGCGGAATCCTGGGTCGGCGAGGGGTGGTTCGACACCGGTGACGTCGCGGTGATCGATCCCACGGGATTCCATCGCATCGTCGGGCGCGCCTCGACCGATCTCATCAAGACCGGTGGCTTCCGGGTGGGCGCGGGCGAGATCGAGGCGGCCCTCCTCGGGCACGACGATGTCCGCGAGGCCGCGGTCGTGGGGCTCCCCGACGATGATCTGGGGCAGCGGGTGGTGGCCTTCGTCGTGGCAGACGGTGCCCGCGATGACAGCGCCGCGGTCGCGATCGTCGAATTCGTCGGGCAGACCCTGTCCAAGCACAAGCGGCCGCGTGAGATCCGGTTCGTCGACCAGTTGCCGCGCAATCCGATGGGCAAGGTGCAGAAGAAGCTCCTGCTGTAGCCGCGGGTGTGGTGAGATCGCAGAATGAATCGGGGGATCTGTTCGGCGGTGCTGTGCGGGGTCGCGGCGGCATCGATCGGGGGCTGCAGCACGACCGTCGCCGGCACCGCGACGCCGGCCGGTAGCGCTGCGCCGGCCGATGCCGGGGCGTCCGAGGCGCCCGCGACCAGCACGCCTTCGCGGGAACCGGCCGAGACCACCGGCACGGCCACCCTGGAGATCGACGGGCGGTTTCCGGAGGGAGGGGACCGGATTCCGGTGGTGTGCGACGACCTCGGCGGCGGCTCGCTCATGGTGATGGCGAAGGACTTGCCGATCATCCTCACGATCTCGCTGCAGACCACGCCGCCCCCGAGCCTGACGATGCTCACGATCCTCGATCCGGACGCCGGCACCCTGACCAACGACGAATCCTTCGCGGTCACCGCCGACGGCCGCACCTATCGCCTGGAGGGCGAACTGATCGGGCTCGGATCGGACGATCCCGAGCGCACCGCGAAGATCACGGTCACCTGCTGATCACCGCGCGACGATGAAGTCGCGCAGGCGCCGCGCCGCGGGGGCGAGCAGCGCGGTGGCCGAGGCCAGGGCCACCGCGCGGCGATGATCGCCCCGCAGGGGCACCTCGACCACGCCCGACGGTGCGCGGTCGTCGTGCGGGAGAAGTGCGACGCCGAGGCCGCGCGCGACCAGCTCGCGGATGGTTCCGAACTCCGTCACCTCGAAGGCGACGGCCGGAGTGAAACCCGCCGCGGAGCACCACTGTTCGGTGGCGCCGCGTAGGTGATAGCTCGCCGGATTCGCGATGAAGGTCTCGTCCCGGAGATCCGCCAGCGCGATCCGGCCGGCGCGGGCGAGCCGGTGCCCCCGGGGCAGCGCGGCGAGCACCTCCTGCGCGCCGATCACGCTGTGGTGCAGCCGTGCCGGTGGCGGGATCGTCACCGCCAGATCGAGCCGGCCGGCCTCCAGATCGTCGGCCAGTTCGCTGCCGGGGGCCTGCTTCAAGGTCACCGTGATCCCGCGGTGCGCGCGGCGGAAGTCCGAGATGAGGTCGGGGATGCGGCCGGTGCCCATGGTGAGCGGGAAGCCGAAGCGGACGGTGCCGTGGTCCGCGTCCGCCGCGCCGACGGCCTCCTCGACGGCGAGCTCGATGTCGCGCAGGGGGCTGCGGACCCGCTGCGCGAGTCCGCGTGCCGCGGGGGTCAGGCGCACGGTGCGGCCGGCGTGCACGAGCAGGGGCAGCGTGAGTTCGGTCTCCAGCGCGTGGATGCGGCGGCTCATGGACGATTGAGGCACACCGAGGGCGGCGGCGGCCCGGGTCATGTGCCCGTCGTGGTCGGCGAGCACGACGAGCGCCTGGAGTTGCGGCGCGAGGACGCCCAACCAATGATCCATATTCGGATCATACAAGCGCAATATTTCATTGGACGGATCAATTTTGCGGGACGAGGCTGGAGGCATCAGCGATTGGAGGACCCGATGTCTCACCCCACCACCGAAGAATTCGATGCCGACCTCGTCCTGATCGGCGGCGGCATCATGTCCGCTACCCTGGGCGCGATGCTCGCCGATATGCGCCCCCACTGGCGCGTCGTGCTGCTCGAACGCGGCGACGCGCTCGCCGAGGAGAGCAGCGGCCCGTGGAACAACGCGGGCACCGGGCACACCGGATTCTGCGAGCTCAACTACATGCCCGATCCCGCCGACCCGGCGAAACCCCTGCACATGGTCGAGCAGTTCGAACGCACCCGCCGCTGGTGGGACGATCTCGTCCGGCAAGGACGCCTCGACGGCGATTTCCTGCACGCCACACCGCACCTCGACGTGGTCTTCGGTGCGCGCGATGTCGACCACCTGCGGCGCCGGCACGCGACACTCAGTGCGCACCCCGCATTCGCCGCGATGGAGTACACCGAGGACCCGGCGGTCATCGCACAGTGGGCGCCGCTCGTCATGGCCGGGCGCGCCGATACCGCGGAACCGATGGCCGCGACCCGGCACCCCGGCGGCACCGATGTGGACTTCGGCGTGCTCACCCGCGGGCTCACCGCGATCGTCACCGACGCCGGCGGCGAGGTGCGCCTGAACCACGAGGTGCGACGGGTGCGCCGCACCCTCGCGGGGTGGACGGTGCGCGGCCGTAACCCCGAGGGGCGGTTCGAGATCCGTTCCCGGCGCGTCTTCGTCGGTGCCGGCGGGATGGCGCTGCGCCTGCTGCAGAGCGCCCGCATCCCCGAGGTGCGCGGCTACGCGGTGCTGCCGGTGGGCGCCGCCTTCCTGCGCTGCTCCGATCCCGATGTGGCCCGCTCGCTGGACGGGAAGGTGTACGGCCAGGCCGATATCGGTGCCCCGCCGATATCGGTGCCCCGCCGATGTCGGTGCCGCATCTGGACCGCCGCTACGTCGACGGTGGCGACCACCTGATGTTCGGCCCGTACGCCACCTTCAGCACCAAGCTGCTCAAGGGCGGCCGGCTCACCGACTTCTTCACCACGCTGCGGCCGGGCAATCTGCATGTGATCGCCGCCGCGGCCGTGCAGAATCTCGCCCTGGTGCGGTACCTGGTCACCGAACTCGTGGCGAGCAAGCGGACGAAGTTCGCTCAATTGCAACGGTTCTACCCGGACGCCGATCCGGACCAGTGGGAGCTCATCGCCGCGGGGCAGCGCGCCCAGCTGGTGACTCCGGACCGCCGGCGGATCGGCGTGCTGCAGCAGGGCACCGAATTGGTCAGCGGCGGCGACGGCACTATCGCCGGCCTCTTGGGGGCCTCGCCCGGCGCCTCGACGGCCGTCCCGATCATGCTCGACCTGCTGGAGCGCTGGGGTATCGAACGTCCTGCGTTCGCCGCCGAGACCGCGCCGGCGAACGGTTAGCCGCGGGCCCGGGCCACCGCCTCGGCGGGACTCCCGCGCCACGGCGCACCGTGACCGGGGGCGAGGAGGCCGGCGTCGAGCGTCGCGATCGCGTCGAGCGTCGCGATCGTGCGCGGCACGTCGTGGCTGAAGAACTCCGGGAGCAGTTGCGGCCCCGTCGTCGCCGAGAGCGGGTGGCCGGTCACCAGGGCGTCGCCCGTGGCCACCACCCCGCCGGGGAGTGCGAACGCGGTGTGACCCGAGGTGTGGCCCGGGCAGGCCACCGGCATCGGTGCGCCGGGCAGATCGAGCGCGGTGTCCGAGCCGGGGGAGAAGGCCTGTGCGTACGGCATCGCGACGTGGCTCAGCACTCCGACGCGCGCCACATCGGCCATCCAGCGCAGCGTGCGTGGGCGCCAGGCGATCGGCAGGATGTCCAGCGGCGTTGCCTGCTCGTGTGTCTCTCCCCGGGCGTGCGCCAGTTCGTCCGGGTGCGCCAGCACGGGGATGCCGTGCCGCTCGTGGAGTGCCGCGGCGCCGCCCACGTGATCGATGTGCGCGTGCGTCACCAGGATCGCCCGTACGTCCTGCGGCCGTCGGCCGATCGACGCCAGCTCGGCCTCGACCCGGTCGGCATCGCCGGTCCAACCGGCGTCGATGAGAGTCACATCATCGCCGTCGACCAGCGCGAGGAAGTTGACATGCGTCCCGGCTCCGAACCACACGCCCCGCTCCAGCTCGCGCATCACGCACCGTCGAAAGTGAGCCAGACAGCCGAGTTGGGACCCAGGACCACCTCGGTCGACGCCGGACGGCCATGCCAGGAACGAGATTCCGCGCTCACGCCGCCCATGTTGCCGGCACCGGAGCCCGAGTACTCCGCGGAATCGGTGTTGAGGATCTCACGCCACGAACCCGGGAAGGGGACGCCCACCCGGTACCGCTCGTGCGTCTGCCCGGAGAAGTTGTACAGGCACAGCACGACGGAACCGTCACTGCCCCAGCGCAGGAAGCTGAGAACGTTGTTCTGCGAGTCGTTCGCATCCACCCACTCGTACCCGGACGGGGTGGTGTCCTGACTCCACAACGCCGGATGGGAGCGGTAGGCGGCATTGAGGTCCCGCGTCAGCGATCGGATGCCGCTGTGCAGCTCGCCCTCCCAGCCGTCCATACAGTCCCAATCCAGTGAACGCTCCTCGGACCACTCCCGGACCTGGCCGAACTCCTGCCCCATGAACAGCAACTGCTTGCCGGGATGGCCCCACATGTAGGCCAGCAACGCGCGTACGCCCGCGGCCTTGGTGTGGGCGTCGCCGGGCATCCGCGTCCACAACGTGCCCTTGCCGTGTACCACTTCGTCGTGGCTGATCGGCAGTACGAAGTTCTCGCTCCACGCGTACATCAGCGAGAAGGTCACCTCGTGGTGGTGGAAGGACCGGTGCACCTGATCACGCCCCAGATACCCCAGGGTGTCGTGCATCCACCCCATGTTCCACTTCATCGTGAAGCCGAGCCCGCCGAGATCGGTGCGGCGAGTGACTCCGGGCCAGCTGGTGGACTCCTCCGCCACGGTGACGACACCCGGGAACAGCTTGTGCACTGTTGCGTTCATCTCCTGCAAGAACTCGACCGCTTCGAGGTTCTCCCGGCCGCCGTACACGTTGGGGGTCCAGCCGCCGTCGGGCCGCGAGTAGTCCAGGTACAGCATCGAGGCCACCGCATCGACGCGCAGTCCGTCCACGTGGAACTCGTCGAACCAGTAGAGGGCGTTGGCCACCAGGAAATTCCGGACCTCGCGTCGGCCGAAGTCGAAGACGTAGGTGCCCCAGTCCAATTGCTCGCCGCGCTGCGGATCACCGTGCTCGTACAGCGGCGTGCCGTCGAACCGGGCCAGCGCCCAGGCGTCCTTGGGGAAGTGCGCCGGCACCCAGTCCACGATCACGCCGATGCCGCGCCGATGCAGCACGTCGACGAACTCACGGAACTCATCCGGAGTGCCGAACCGAGAAGTGGGCGCGTAGTACGAGGTCACCTGGTATCCCCACGACCCGCCGAACGGATGCTCGGCCACCGGGAGCAGTTCCACGTGGGTGAAGCCGGTCTCGGTCACGTAGTCCGCCAGCTCGGTGGCGAGGTCGAGGTAGCTCAACCCTTGCCGCCAGGATCCGAGGTGCACCTCGTAGGTGCTCATGGGCCGGTCGGTGGGGGATCGCTTGGCGCGTTCGGCCATCCACGAGGCATCGCGCCACTCGTGCGTGCTGTGGGTGACGATCGAGGCGGTGGCCGGGGGCACTTCGGTACGCCGGGCCATCGGATCGGCCTTCTCCACGGGGCCGTTGTCGGTGAAGATCCGGAACTTGTAGGCCGCACCGTCGGCGACGCCCGGGACGAATACCTCCCACACCCCGGACGAGCCCAGCGTGCGCATCGGGTACGACTCGCCCGCCCAGTACTCGAAGTCGCCGATCACGGTGACCCCATTGGCGTTCGGGGCCCACACCGCGAACGAGGTGCCGGTCACCTCACCGTCCGGGGTGGTGTAGCTGCGCAGGTGTGCACCGAGCACGTCCCAGAGCCGCTCATGCCGTCCTTCGGAGATGAGGTGCTGGTCCATCTCGCCCACCGTGGGCAGGAACCGGTAGCCGTCCGCCACGGTCATCGTGCCGGCCGGGTAAAGCACCTCGTAGCGGTAGTCCACGAGATCGGTGATCGGCACCTCGGTGCCCCACAGTGCCCCATCGATCCGGGCCAGCGGGTACCGCTCGCCGCCGATCACCGCGGACACGGCGGTGGCACCGGGCTTGAGTGCGCGCAGCACCGTGCCGCGGGCCGTCGGATGGGCGCCGAGGATGGCGTGCGGATCGTGATAGCGCCCGGTGAGCAGGCGGGCCCGGGCTTCGGGGTCCACGGACGCTGCCGGCGAATTCTGCTGGGCGGGATCGTCGGTCATCATGCCTCCCGGTACGAAAGGTTCTCCCGCGCCTGCGGGCTGAGCTGCGGCAGCGCCAGGATGTGCGCCACATTGCGCCACGGTTCCAACCGGACGAAGTTCGCCTGGCCCCACTGATACACCTCTCCCGACACCTCATCGCGCACCGTGAATCGTTCATGCCAATCGAGCCCGAGCGCGGGCAAGTCGAGCCACACCACTCCCGATTCGGCGCCGAAGGGGTTGAGATTCACCACGATCAGCACCAGGTCGCCGGTGACCGCGTCGTGCTTGCTGTAGGCGATCAGTGCGTCGTTGTCGACGTGGTGGAAGTGCAGGTTGCGCAGTTGCTGCAGCGCGGGATGCCGGCGCCGGATCTCGTTGAGCCGGGTGATCCACGGCTCCAACGACTCGCCGCGGCTCTGCGCCGCCTTGTAGTCGCGCGGGCGCAGCTCGTACTTCTCCGAGTCCGAGTACTCCTCGCTGCCCGGACGCACCGCCTGGTGCTCGAACAGCTCGAAGCCGGAGTACATTCCCCAGCTCGGAGACAGAGTCGACGCCAGGGTGGCGCGGATCGCGAACATGCCCGGGCCGCCGTGCTGCAGGCTCTCGTGCAGGATGTCCGGGGTGTTCACCCAGAGGTTGGGGCGGCACACATCGGCCTTCGCGGCGTGTTCGCGGGCGAACTCCTCGAGCTCCCACTTCGCGGTGCGCCAGGTGAAGTAGGTGTAGCTCTGGGTGAACCCCGCCTGGGCCAGGCCGTACATCCGCGCTGGCCGAGTGAACGCCTCCGCCAGGAAGAGCACGTCCCGATCGACCTTCTTCACCTCGTTGATGAGCCAGAACCAGAAGTCCGGCGGCTTGGTGTGCGGATTGTCCACCCGGAACACCTGCACTCCACGCCGCACCCAGAACAGCGTGACGCGCAGCAGTTCCCGGTAGATGCCCACGCGGTCGTCGTCGAAGTTGATCGGGTAGATGTCCTGATACTTCTTGGGCGGGTTCTCGGCGTAGGCGATCGTGCCGTCGGGCAGCACCGTGAACCACTCCGGGTGCTCCGCCGCCCACGGGTGATCGGGTGCGGCCTGGAACGCCAGGTCCAGCGCCACCTCCATCCCCAGATCGCGGGCACGCTGCGCGAAGTAGTCGAAGTCGTCCAGTGTGCCCAGCGCCGGATGTACCGCGTCGTGCCCGCCGGAGGCTGCGCCGATCGCCCAGGGCGAGCCCACATCGTGCGCCTGCGGAGTCAGGGTGTTGTTGCGGCCCTTGCGGTTCACCGTGCCGATCGGATGGATAGGGGGTAGATAGACGATGTCGAAGCCCATATCGGCGATGCGCGGTAGGTCTTCCGCGGCGGTGTGGAAGGTCCCGTGCACCGGGACCCCGTTGCCGTCCCAGCCGCCGGTGGACCGGGGGAAGAGCTCGTACCAGGATCCGAACAGTGCGCGTGTGCGGTCCACCCAGATCCGCACCGTCCGCGATTTGGTCACCAGATCCCGCACCGGATGCTCGTCCAGCACCCGAGCGATCTCGGGATGCAATGCGGCGCCGGTTCTTTCCACCAGGCTGCGGTCGGTATCGCGCAGCGCCGCCGCGGCGGCCGCGACAGCGGGCCGCGCGAGTTCGGGTACACCGCCCGCCGCGCGGTCGAGCAGCCGCGCCCCGAGTTCCAGATCATTCGCCAGCTCGGCCGGTCCCTGGCCCGCGGCGAGCTTCTTCTCGACCGCGCTGCGCCACGTGGAAATCGGATCCGACCAGCCTTCGATCCGTAGCGACCAGTACCCGGTGAGATCGGGCCGCACCAGTGCGTGGAACCGGTCGGGTTCGGCCGCGGGGGACATCCGCACTGGCCGGGACGTTCCGTCGGGGCCGGTGAGTACGACGGTGGCGGCGACCGCGTCGTGGCCTTCGCGCCACACGGTCGCGGAGACCGGGACCACCTCGCCCACCACGGCCTTGCTCGGGTACTGCCCGCACGACACCACGGGTTCGATGTCGTCGATACCGATGCGCCCTGTCACCGGGTCAACGGTAGTGCACCGCCGGGAGCCGCGGGGGAGTACCGAGACCCGGCTCCGTCTTGTTCAGGACTCGGCGAGCCGTTGGAGGGCGGCGACCGCGGTATCGCGGTTCGCGGTCTCCCAGAACGGTGGCAGCGTGGCTCGCAGGAATCCTCCGTAGCGGGCGGTCGCGAGCCGTGAATCCAGCACCGCCACGACGCCCCGGTCGTCGGTCGAGCGCAACAGCCGCCCGACTCCCTGCGCGAGCAGCAATGCCGCGTGGGTCGCGGCCACGGCCATGAATCCATTGCCGCCCCGAGATTCCACGGCGCGTTGCCGGGCGGTCAGTAGCGGATCGTCAGGGCGTGGGAACGGGATCCGGTCGATCAGCACCAGCGATAGCGACGGCCCCGGTACGTCGACACCCTGCCACAGGCTCAGCGTGCCGAACAGAGAGGTGGCCGGATCCGCGGCGAAATCGCGCACCAGCTGGCCGGTGTTGCCCTCGCCCTGGCACAGGATCGGGGTGTCGAGTCGCTCGCGCAGCGCCTCGGCCGCGGCCTTGGCCGCCCGGGTCGAGCTGAACAGTCCCAGAGTGCGCCCGCCCGCGGCCTTGATGAGCGTCTCGATCTCATCGAGGATCACCGGATTGGTGCCGTCGCGGCCGGGAGGCGGCAGCTTGGTCGCCACGTAAAGGATGCCCGAGCGGGCGTAGTCGAAGGGCGAGCCCACGTCGAGGTGGCTCCACTCCACCGTCGCATCGGCTTTCTTCCCCGACGCCAGATCGGGGTCACGGTCCGGTTCGCCGCCGCCGGCGCGGGGCAGCCCCCACGAGCCCGCGACGCTATCGAAGGCGCCGCCCACCGCCAGCGTCGCGGAGGTGAGCACCACGGTGGACTCCCCGAACAGCCGCGAACGCAGCAGTCCGCCCACCGAGAGCGGCGCGACGTGCAGCGTGCGCCTCAAGCCGCCGCCGCGCACCGGGACGTCCGAGGTCCACACCACATCGCGGCGTTTGGCCTCATCGGGCTCGTCGAAGGCGGTGAGGACGCGGACCGCGGTGTCGTGCACCTCGTCGAGGGCGGTGATCGCGGCGCTGCGTGCTGCCGCCGCATCGGGGTCGAGGTTGGCACCGCGCGCCGGCCCGACTGCGGTCCGCGTGGCCCAGGCGGCATCACGGACCGCAGCGAGGGCGGGGCCGGCACCGTCGGGCAGACCGAGCCAGCGACGCGAACCCGACTCCTCCAGGAGCGCGGTGAGCCCTTCCGAGGCGGCGACCAGGTTGTCGGCGATCTCCTCTTCGACCAGTTTCCCGGCCCGACGCGCAGCGGCGGCCACCGTGGCCCCGGTGAGTTCGGCGGTGGCCACCGAGGTGACCCGGTCGACCAACTCATGTGCCTCATCGACGACCACCGCATCGTGATCGGGGAGCACATTGACCTCGGTCATGGCGTCGATGGCGAGCAGCGCGTGATTGGTGACCACCACATCCACCTGACCGGTGCGCTTGCGCGCGGTCTCGGCGAAGCAGTCTTGCCCGTACGCACAGTTGGTGGCGCCCAGGCATTCCCGCGCGCCCACGCTCACCAGGCGCCATGACTGATCGGTGACGGCAGGGGAGAGCTCATCGCGATCACCGGTCTCGGTGTCGCTGCTCCACTCCCGGATCCGCTTCATCTCGCGGCCCAGGCGTGACGCGGCGAACGGGTCGAACAGCTCCTCGCTGTCGGGCTCGGAGGCCACGGAGCTGTGCAGTTTGTTCAGGCACAGATAGTTGCCGCGACCTTTGAGGATGGCGAATTCGGGCTCGCGGCCCAGGTCCTTCTTCAGGGCCTTGGACAGCCGTGGCAGGTCGCGGTCCACCAGCTGCTGCTGCAGCGCGATGGTCGCGGTGCTCACCACCACGGTCTTGCCGGTGGTCACGGCGTGTCGGATGGACGGCACGAGGTAGGCGAGGGACTTGCCGGTGCCGGTACCGGCTTGCACGGCGAGGTGCTCTCCCGTGTCCAGCGAGTGCGCCACGGCGGCGGCCATGCGGACCTGCCCGTCGCGCTTGCTCCCGCCCAGTGCCGTGACCGCGGTGTCGAGGAGTTTCGGCACGATCGGCGGTTCAGTCACCGCGAGGAGTCTACCGGTGGGCGCCCCGTCGGACGCGGGGCGCGCCGGTGCCCCGCCGGCGTGCGCGACCGCGCTCAGCTCGTCAGGTGATCGAGGAGGGTCCGGGACATCGCACCCGCGGCGGCCGACGGTGCGATCCGGGTGGCGAGCGAGAGCTGGGTTCGGGCGGATCGGGCGAGCGGAATCGTCGCGCTGTCCGGCCGGCCGGCCGCCATCGACGCAGTGAGTACTGCGGCTCCGGCACCGCGATCGGCGAGCGCGAGAAGTGCCTCGGGAGAATGTGCCTGCACCGCCGGCGCGATCTCGATCCGCTCGGCGGCGCAGGTGATCTCGAAGGCCGTGCGCACGCCGGTACCGGGCGGCAGGCACAGTACCGTCTCGCCGGCGAGCTCGGCGCACGTGAGCGATGTGCGGGCCGCCCACGGGTGATGGTTCGGGACGGTAACGGTGAGTGGTTCGCGGATTACTGTGTGTCCCAGTAAGTCCGGGGGCAGTGGCCGGGCGTGCGCAACCAGTGCCACGTCCAGTCCGCCGCCGACGAGCGCGGAGAGCAGGTCATCCGAGTTGCCCTCGGTCACGGCGACGGTGACGCCCGGGTGGGCGTGCCGGAAGGCGGCGAAGCCGGTGAGGTAGCCGGGAATCGTGCAGCCGATCACCGTGCCGAGGCGGATATGGCCGCGAACCACGCCGGATAGGTCGTCCGCGATTGCTCGGATCGTTTCGACGGCGGCACCCGCCGACCGGGCGTGCGGGAGCAGTGCGGCGCCCTCCGGGGTGGTTCGGACGGTCCGTGCTCCGCGGTCGAACAGTCGGTGTCCCAATTCCCGCTCCAGCTTCGCGACCTGCGCCGAGACCCCGGACTGGCTCACGTGCAGTGCCGCCGCGGCGGCGGTGAACGAGCCGTGATCCGCCACGGCGACCACGTATCGCAGCTGGTGCAGTTCCATAATCAACGATGCTAGTACTGATCACAACTAGCTGTTGGACTTATGCATCGTGTGCCGCGAGGCTGGAGTCATGACCGAGAACACCACACCCCGTCGCCTTGCCGAGATCTACTTCGCCTGTTGGGAGGCTGGAGATTTCGCGCCGCTACGCGTCCATCTCGCTCCCGATTGCGTCTTCACCGGCGTGTTCGGCACCGCGCACGGACCGGACGAGTTCCTGCGCGGGCTCACGGGAATGGCGGCCGCCACCGATGCCCTCACCGTGCGCGCCCGCGTCGCTGACGACACCGATGTGATCACCTGGTTCGAACTCGGGATGGGAGGTGCTCCCGTCACTCCCGTCGCGAATTGGACGCACGTCGTGGGGGGCCGGATCGCGGCTGTGAACGTGACCTTCGACCCGCGGGAGATCCTCGCCGCTTCCGCGTAACACCTGCCCTACCCTGAACCAATGACCGAATCCGCCGTCGACGGCCGCCGATACAACGGGGTCTCCGCGGAGGCGCGTCGCATCGAACGGCGCTCCCGCTTCCTGGACGCCGCGCTCACCGTCGCGGCGCGGGACGGCATCGCCGCGGTCAGTGCGCGCTCGCTGTGCGCCGAGGCCGGACTGCATGCGCGCTACTTCCGCGAGGCCTTCGTGTCGTCGGACGAAGCGCTCGAGGCCGCCTTCGACGAATGTGCGGCCGCGATGATGACGGCGGTGGCCGAGGAACTGGCCGCGGTCCCTTCGTCTGCCGACGATGCCGTCGTCCGGAGGGTCCGGGCGGGAGTGCACGCCTCGCTCGCGGCGATGGACTCCGACCCGCGCTGGGCCGCGCTCCTCGTCGGCGCCGACACCCACGCCGGTCTGCGGGAGCGGCGCGAGGCGCTGGTCGACCTGCTCGCCGTTGCGATGGCGGCGCAGGCCAAGGAGGTGCTCGACGATCCGCCCGCCGACGAGGATGCGCTGCTGTCGGCGCGGCTCATCGCGGTAGGCGGCCTGCACCTCGGCATTGCCGCACGTAGCGGCCGGATCGCCGCCTCCCCGGCGCGGGTGGAGCAGATCATGGTTGCGTCGATCCTCGGTAATCGCGATCTGGCAGTTGTGTTGCGGCAGCTCAGGGCGATGTCGGAGGAGTCTGCGAGGGTTCCCGAATAATTTGGCTACAGACCGTGGCCAAAATGTTCTAGGCTCGCATCATGACCACGGCACAGAGCAACACCCCGGCCGTCACGACGCCGGAGCGCTTCGACCGCGACCCGGCCTGGGCCGCCCGCACCGTTCTGCCGCTCCGCATCCTCCAGCGCGACCGGCGTCCCTTCACTTCCGACGAGATCGAATGGGCGCGTCGCGCGGTCGACCGCGGCGATGACCTGGGTAACCGGATGGCCCGGGCCATGATCGATGAGCACGCTTTCTCGATGGCTGATCTGGACGCCGCGCTCGAAACCGGACGCACCGAGGTCCCCGCGCTGCGCGAGCTTCTCGACGTGGTCGCTCAGACGCCAGACTGGGTGGACTTCGACGCCTGCGCCCGCGGCGCCGCGGTGTGCCGTCGCGCAGGCACGCTCGGTCTCGATGTCCTCGCGACCGCGTCGCTCATGACCGGATACACGACGTCGGCCACGACGCGGCAACTCGTTGCCACCGGCCGACTCGTCGAGGGCGTCGACGCCCGAATTCACGAGACCACGCAGTGGTGGGCTCGGATCATCGCGCCCGGAGACGCGATCCGCCCACATCACACCGCGTGGCGGGCGGCGGTCAAGGTCCGCGTGATCCACGGGCTCGCCAATACGACGCTCACCCGCCGCGCCGACTGGGACCGGGCGAAATGGGGAGTACCGATCAACCAGTCCGATCAACTGGGCACGTTGGGCCTGTTCTCCACCTCGTTCCTCGTCGCGGTGCGGGCGCTCGGCATGCCGGTGTCGGCCGCGGAAGGGCGCGACGTGATGTCTCTGTGGCGCTACGTCGGATGGCTTCTCGGCATCGACGACCACGTCCTGCCCGCCACCGAAGGGGAGGGACGCCGCCGGATGGTCCAGGTGGGCCAGTACTCCCCGGGCCCCGACGCCGACAGCGCCGTGCTCGGGCGCGCTCTCTACGGCAACTGGGGCCGGCACAACTACCCGGTCCTGCAGGGGATTCGTAGGAAGGTCCACCAGCGCTACCTCGGTAGCCTCGAGACCGTCTTCGCGGGCCCATGGGGCACTCGCGACCTCGGCATCCCCATGGATCTGCCGTGGGCTGTCGCGGTGACGTGGGCGCGGCATGCTCCGGTGCAGTTCGCCGCCCGGTTATCTCCCGTCGTGCGACGCTGGGCAACCGACCGCGGTGAACAGCAGATCGCTACCTGGCTGCGCCGCAACGAGCCGGCGGCCCCGGTCCGGTGACTTCGCCGCGGCTCTGCCGTGCCCGAGTCACGCCACGGTGATGCCCGCGGCCGAGAACTCGGCGAGCGCAGCGCGGGTGGACTCCTGCGCCACGCCCGCGGTGTAGTCGCCGAGTACGCGAACCGCCAGCCCTGCCGCCCGGGCGTCGAGGGCTGTGGCGCGTACGCAGTAGTCGGTGGCGATCCCGACCACATCGATGGACGATATGTTATGTGCAACAAGCCATTCCGCGAGTGATGCCCCGTCGGGGTCGTGCGCTTCGAAACCCGAATAGGCGGCCGAGTACGCCCCCTTACTGAACACCGGGACTCGCAGCGGAAGACGCAGATTCGGGTGGAATTGTGCGCCCTCGGTGCGCGCTCGGCAGTGCACGGGCCATGAGTCCACGAAGTCGGGTGTCGCCGAGAAATGCGCTCCGGGATCGATGTGCCAGTCCCGCGTCGCGACGATCGTCGGGTAGCGCTCCAGCAGATCGTCGTGGATGCGTCGGGCCACCTGCGCACCACCCGTTACCGCGAGCGAACCACCCTCGCAGAAGTCGTTCTGCACGTCCACGACGATGAGGGCATCGCTGCGCTCGCCGGCGCCCCCGGTGTTCATCGGCGCGCCTGTGCGTCGAACCGGGTGGCGATCGCGGGCTCGCCGTGCGAGAGGCCCAGGCCCTCCCACGGCAGCGTCACCATCGCCCTCTGCAGGTGCGTCCGGGCCTGCTCCAGGCCCGGGAGGCCCGGAACCGTGTCGCCGCCGCGGACCAGCGGGATCTGCAGTTCGGTCGCTGTCAAGTGTGCGGGCACCGCCGGCATCGATCCGGCCGGGTACGGCACCTCCTCGACGATCGTGCCGGTGCTCCGAGCCAGCCGCAGGGACCGCTTCTCGCCGCCGACAGTCTCCTTGTGCGAGCTCCGCTTGGCCACCGGGATACCGTCCACCTGCACCAGCTTGTAGACCATGCCCGCGGTCGGCGCGCCCGAGCCGGTGACCACCGAAGTGCCCACACCGTAGACGTCGATCGGCTCGGCGCGCAGCGCGCCGATCGCGTACTCGTCCAGATCGCCGGAGACCACGATTTTGGTGTTCCGGGCGCCCAGTTCGTCGAGCTGCGTGCGCACCTGCCGGGTGATGATGCCCAGGTCGCCCGAGTCGATCCGTACGCCGCCCAGTTCCGGACCCGCGGCACGGACCGCGCGGTTCACACCTTCGGTGATGTCGTAGGTGTCCACCAGCAGCGTGGTGCCCGGGCCCTGCGCGGCCACCTGGGCGGCGAACGCGGCCTCTTCGTCGGGACCGTCCGGGCCGGTGTGCAGCAGGGTGAACGCGTGCGCCGCCGTACCGCCCGACGGGACGCCGTAGGTGCGGGCCGCCTCCATGTTCGAGGTGGTGGTGAACCCGGCCAAGTAGGCGGCGCGAGCCGCGGCGACCGCCGCCTGTTCGTGGGTGCGCCGCGATCCCATCTCGATCAGCGGGCGGCCGGCGGCCGCCGAGACCATGCGGGCCGCCGCGGAGGCGATCGCGCTGTCGTGGTTGAGGATCGACAGGATCAGCGTCTCCAGGATCACGCCCTCCGCGAAGCTCGCGCGCACGGTGAGGATCGGGGAGCCGGGGAAGTACAACTCACCCTCGCGGTAGCCGTCGATCTCGCCGGTGAACCGGAAATCGCGGAGCCACGCCAGCGTATCGGCGTCGAGGAACCGCTCGGCCACCGCGAGCTCGGCGGGCCCGAACCGGAATCGTTGCAGCGCCTCGAGCACGCGGGCGGTCCCCGCCACCACGCCGTACCGACGGCCCGCGGGCAGCCGCCGCGCGAAGACCTCGAACACGCACGGACGATGCGCGGTTCCGTCGCGCAGCGCCGCCGCGAGCATGGTGAGCTCGTACTGGTCGGTCAGCAACGCCGAGCTACCCGGAGCGCGCCCGCTCGAATCGGACAGGGTGTTCTTCGAACGGGCTGTGTCATCCACGGTCACACTGGGTACCCTAGAACCATGACCGACAGCAGCGCAGCCGCACCGGGCTCCCCGGGCGTCAGCGGGCAACCCGGTTCGGCCGCCACGCTGGAGCGGGAGACCGACCGGGCGATCGACAAGCCGTGGGTCACCGTGGTCTGGGACGATCCGGTGAACCTGATGTCGTACGTCACCTTCGTCTTCCGGAAGGTGTTCGGATACAGCACCTCCAAGGCCAAGGAGCTCATGATGCAGGTGCACACCGAGGGTAAGGCCGTGGTCTCCACGGGCGACCGCGACAAGGTGGAGGGCGACGTCCGCAAGCTGCATGCGGCCGGCCTGTGGGCGACGATGCAGCGCGACAGCTGAGTGCGTAACTGGCAGGCCAAGCGGGGCGTACGCGGCGACGTCCGCTTCGTCTCGAAGATGGAGCCGGAAGAGGTCGGACTCGTCCGCTCGCTGGTCGGGTCCCTGATCGAGCTCCTCGACGAACGCGAGGATTGCGCCCCCCACGATGAACTCGCCGAACTCACCGGCCTGCGCACCGGTCATTCGGAGCCGCCCGACGAGGGCGTCCTGAGGCGCCTGCTGCCCGACTTCTACCGGCCCGGTGCCGATGCGCCGGGAGCGGTCGACGCGCCGTCGGGCGAGTTCGCCCACGACCTCAATGCCGCGTTGCGTTCGCTCAACGAGCCCGAGGTCATCGATGCCAAACGCGCGGCCGCTCAGACCGTGCTCGCCACCCTGCCCGACCGCGCCGGCACCGTCACCCTCACCGAGGCCGAAGCGCAAGACTGGCTCACCTGTATCAACGACCTGCGGCTCGCGCTCGGCGCGCTGCTGGGAATCACTGCCGACCTGCCCGACGGGCCCTCGTCCGAAGATCCGGCCAAGGCCGGCCACGTGGACGTCTACCACTGGTTGTCGGCCCTGCTCGACGTCTTGGTCTCCGTGATGCTGGACCGCGAACCGGAATAGGGCGCGGGCGGCGGGAGTTGAGCTGGACGTGACCGAGCAGAACGGCCTGACGATCCGTCGCGACCTCGTGGCGAAGATGATCGAGCATGCCCGCCGCGACCACCCCGACGAGGCCTGCGGGGTGATCGCCGGCCCCGAGGGCTCCGATCGTCCCGAGCGCTTCATCGAGATGCTCAATGCCGAACGCTCGCCCACCTTCTACCGCTTCGACTCCGGCGAACAGCTTGCGGTCTGGCGTGAGATGGAAGCCCGCGATGAGGAACCGGTGGTGATCTACCACTCGCACACCGCCACCGAGGCCTATCCGTCGCGCACCGACGTGAGTTTCGCGTCCGAGCCGAACGCGCACTACGTGCTGATCTCGACCCGCGATCCCGAGGCCGCCGAGGTGCGTAGTTACCGGATCGCGAGCGGCTCCGTCACCGAAGAAACCGTCCACATCCTGGAGGCCTGATGTCCGTCACCGTATCCATCCCCACCATCCTGCGGCCGCACACCGGCGGTGAGAAGCGAGTCCCCGCCGACGGCGGCACGCTGGGCGCCGTCATCGACGATCTCGAGTCGCGGCACCCCGGACTCAAGGACCGCCTGGTCGACGACGGAAAGCTGCACCGGTTCGTCAACGTCTACGTCGACGACGAGGATGTGCGGTTCACCGGCGGCCTCGACACCCCTGTCGCCGACGGCGGCACCGTCACGGTGTTGCCCGCGGTGGCGGGCGGATAGGCGGATAGTGGCCAGGTTCGACTCGCTGCTGGATTCGCTCGGCGGCACGCCCTTGGTCGGGCTGCCCCGCCTGTCGCCGCGCTGGGACGACGGCGCGGGCCCGGAGGGTGAGGCGGTGCCGCACGTGCGACTGTGGGCCAAGCTCGAGGACCGCAATCCCACCGGCTCGATCAAGGACCGCCCGGCGCTGCGGATGATCGAGGAGGCCGAGGCCGACGGGCGGCTGCGACCGGGGGACACCATCCTCGAACCCACCTCGGGCAACACCGGCATCAGCTTGGCCATGGCCGCGAAGCTCAAGGGGTACCGGTTGGTGTGCGTGATGCCGGAGAACACGTCGGCCGAGCGTCGCCAGCTGCTGATGATGTACGGCGCCGACATCATCGGCTCACCCGCCGAGGGCGGCTCCAACCGCGCCGTCGCCGATGCGAAGGCACTCGCCGCGGAGCACCCCGACTGGGTGATGCTCTACCAGTACGGCAACCCCGCCAACGCCCGCGCGCACTACGAGGGCACCGGCCCGGAACTGCTCGCCGATCTGCCGGAGATCACCCACTTCGTCGCGGGCCTGGGCACCACCGGCACCCTCATGGGCACCGGGCGATACCTGCGCGAGCACGTGCCCGGCGTGCAGATCGTGGCCGCTGAGCCGAGGTACGGCGAACTGGTCTACGGGCTGCGCAACCTGGACGAGGGATTCGTCCCCGAGCTCTACGACGAGTCGGTTCTCACCCGTCGGTTCTCGGTGGGGGCCTACGACGCGGTGCGCCGCATGCGCCAGCTCATCGACCACGAGGGGATCTTCGCCGGAGTCTCCACCGGCGGTGTCCTGCACGCCGCTCTCGGGATCGCCAACAAGGCGCTGACCTCGAAAGACCGGGCGGATATCGCCTTCGTGGTGGCCGATGCCGGATGGAAGTATCTGTCGACCGGTGCATACGACGGTAGCGTGGAAGATGCCGAGGAGGCCCTGGAGGGCCAGCTCTGGGCGTAGGCCCGGGGTGTAAGGCTAAGGAGGCCCACCGTGACGCTGTCGACCAACGACGGGACGCCCGCGCGCTCCGGACCGGGGTGGCTCGCCGGACGCCGCGTGGGCCGCGCCGCGGCCGCGATCGTCGCCTTCGTGGCGCTGCTGTGGGTGCTCGAGGGCGTCGACACCCTGTTGAACAACGCGCTCGATCAGTGGGGCATCCGCCCGCGCCAGGAGGAGGGCCTGCGCGGCATCGCCTTCGCGCCCCTGCTGCACGGTGGCTGGGAGCACCTCGCGGCCAACTCCGTTCCCGCACTGGTGCTCGGCTTCGTCGGTCTGGTGGCAGGCGCCGCCCGGTTCGTCGCAGCCACCGCGCTGATCTGGCTGGTCTCGGGAGTCGGTGTATGGCTCACCGGTGGTACCAACACGCTCGTGGTCGGCCTGTCCGGGGTGATCTTCGGCTGGATGACCTACCTCGTGGCACGTGGCCTCTTCTCTCGCAAGGTCATCGACGTCGTGGTCGGACTCGCGCTGCTGGTGGTGTACGGCGGCATGCTGTGGGGCGTCTTCCCCGGCGATCCGGGGATCTCGTGGCAGGCGCACCTGTGGGGAGCGGTCGGCGGCGTCCTCGCGGCCGTCTGGCTGGGTCGCCGGTCCCGTGGGGCGGTGCGGTCCGGCAAATCCCGTGAGGTCGGCTCGATTGCCTCGTGACGATCCTGCATCTGGCACGATGAGCGGCATGCGACTCACCATCCTCGGGTGTTCGGGCAGCGTCGGCGGTCCGCAGGCGGCCTGTTCCGGCTACCTCCTGCAGGTGGACGGGCATGACCCCGTGGTGATGGATTTCGGGCCCGGTGTCCTCGGTGAGCTCCAACAGCGCGTCGATCCCAACACCGCGACGGTGATGCTGTCGCACCTGCATGCGGACCACTGCCTCGACCTCCCCTCGCTGTTGGTGTGGCGGCGCTACCACCCGACGCCGGCGAGCGGTCGCGCCCGGCTGCTGGGCCCGTCCGATACCCCGGAGCGGATCGGCCGCGCCTCGGCCGAGACCGCGTCGCTGTTCGACGACATCACGGACACCTTCGATTTCGGTTCCTGGGTCGAGGGACAGGACATCGCGGTCGGCGGATTCACGGCGCGTCCGTTCCGGATGTACCACCCGCCTGAGTCCTTCGGTCTGCGGATCACCGCGCCGAGCGGCCGGGTGCTCGCCTACGGGCGATACCGGTGCTTGCGACAATCTGGTCGAACTCGCTCGTGGGGCCGATGTACTTCTGGCCGAGGCCAGTTGGACCCACGACCCCGGCAATCGGCCGCTCGGCGTGCACCTCTCGGGCATCGAGGCGGGCGAGGCCGCGCAGGCGGCGGGAGTGGGCAGGCTGTTGCTCACACACATCCCGCCGTGGACGTCCCGGGAAGCGGTCGTCGAGGAGGCCACATCGGTGTACGACGGCCCCGTCGATGCGGTCAACGGCGGCGACGTCTTCGACCTGTAGAGCGCCGTCCCGGACGGGCGATAGGGTGGGGGAGTGAGCAGACGCGCAGACGGCCGAGCCGACGACGAACTCCGCCCCGTGACCATCACCCGGGGGTTCACGCAGAACCCGGCGGGTTCGGTCCTCGTGGAATTCGGTAACACCAAGGTGCTGTGCACCGCGAGCGTCGAGCTGGGCGTTCCGGGATGGCGGCGTGGCTCAGGCCAGGGCTGGCTCACCGCCGAATACGCGATGCTTCCCGGTGCCACGCACGAGCGCAGCCGCCGTGAGTCCACCAAGGGCAAGGTCGGGGGCCGCACCCACGAGATCTCCCGGCTGATCGGCCGCTCGTTGCGCGCCTGCATCGACCTGGCCGCCCTGGGGGAGAACACCATCGCCATCGACTGCGATGTGCTGCAGGCCGACGGCGGTACTCGCACCGCGTCGATCACCGGGGCCTACGTGGCGCTGTGCGATGCCGTCACCTACCTGGGGGCCGCAGGAAAACTGACCGATCCCCAGCCGATCTCGTGCGCGATCGCCGCCGTGTCGGTGGGCGTTGTCGACGGCCGGGTCCGACTCGACCTGCCGTACGAGGAGGATTCGCGCGCCGAGGTCGATATGAACGTGGTGGCCACGGACACCGGAACCCTGGTCGAGGTGCAGGGCACCGGCGAGGGCGCGACCTTCGCCCGCACCACCCTGGACTGGATGCTCGATTCCGCGCTGTCGGGTACCGAGAAGCTGTTCGCCGTGCAGAAGCAAGCGCTGGCGGCGCCGTACCCGGGCGTCCTGCCCGAGACCGAGGGCGAGCCGAAGAAGAAGTTCGGGCAGTGACGAGGCTGCTGCTGGCCTCGCGCAACGCCAAGAAGTTGCGTGAGCTACGGCAGGTTGTCGCTGACGCCGGCATCATCGGGCTGGAGATCGTGGGCCTCGACGAGGTGCCCCACTTCGCGGAGCTGCCCGAGGACGCCCCGACCTTCGAGGGCAATGCCCTCATCAAGGCGAGGCAGGGCTACGAGCAGACCGGGCTACCCTGTCTCGCTGACGATTCCGGTATTTGTGTCGATGCGCTCAACGGTATGCCGGGAGTGCTATCGGCCCGGTGGTCCGGTGTACACGGCGACGATCCCGCGAATACCGCGCTCCTGCTCGCCCAGACGTCGGACGTGCCCGATCAGCGTCGCGGGGCCGAGTTCGTCTCCGCCTGTGCACTGGTCCACGGTGCCGGTGCAGCGGGCGAGACGACCGTGCGCGGTACCTGGCGCGGCTCGCTCCTGCGGGAGTCGCACGGCGATGGCGGCTTCGGCTACGACCCGGTGTTCCTGCCCGAGGGATCCGAGCGGACCGCCGCCGAACTGACCCCGGAGGAGAAGAACGCGGTCAGCCATCGGGCCCGGGCTCTGGCACAGCTCGTCGAACCACTTCGGGAGCTTGCGGCGCGCGTCCCCGAGTAGGGCCCCGGTCCGGTGTAGCGTCGACCCGTGAATCGCAGATCGTCGAGTTTCCGTGGTGGCCGCGTGGCTATCGCGCTGCTCTCGATGGTCGTGCTCGCTGTCACCGGAACCCTCTGGTGGAGTACCAATCTGGTGATCGGGGGGTTCAACCTCTCGGGAGCCCTCGCCGAGGCGAAGGTGGCCCAGTCCACCGGCGGCGACCGCAACATCCTGCTGATGGGTCTGGACACCCGTAAGGATCAGGACGGCAACGACCTCCCCGATGACGTGCTCAAGCAGCTGCACGCAGGCGACAGCAGCAACGGCGGCTACAACACCAACACCCTGATCCTGATGCATGTGCCCGCGGACGGGAAGAAGGTGGTGGCGTTCTCCATTCCGCGCGACGATTACGTGACTCTGGTCGGAGTGAAATCGCGCAGCAAGGGCAAGATCAAGGAGGCCTACGGTCTGCGTAAGGCCGAGGTTCAGGACCAGCTCGCCGCGCAGGGCGTCACCGACCGCAAGGAGCTCGAGGCGAAGAGCCGCGAATCCGCCCGCGCGGCCACCCTCGCTACCGTCGAGCGGCTCGTGGGCGTGCCGATCGACCACTTCGCCGAGGTCAGCCTCGTCGGCTTCTACGACCTCGCCAAGACGCTCGGCGGTGTCGAGGTGTGCCTGAACAAGCCCGTGCGTGACAGCTATTCGGGCGCGGCCTTCCCCGCCGGACGCCAGAAGCTCAACGCCGCACAATCGCTGTCCTTCGTGCGGCAGCGGCACGGGCTCGCCGATGGCGATCTCGACCGTACCCACCGGCAACAGGCGTTCATCGCCGGAGTGATGATGCAGCTGCAGAATCAGGGTGTGTTCGGTGACGTGCGGAAATTGCAGTCGTTGATCTCGGTGGCGCAGAAGGACGTGGTGATCTCCAGCGGCTGGGATCTGGAGCAGTTCGCGAAGCAGGCGGGCAAGATCGCCGGCACTGCACTCACATTCACCACACTGCCGGTGCTCGGATACGACACGATCGACGAGCAGGCGGTGAACATCGTGGATCCCAAGGCGATCCGGGCCCAGGTGCAGAAAGCCTTCGGTCAATCGGTGCCCGCGCCGGCCGACGAGGAGACCACCACCGCGCCCACCTCCGACGCGAACTCTCCGAGCCAGGTGGGGTATTCATCGGGCCCGGGCGCCGCTGCGACGCGGCTAGCGTCCCCGACCACCGCCGCCGCGGGCCCCACGCCGGATGCGGGTACGACCTTGCGCGGCGGCCAGATCCCCTGCGTGGACTGACGACGAGCCCGGCCGGCGGCGCGTTCCGCGGGTACTGTCGATGTTGTACGCGGATCTAAGAGTTCGCCGCGGTGTGGTCCACCGATCGCGGCGCCGGGACGAGGAGGACATGTGATCGCCATCGACGGTGTGCCCGACGAGACCGGACGGTACGTGCTGGTGTTCCCACCGGGCGCGAACGAGTACTCGGGTGTGCTGCGCCGCGTCATGGGCGTCTCCGATGTGCTCCGCTCGGCCGAGGCGGGATCGGAGAGCGATCTGGCGGGGGCAGGTGCGATCGTCTTCGACCGATTGGGTATTGCGGTGGTACAAGCCGATCCCGATCAGCTCGTGTCGTTGCAGGGCGCCCCGTCGGAGGTGCTCTCCGTGGAGCCCGAGCTCGAACACCGCCCGCTCGGCGTGGGCTCCCAGGACTACGTGGCCGGCTATCGTGACGGCGTCGCCGATCTGACCCGGCGGCTCGGTGTCGCCGACACTGCGCCGACCGGTGCAGCGGCGCGGTTCGCCGACACCTCCGAATTCACCTGGGGGCTGCAGGCGGTCGGGGCGACCACGGAACCCGCAGGTGGCGAGGGGATCAAGGTGGCGGTGCTCGATACCGGATTCACGCTCGGCCACCCGGATTTCGCCGGTCGCGGTGTTGTCACGCGCTCGTTCGTACCCGGTGAGGACGCCGCTGATGCGCACGGCCACGGCACTCACTGCGTGGGGACCGCCTGCGGACCGAAGCTGCCGCCCGGCGGTGGACGCCGCTACGGTGTCGCGTTCGCCTCACAGGTGTACGTGGGGAAGGTGTTGGCGAACAACGGGACCGGATCCGATACCGGAATCCTCGCCGGAATCGACTGGGCCCTCGGCGAGGGCTGCCAGGTGATCTCCATGTCGCTCGGCGCCGATGTGCGGCAGGTGTCGGCCGCGTACGAGCGGGCCGGTGCCGCGGCGCTCGCCGCGGGCACGCTCATCGTGGCCGCGGCGGGCAATAACGCCCGGCGCCCGGGCGACAGGGGCTTCGTCGGGGTGCCCGCGAACAGCCCGTCGATCATGGCGGTGGCCGCCGTCGACCAGGACCTCGCGGTCGCTCCCTTCTCTGCTACCAGCAACCCGGTCGCGGGCGGGCAGGTCGACATCGCGGCGCCCGGGGTCGACGTCTACTCGTCCTGGTTGCTGCCGCAGCGGTACAACACGATCAGCGGCACCAGTATGGCCACACCGCACGTGGCCGGTATCGCCGCCGTGTCCGCGCAGACCACCGGTCTGCGTGGACAGGACCTGTGGGCCCGGCTGACCCGCTCGGCGCAGCGGCTCGACGGCGCCTCGGTGGACGTGGGCAGCGGACTCGCCCGCACCGGCGGCGACAGCGCTATCGTCGATTCATGACCCCGGTCACCGTTACCCTGAGCTGCGCGCATGATGCGCTCGATTCCACCGTCGAGGCGGTGCGCGCCACCGGCTTGCGGGTGGATCAGGTGCTCCGGAACCTCGGTGTGGTGACGGGCGAAGTCGATCCCACCAAGATCGCGGCTCTGCGCGAGGTGGACGGAGTCGGGGCGGTCGAGCCTGCGCAGGGCTTCACCACTCCTTCGCCCGACGACACGGTTCAGTAACCCGGCACAGACGAGACGACCGCCCCGCACGGAATGTGCGGGGCGGTCGCTGTCGTACGGGCCTTGGATCAGGCCGCGTCCTTGCCGCTCGAGACCTCCGACGAGGACGAGCTCGACGAGCTGGAGGAGGAATCCGATGCGGAGTCCTTGCTCGACGTGCTCGAGCTGCTCGACGAGGAGGAGCTCGAGGTGCCCGGCGTGGTGGTCACCGAAACGCTGCCCGGCGTCACCGAGGTGCCGCTCGGGGTCACCGAGGCGGAGCCGGTGCTGCCCGTGACGGTGGTGCTCGCACCGTTCGGTGCGGTCACCGTGCCGGTACCGGACGGGCCGGTCACCGTCGCGCCGCCGGGGGTCACGCTGCCGCTGCCGGTGTTCACCGAGCCGGACGCGCTGCCGGCGGGGGTGGTGACGCCGCCGCCGACGGTCGGTCCGGTCACCGTGGCACCGCCGGGGGTGACGGTGGCGGTGCCCGGGGTGACCGAGACATTGCCGCTGGCCACCGGCGTGGTGACGGACGCGGATCCGGACGGGGTGGTCACCGAGGCGCCGTTCGGGCCGACGGAGACCGCACCGGTGTTGACGGTCGCGGTGCCGCTCGCGATCGGGGTGGTGACGGCGCCGGTCGCCGACGGGCCGGTCACGGCGACGCCGTTCGGGCCGACGCTCGCCCCGCCGCCGCCGACCGCGCCCGTGACGGCACCGATCGGGGTGGTCACGGAGCCGCTCAGAACCGGGATGGTGGCGCCGATGCCGTTCAGGCCCGCGGTGATGGTGCCCGCGGTGAGGCCGACATTGGCCGAACCGATCGGGGTGGTCAGGCCGCCGCCGAGCGTCGGGGTGGTGATGACCAGGCCGTTCGGTCCGACCGCGATGCTGCCGAGTCCGAGGTTGATGTTGCCGCCGAAGCCCAGAGCGGACAGGTTCAGGCCGAGGGTCGGGCCCGCGAGTCCGACGGTGCCGTTGCCGTAGATCAGTCCGCCGGGGGAGAAGGTGAAGAGCGCATTGCCCAGTCCCAGCGGAGCGACCGCGCCGACCTTGATGTTGGGCGAGACGGTGGTGACGCCGTTCTGCCGCACCGAACTCAGCCACGCATCGAGGCTCAGCGAGCTGCCGAGCGGTCCGTTGATCGCCGTGGCGTTGCCGATCACGCTGCCGAGATCGGCGGTCGAGAGGGGTGCCAGATTGCCGGTGGAGATCGCGGTGAGAATCGCGGGCAGGCTGCTGGCGGGGAAGGTGACACCTCCGTAGAAGGAGTTGCTCAGGCCGCCGAGCCCGAGCGGGGCACTGATGCCCACGTTCTGCACGGCGCCCAGTCCGGTCCAACCGGTCGGGCCGTGGGGGACGGCACCGAGACCGCTCGAGGACGAACTGGTAGCGGGGAACAACGAGCCGACGATCGGGATGCCGTTCCACGTCTGGACGCCCTGCGCGATCTGCGCCGACGTAGCGGGGATGACCACGAGCGGAATCACGCCCGGTGCGGCGGGGGCCAGGCCCAGCAGCACGGCGGCCGGCTGGTTGGCGAGGTTCGCCGGATCGAGGGGATTGGTAGTGGCGGCAGCGGCCGTACCCGCGGTGCCGGTGGTGAGCGCGGCGGTTGCAGCCAGCGCGCCCGCCACGGCAGTGAGATGACGGGTAGAACGCGTCAAAGCGGTGGAACCTGAATGACGAGCCATGGGGACCTCCGAGTGGGAAAGCAGAGCGTCTTCTTCGCGTCTGCGTCGCTGACGTTAGTGGACGAAGAACGAGTTTGTACACGTTTTATTCAGCGTTCTCTTAAAAACTTTGACTTACCGGTTAGTCCGGTTAATTGGGTATTTCGAAACGCTTCATAGTTACCTCGCAGTAGCGAAATCGAACCGGGCCGGCCGTCGGCAGGACGATGCTGGCTACAGAGGTTGTCGCTGGATATAGGTTTGCTCGTGAGGATTGCGTGGCAGTGAAACGGTATTTTTGAACGCCGTAAATATGCTGCTATTGCAAGTACACCCAGGCGTCAAGTGTCGCAGCGTCACGCGTTTGGCGGCAGGTTTGGAGGTATTCGCAGCCTTTTCAGCGAGTTCACAGGGGGTGGAACCTGAAAGAAATGTAGACGTTCTCAGCTGCTCGCTATTGCGGCGCCGACGCGCCGCAATCCACTGAATTCGCGCAATATCAATACCTGGTTGCATGAATGGATGCGATTGCAATCAGAACGGGTGGTGTATCCGCTGCGGTACCCGGGGAGAGGCCTTGATGAGTGCGCCCGGGGAGACTTGAACTCCCACACCCTGAGGTACTGGAACCTAAATCCAGCGCGTCTGCCAATTCCGCCACGGGCGCGTACGCAGCGCATCCGCTGCGGCGCAGGTCACGATACCTGTCTTCGGTGTCCGGCGCCCGAACCGGTACCGTCGGAGGGGTGAAACGCCGTCGCCATCGCCCAGCACTCATCGTGTTCGTGGTGGTCGCGGCGGCGGCATGCCTCGCCCTCGGGTGGTGGCAGTGGGGCCGGTTCGAGTCCACCGCCGGCAGCGCCCGCAATCTCGGATACGCCTTGCAGTGGCCGCTGTTCGCGCTCGCGTTCCTGTGGGGCTACCGCCGGTTCGTGCAATTGGAAGACGAAGCGGAGCTCCAGGAGCGGCTCGCTGCCGACGAGGCCGCCGCCGAGCCCGCTGCGCAGGCCGACGCCGCTGCCGCGCGACCGGCGCCGGTGGACCGGGGCGCCGGGTCCATGACCGCGATCCCCGAGGGCTTTCTGCCCAGCCGGCGCGCCGCACCGTCGCCCGACGAGAGCGCGCCGGACGACCCGGCGCACGCCGAATACAACCGCCTCCTCGCCGAACTCGCGGCGAACGACGCACCCCGGACCGACACCGTCAAGGAGAAGCAGTGACCGACGCTCCCACCCCGACCGCCGACCAGCTCGCGGCGAAACGCCGCGATCAGGTCAAGGGCGCGCTCGGCCGCTATCGCTTCATGGCGAACTTCACCGGCGTCTTCCTGCTCATCCTGTGTGCCGAGCTCATCTACAAATACGTGATCGCCGCGATCTGGGATCTCCCTGCGCCGGAGTGGCTCTGGTACATCGGTGCCGTGCACGGCTGGGGTTACGTGATCTATCTGCTGTTCACTCTCGACCTCGGAATGAAGGTGCGCTGGCCCGCACCGCGCTTCCTGCTCACCCTGCTCGCCGGCACGATCCCGTTCGCCTCGTTCTACTTCGAGAAGAAGAACTCCGACGAGATTCGGGAGCAATTCGACCTGTAGCGAACCGACGCCTATGCGAAACCGCCCCGGCCGCAGGCCGGGGCGGTTTCGTCGTCCGGGGTTACGCGTCGGTCGACGGGGCCTTCGGATCGTCGGCCGTCGCGGTGCCCGATTCCGCACTCGTGGCGCGGGTCGAGCCCGAGTCCGTGGTCCCCGACTTCTCCGGCGATGCAGTGGAATCGGCGGGTGTCGGGGTCGCCGTCGACTCGGCCGCGGGTGCCGGTGCGACGGCGGGAGTCGTCTTCGTCGTCGGTGACGATGCGGTGCTCGCGGTCGGCGTCGTGCTCGCGGCCGGCGACGGTGTGGTGGTCGTTGCCGAGGTCGCGGTCGGTGTCGGACCGTCCGTGTCATCCGGGGTGGCGGACGCCGGGCCCGGGGTCCGAGTGTCTGCCACGGACCGCACGGTGCCGGCATCCGGTGCCTCGGATGTGGACCGTCCCGAGTCGCCGACGGTCGGAGCCGACAGCGTCGGCGCAGTGCTTCGGTCGCCGCCGAAGAGGGCGGCGGGCACGGCCGTCACGAAGTCGCGCACGGTCGCGTACAGCTGCTGGGCGGCCTCTACGAGCGTCAACGCGATCCGGACCGGGATCGTCGCGGCCGCGGCGAGAGCCTCTGCCACCGCCCGGCGCGCCTCGAGGCCGGTCGTGTCCGCGGGAGGTTGCGGCGTGATGACCTGCTTGTCGGTGGTCAGGGTGTAATCGGCCAGCAGGTGTCGGTGATCAGAGGCGAACGGCCTCGTCGGATCCAGGAAGTTGTCCGCGGTGCCGTCGGGCACGATCGTGCCGTTCGCGACGGACGTGTTCGGGCCGAGGAGCCCGATGTCCTTGAGCGTGAGCTTTTGACCCGACTTGGTGAACAGGAAGTCGAGACGGTCGCGCCCGTCCGCCTTCGGGGTCCAGTCCAGGTCGCCGATGGATGCCAGCGGGTTCCCCACGGCCCAGGTGATTCCCGGGTGCGTGACCGGGTCCGGGTACTTGGTGCGGTAGGCGTCGAGATAACCGGCGTCCTGGAGCTGTTGGGTCGACTGCCAGGGGATCACGGCGCCGTTGTGATCGAACGTGTTCTTAGTGGCCGCGGTCCAATCGAGGTTCGAGGGCTCATTGAAGTCGCCGCCCAGCAGGATCTGGCGGCCCTTCGCGGCCTCGGCAGCGGCGTCGGCGATGACCCGTGCCACCGCGGCGGGCCGGCCGGATTCGGCGTTCACCGCGAGCACCGTGTCGGTATCGGTCACCGGACCGGTGGTGATCTGATCCCACCCGCGGTATTCGGACGAATCGCCGTTGTACCCGCGCGGCAGGTACGGGGCGTAGACGGACGGATTCAGGTGCAGGGAGTACACCGCGAACGAGGTGCCGTCCACGTTGATGATCGCCTTGGTGGCGCGCCCGTCGGCCAGGTCCGCCGACGACTCGATCGGGTACTTCGAGAGGATCCCGGAGTCCCGCGTCTTCAGCGTGCTGTAGTACGTGGTGCCGTTCTGGTTCAGGCTCGTGGCCAGGCTCTGCGTCACCGTTCCCGCCTCCGAGAGGATGACGATATCGGGCTGCACGCGCTGAATCTCCTCGAGGAGCAGCTTCTCGCCGCCCTTCACGGATTGCCCGTTGTTCCAGGTGTTCATCTGGAGGACGCGGACGTTCAGCGTTCCTGCGGTCGCCGTCGCGATCGTGAAGAGGGCGATGAAGGCCGCGGTGAGAGCGCCGAGCGCGAGGCGCCGGACCGATCTCGCCGGGGGCGATGGGATTGCTCGGGGCATGGAACACTCTTTCGTGCGCTCGGAGTTGTGGAATTGCAAGTCATCAACTCGTATCCCCGCAGAGTGAACAACCACAGTTGTCAGAATGAAGGTTCAGTGAACTACCGCATGCGGGGACGGGTAGCCGTAGACCGCGTCGATCTCGTGGGCGCGCGCTCGCCCGGGCCGCGATCGCGGCCCGGGCGACGTGCGTCGTGAACGTCAGTTCGCCGACGTGCTCGTCGTCTGATCGCTGGACGATCCTGCCGAGCTGCTCGATCCTGCCGAGCTGCTCGATCCTGCTGAGCTGCTCGATCCCGCCGAGCTGCTCGATCCCGCCGACGTGCTCGATGACGAGGTCGACTCGGCCGGCCGTGCCGCCGCTCCGTCCGACGATTGCGATGACGACGCCGTGGACGTGCTGGCGGGTGTCTTCGATCCGCTCTCTGCTGGGGCCGAGGCCGCGGCGCTGGCTGGTGCGCGCGTGTCCTCAGCCGGTCGCGGGCCGGTCGCGGTAGGCGGATTGGAGAAGCTGAAGGTAACCGGGGCCGAGACCGGGGGCGAAGGAGCAGGCCGCGGAGGACGCGGCGACCGGTCGCCGGTCGGTGCGGTGCCCTCGCGCTCCTCTTCAATTCCCGAGATCGTGGTGCCCGCGGGTGCAGGGGTGGCGGCCTTCGTACTCGTCGGGGTGGCCGGTGAGCCGGTCGTGAGGGTGTAGTTCGCGAGGAGATAGCGGTGGTCGGATGCGGACGGCGACGTGGTGTCCAGGAAGTTGTCCGCAGTACCGTCGGCCACGATCTTGCCCCGGACGACCGATGTGTTCGGTCCCAGCAGGCCGATGTCCTTGAGCTGGAACGACGAGGTCGGCTTGATGAACAGATAGTCGATCCGGTCGCGGCCATCGGCCTTGGGCGACCAGTCCAGTTTGCTGATCGGCGCCAAGGGATTCCCGGCCGACCAGGTGAACCCGGGATGGGTCGCCGGGTTCGGATACCTGGTCCGGTAGGAATCGGCGAAGCCGGCGTCCTGTAGCAGCTTCGTGGTCTGCCAGGGGACTATCGCGCCGTTGTGATCGAACTTGTTCTTGGTGGCCGCGGTCCAATCCAGGTTCGACGGCTCGTTGAAGTCGCCGCCGAGCAGGATCTGCCGGCCCTTCGCCGCTTCGAGCCCGGCGTCGGCGATGACCTTGGCGATCACCGCGGGCCGCCCCGACTCGGCATTGACCGAGAGCAGCTTGTTCACATCCGTCACGGGGCCTGACGGGATCTGGCCCCAGCCGGGGTACTCGGCGGAGGCGCCGTTGTATCCACGCGGCAGGAAGGCGGAGTAGGCCTTGTAGTTCAGATGCAGTGCGTACACGGCCACTCGGGTGCCGTCGACATTGATGATGGCCTTGGTCGCATAGCCGCTGGGCAGTTCCTCGGTCGACTCGATGGGATACTTCGAGAGGATGCCGGTGCTCTTGCCGGACGGCGGCGTCGAGTAGTACTGCGTGCCGTTCTGGTTGAGCCGTTTGGTCACGTTCTGTGTGGCGGTTTGTGCCTCGGCGAGGATCACGACGTCGGGCTGCGCGCGCTGGATCTGGTCGGCGAGCAGCTTCTCGCCGTCCTTCACCTGGGCTCCGCTGAGCCACGTATTCATCTGCAGGACGCGCAGATTCGTCGTGCCGGCGGTGGCCGTCGCGACTGTGAAGAGGGCGATGAAGGCGGCGGCGAGGAGGCCGAGCGAGAAGCGTCTGACGGTTCGCGGTCGACGTGCGGGGGTGGTGCCTGTCATGGGGAGGTTCTCTCTGCGGGACGGGGAGGGAACTTCATCAGTAGCGAACGGTGATGAACGCCCGCGGCTGACTCCTTGACCTCCCGGTGAACCGTCTGTCGCAGATCCCCGCGGATCGGTCGCGAAGGCATCGATGCCCAGCTCACGCGTCTGGAGAGAACGGCGCCGACCCGTCGAACAACCGGGCCGGCGCCGTGATCGTGCGCGGTACGAGGTCAGCTGTAGATGGCGTCCACGTCGTCGGCGTGCTTGTCCATCACGACATTGCGCTTCACCTTGAGCGTGGGCGTCAACTCACCGCCGTCGATCGTGAAGTCGGTGGTCAGTACCTTCCACTTCTTCACCTGTTCGGCGTTGGACACCAACGAGTTCGCGGTCGCGACCGCCGAACCGATCTCGGCCAGCAGGGTCTCGTTCGCGGCGGCATCCGCCAGTGACATCTCAGGCAGGCCGCGCGCGGACAGCCAGCCCGGCAGCGCCTCGGGATCCAGGGTGATCAACGCGCCCACGAAGGGCTGCTTATCGCCCACGAGCATCGCCTGCGAGACCAGCGGGTGCTGGCGCAGGGCGTCCTCGGTCTGCGCCGGTGCCACGTTCTTGCCCGCCGCGGTCACCAGGATCTCCTTCTTGCGACCGGTGATCGACAGGTAGCCATCGGCGTCGAGTGCCCCGAGGTCACCGGTGTGGAACCACCCGTCCCGCAGGGCGTCGGCGGTGGCCTCGGGAAGTCCCCAGTAGCCACCGAAAACGACGGGGCCGCGGAGCAGGATCTCGCCGTCCTCGGCGATCGCCACCTCCTGTCCGGGCAGGGGACGGCCGACCGTGCCCACCTTCTGATCGGAGGGGGAGTTGCAGGTGATCGCCGCGCTGGTCTCGGAGAGGCCGTAGCCCTCGTAGACCGGAACGCCCGCGCCGCGGAAGAAGTGGCCCAGGCGCGCGCCGAGCGGCGCGCCGCCCGAGACCGCGCAGGTGCAGTTCCCGCCCAATGCTTCGCGGAGTTTGGAGTACACCAGCTTGTCGAAGACCGCGTGCTTGAGTTTGAGTACCAGCCCGGCTCCGCCGGTGTCCTTCGCCTTGCTGAACTCGATCGCGGTCTCGACGGCGGCATGGAAGATCTTCCCCTTGCCGCCCTCCTCCGCCTTGCTGCTCATCGTGTTGTAGACCTTCTCGAACACGCGCGGCACGCTGAGGATGTAGCTCGGCTTCAGCTCGGCGAACAGTCCGGTGAGATTGCTCAGGTCGGCCGTGTGCGCCACCCGGATGCCGTGCTGGACGGCGGCCACGGAAACGGCACGGGCGAAGATGTGCGCCAGCGGCAGGAACATCACCGTGCTGTCGCCCGGTTGCGCCATCTGGCTCAGGCCGTCGTAAATGGCGTCGTACTCGGAAAGCAGGTTCTCGTGGGTGAGCACCACGCCCTTCGGCTTGCCCGTGGTGCCCGATGTGTACACCAGGGTGGCCTCGGCCTGCGCAGTCACGGCGGACACTCGGTCCGCGTAGTCGGCATCGGTGACGCCGGCCCCGTCGGCGCGGAGCTGGTCGATCAGCCCCTCGTCGATCACCCACACCGGCACGCCGTCGGGTACGCCCGAGGCGATGCGGTCCGCGGTGCCGCGGGTGTCGGTAATGAGCGCGATCGACGCGGAGTCGGTGAGGATGTGCTCGACCTGCGCGGCCGAATTCGACTCGTACACCGCTACCGTCGACCCGCCGACGGCCCAGTTCGCGAAGTCGAGGGCGGCCCATTCGTACCGGGTCGGGCTCATCAGGGCGACGCGGGTGCCGTTGCCCACGCCGCGGGCCATCAGGCCCTTGCCGATCGCGGTGATCTGCTCATTGAACTGCGCCGCCGTCACCGGAACCCACGCCGAACCGTCCGGGCGCAGGAACAGTTCCGTTCCGGGGGCCGACTCCGTGAGCGTGCGGATCCTGGTGGTCAGGTTGTCCGACGGGGCATGGGTGCGGGTGGGGGCCGTGGCCTCGATGCGCAAGTGCTCCTCCTGGAAGCCGATAGGGATGTGACCATAACCTATCGGAGGATGTCCGATTCCGCTTGTGTTTCGCGTGACCGGTGCATAGCACATATGCTGGGGAAATAATGTCTGAAGAATTCGGTGCCGAGAGCACCACCACCGCCGTCACCGCCACCGACGAGCAGGCCGGCAACGAGAACGAACCCGTCACATTCCTGGATCTCGGGATCGACGAGCGGGTGCTGCGTGCACTCGCCGAGGTCGGCTACGAGAATCCGTCACCCATCCAGGCCGCCACCATTCCGCCGCTGCTGGCCGGCAACGACGTCGTGGGTCTCGCGCAGACCGGTACCGGCAAGACCGCGGCGTTCGCCGTGCCCGTGCTGTCCAAGATCGACGGCGAGAGCCGCACACCGCAGGCCCTGGTCCTCGCACCCACCCGCGAGCTCGCGCTCCAGGTCTCCGAGGCCTTCGGCAAGTACGCCGTGCACATGCCGAACATCACCGTGCTGCCGATCTACGGCGGCCAGAGCTACGGCGTGCAGCTGTCCGGCCTGCGCCGCGGCGCGCAGATCATCGTCGGCACCCCGGGGCGCGTGATCGACCACCTCGAGAAGGGCACGCTCGACCTGTCGAACCTCGAGTTCCTCGTGCTCGACGAGGCCGACGAGATGCTCACCATGGGGTTCCAGGAGGATGTCGAGCGCATCCTCGCCGACACCCCGGAGTTCAAGCAGGTGGCTCTCTTCTCGGCCACCATGCCGCCCGCGATCCGCAAGATCGCCAAGAAGTACCTGCATGATCCGGTCGAGATCAGCGTCAAGGCCAAGACCGCGACCGGCTCCAACATCACTCAGCGCTACCTCCAGGTCGCGCATCAGCGCAAGCTCGACGCTCTCACCCGCCTGCTGGAGGTGGAGGAGTTCGACGGGATGATCATCTTCGTCCGCACCAAGTCGGCCACCGAGGAACTCGCCGAGAAGCTGCGCGCCCGCGGGCACGCCGCCGCCGCGATCAACGGTGACATCGTGCAGGCCCAGCGTGAGCGCACCATCGGCCAGCTCAAGGACGGCAAGGTCGACATCCTCGTCGCGACCGATGTCGCCGCCCGCGGCCTCGACGTCGAGCGGATCAGCCACGTCGTGAACTACGACATCCCGCACGACACCGAGTCCTACGTGCACCGCATCGGCCGCACCGGTCGCGCCGGCCGCAAGGGCGATGCGCTGCTGTTCGTGACGCCGCGCGAGCGGCACCTGCTGCGCGCGATCGAGAAGGCGACCCGGCAGCCACTCACGGAGATCGGGCTGCCCTCGGTCGAAGACGTCAACGCGCACCGCGTGGAGAAGTTCGGCGAGTCGATCACCGAGAACCTCTCCAATGATCACCTGCAGATGTTCCGCCGCCTGATCGAGGACTACGTGGGTGCCAACGACGTGCCGCTGGTCGACTTGGCCGCCGCTCTGGCGCTCCAATCGCGCGATGGCTCCTCCTTCCTCCTGCAGCCCGATCCGCCCGAGCGCGAGCGCAATTCCCGCGACCGCAAGGATCGTGATTTCGGTGATCGCGACGACCGCGGCAGGGGTCGGCGGGACCGTGACCGGGACCGCGAGCCGTCGGTGCATCGCAAGACCGGCCGGCCGATGGCGCCGTACCGGATCGCCGTGGGCAAGCGTCAGCACGCCACCCCCTCGGCCATCGTCGGTGCCATCGCGAACGAGGGCGGGCTGCGACGCAGCGATTTCGGGCACATCAGTATCCGGCCCGACCACAGCATCGTCGAGCTGCCCGACGACCTGCCGCGCGAGGTCTTCGACGCCCTCGAGCGCACGCGTATCTCCGGCCAGTTGATCAACCTGGAGGTCGACCCGGGAGCCCCCACGGGCCGACCGTCCGGCGGCAAGCAGCGGTTCCGCGCGGGTCGCAAGAGGTAATGACCTGTCGGCTTCGCGGCGGTATGCATTAACCTCTAGTCAAGGTGTAGTCCCAGTGCGGGCCGCCTCGGCCGGCTTTCCGTAGCCGGTCGCGATCAGGTGTCGGCACCCGCCGACCCGAGACCGAAGGAATGCGATGACCGCCGCCGATGAACAGGGCGACGGCCCGGGCGGCCGTCGGGATCGTGTCGTCCGGCTACTGCAGTACCTGGACGAGCTGATCCGGTCGCGGTCCGTGGTCGCGCGTGATCTCGACGACCACCTCGCCGTGCTGCCCCTGACCGGCGACGGTGCCCTGACGGAGAGCTGGGACGCCGATACCAAGCCGGGCGGCACCATCTTCACGGTGCCGCGTCAGACGGCCGACGGCCCGGATTCCCCGCATTCACGGCTGCTGCGAGTCTTCGATGAGCTGACCGATCACCCGGAGTCGGTCGAGCTCGTGCTCGCCTCCGGTCTGCTCACCGCCCGCGACGGAGACACCCGCATTCGTGCGCACCTGCTTACCCAGCCGGTACTCCTCGAACGCGACCGTCGCGGCCGCAAGCTCTCGGTGGTGCTGCCGCGCGACTCGGTGCCGCGGGTCGAGGACTCGCTGCTGCTCGCCGGGCTGCCCTCGTTCGATCTGTCGGGTTCCGCCGAACTGCAGGACGAGCTCCGCGAGTCGGTGCGTACCGTGCTCGACCCTGCGTGCGAGGAGTTCACCGAGAAGTGGCTCGGAGCGGCGTCCCGTGACGGCGGCGCGCACATCGACTTCGCGCCGGCGCTGGTGCTGCGCACGCGCGGTTCGGCGCCGCTGCTCGGTTTCTACGACGCCATGAAGGCCGATGTGTCCGACCCCGGGCGCACCGTGCCGGTGGGCCTGGCCCAACTGGTCGAGGCCGTCGATGCCGACGAGCGGCTCGCCATGCTCGACGAGATCGGGGCGATCAGCCCGGCAGAGCTGCTCGATGAGGCGTACTACGTGCTGCCCTCCAACGTGGAGCAGCGCGACATCCTCGCGCACATGGGCGGCGACACCGGCGTCGTGGTCGAGGGCCCGCCCGGCACCGGCAAGACGCACACGATCGCCAACCTGCTGGCCGCGCTGCTCGCCAAGGGGCAACGTGTGCTGGTGGTGTCCGAGAAGGCGCAGGCGCTCGCCGTCCTGGAGGACAAGCTGCCGCCCGAGCTGCGCCAGCTCGTCGTCTCCGTCACCGACGTCACCAAAGACGGATCCGCCTCGCTCGCCGCCTCGGTCACCGAGATCGCGACCCGCAAGTCCACGTATTCCGAGGCCCTCGCCGACGCTGAGTTGCGTGATCTGCGCGCCAAGCGCGACCGCGCGATCGACCGCCGCGAGGATCTGCTCCGTGAGGTGTGGTCACTGCGCACCGCGGAGACGGAGGACTCCGACTTCCTGAGCACGACCTACGCGGGCAAGCCCGCCGACGTGGTGGCGCAGGTGCGCCGCGACGCCGACGAGTACTCGTGGCTACCCGGCCCGATCGACGGGACGGTGCCTCCGCTCGACACCCGCGAGTTCGGTCGACTCGTGGACCTGTTGCGCCGCAACGACGATCTGTTCTCCCGCCGCCTCGCGCACAGCCTCCCGGACCTCTCCGCGGAGGTTCCGGACGTGGACGACCTCGAGCAGCTCACCGCGACGCTCGCCGATTCGCCGCTCGCCGAATCGGTCGACGGCGAGGGTGCGCTGGCGCACGTGCTCGGCGGCGTCGACGCCGATCAGCTCAGCGTGATCAAGGCCCGTGCCGACATCATCACCGAACTCATCGATCGGGTCCGGCGGTTCCCGCCGTCGGCGCAATTGCTCGCCGAGGACATGCTCATCGGCACCCGCGCGCACCTCGCCTCCCGGCTCGTCGGGCTCGAGGATCAGATCGCGATCGCCCGTGCCGCCGATGTCGAGCTCGACGGTGCCGCCGTCGAGCTCAGTGACACCCCCGACGCCAATGACCGCGCTGCGATCGAGCGGTACGCCCGCTTCCTCGCGGACGGCAACGAGCCGCGCAAGCGGTTCCGCAAGCCCGAGCAGAAGGCTTTCGAACAGACCGGTCTGGGCATCGTCGTCGATGGCGACGAGGGGGCGGACCGCGACTTCCTGCTCGCCGCTGAGCGTCACCTGGTGGTGGAGGACGCGATCGGACGCGTGGCGACGGTGCTCGCGGCTCTGGGACTCGAGGCACCGGTGGCCGATCCCACCGGCAACGGCTCCGCACGCGGCCGCAGCGAACGACTCAGTCAGGCCGCCGATCAGCTCCTGCGTGCGCGCACCGTCGTGCGTCTGGTGGGTGAGCGCGACCGGATGGTGCAAGCCATGCAGCGCCTGTCCGAGAACTCGCCCCGGCCGAAGGACCTCGATGAGGTGGAGTCGGTCGCCGAACAGGTGGTCGCCATCTCGGCTGCCGCGGGCGCCCGCGAGGCCTACAGTCGGCTCGACACCGTGCGCCTGCGGGTGCAGGAGATCGTCGAGCGCGGACCGTCGCCCGAGGGCGATGCCCTGGTGGCGGCGTTGCGGCAGTACCGGTACGGCCCGATCCGCGACGCCCGGCGCGCGTGGGACGCCGCTCGCACCGAGCGGGACGACCGCGGGGCCCTCGACCTGCTCGCGCTGCGCTTGCGGACCAAGGCGCCGGCTCTGTTCGACCTGATGGCCCGCACCGCCGACGATCCGGTCTGGGACACTCGCGTTCCCGAGATGACCAAGGCCTGGTCGTGGCGACGCGCGGTGATGTGGGCCGCCGCCCGCGTGCACCCCGCCGACGACGCGCAACTCGAGGCCGATCTCCAGGCCGCTGAACAGGATGTGGCGCACTACACCACCCGCATCGCCACCGCGAGTGCGTGGCGGCAGTGCCTGCGCCGCATGACCTTCGAGGAGATCCAGGCGCTCCACGCCTACCGGGATCACGTTGCCTCGATCGGCCGCGGTTCCGGCCGTCACGCCGAGCGTTTCCGAGTGGCTGCCCGCGAGGCGATGCGCCAGGCGCAATCGGCGGTGCCCGCGTGGATCATGCCGATCTCGCAGGTGGTCGCCTCGATCTCGCCCGAGCCCAACGCCTTCGACGTGGTGATCGTCGACGAGGCCAGTCAGGCCGATATCACCAGCTCGTTCCTGCTGTGGCTCGCCCCGCGGGTGATCGTGGTGGGCGATGAGAACCAGTGCGCCCCCTCGGCGTTCACCGGTATCAGCCTCGATGATGTTTTCGCTCGCCTGGACGCGCAGCTACCCGATATTCCGCCGTACCTGCGTGACTCGCTCACCCCGCGTTCGAGCCTGTTCACCTTGCTACGCACCCGGTTCGGGCACACCGTGCGGTTGCGTGAACACTTCCGCTGCATGCCGGAGATCATCGACTTCAGCTCGCTTCAGTTCTATTCCGACGCACCGCTGATCCCGGTGCGGCACTACGGTGCCGACCGCCCGGTGCCGCTGCGGGTGACCCATGTCGACGACGCCGAGGTGGTCGGCGAGGGAGCTCGGATCAGCAATCCGCGCGAGGCGCAGGCGATCGTGGATCAGTTGGTGGCATGCTTCGCCGATCCGGCCTACACCGGGCGCACCTTCGGCGTGATCGCGCTCCAGGGACAGGGGCAGGTCGATGAGCTGTATCGGCGGCTGCGCGCGGCCATCGATCCGGACGAGTGGGACGCCCGTCGGCTGCGGGTGGGCACTCCGCCCGACTTCCAGGGCGACGAGCGCGATGTCGTCATGCTCTCGATGGTGGTCGCGCCGGACTACCGGTTCCGGGCGCTGACCGGGCGCGACTTCCAGCGCCGGTTCAACGTCGCGGCCTCGCGCGCCCGCGACCAGTTGTGGCTGTTCACGTCGGTGGGCGAGGACGACCTCAAGCCGAACGACCTGCGGGCTTCGCTGCTGCGGTACGTGACCCGCGCGGATGTCGAGGTGGCGCAGCCGATGCCTGCCGATGTCCCCACCGACCGCCGGGTCGAACCCTTCGACAATCTCTTCGAGCAGCAGGTGTTCGTCCGGCTGCGCGATATGGGATACCACGTCAATCCCAAGGTCACCGTGAACAACCGGGTGATCGACCTCGTGGTGACCGGCGAGAACGGCCGGCTCGCAGTGGAATGCGACGGTGCCGACTTCGCGTCGACGCCGGAGCAGGCCCGTTCCGATATCGAGCGCGAGCGCGAGCTGCGCCGTTGCGGCTGGGAGTTCGTGAGGGTCCGCGAGTCGGTGTTCCTCACCGACCCCGACGCCGCGATGGCGGTGGTGTTGCAGGCGCTCGATCGCCGTGGCGTCCAGCCGCTCACGCTGCAACGCGCTCTCACCGTGGGGGAGAAGGCGACCGACGGCAGTGTCGAGGTATGGGAGCCCGTGGGCCTCGACATCGACACCGAGTAGGTCAGGCCCCGGCGGCGAGCGTCAACACCAGCTCTGCTCGGACCCGTGCCGACGACAGGTCGCTGCCCAGCAGTGACTCGATGCGCCCGATCCGGGCGCGCAGCGTGTGCCGGTGTACCCCGGCGGCGGCCGCCGCGGCCTCCCAGTTCCCGTTCGCCTCCAGATAGGCGCGCAACGACTCCACGAGCGCGGTGCCATGCATCTGGTCGTGCTCGCGCAGTGGTCGCAGCAGGTGCTCTGCCACCCGGGTCAGCGCGTCGCGAACCGGTCCGGGGGCGAGCAGGAGTGCGCCCGCTCCATCGGTCGAATCGGCCACGGGGCCTCCGCGTTCGGCGGTGCCGGCGAGGATCGTCGCCGCATCGGCGGCGGCCCGGATCGCCTCGGGTGGATAGGGGGCGCTGAGGCCGGCGGTGAAGCGCGCGCGATCACCGGAGGGCAGCGCAGACAGGACGCGGTCGGCGGTATCCGCGTCGAGGCTCGACGGTCCGAGCACGTGGACTCGGGCATCCTCGCGGTGCACGTACCCGGGGCGGCGTGCGGCGCCGAGGGCGGCGACCACGGCGGTCGCCACTGAGTGGGCGGTCGCCGCGTCGGGGGAGCGCAACGTCAGCACCCGGACCAGTCCGTCAGGGCCCAGCGCGGATTCGAGTCCCGTCGTGCTCCCGTGCTCCAGGGCGAGTGCCAGCGCGGCTGCGTCCACCCGGTCCTGCGCGGCTCTCACCCGGTCCGGCTTCGCCGCATCCAGCGCCAATAGCGACGCGGCATGCCCGAGCAGGATCTGGCTCTCCGGCCCCGGCGGCTGTGCGCCGGCGAGCACGAGCCGGCCGTGCTCGGACCGGCGTCCGATGGCCAGCACCGTTACCGATGTGCCGCCGGAGTCGGTGCTCGTGAGCGCGTCCGCGGTGGCCGTAGGGAGGGAGTCCGGTGCGAACCCGGATGGATGAGCAGCGACGATGCCCCCCGACCCGTCCAGCACCGCGACGCGACCGTCGAGCGCACCGGCGAGCTCACGCACCAGGGCTCCGGCGCCGTCGGCGAGCATGGCTCGGGTCATCCGTGGTTGGGCCCGGGCGGCGCGCAGCAGTGCGTCGTAGCGAGCGACGGCCAACTGATCCAGCACCGCTCGGGAGACGGCCTCGAAGGGTGTCGAGCGCGGAACTTCCAGGACCGCAAGCCCCACCTCGTCGGCGGCGGCGAGCAGGTCGTCCGGAATCGTCGGAAACGACAGTCCCACGCCGAAACCCAATGCCGCGATGCCGGATTCGGCCATTCGATGCACGTACTCGACGCGATCGGCACCGGCTGCGAGACTGACACCGGTGGTCAGGACCAGCTCTCCGCCGGAGAGCCACTCGAACGGCTCGGCGTGCTCGATCGTCTGCACGTGTCGGATGTCGCGGCGCAGGAACCGACTGCCGGCACGCACCCGTAGGCGCAGACCGGGCAGGCGGGCGAGCCAGGACACGGTGGTCGTCATGCTGTACATCATGGCGTGTTTGAGGCCTACTAGATAGACGAATCGTCCGGTGCGCGGACCGCCTACGTGGTGGATGCTCACAGGGAACGTGCTCGCCGCCCGCGAGCCCACGACGCCAGGAGGCCCCGTGCCCACGATCGACCACCGCCTGCCCCAGGTCCGCGAGCTCCGCACCGAACTCCCGGGGCCGGCCTCGCGGGCGCTCGCCGAGCGCCGCGCGGCCGTGATCCCGGCCGGTGTCGCATCCACCGCACCGGTGTACGCCGCGGATGCCGACGGCGGTGTGGTCGTCGACGTGGACGGCAATAGCCTCATCGACCTGGGCGCGGGTATCGCCGTCACCAATGTGGGCGCCAGCGATCCGGCCGTCGCCGAGGCCATCGCCCGGCAGGCGGCCCGATTCACCCACACCTGCTTCATGGTGACGCCCTACGAGGAGTACATCGCCGTCGCCGAGCAGCTGGTGGCGCTCACACCCGGCGACGGTCCGCGCCGGGCGGTGCTCTTCAACTCCGGTGCCGAAGCGGTGGAGAACGCCGTGAAGGTCGCGCGCCACGCCACCGGCCGCAACGCCGTGGTCGCCTTCGATCACGCCTACCACGGCCGCACCAACCTCACGATGGCGCTCACCGCGAAGTCCATGCCCTACAAGCACGGCTTCGGCCCGTTCGCGTCCGAGGTGTACCGGATGCCGATGTCGTACCCGTTCCGCGATCCCGAGGGGCTCACCGGGGCCGAGGCCGCCGCCCGCGCGATCACCGCGATCGAGAAGCAGATCGGTGGTGACCAGGTGGCCGCCGTGATCATCGAGCCGATCCAGGGCGAGGGCGGCTTCATCGACCCTGCACCGGGATTCCTGCCCGCCCTCGCAGCCTGGTGCCGCGAGAACGGCGTCGTCTTCATCGCCGACGAGGTGCAGACCGGCTTCGGCCGCACCGGCCGCTGGTTCGCCTGCGAGGAGGAGGGCGTGGTGCCCGACCTCATCACACTGGCCAAGGGCATCGCCGGCGGTATGCCGCTGTCGGCGGTGGTGGGCCGCGCCGAACTCATGGACGCGGTGCATCCCGGTGGCCTCGGCGGCACCTACGGGGGCAACCCCGTCGCCTGCGCCGCGGCCCTCGCCGCGATCGGCCGCATGCGCGAGCTCGATCTGCCCGGTCGCGCCGCGGAGCTCGGCGCCCGTACGAAGGCCACGCTGCAGGAGCTGGCCGCCACGGTCCCCGCCGTCGGCGATGTGCGCGGCCGCGGGCTGATGCTCGCGATCGAGTTCGTCGGCCCGGACGGTGTGACCCCCGATGCCGCGATCACAAAGGCGGTCGCCGCGGCCTGCCTCAAGCAGGGCGTGCTGGTGCTCACCTGCGGCACGTACGGCAATGTGATCCGGCTGCTGCCGCCGCTGGTGATCGGCGAGGACACCCTCGCCGACGGTGTCGCCGTACTCGCCGCCGCCATCCGCGCTGAGGCCGGGGTGCCCGCGTGACCGATCTGCAGACCCTCACCGTGTACGGCCTCGCGCTCGGCGGGTCGGAGCGTCCCGCGGCAACCGGCGCGACTTTCGACGTGACCGACCCCGCCACCGGCGCCGTGATCGCCCGGGTCGCCGACGCCGGCGCCGACGATGCCCGCGCCGCGGTCGCAGCCGCGCACACCGTGGCCGACGAGTGGCGTGCCACCCCGGCGCGTGAGCGCTCGCGCATTCTGCGCCGCGCCTTCGATGCCGTCACCGATCGCGCGGAGGAGTTCGCCGCCGTGATCACAGCGGAGATGGGCAAGCCCCTCGCTGATAGCCGTGGCGAGGTGGCCTACGGCGCCGGATTCCTGGAATGGTTCGCCGAGGAGGCCGTGCGGATCAACGGCCGCACCGCAGCGGCTCCCGCGGGCACCGGCCAGATCGTCGTGACGCACGAGCCCGTCGGGCTCTGCTACGCCGTGACGCCGTGGAACTTTCCGCTGGCCATGATCACCCGCAAGGTGGGACCTGCGCTTGCGGCCGGTAACACCATGATCGTCAAGCCGGCGGCCGAGACTCCGCTCACCGCCCTGCTGCTGGCGCGGGTGCTCACCGAAGCCGGTCTGCCCGACGGGGTGCTGTCGGTGCTGCCGTGCAGTTCGCCCGTCGCCGTCTCCGATGCCCTGTTCGCCGAACCCGACCTCGCCAAGATCACCTTCACCGGCTCCACCGCCGTGGGTCGGAAGCTGTTGGCGGCGGCCGCACCCGGCGTTCTGCGGACGTCCATGGAACTCGGCGGCAATGCTCCGTTCCTGGTCTTCGAGGACGCCGATCTCGATGCTGCGCTCGATGGCGCGATGCTCGCCAAGATGCGCAACGGCGGGCAGGCCTGCACCGCAGCCAATCGCTTCCTGGTGCACGAGTCCGTGCGTGCCGAGTTCGTCGAGCGGCTCACCGAACGGATCGCGGCGCTCACCGTCGGGCCGGGAGCCCACGCGGACAGCGAGATCGGACCGCTCATCTCCGAGAAGCAGCGCACCACCGTTGCCGCGCTGGTCGACGAGGCGGTGGCCGACGGTGCCGTGCTCCGCACCGGCGGCGCCGCGATCGACGGACCCGGCCACTTCTACGCCCCGACGGTGCTCGACCAGGTTCCCGCCGATGCACGCATCCTGCGTGAGGAGATCTTCGGCCCCGTCGTCACCGTGCGCGGGTTCACCGACGAGGCCGCCGCAGTCGCGGAGGCCAACGACACCGAATACGGCCTCGCGGCCTACTTCTACACCCGCGACGCCGCGCGCGTGCAGCGCGTCGGCGCCGGGCTCCGGTCCGGCATGGTGGGCGTGAACCGCGGCCTCATCTCCGATCCGGCGGCTCCCTTCGGCGGTGTCAAGGCCTCCGGGATCGGCGCGGAAGGCGGTTCCGAAGGTATCGGCGAGTACCTCAACGTCAAGTACCTGGCGTTGCCCGCGGTGTAGGCATCAGGAACGGGAGAACTCCGAGGCGGTGCGGATCAGCTCCGGGTCGGGCCGCACGCCGGTGTAGAGCACGAATTGCTCAGCGGCCTGCAGCGCGATCACCTCGGCTCCGGTGATCACCGTCTTCCCGGCGGCGCGGCCGGCGCGAACGAACGGCGTCTCGGGCGGCATCGCCACCACGTCGAAGACGGTGTCGGCGGTGTCGATCAGCGCCTGCGGGAAGGCGAGATCGGTGCTCGCGGGCCCGCCGTCCATGCCTACCGGGGTGGCGTTGATCAGGACCCGGGCGTCGTCGGGCGCGTCGGTCGTATGCCGGAACCCGTACTGGTCGGCCAGCGCCCCGCCGGTCGCGGGGTTGCGTGCCACCACGGTGACGTCGGTACAGCCGTGATCGCGCAGCGCGGCGACCACCGCCTTCGCCATACCGCCCGACCCGGCGACCGCCACCGGCAGCGCCGGATCAACGGCGTTCGATGCCAGCAGCGAGGCGATCGCTGCGTAGTCGGTGTTGTAGGCGTGCAGCACACCGTTCTCGTTGACGATGGTGTTCACCGAGTCGATCGCCGCGGCCGAGGGCTCCATCACGTCGATCAACTCGATCACCGCCTCCTTGAACGGCATCGAGATCGCGCAACCGCGGATTCCGAGGGCGCGCACGCCGCCGATGGCCGCCGGTAGGTCGGTGGTGGTGAAGGCTTTGTACAGGTAGTTCAGGCCCAGTTCGCGGTACAGATAGTTGTGGAACCGGGTGCCGATGTTGCTGGGGCGGCCGGACAGCGACATACACAGCACGGTGTCGCGGTCGGGCATTGCGACGGTGGCGCTCACGAGCTCAACCCTAGGTCGTCCCGGGGCGAATGTGGGAGCGCGCCGGCGTCACGGGGCCTTGGAGGCCGCGAGCGAGGCGAAGGCGATCGCGCGCTCGCATTCGGCCTGGTTGCCGGGAGAAGGGTTGGTCGACGATGCGATGGTCACGACGATGGCCCGTTCCGAGGAGAACGAGGCCGAGCAGTAGTTGTTCTCCGGTGCGTAGGCGATGGTCCGGCCATGGGCTTGTCGGTCCGGTTGCCAGCGCAGGGTCTTCATGGAGCGCTTGTATTGCTCGAGAGTCATTGTCAAGCCCACGATCTGGGAGTATTGACCGCCGCCGCTGCGGGCTGTGTAGTCGTTGGCGTTCCACCGGCAGCCTCGGTAATTGGCGGCGTCCACCTGCGCCGCGTCACGAATCGATCCGGGGTTGATATCGAGGGGAAGGAGGTCTGCGTCGGTGTAGGCGGTGCAGGGTTCGAAGGTGGTTCCATCGTTGCGATCGTTGGTGCGGTTCTTGATCGTGGGAGTGAAGGGCAGTGGTTTCGTTGACGCACGAGAACTACCGGTTGCGATGGGCTCACCCGGAACTGCGGTTGCGCAGCCGCTGACGAGGGCGGCACAGGCGACTGCGATCAGCAGAAAGCGCATTAGTTGCCGATCACGCGGCTGATATCGGCCTGGCTGAAACCCTCGGTGCGTAGTATGCGGCGGCCGGTCTCGCGGATGCTCGAGGCTAAAGATCGGGCCTCGACGGCCTGGGCGAGGTAGGTCCGGTGTAATGACCGCTCGTGCTCGACGGCGCCGAGTCGAATGTTGTATGTGGCCGCTTCACCTTCCCGTGTCGGACCGAGATGGTTGACCTGACCTACCTCTTCTAGGCCCTTCGCTGCCTCGTCCAGCCTCGTGGCATGTCGCTCCAGGGCGCGGGCGAGTTCCTCGTGCGGATTGCCGTCGAGCACCATGCTCGGACGGCCCTTGATCGCCTCGTGTGCTGCGTCGATGATCTGCGCCAGTTCACCATCAGCCATGCTCGCTCCTCCGTATCAGCACACCACTGCCTACGCCTGTCATGAATTGGACGCACCAGACAGCCCGGTGGTTCCCGGTGTTTCGTGAGCGTGGAACCGGATGGGTGCGTGGTGCGTCCAATGGTTATGGAGGGATTTCGGGACATCGGCTCATCGCCCTGGGAGGGGATGTCAGCCCGGATGATTCGTGAGATCGTCCGGGCGATGTCCGGCGATGGCGTCGATGCGGACGCTCGCGCGATCGGCCAGGCGGGGGCGTCTCACGCGCAGAGCATTGCGGAGCTCGAACGTGATGTCGCGGCGATCTCGCCCCGGTGGACCGGTGACGCGGCCGTCGGCATCTACTCGCACCTCGGTCGTTACGCCCGTGACTCCTACCAGGTGGATCGGGAAGCTCGGCAAACCGTCACGCAATTGGGCGTGTTGGGGCAGGCGGCCCGTCGAACCAATACCCGGTTCCGCGATCTCCGCGAACCCGAGCTCAGCTGGCGGGACGCGAACATCGTGAGCGTCGTGGACATTCTCGGCAGAGACAGCGTCGTCGCCCAGGCCGCCCCGGAGATCCGGGCGATCTACACGGTGCCACTGCAATCGGACGGCAGCACCATGCCACTGGGAACCAAGGTCGTCCCGGCCAGTATCGACCTCGGGGACAGTGCCGGAGGGATCGGTGGTGGCACGAGCAGTGGCGAGCGACCACCGGAGGGGTCGATACCGGCACCGGGGTCGTCCGCGCCGGGCGGCGGCGATGAATCGGGTGGCGGCACGGCGGGGACACCCGCCGCCGAGGCGGGAACGGATCGCGGAAGCAGGAGCACCGCAGCAGCCCAGGACGAGACGCTGGCCGGTTCCACCGATTCCGGCGGCAGCGGCCCGGGTGGGGGACCGACGGGCGGAGCGGGCGCACCGTCGAGCACCGGAACCGGCATCGACGGCGGCGGGTTCGATGATGCAGGCCTTCCCACGTCGACCGACGACCCCTCGACCGACCCCGAGCCCTACGAGTCCGGCGCCGGAATCGCCCCGCTGCTCTCGTCGGCCGGGTCGACGTCGACCGGCGGTGCCGCGGGGCGGGGTTCACTCGGCGGGGGCGGGATGCGAGGCGGCGTCGGCGGCACCACCGCATCTCCACTCGGATTGCGATCCGATTCCACCGCGGTACGGGGGACGGCGCCTGCCGCTGTGGCGGGTGCGTCGACAACGGGTGCGCGTCCGTCGACGTCCGTCGGCGGCGTTCCCGCAGGCGCGGGAGCGGGCCAGCGAGGGCAGGGCGACGGACGACACCGGACTCCCGGCTATCTCATCGACCGAGCGAACGGCGAGGAGATCATCGGTGGACTGCCGCTGGTGGGGCCGGGCGTGATCGGGGAGTGGCGGTCCGATGGTGCGGCCGAGGTGGTGCGCAGGCCGGAACCTCCGGTCAGGGGTGAGCCGCGCCGGAAGTAACCGCGGCCACCAGCGCCGGAAGCCCGGTCGCGGCCGTCGTATTCCAGGCGACGGTGGCCCGCGCGCTCAGCGGGGTGGGCTCCGGGTTGATCTCCACCACCGGAATGCCGGCCTCCAGCGCCATCTCCGGTAGCCGCGCAGCCGGGTACACCAGCCCCGATGTGCCGATCACCAACACCAGATCCGCGGCGATCACCGCGGCCTCCGCGCGGCCCCAGGCCTCCATCGGCAGCGGCTCGCCGAACCAGACGATGCCGGGGCGCACCTGCGAGAGGCACTGCATGCAGGTGGGCGGGGTGACCCGCATCTCCGGGGTGGGCTCGCCGTCGGTCGCCCGGATCTCGGCATCGGAGCCGAGATAGGGCGTGCCGCAGTATTCACACCGCGGCGCGAAGAGGCTGCCGTGTAAGTGCGCTGTCACCTCCGAGCCCGCACGCTCATGCAGGTCATCGATGTTCTGGGTGACGATCGAGACGCTGCGCCGCGTGCCCAGTTCGGCGAGCGCGATGTGACCGTTGTTCGGCTCGGCCTGCCGTGCGATGTATCCGCGCCACTGGTACCACCCCCATACCAGTGCGCTGTCGCGGGTCCACGCATCCACCGAGGCGATCTCCTCGGGGTCGTAGCGTGCCCACAGACCGGTCTGCGCCTCGCGGAACGTGGCGATCCCGGATTCCGCGCTCATCCCGGCTCCGGTGAGCACGACGATGGATTCCGCGTCGCGGACCAGTTCGGTGACGGCTGGATCGACGGGAACTGGCGCAGGTCGGTCGGAAGGGCGCATTCCGGGCTGCATCGGTTCAGCCTACCGACCGGGGAGGGGTCGGCGGACCCCCGCGCACAAGGTAACGATTCGATAACAACTGCTACCGGCGGGAAACATCGGTGATCGGCATCACGGCTGTTTTCACCTGCATTGATTCATGGGTGTATTGGCCTCCGAATACACCCATGAATCGGTTTTCATAACTTACTGGCGGGTATACCCGGGAGTTACATTCGCGCACGTCAGAGGCACCGTCGAACCTGTGGTCTCATGGAATACGGGTTTCCGCGAGCCGGTCGCGGACGTGCCGCCGAATTGGCGCGCATCGAGCTCTTCACGAGGAGATTCATGACTGTCGACGACTTCGTCACCGCCCACGCCCGCACCGCCAAGAACCCCCGTTCGAACGATGCGCTCGTGGACAGGCTGGCGTCCGGCGAGCAGTACGCGCTGATCTTCGGCGGCCAGGGCGGCCCGTGGCTCGCCGGTCTCGTCTCGCTGCTTGAGCAGACCGGCCTGGCGGACGATCCGGAGTACCGCGAGCTCTTCGATGGCTTCGTCTCGCGCGCTGACAGCGCACTCGAACCGGTGCGGGCCGAGCTCTTGCGCGCCCAAGCCCTCACCTTCGACCCGATGCGGTGGCGCGACGCCTCGATCGCCGCCTCCGAGGCCGAGACCACCGACGAGGAGGGCGACGAGCCCGCCCAGGCTGCCACTCAATCGCGCCGGCCCCTTGCCCCGCAGGTCGACGGTGCCGTCTTCTCGGTCCCCGGCGTCCTGTTCAGCCAGCTCGTGGCGCTGTACGGCCTCGAGGCCCAGGGCCTCGATCCGTGGGACGTTCCGCCGGTCGCCGCCATCGGCCACTCGCAGGGCCAGCTCGCCGTCGCCGCGTTCGCCTCCCGTGGAGCCGAAGGCGACCTGCTCGCCATCGCTCGACTGATCGGTGCCGCCGGCCGTGTCGTCGCCCGGCGCAAGGGCCTCGTCGCGCTCGGCGGTGCGACCCCGATGATGTCGGTGTCCGGCGTCCGTCAGGACAAGCTCGAGCAACTCCTCGCCGACTTCACCGCTACCGTCGCTTTCGACGCCTGCGGCCCCGTGCTCGCGGTCCGTAATAGTCGCACCGCGTTCGTGCTCACCGGCACCCCCAAGCTGCTCAACGGTTTCCGCGAGTACTGCGAGTCCGTCGCCGAGACCGAGGAGGCGCAGCGCAAGGACAAGCTCACCGGCGGCGCGGCGTTCGCCCCCAAGTTCGAGGACGTCCCGGTCGACATCGGTTTCCACCATCCCGCGCTCGCCGATGGCGTCGCGCTGGTCACCGAGTGGGCCGAGCGCTGCGGCCTCGACGCCGAGAAGGCCGGCCGCCTGGCCGCCGCCGTGCTCGTCGAGCCGGTCGACTGGGTCGCCGATGTCGATGCCGCGATCGCCAAGGGCGCGCGCTGGCTGATCGATCTGGGCCCCGAGGATCTGGCGACCCGTCTCGCCGCGGCGCCCGCACGTGGCCGCGGCGTGGGACTGGTGCCCGCGACCACCCTGCGAGGCGCACGGAACCTGTTCTCCCCCGGAGGTATTCCTGAACTTCCGCTGGCCTGGTCGGAGTTCGGGCCGCGGCTGGTCGCGTTGCCCGACGGCCGCACCGTGCTCTCCACCCGGTTCACCGAGCTCACCGGCCGCAGCCCGATCCTGCTCGCCGGAATGACCCCGACCACCGTCGATCCGGGCATCGTCGCCGCAGCCGCGAACGCTGGCCACTGGGCCGAACTCGCCGGCGGCGGTCAGGTCACCGAGCCCATCTTCGCCGACAACATCGCCAAGCTCACCGCGTTGCTCGAGCCCGGCCGCGCTGCGCAGTTCAACTCGCTGTTCCTCGACCCTTACCTGTGGAAGCTCCAGCTCGGTGGCAAGCGCATCGTGCAGAAGGCCCGCGCCGCGGGCGCCCCGCTCGACGGCGTGATCATCACCGCAGGCATCCCGGAGCTCGAGGAGGCCACTGCCCTCGTCGAGGAGCTCACCGACGCGGGCATGCGGTACGTCGCCTTCAAGCCCGGCACTGTCGAGCAGATCCGCCAGGTCGCACGGATCGCCGCCGAGGTTCCCCGCTACCCGGTGATCGTGCACGTCGAGGGTGGAAAGGCCGGTGGTCACCACTCCTGGGAAGACCTCGACGAACTCCTGCTCTCGACGTACGCCGAGCTGCGTGACCGTGGCAATGTGGTGCTGGCCGTGGGAGGCGGCATCGGTACCCCCGAACTCGCTGCCGAGTACCTGTCCGGCGAATGGTCGCGCAAGTACGGCGCCCCGGCGATGCCGGTCGACGGCATCCTCGTCGGCACCGCGGCGATGGCCACCCTGGAAGCCGCCACCTCCGACGACGTCAAGCGGATGCTCGCCGAGATCCCCGGCACCCCCGACTGGATCGGGGCGGGTCACGCGGGCGGTGGCATGGCGTCCGGCCGCAGCCAGCTCGGTGCCGACATCCACGAGATCGACAACACCGCCTCCGCATGCGGCCGCCTCCTCGACGAGGTGGCCGGCGATGGAGACGCCGTGGCCGAGCGCCGCGACGAGATCGTCGCCGCCATGGCCGGTACCGCCAAGCCGTTCTTCGGCGACGTCGACGCCATGACCTACGCCCAGTGGCTCGAGCGCTACCTCGAACTCTCCGTGGGCACCCGCGCCCAGGTGGCCGCCGCCGACCCGGAGCGGTTCGGCGACTACGGCTGGCTCGACATCACCCATCAGGACCGGTTCCTCTCGATGCTGCACCGCGCCGAGGCCCGCCTCGCCGCTGAGGACCGGGGCCCGATCGAGACCGCGTTCGCCGATGTCACCGCCACCGACGATGCCTACGCCGCGTTCGACGCTCTGTTGCAGCGTTATCCGGACGCCGCGTCCACCCGCCTGCACCCGGCCGACGTCCCGTTCTTCGTCTCGCTGTGCCGCACCCCCGGAAAGCCGGTCAACTTCGTGCCGGTGATCGACAAGGATGTGCGCCGGTGGTGGCGTTCGGACTCACTGTGGCAGGCGCACTCGCCTCGCTACACCGCCGACGAGGTGTGCATCATCCCCGGCCCGGAGGCCGTCGCCGGAATCACCCGCGTCGACGAGCCGGTCGGCGAACTGCTGAACCGGTTCGAGGCCGAACTGGTGCGCCGGCGCACGAACGCGGGGGAGCGCGCCGAGGCCGTCGCCGGTCGCCGTGTGGTGCCCGGTGTCGAGTCCGTGCCGCTCGCCCGAGCCCTCGCCGCCACCAACGTGCTGTGGGCCGGACGGCTCGTGCACAGCCCCATCGCGCGACTGGGTGCGGGCAGCACCTGGGCGATCCACGGTGAGGGGGACGAGTCCGTCGCCCTGCAGCCCGACACCGGCGCCCGGGTCCGCGTGACCGGCCCGAACTCGGTGCGCCTCGAGATTCCGGTCTCGGGTACCGAATTGGTGATCCCGATCGAGGTTCCGGACAGCTGCGCCGATGGCGGTGTCCCCGTCATCGAGCTCGGCGAGGCCAGCGAGGCCATGTCCGCACTCGTCGCATTGGCCGCCGCCGGCGATCTGCCGGCAGTCCACGACGGCGCTGCCACCATCGATTTCGACTTCCGCGCGGAGGACGCCGCCGATCACGCGGCCATCACCGCGGACAGTCTCCCCGTGGGGCTGTCCGCCCTCTACGGAGACGAGCAGCTGGCCGTGCCGGACGCCTTCGTCGGCCTGTGCTGGCCGGCGTCGTTCGCCGTGGTCGGCGCCGCGAAGACCGCAGAGGGACGCCCCGTCGTCGAGGGCATGCTGGACCTGGTTCACCTCGATCACGCCATCGAGCTGGCCGCCAACCCCGCGCCGGGCTCGTACCGCGCCACCGCCACGCTCGAAGACGTGACCGCCACCGACATCGGCACCGTGGTCACCGTCGGCATCGATGTGCGCGCAGCCGGCACCGATGCCCCCGCGGTCACCATGACCGAGCGGTTCGCGATCCGTGGCCGCACCGGCGAGGCAGAGCTGGCCGACCCGCAGCCCGCCGGCGGTGCCCGCGGTGAGACCGCCACCGAGACGCCGCGCAAGCGGGTCCGGCAGGTCACCGTGCAGGCCCCGCAGGACATGAGCGGCTTCGCCGCAGTCTCCGGCGATCACAACCCGATTCACACCAGCCAGGTCGCCGCGTCGCTCGCAGGCCTGCCCGGCCCGATCGTGCACGGCATGTGGCTCTCGGCCGCCGCGCAGCAGGTCACGTCCGCCTCCAACGGCGATGTGATGCACCGTAAACTTCGCGGCTGGACCACCCGTTTCCTGGGCATGGTGCTCCCCGGCGACGAGGTGCAGTTCACCGTCGAGCGCGTGGGTATCGACCGCGGCGGCGAGCTGCTCGAGATCAGCGCCCGCGTGGGCGAGAACCTGGTGATGGCCGCCTCCGCCGTGGCCTTCCCGGCCGTCACCGCCTACGTCTTCCCCGGCCAGGGCATTCAGGGCAAGGGTATGGGCTTGGCCCAGCGCTCGCGCAGCAAGGCCGCCCGCGAGGTCTGGGACGCCGCCGACGAGCACACCCGCGAGAATCTCGGCTTCTCCATCCTCGCCGTGGTCCGCGACAATCCGCTGTCGATTCGGGCCAACGGCACCGTCTACACCCATCCCGACGGGGTGCTGTACCTCACCGAGTTCACCCAGGTCGCGATGGCCACCGTGGCCTGTGCACAGCTGGCCGAACTCACCGAGATCGGTGCCCGCGTGGATGATCCGATCATCGCAGGCCACTCGGTGGGTGAGTACAACGCGCTCGCGTCGGCCGGGGTACTGCCGCTGGGCACCATCCTGGAGACCGTGTTCCACCGCGGCCGCATCATGCAGCAGCTGGTGCCCCGCGATGCGGAGGGACGCAGCCCGTACGCCATGGCCGCGATCCGGCCCGAGCTGTTCGAGGTCGACGACGCAGACCTCGCGAACTGGGTCGAAGGCAGCCTCGAAGGCGCGGACGAGTACGCCGAGATCGTGAACCTGAACCTGCGCGGCGCGCAGTACGTGGTGGTCGGCAATCAGGCCGGACTCGACGCATTGGAGGCGGCGATCGCCGAACGCACCGGCAGTCCCAAGGCTTTCCAGTTGGTGCCCGGCATCGATATCCCGTTCCACTCGTCGGTGCTGCGTGCCGGTGTCCCCGAGTTCGCCGCGCGACTCGAAGAGCTGGTGCCCGCCGAGTTCGACTACACGAAGCTGGTCGGCAAGTACCTTCCGAACCTGGTGGCCCGCCCGTTCGAGCTGACCGCCGATTTCGCGCTGTCGATCCTCGACGTGGTTCCCAGCGAGCCGGTACGCGAGCTCGTCGCGGATTGGGAGCGCGCCGCCGCGAATCCGATGGCGACCGCCCGCACTCTGCTCATCGAGCTCCTGGCCTGGCAGTTCGCCAGCCCGGTCCGGTGGATCGAGACCCAGGATCAGCTGCTGATCGACACCGATCACGGCGGACTGGGCGTCGAGCGGTTCATCGAGGTGGGGCTCGCGTCGGCTCCGACGCTCGCGAACCTCGCGAGCCGCACCCTGGCGCTGGCCTCGTATCAGCGGGCCGCCGCCACCGTGCTCAACGCCGAGCGCGATCAGGCGAAGGTCTTCGCGACCGATGAGGACGCCCCCGAGGACGAGGCGGACGATGCCGGCACCGAAGAGGCCTCGGCCGCACCGGTTTCCGTCGCCGCGGTGGCACCGTCGGCCGCGCCCGCGGCACCGGCCGGTGGGCCCCGGCCCGACGATCTGTCCTTCGATGCCTCCGACGCCACTCGCGCGATGATCGCGATCTGGACCAAGATGCGTCCGGACCAGCTGGAGAAGACCGACACCATCGAGACGCTGTGCGACGGCGTGAGCTCGCGCCGCAACCAGCTCCTGCTCGACCTGGGCTCGGAGCTCAATCTCGGTGCCATCGACGGTGCCGCGGAGGCCGATCTGCCCACGCTGGCCGGCACCGTCACCAAACTGGCCCGCACCTACAAGCCGCTCGGCCCGGTGCTCAGCGAGACCGTCGGCAACCAGCTCCGCAAGCTGCTCGGTTCCACCGGTAAGCGCCCGAACTACATCACCGAGTACGTGACCGGCACCTGGGAGCTCGGCCCCGGTTGGGCGCAGCACACCGTGCTCGCACTCGCCACCGGCACCCGCGAGGGCGCTTCGGTGCGCGGCGGCGATCTGGCCACCCTGCTCGATGGCCCGGTGTCCAACGCGGCTGCGCTCGATGCACTGATCGACCGTGCCGTGCTCGAAGTGGGGGCCGCCCAGGGTGTTGCCGTCGGCAAGCCCTCCGCCGGTGGCGGAGGTGGCGGCGCCACCGTCGACGCCGCGGCGCTCGCCGAGTTCACCTCGGCGATCACCGGTCCCGACGGTGCGCTCGCCGCATCGGCCCATACGCTGCTGCGCAAGCTCGGCCTGGAAACGGCCGAGGGGGCATTGCCCGACCTCGACGACGAGTCGGAGAAGTTGGCCGCGCTGATCGCCACCGAACTCGGTGACGACTGGGTCAGTGCGGTGGCGCCGGCCTTCGACAGCAACAAGGCGGTGCTCCTGGACGACCGCTGGGCCAGCGCCCGCGAGGATCTGCTCCGGGTGTGGAACATGGACCCGGCCACCTTCCCCACCTACAGCAAGCACATCCTGGAAACCGCCAAGGGCGCCGGCAAGGCATTGCAGGATCAAGCCCAGTGGTGGGAGAAGAAGGCCACCGAGGCGGGCCGCACGGAGCACGCCCGCGCTTACGCCTTCCTGTCGGGGCTCGCGAAGAGCACACCGGAGCCGGGCGTCTACGCCGATGAGGTGGCCGTGGTCACGGGCGCCTCGGCGGGATCGATCGCGGCCGCCGTCGCCGGCCGGCTGCTGGCCGGCGGTGCGACCGTCATCTGCACCACGTCGCGGCTGGACGAGAAGCGGCTGAACTTCTTCAAGGAGCTCTACCGCACCAGCGCCCGTACCGACGCGGCGCTGTGGGTGGTTCCCGCCAACATGTCGAGCTACGCCGATGTCGACGCATTGGTCGAGTGGATCGGCGAGCGGCAGGCCGAGACCGTCGGCCCGTACACGATGGTGCATAAGGAGGCCCTGGTTCCGACGCTCCTGTTCCCGTTCGCCGCGCCGCGCGTCTCCGGGGACATGTCCGATGCCGGCCCGCGCGCGGAGCTGGAGATGAAGATCCTGCTGTGGTCGGTGGAGCGGCTCATCGCCGGACTGTCCGCGATCGGCAAGGACACCGACCTCGCGTCGAAGCTGCACGTGGTGCTGCCCGGTTCACCGAACCGCGGCATGTTCGGCGGCGACGGCGCATACGGCGAGGCCAAGGCGTCCCTAGACGCGCTGGTCACCCGCTGGAACGCGGAGAAGTCCTGGTCGGAGCGGGTTACCCTGGCGCACGCCATTATCGGATGGGTCCGGGGCACGGGCCTGATGGGTGGCAACGATCCGCTGGTCGAGGCCGTCGAGGCCGCAGGTGTGCGCACCTGGTCGACCTTCGAGATGGCCGATCAGCTGCTCGAGAACGCCTCCGCCGAGGCCCGCGTGCGCGCCGAGCAGGCGCCGCTGTTCGCGGATCTGACCGGCGGCCTGGGTGGCGTGCAGCTGGACATGAAGGCCCTCGCCGACCAGGCCATGGAGGCCCGGCTCGCCGAGGCCGCCGAGGCGGACGACGAGGGCACCATCGCGGCGCTCCCGGGCGCCCCGGTCGCCACCCTCACCGAGCCCGAGTGGGACGCCATCGACGCCCGCCCCGAGGACATGGTGGTCATCGTCGGCGCCGGCGAGGTCGGTCCGTACGGCAGTTCACGCACCCGGTTCGAGATGGAGGTCGACGAGCACCTCTCGGCCGCGGGCGTCGCGGAGTTGGCCTGGGTCACCGGCATGATCACCTGGGAGAACGATCCGGAGCCCGGGTGGTACGACGCCGAGTCGGGCGAACTGGTGCCCGAGGCGGAGCTGGCCGACAAATACCACGATGCGGTCGTGGAGCGCTGCGGCATCCGCGAGTTCAGCGACGATGGCGACATCGTCGACACCACGGCACCGCTGCTCGTGTCGGTCTTCCTGCCCGAGGACATGACCTTCGTGGTCGCCAACGAGGCCGAGGCACGCGCCTTCGTCGACGCCGACGGTGAGAACACCGTCGCCGTGCCGATGGAGACCGGCGAGTGGCAGGTCACTCGCAAGGCGGGCACCGAGATCCGCGTGCCGCGCCGCACCAAGCTGCTGCGCAGCGTCGGTGGCCAGGTGCCCGACGGCTTCGACCCGAGCCACTGGGGCATCTCCCCGGAGATGCTGGAATCGGTCGATCGCCTCGCGATCTGGAATCTGGTGGCCACCGTCGACGCGTTCATCTCCGCGGGCTTCGAACCGGCTGAGCTGATGCAGTACGTGCACCCGGCGAACGTCGCGAACACCCAGGGCACCGGCATGGGCGGTATGAGCTCGATGCGCGACCTGTTCATCAACACGCTGCTGGGTGAGCCGAACCAGAACGACATCCTGCAGGAGGCGCTGCCCAACGTGGTCGCCGCGCACGTGGTGCAGAGCTACGTGGGCAGCTACGGCGCGATGATCCACCCGGTCGCCGCGTGCGCCACCGCGGCCGTCTCGGTCGAGGAGGGCGTCGACAAGATCAAGGTCGGTAAGGCCTTGTTCGCGGTCACCGGCGGCTTCGACGATCTGTCGATCGAGGGCATCACCGGTTTCGGCATGATGCAGGCGACCGCCGACAGCGAGAAGATGCTCGCCAAGGGCATCGACCCGCGCCGCTTCTCCCGTGCCAACGACCGGCGCCGGTCGGGCTTCGTCGAGTCCCAGGGCGGCGGCACCATCCTGCTGGCCCGCGGCGACGTCGCCGCCCAGATGGGGCTTCCGGTGCTCGGCGTGGTCGCCTGGGCTCAGAGCTTCGGCGACGGCGTGCACACCTCCATCCCGGCGCCCGGTATGGGTGCGTTGTCGGTGGCAGCGGGCGGCCCGCAATCGCCGATGGCCCGCAGCCTTCGGCAGCTGGGTGTGGCGGCCGATGACGTGTCGATCATCAGCAAGCACGACACGTCGACCAACGCCAACGACCCGAACGAGGCGAATCTGCATGAGCGCATCGCCGCCTCGATCGGTCGCTCCGAGGGCGCGCCGATGTTCGTGGTCTCGCAGAAGTCGCTGACCGGCCACGCCAAGGGCGGTGCCGCCGCCTTCCAGCTGATCGGCATGTGCCAGATGCTCAACGACGGTGTGGTCCCGCCGAACCGCAGCCTGGACTGCGTGGACGACGAGATGCGCAAGTACCCGCACCTGGTGTGGCTGCGCGAGACGGCGCGGTTCGGGCACGGATTCCGCCCGAAGGCCGGCTTGCTCACCTCGCTCGGCTTCGGCCACGTGTCCGGGCTCATCGCGGTGGTCCACCGCGACGCGTTCCTGGCCGCGCTCGCCCCGGAGGCGCGATCGGCGTACCTCGCGGCGGCGCGCGAGCGTGAGGTGGCCGGGCGGCGCGCGGTCCTGTCGGCGATGTGCGGCCGGTCGGAGCTGTACCGTAAGCCGCCCGCCGGACGGCGGTTCGGTGCCGATTCCTCTTCGGAGACGACGGACACCCGCGAGGCGGCACTGCTCCTCGATGACGACCTGCGCCTGGGGCAGGGTGGTACGTACGACGGGACGTCGTGCGCCGGTGGATGCCAATAGCCGATAGGCTTCCCGCCATGGCTGTGGTGGGCGTCGGGATCGATCTCGTGCACGTTCCCGACTTCGCCGAGCAGCTCGCGCGGCCGGGCACGACGATGCTGTCGTCGTTCAGCCCGGCCGAGCGGCGTGACGCGGCCGGGGACGTCCGTTCCTTGGCCGCCCGGTGGGCCGCCAAGGAGGCGGTCTTCAAAGCGTTCTCGTCGGGCTATTACGCTCAGCGGCCCGCTGAGAAAGAGGTCGGGGCGCGCGAGGTCGAGGTGGTCTCGGACGCCTGGGGACGGCCCGCGGTCCGGGTCCACGGCCGAATCGCGGACGACCTCGGGCCGGACGCGACGATCCATGTTTCACTCACCCACGACGGTGATACCGCGGCTGCGGTCGCGGTGATCGAGAAGACTTGAGCGCGGGCCAGCCCCGCACCTGAAATATCCGAAAGGGAAACAGCGAGTGTTCAGCCGAATCGCCATCGTGAACCGCGGCGAGGCCGCGATGCGCCTCATCCATGCCGTACGCGACCTGGCCGCGGAGACCGGTCAGCAGATCGAGACCGTCGCCCTCTACACCGACGTCGACCGCACCGCGACCTTCGTCCGCGAGGCCGACATCGCCTACGACTTGGGTCCTGCCGCGGCGCGTCCCTACCTGAACTACGAGCTGCTCGGGAAGGCCCTGCAGGAGACCGGCGCCGATGCGGCGTGGGTCGGCTGGGGCTTCGTCGCCGAGGATCCTGCGTTCGCCGAGAAGTGCGCCGAGGTCGGCGTGACCTTCGTCGGGCCCAGCCCTGAGGCCATGCGCCAGCTGGGCGACAAGATCGGCGCCAAGCTGATCGCCGAAGAGGTCGGCGTTCCCGTCGCGCCGTGGAGCCGCGGCCCGGTGGAGACGCTGGAGGAGGCCAAGGAGAAGGCGAAGGACATCGGTTACCCGCTGATGCTCAAGGCGACCGCCGGCGGTGGTGGTCGCGGCATCCGCATGGTCGCCTCCGACGCCGACCTCGAGGAGGCTTACCTCCGTACTCGTGAGGAGGCCGAGCGCGCCTTCGGCAGCGGCGTCGTCTTCCTCGAGCGCCTGGTCACCGGTGCCCGCCACGTCGAGGTCCAGGTGATCTCCGACGGCGAGACCGCGTGGGCGCTCGGTGTGCGCGACTGCTCGGTGCAGCGCCGCAACCAGAAGGTCATCGAGGAGTCGGCCTCGCCGGTGCTCGGCCCGGAGCAGGTGCAGCGGCTCAAGGAATCCGCGGAGCGCCTGGCCATCAAGGTGGGGTACCGCGGCGCCGCCACCGTCGAATTCCTGTACCACCCGGGCGACGATCTGCTCGCCTTCCTCGAAGTGAACACCCGCCTGCAGGTCGAGCACCCGATCACCGAGGTCACCAACGACTTCGACCTGGTGCGCGCGCAGCTGCACGTCGCGTCGGGCGGCAAGCTCGACGGTGTGCGTCCCGTCGAGCGCGGGCACGCCATCGAGGCGCGCCTGAACGCCGAGGACCCCGATCGCGATTTCGCGCCCGCGCCGGGCCGCATCGCGCTGCTGGACCTGCCCGCCGGCCCTGGCATCCGCATCGACACCGGCGTCTCGCAGGGCGACACCATCCCCGCCGACTTCGACTCGATGATCGCCAAGGTCATCGCCTACGGCAGCGACCGGGAGCAGGCTCTCGGCCGCCTGCGCCGCGCCATGAACGAGACCCGCGTCATCATCGAGGGCGGCGCCACCAACAAGAGTTTCGTGCTCGACCTGCTCAATCAGCCCGAGGTGATCGACGGTAGCGCCGACACCGGCTGGATCGACCGGGTCCGCGGCGAGGGGCGCCTGGTCGCCGACCGGCACACCGCCGTCGCGTTGGCCTCGGCAGCGATCGACGCCTACGAAGACGAGGAGCGGGCGGAACTGCAGCGCCTGTTCGCGACCGCCTCCGGCGGCCGCCCGCAGGTGCAGCACGAGAGCGGTCAGCCGCTCGACTTCAAGCTGCGTGGCGCGAGCTACCGCGTCCGTGTCGCGCGCACCGGTGCGCATCGGTTCCGTCTCGTCATCGAGAACGGTCCCGAGGTGCGCACCGCCGACGTCGATCTGGAGCGGTTCGACAATCACACGGGCCAGGCCGTGGTCAACGGTGTCCGGTACCGGCTCACCACCGGCACCCACGGCCCCGTGCACGTGGTCGACGTGGACGGTGTCACGCACCGTGTGAGCCGCGATGAGGGTGGCGTTGTCCGTTCTCCCGCACCGGCTCTCGTGGTGGCCGTGCCGCTATCGGTGGGCGACGAGGTGGCCTCCGGCGACCCGATCCTGGTGCTCGAGTCGATGAAGATGGAGACGGTGATCCGCGCCCCGTTCGCGGCCCGACTCAAGGAGATCACGGTCACCGTCGGTAGCCAGGTGGAGGCCGGCGCGGCGATGCTGCGCCTGGAACCCCTCGGCGACGACACCGAGTCCGCCGGCGCCGAGGAGGCCACCCCGCTCGATCTGGTGACCGAGCCGGCCGCTGCCGACGCCGAGGCCCGTGCCGCCCGCGGCCGGGACGATCTGCGCAGTCTGCTCCTCGGTTTCGACCGTGATCCGGCCGACGATCGCCGGGTGCTCGACGACTACCTCGCCGCGCGCTCCGAGGTCGGCGCCGGCCCCGTCGCCGACGAGCTGGCCCTGGCCGGTGTCTTCGCCGATCTCGCGGAGCTGAGCCTGCGGAGCGCGGTGAGCGACGATCAGGTGCACAGCCCCCGTGAGCATTTCCACACCTACCTGCGCAGCCTCGACGTCGAGCGCGCCGGCATCCCGGACATCTTCCAGGCGAAGCTGTCGGCGGCCCTGGCGCACTACGGCATCACCGAACTCGAGCGCACCGCCGATCTGGAGGGTGCGGTGTTCCGCATCTTCTTGGCCCTGCAGCGCCCGAAGGATACGGTTGCCGCGATCACCACGCTGCTGCGGAACTGGCTGCGCGAGCCGGCGCCGGACACGTCGGTCGACGCACGTCCCACGCTGGAGCGCCTGATCGGTGCCACCCAGTCCCGGTATCCGGCGATCGCCGACCTCGCCCGCGGCGTGGTCTTCGCGTGGTTCGGTCAGCCGCTGCTGCAGGGCAACCGCAGCACGGTGTACTCGCGAGTCCGCGAGAACCTCACCTACCTCGACGGTAAGCCCGATGCGGCCGATCGCGCCGACCGGATCGGCGAAATGGTGCGCAGCACCGAGCCGCTGGTCGCTCTCCTGGCGGAGCGTCTGGTCTCGGACGCCCGCGCCGATAACACCGTCATGCTCGAGGTGCTCACCCGCCGCTACTACGGCAACAAGGGGCTCAGCGCAGTCCGAACCCAGGACGTCGACGGCACCACCTTCGTGGTCGCCGAGAAGGACGGTGGGCTGCTCGCCTCGACGGCTGTCGCCTTCGAGGGACTGCCCGGCGCTATCACGGGTCTCGCCAAGGTGGCCGACGGTGCCGCATCGGTGGATGCCGACATCTACCTCAGCTGGGAGCAACAGCCGGAGGACTTCGACGAGATGGCGGTGACGCTCGACAACCTGCTCAGCGCGCACCCGCTGCCGCCGCAGGTGCGCCGAGTCACCGTCACCGTCGCGGGGAGCGATGGCTCGGTCATGCACCACCACTTCACTTTCCGATCCGCGGCGAACGGGGTGGCGGAGGATCGCCTGATCCGCGGCCTGCACCCGTACATTGCGCAGCGGATGCAGCTCGAACGGCTCCGCCGGTTCGACCTCACCCGCCTGCCGTCCTCGGACGACGAGGAGGTGTACCTGTACCGCGCCGTCGCCAAGGAGAATCCGGCCGACGACCGGCTGGTGGCGTTCGCCCAGGTCCGTGACCTGGCGGCGGTGCGCGACGGTAACGGGAATCTGCTCGCCCTGCCTGCGGCCGAGATCGCGCTGGCCACCTGTGTGGATTCCATCCGGCGCGCGCAGGCCGCACGCCCGTCGGCGAAGCGTCTGCCCACCAACCGGATCGTGATGTACATCTGGCCGCCCATCGACCTCAGCGAGGCTGATATCGCGGAGGTCGTTCGGCACGTCGAGTCGATCGCCGCCGGCGCGGGCCTCGAAGAGGTCCTGTTCATCGGTCGCCGTCGGGACGATGACGGTACGCTGCAGAAGACTGAGGTGCGGATCGCATTGAGCCCCACCGGAAACGCGGTCTTCTTCGAGGGTGGGCCGAGTGATGAGCCGGTCAGCCCGATCGACGGTTACCGGCAGAAGGTACTGCGCGCAGCGAGCCGCAACACCGCCTATCCGTACGAGTTGACCGGCCTGCTGGGCGAGTTCACCGAGTACGACCTGCAAGAAGGCGATATCGGCGATGTGCTGGTCCCGGTCGATCGGCCGAAGGGTCGTAACACCGCGGGCATCGTTGCGGGTGTGATCAAGACTGCGACCCCCGAGTATCCGGAGGGCATCACCCGCGTCCTGCTACTCGGCGATCCGACCAAGTCGCTGGGCGCACTGGCGGAGGGGGAGTGCCGCCGGATCATCGCGGCGATCGATCTCGCCGATCGCATGCAGGTGCCGGTCGAGTGGTATGCCCTCTCCGCCGGTGCCCGCATCTCCATGGACTCGGGTACCGAGAATATGGACTGGGTGGCCGAGGCGCTCAAGAAGATCGTCGAGTTCACGCAGGAGGGCGGCGAGATCAATATCGTCTCCGCCGGCATCAACGTGGGAGCGCAGCCGTATTGGAACGCCGAGGCCACCATGCTCATGCACACCAGGGGTGTGCTGATCATGACCCCGGAGTCGGCCATGGTGCTCACCGGTAAGCAGTCGCTCGACTTCTCCGGCGGTGTCTCGGCGGAGGACAACTTCGGTATCGGCGGCTACGACCGCATCATGGGCCCGAACGGTCAGGCGCAGTACTGGGCGCCGGATCTACTGGGCGCGCGTGACATTCTGATGCGGCACTACGCGCACACCTACATCGCGCCGGGCGAGGCCACGCCGCGCGCCTCGCAGACCAACGACCCGTCGGACCGCGATATCACCGCGTTCCCGCACCGGATCGCGGACAGCGACTTCACCACTGTCGGCGACATCTTCTCCGGGGAGAAGAACCCGGATCGCAAGAAGCCCTTCGATATCCGCACCGTGATGCGCGCGCTGTCCGACCAGGATCACCCGATCCTGGAGCGCTGGGCGGGCATGGCCGACGCGGAGACCGCGGTGGTGCAGGACGTGCATATCGGCGGTACTCCGGTGGCGCTGCTGGGCATCGAGTCGAAGTCCGTCCCGCGTCTGGGCTTCCCGGCCACCGACGGTCCCGACACGTACACCGCCGGCACCCTGTTCCCGCAGTCGTCGAAGAAGGCGGCGCGCGCGATCAACGCCGCCAGCGGTAACCGCCCGCTGGTGGTGCTGGCCAACCTGTCGGGCTTCGACGGATCGCCCGAGTCGCTGCGCAAGCTTCAGCTGGAGTACGGTGCCGAGATCGGTCGCGCGATCGTGAACTTCAAGGGCCCCATCGTGTTCTGTGTGATCTCGCGCTACCACGGCGGTGCCTTCGTGGTGTTCTCCAAGCGCCTGAACCCGAATATGACGGTGCTGGCCGTCGAGGGCTCGTTCGCCTCGGTGCTCGGCGGTGCCCCCGCTGCGGCCGTGGTCTTCTCCGGAGAGGTCAATTCCCGCACCGGTGCCGATTCGCGGGTCAAGGCGCTGGAGGAGCGCATCGCCGGTGCTTCCGGCACCGAGCGGGCCGGGCTCGCTGCCGAGCTCGAGGAGGTGCGGGCCTCGGTACGTGCCGAGAAGCTGGGCGAGGTGGCCGCGGAGTTCGATCAGGTGCACAGCATCCGGCGTGCCGTGGAGGTGGGCTCGGTCGACGAGATCGTCGCCGCGTCCGACCTGCGCCCGAAGATCATCTCGGTGATCGCGAACGCCGCGAAGTAGCTAGTCGCGTCGAGGGCGCCGCCGGTTGGTCCCGGCGGCGCCCTTTCGCGTTCGTCCCCCACGCCTCGCCGATTCCCCCATTGACAGCTTCGTCCCCTACGCCAGGAGCATCCTGCGATGGGGGACAAAGCATGCGGTGGGGGAGGTCGACGGTGCGAACCGTCACCGACGATTCAGCGGAGCGCGCGTCCGGAATGAATGTGGAAGTGCAGGTGCTTCGAATCCTGGTATGCGCCCAGGTTGGTGGTGACTGCGGCCGCTCCCGTCCGGCGGAGTAGTTCGTCGGAGATCTGTCGGACTACTGCGAGGAGTTTCAGTGTGAGATCACCGTCGGTGAGTTCGAGAAGGGACGCGATGTGTGTCTTCGGAACCACGACGATGTGCTCCGGCCAGTGCGGCCGCGTGTGCTCGAACGCCAGCACGTGTTCGTCCTCGTGGACGACCTCCACCGGTTGTCGCCGCGGAATGGCAATGTCGCAGTAGAAGTCATTTCCCGTGTACTGCTCCACGGCGCCCACCTTACGGCCAGTGGCTGCGCCCGCCGGGCGTATTCGGTCCGCTCCCAACCGGGACGTGGGCTCCCCTCCCTGGCTTGGCTTCCCCACCATAATTGGTGATGGGAGGCCGAATCGTCCAGGGGAAGAAGGATCCCCGCTGGGAGAGGAGGGCGTCGCTTCGTCCCCCACGCCTCGCCGATTCCCCCATTCACAGCTTTGTCCCCTACGCCAGGAGCATCCTGCGATGGGGGACGAAGCATGCGGTGGGGGAGGTCGACGGTGCCCTAGTGCCGGTCGGCGCGAGCGACGGCTGCGGCATGGGCCTCGCGGAGCAGACCCGTCACCAGATCCGTTGACCCGGGACCCGGCGTCACGACGGCGACCCAACCCTGCCGGGAGTAGAGCGGGTGCGGTATCACCTGATCGGCGGCTGCGTCGTCCGCCGGATCACCGGTGACCAGCTCATCGAGGCGGGACCGGCCGACGTGCGCATTGACCCGGAACCGGCCGGGCGGATCCAGATCGCACCGGTCATCGTCGGGATAGTCCTTGGTGACGATCGTCGCGAAGGGCTGGCCGCGCTGCGGGATCGTCCCGCCGGGGGAGAAGTAGAAGAAGTGATCGCCCCAGGCGATCTCGGGGAATTCGCTGCCGGATTCCGGTGCGAGCTCGACGACGTCGTCCAGGCTCCGGATGAAGGCGATGATCTGCTGCATACTCATTATTGAAGTATGTGGTTGTAGTGCTAGCGGAGGGTTGGGGTGACGGGCACGTCTCTGAGCACGGCGCAGGTGTCGTCGGCCACCGGTTACAGCGTGCAGCAGATCCGCGATCTGGAGGCAGCCGGGGTCATCGCGTCGGTCCCGAGGGCCGCGAACGGCTACCGCCGCTTCTCACGGGAACACGTGCGTGATCTTGCGGCCTATCGCGATCTGGCCGCGGCGGTGGGGCCGGTCGGTGCGCGGGCCGCGCTCCGCGGCCTACGATCTGCGGACCTCGGCGACGCCGTCGAGCTCGTCGCCGGTCTGCACGCGGACCTACGCCGCGAGCGTGAACAGGCGCTGTCCGCGCGGAGGGCGTTACGCGCCGTCAACGTCGAGGGCGAGAGCGAGGCGCCGCCCACCGTCGACGATGACATGACGATTTCGGAACTCGCCGGTGCGCTCGGTGTGCGCGCCTCCACGCTGCGCTTCTGGGAGCGCGAGGGGCTGCTCGCCCCGGACCGGGCGACCGACGGTGCCGCACGCCGGTATCCGGTGCCGCAGGTGCGCCTCGCCCGGATCGTGGCGGAGTTGCGCAATGCCGGGTACCGGATCCCCGAGGTGCGTCGGGCCGTCGCCGCCCTGCGTGACCTGGGTGACGAGGCGTCCTCGGTCGAAGCTCTGGAGGGGCGGATCGCGGCGATCGACCGTCGGCACCTTGCACTGATGCGCGCCGGCGGCGTGCTCGCCGCGATCATCACGGACCGGATGGAAGACGAAGGCACCGTCGGGATTCCCGACGGTGCCGTTCGCAGTCGAGCGTGACCTACACGTCCAGATCGCGGCCGATGATCTCCTTCATGATCTCTGAGGAGCCGGCCCAGATCCGGGTGACGCGGGCATCCATCCAGGCGCGGGCGGCACGGTACTCACGCATGTAGCCGTAGCCTCCGTGCAGCTGAACGCAACTGTCGAGCACCTGGTTCTGGATCTCGGCGGACACGTACTTGACCTTGGCGGCGTCGACCGCGGTGAGTGTGCCGCCGGCGTGCGCGAGGACCGCTTGATCCACGTACGCCTGGACCATCTCGATCTTGGTCACCAGATCAGCCAGCAGGAACTTGTTGTGCTGGAAGGAACCGATGGACTGACCGAAGGCCTTACGCTCGCGGGTGTACTCGATCGTCTCGGCCAAGATCTGCTTGGCGTGCGCCACATTGGCGACGGCAGAGCCGATCCGTTCCTGCGGCAGCTTCTCCATCATGTGATAGAAACCCCGGTCCACCTCGCCGATCAGAGCACTGGCCGGTACCCGGAGGTCGGAGTAGAAGAGCTCGGCGGTGTCCGCCTCCGGCTGGCCCACCTTGTCGAGCTTGCGTCCGCGCTCGAATCCGGGCAGCGAGCAATCCACGGCGAACAGCGAGATGCCGCGCGCCTTGGCGTCGGGGTTGGTCTTCGCGGCGATCACGGCCACATCGCACGTGTAACCGTTGGTGATGAAGGTCTTGGAGCCGTTGAGAATCCAGTCGTCGCCGCTGCGCACCGCGGTCGACTTGATGCCCGCGAGGTCGGAGCCGGCGGAGGGCTCGGTCATGCCGATCGCGGCCACGGCCTCGCCGGCGGCGATGGCCGGCAGCCACTGCTGCTTGGCCTCGTCGGTGCCCAATCGGACGATGTACGGGGTGGTGATGTCGAAGTCGATGCCCACCGAACTGGCGAAAGCCATCGAGACGGCGGCCAGTTCCTCCTGCGCGATGGCGTTGAACCGGTAATCCTCCGCCTCGCCGCCGTCGTAGGCCTCCGGGATCTCCAGACCGAGGACGCCCTGCTCGCCGAGCCCGCGCCACACGTCACGGGATATCAGCTTGTCGTCGGTGTACTGCTCGGCGTTCGGCAGCACGTTCTTCTGCAGGAAGTCGCGCACGGCGGTGCCGAACTGCAGATGGTCCTCGGTGTAGATGGTGCGGTCCAAGACGGGTCCTCTCAGAGTTTCAGGTCGCGGCGCAGCTTGGCGACGTGGCCGGTGGCGCGCACGTTGTACTGCGCCACCTCGATCTTCCCGTCGGCGCCCACCACGAACGTCGACCGGATGACCCCCGTCACGGTCTTGCCGTACATCATCTTCTCACCGAAGGCCCCGTACTCGGTAAGCACCTGCTTATCGGGATCGGACAGCAGTGGGAAGGTGAGGCCGTCCCGTTCGACGAACTTCTTGAGCTTGTCCGGCTTGTCGGGCGAGATGCCGACGACGTCGAGACCGGCGGCTTCGAAATCGGACAGATTGTCGCGGAAATCGCAGGCCTGCTTGGTGCACCCCGGAGTCATCGCGGCGGGGTAGAAGTACAAGATAACGCGACGTCCGCGGTAGTCCGAGAGGGATACCGGGTTCCCGTTCTGGTCGGGCAAAGTAAAAGAAGGTGCACTAACACCGGGTTCGAGGCGCGCAGAAGTGGTCATGCAAGCTACCGTATCGCTATGGCGACACAGGATGAGGCGACCGGGCGCGGTCGGGCCAGGATTCGGAACCTGGCGAGTGCGGCGCTCAACGCCGACGTCACCATCGACCAGGCGACCACTGTTCTCGACGGCCTCGCTCAGACGATGCAGGGCATGGACACCACCATGACCGACTTCGATGCGACCCTCGCGAGGGTCAACCGCAACCTCGACGAGTTCGAGCGACTGCTGTCCACCTTCACCGCGACGCTTGAGCGAGCGGACGCCGCGGTGGAGAAGGTCAACGCTGTCCTCGCCGCCCCGAACGCCGTGATCGCTGCCGCCGAGAAGGCCATCGCCGGCCCCGTCGACACCGTGGGCGCCCTCGGGCGTCGCCTGCTGAACCGGGAGTGACTCAGTACCGGCGGTAGCCGTTCGAAAGCCCCACCAGAAGCTCGGCCACCAAGGGATTCGGATCGGCGTCGACGCGCAGAACCGCTGCCACGGGAAGCGGGAAGCCTGCGCTGCGTCGGCTGACCACACCGGGCTGTCGCGGATCTTCGTACAGCAGTGTCCAGCCGTCCGGGTGATTGATCAGTTCCAGTGTCACCGGTTGCCCGTCGCGGACTTCGGGGCCCAGTCTCACATCGAGTCCCTCCGCCGCGAAGACCCGCGCCACCAGTTGATGCAGCAGCACCTGTTCGTTCGCAGGCGGTAGCAGCAACGGGTAGTCCGCGAGCTCCGCCGTCGTGGGCGCCCGCCCAAGCGTTGCCAGTGGATGTCGCTCCGCGAAGGCGATGAGAAGGTGATCCACCCAGAGCGGTTCGAGGTAGAGGCCCGGTTCGTCGACTCGGCCCCGGACCAGGGCCAGATCGGCATCGCCCGCGCTGACCGCAGCGATGCGCTGCGCGAAGGGTTTGATCAGGAAGTCGACTTCGGCGTCGGGATGGCGGCCGCGAACGTCGGCGATCACGCCGAGGGCGGATCGAGCGAAGGACATGTTGGCCGCGAGCCGTATGCGATCGGGCCGGGGGTGCACGGCGTCGACCGCCTCGTCGCGCAGCCGGAGCAATTCGCGCGCCCGGGGGAGCAGCACCTCTCCGGCGTCCGTGAGCCGGACGGTGCGCCCCGCGCGTTCGAACAGGTCGGCCCCGAGCTCCTTCTCCAGGGCCGCGATCTGATGGCTCACCGCGGACTGGGAGACGAAACAGCGTTGCGCCGCCCGGGAGAAGCCGCCCGTATCGGCGACCGCGACCAGGTACTCGAGCTGTCGGAACTCCATTCCGCCATCATATGAAGAAAACAGATAGGTCGCATCGAAAAGTGTGTGGTGGAGCGCGTTGAAACGGTCTGAGTTATCGACAAGAGTGGTGGCATAAGGAACAGAAGGGCCGCCTACCAGGCCCGAGAAGCGGAAGGAGAGCGATCATGCGCAACACCCACGTCGTGGTGATCGGCTCGGGATTCGGCGGCCTCGCCGCCGCCAAGCAGCTGGCCAAGTCGGACATCGAGACCACACTCATCTCGGCGAATGGCGAGCACCTGTTCCAGCCGTTGCTCTACCAGGTCGCGACCGGCGTGGTGGACGGTGCCCGGATCGCCCCGCCGATCGCCGAGGTTCTGCGCCGCAAGCGCACCGTCGACGTGGTCACCGGTTACGTCACCGCCGTCGATGCCGACCGCAAGGTGATCACGTACGCCACGGCCGACGGCATCGAGCAGATCCGCTACACCTACCTGATCGTCGCGGCGGGTGCTGCGCAGGCGTACTTCGGTCACGACGAGTGGGCGGAGCGCACGTTCGCGCTCAAGACTCTCGATGATGCCAAGGCGCTGCGGGCGCGGGTGCTGCGTGCCTTCGACGCCCCGGCCGATGACGTCCTGCGCGATTTCGTGATCGTGGGCGCCGGCGCGACCGGCGTCGAGGTCGCGGGCCAGCTCGCCGAGCTGGCGCGCAAGCATCACGGCGGCGCTGACGTGCGGATCAACCTGGTGGAGGGCGCCGGCGATGTGCTGCCCGTCTACGGCGGTAAGCTCTCGGACTTCACCCGCGCCACCTTGGAGAAGGCGGGCGTGAACGTCCTCACCGACACCTTCGTCACCGCCATCGACGACGATGCGGTCACTGTCAAGGGCAAGGACGGTGCCGAGCGCACCGTGCCCGCGGGCACGGTCGTCTGGTCGGCAGGCGTCAAGGCCAACCCGCTGGCGGGGATCATCGCCGAGGCCACTGGTTGCGAGACCGACCGCGCCGGAAGGCTGCTCGTCAATCGCGACCTCACTGTGGGCGGCCGGGCCGACGTCTTCGCCCTCGGCGATATGACCAACCTCAACAACCTGCCCGGGCAGAGCCCCGTCGCCATGCAGCAGGGTCGGCACGCCGCCGACATCATCCGCGGCGCACGGGGCCAGGGCACGCACTTCAGCTACCTGGATAAGGGCAGCATGGCGATGATCGACACCCCGAATGCGGTGATCGAGGCGCCCATGAACCTGCCGAAGCTCACCGGCTTCGTCGCCTGGGTCGGCTGGCTGGCCGTGCACCTGTATTACCTCGCAGGCATGGGCAACCGCATTGCCGTGCTGCGGGATTGGGTACTCGCCTTCGTCGGTAAGGCACGACCCGGTTTCGCTGAGGCGGAACGGGAGCGCGCCGTTGAGCCCGCCGCAGGGGCTGAGCTGATCGATGAGGCCGCGTCAGCCGACCTTGGCGTTACCGGCCTTCCAGACGGACCACGGAACGTTCCAGTCGCCTAGTCCGTCGGCCCCCTCCAGGGTGGGGCCGGCGGTGTCCGTCACCTTGACGATGTCGCCGCGCTTGGTGTTCTGCATGTACCAGAGGGCGTTCTCGGTGCTCACGTTGAGGCAACCGTGGCTCACGTTCGTGACACCCTGCTGGCTCACCGACCACGGTGCGCTGTGCAGGTAGATTCCGCTGTACGACATCTGGATCGCGTAGTCCACCTGAGTGCGGTATCCGTTGGGGGAGTTGACCGCAACACCGTAGGTCGACGAGTCCATGATCATGTTTTCGCGGTGATCGCCGATCATGTAGATGCCGTTCGGGGTCTCGTTGCCCGTGCCGCCCATGGAGGTGGGCATCGTCTTCTCGAGCTTGCCGTTGCGGGTGACCCGGACGATCTTGTCTTTGTCGGAGACGGTGGTGATCACCTCGTCGCCCACGGTGAACTTCGATGACACGTCCTTCTGTCCGAACAGGCCGTTGCCCAGGTCGACGCCGTAGATCTTCACATCGATGTTCACCTTGGTGCCCGGCTTGAAGAAGTTCTCGGGGCGCCAGCGCACCTCGGACTGGCTGATCCAGTAGAACGCGCCCTCGACCGGTGGATCGGTCACGATCTTGATCGCGCGTTGCGCGGCGAGGCGGTCGCCGATCTTCTCGTCGAACTTCACGCCTACGGTCTGGCCGATCCCCACCACGGAGTTGTCGGCGGTCGAGAGATAGGCCTGGGTAAGGCTGTTCGGAGACTCGGTCGTGAACGTCTCGTTGGCCACGTTGACGCCGCCCACGCCGTTCGCCTCCGCGCGAAGCTTGTATTGCTTGTTATAGCCCAGCGGCTCCGAGTTCGACCAGGACCGGCCGTCCGGGCTCAGGGCTCCCTGCACCTGCTTACCGTCTGGGTTGGTCATGACGACCCGGGTCAGTGTGCCGCCGGCAACGGAGACCCGCACCGGCTCGCCCGGTGCCACGTTGACGGCGCCGCTCTTCACGCTGGAGGTGATCTGCGGTCGCAGGAGATCGAGGAACGGTGTGGAGTCCGTGATCTTCTGATCCTCGGGCGGCAGGGGCAGTGCTGTGTTCGCCGATCCGCTGCAGCCCGCGACCAGCGAGAACGACGCCACTGTGGCAACGATGGCGGTCAGCGCGCGGCGAGACGCGGGACGACGGAAACGCATGACGGAACCCCCGGGGTTGAGCGTGGCTGTCGGTCGATGTCGATCCGACCGATTGCTCCCGATTCTAGCGTCGGGGGTGGGGCACCGGGGGAGTCGGTACGGTGCGGGTATGAGCGACGACGGGGAGCGCACGGAGAAGCCGAAGGGGCCGTGGGACGACCGCGGCTACAACATGTTGGCTCTGTGCATCGCAGTCGGCGCCGCTGGCGGGGCCGGACTCGGGGTGGTGTTCGACAACACGGCGGTCGGCATCGGCTTCGGCATGTCGATCGGTATCGCGATCGCCGCGGCCTTCGGTTTCGGGTCCGGGGCGTCGGACGACGAGGACGACGGTGCGGGCGGCGAGAAGTAGAGGAGCCTGGGCAGAACGCTGCGGTGCACGGGTGAAGTGAGGTGGCCTCCCCAGGCCCACGGACAGCTTACCTTCGCCAAGCTAATAATAGAAGGGTTAACTGTGGCTCATGGCCGCGCCCGCTGAATGCCTGGTCCGCGATCTGACATAGTTGCTACGTGGGGAGTTCGTACGGTGCCGGGGCTATGGTCGTGGACTCGGTGGGGTTCGGCTACATGGTCCTCGTGGCGGCCTGGATCTATGTCGTGAGAATGGACGGCGCGCTGTGGGGGCCGGTGCAAGCGCTTCGGCAAATTGCACGCGATGAGCTGATCGGCCTCGTCGTCATCGGGATCGCCTGCGGTGTGGCGATCGGGTGGGTGCGAGTGCCGCTGGCTGGAGTCGCGGCCATTTCGGGATTCGCGATCGCCGCCGGTGTCATCGTTCTGAGCCGTAGGGTGCCGGGGCGCCCTGCTCCGGCAGAGGTGGGCTGGCCGGCAGCGAGGTGGATCGTGCTGTGGATCGCAATGGTGGTTGCGGCATTGCTCGGGGGAGTTGTTTACGTCGTCGCATCGGAAGCGGTGGGCGGTGCGCTCAGTTAATGAGTGAACGGTTATCCGGCGTCGCCATCCATACGGGCTGAGAATCGGCCGCGTCGTGTCGACGGTACTGTGCGGCGCTTGAGCTGATCAACCGTCAGGCCTCGGCCTTCATCGTGAGTGTTGCTCGGTGGAGGCGAGCAAGGCGATCAACGAAGTGCGCTCATCCGCGCCCCGCGGAGGGGATTCTCCTCGACCGTCAACTACGTGCACATCTTCGCAGTTCGGCGAACGGCGAGGCGATAGTCCGGGCCATGGTTCCCGGAAATGCGAGAAGGCCGGGCGGGTGCCCGGCCTTCTCGGTGATTGTGCGCCATCAGGGACTCGAACCCCGAACCCGCTGATTAAGAGTCAGCTGCTCTGCCAATTGAGCTAATGGCGCTCGCGTGCTCGCTCCTGCTCGCTGCGTGCTGAAGAACTCTAGCAAGACGAAGCGGGAAACATGAAATCGGCAGCTCAGGATGTGTATCCGAGCCGGGAGGCGCTTACCTGAACGCGTCCTGCCCGGTCAGTTTCTGGCCCAGGATCAGTGTGTGCATCTCCACCGTCCCCTCGTAAGTGAGCACACTCTCCAAGTTGTTGGCGTGCCGTATCACCGGGTACTCCAGCGATATTCCGTTCGCCCCCAGGATGGTGCGTGCGGTGCGACAGATCTCGATCGCCTCGCGCACGTTGTTCAGTTTGCCGAGCGAGACCTGTTCCGGGCGTAGACCGGTCGCATCCTTCAGTCGCCCCAGGTGCAGTGCGAGCAAGATGCCCTTGACGTACTCCAGCGACATATCGGCGAGCTTCTGCTGAGTCAGTTGGAACCCGCCGATCGGCCGGCCGAACTGCTCGCGCTCCACCGCGTACCGCTGGGCACATTCGATTGCCGTGCGGGCGGAACCCATTGCTCCCCACACGATGCCGTAGCGGGCCTCGCTCAGGCACGACAGTGGGCCGCGGAGCCCGCGTACCTCGGGGAAGGCCGCGGATTCGGGTACGCGCACACCGTCGAGTACCAGCTCGGAGGTCACCGACGCGCGCAACGACATCTTGTGCTTGATCGTGTTCGCGGTGAACCCCGGTGTCTCGGTCGGCACTGCGAAGCCGCGGATGCCGTCGTCGGTCTGCGCCCAGATCACGGCGACGTCGGCGACGGATCCGTTGGTGATCCACATCTTCCGGCCGTCGATGACCCAGTCGGCACCGTCACGTCGCGCACGCGTCCGCATGGCGGCGGGGTCCGAGCCGTGATCCGGTTCAGTGAGCCCGAAGCAACCCACCACCTCGCCTGCGGCCATACCGGGCAGCCAGCGCTGCTTCTCGGCCTCGCTCGCCCACCGCCAGATCGCGAACATCGCGAGCGAGCCCTGCACCGAGACCATCGAGCGCAGCCCCGAATCGCAGGCTTCCAACTCCAGACATGCCACGCCGTATTCGGTGGCCGTCATCCCTCCGCAGCCGTAGCCCTCCAGGTGCATGCCAAGCACTCCGAGAGAACCGAGCGAGCGCATCAGACCGCGGGGATCGTCGGGCGCGCCGTCCTCGAACCAGCGGCCGATGTGCGGTTCCACTTCCGCCGCGCACAGCGCCCGCACGGACAGCGCTATCTGTCGCTCCTGGTCGGTGAACAGTCCGGTGAGGCCCGCCAACTCGTCGGGATGTGTGGTCATCTGCCCTCCTGCGCGCCACGATAACCGCACGGTGGTGGTCCCCGCGGCGGAAGCCGTGCTTAGCTGTGAACATGACCGTCCCCGGAGTTCCCGCCGTCGACGGCGCCCACGAGGTGCTGCGGCAGCCCGCGCATCAGGTGTCCCCGAAGGCCAAGACGTGGTGGGCAGTGCGGGCCGCACTGCGCTGGATCGTGATCATCCCCGTGGTGACGATCGCCATCGCCCTGATACCCGACATGCCGTGGTTCGTCACGGCGGTGGTCTTCGTCCTGCTCGCCGCGGCAGCCGCCGCGCACCTGGTGGTGATGCCACGCTTCCGGTACGCCTTCCACCGGTGGGAAGTCAATCCGGTCTCGGTGTACTCGCAGGCAGGGTGGCTCACGCGCACGCGTGTGCTGATTCCCGTGTCCCGGGTGCAGGTGATCGACACCGTGGCCGGGCCGCTGGAGCGTTCCTTCGGCCTCTCCACCGTCACCGTGACCACGGCCTCTTCGGCGGGCACCGTCCGGATCTCGGGCCTGCCCACCGAAGTGGCGCAATCGATTGCCGCGAACCTCACTGTGAGCGCGGCGGAGGACACCGATGACGCGACCTGACGACCGGGGCTGGAACCGGCTCTCCCCGTGGGGTATCGGCACGCGTGTCGTGCGAGCGCTGCCGTCGTTGATTCCCGCCTTGATCGGCGTCTTCTTCTTGGGTCGGACCGCGGGGCCCACTGTGATCGTGATCGTGGGACTCGTCATCAGCGTTCTCGTGGGACTGCTGCCGTGGCTCACTACCCGATGGCGTGTCACCGACGACCAGCTCGAATTGCGGCATGGACTCCTGCGTCGCGTCTCGGCCACGGCGCGACGGGATCGGATTCGCAGCGTTGATGTGACCGCCGGACCGATCGAGCGGGTGCTCAAGCTGCGCAAGGTCGAGGTGGGCACCGGTGTGGGCGGCAAGGAGTCCGCGCTGGTGCTCGACCCCATCCCCGCCGCTCTCGCCGAACAACTCGGCCACGACCTGCTGCGACGTAGTCCCGTCGCCGCCGATCCCGAGACGCCGGTCGGCGACGGTGCCGCGGCGGGGCCGACGCCCACGGTCGCCGATGAGGAACTGGCCCGCCTGCAGCCGGCCTGGCTGCGCTTCGCACCGTTCTCGCTGACCGGTTTCGCCGTGGTCGCCGCCGGTGCCGGCATCGGCTTCCGGGTGGTCGACGAGGCCGGACTCCGGGAGCGTGGTTCTGAGATTGCCGAATCTTGGCTGGTGAAAATTCTCGATCTTGGTGCCGCCGTGGTGGTTCCGGGTACGATTGTGCTGGTTCTGGTGCTGTCTACGCTGATCTCGGTGTTGGCGTATGTCTTCGCTTTCTGGGGGTTTCGACTGGTCCGCCGGTCCGACGGTGCGCTGCATACCTCGCGCGGCCTCGTCTCGACCGTCGCGGCGACGATCGAACGCAAGCGGGTGCGTGGAGTTCAGGTGCACGAGCCGGTGCTGATGCGGATTCCCGGAGGCGCGAAGTTGCGTGCGATCGCGACCGGCACCGACCGCAATCCGAGCCTGCTGCCGCCCGCGCCGCGCAGTGAGGCGATCCGTGTCGCCGACGATGTGCTCGGGCGGCCCGGTGCAATCGAGACCGACCTCGGCCCACACGGTCCGGCAGCCCTGAAGCGCCGCCGCACTCGTGCACTCCTCGCGTCCGGTGTACCCGCCGCCGTCCTCGTCGCTCTCGCTGTGGTGGCGCCCGGCGCGTGGTGGTTGCTCCCCGCGGTGGGCGCAGTCGTCCTGGTGGTGCTCGCGGTCCCGCTCGCGCAGGTGCGTTACCGCAACTTGGGCACCACCGTCGGAGCCGACACCGTCGTGCTCGGCGCCGCAACGGTGGCCCGCACGCGCACAGTCCTCGAATTCGACGGTGTGATCGGCTTCGTGACCACCGAGACCTTCTTCCAGCGCCGCGCCCGGGTGCTCACGCTGACGGTGGCGACGGCGGCCGGTTCATTCGGCGCTGTCGACCTCGCCCCGGCGCGGGCCGCGGGTACGGCCCGGGTGATCGAACCCGAGATCGTGGGTCCCTATCTGACGCCCGAGGGTGTGGCGGATGCGCCTACCGGGGCGTCAGCCGGTACAGCTTGATGGTCCGATCTCCCGCCCAGTCGATGTAGTCGTCGTACGCGGGCCACATCGCGGTGATACTGGGCCACAACCGCTTCCGGTCTGCCTCGGACATCCGCTGGGCGTGCACCGGAATCCGGCGGGTGCCGAGCAACACCTCGGCGTCGGGATTGGCCTCGAGGTTGTACGACCAGGCAGGGTGCTTCTCCTGACCGAAGTTCGAGGCGATGACCACGAAATCCTCGCCATCGTGCACGTACAGCAGTGGCACCGCGCGGGCGACTCCGCTGCGCCGTCCGACGGTGGTCAGGGTGATCTGGGGGAGGAGCGCCTCGGGGACGAGGTGCACCCGTCCGCCACTGAGCCGGGTGACGGCCTTATCGAGCGGTACCGTCGCCCTGATGGCACGGGCTACGGCGCGGTGGCGGCCGAGCTGAAGGAAGCGGGACTTGAGCGAATCGGTCGTCATGCCGGAATCGTAGTCAGGATCCGTGGTGCTCGGTGCGGCTATCTGGTGGCGAGCCGGGCATTGCCTGCGGCGCGGAGGACCGCGTTGATCGAGTAGTACTGGGTGAGCTGTTGCTGCACGTCACCGGTCTCGCTGTCGGTGACTGTGACCGCGTCGGTGATGATGCCGAGGGCGGCGTTGTCGGTGGTGCGGATCAGCGGTCCGCCGCTGTCGCCCTGCTTGGTCACGATGTCGGTCACCACCCAGTCGTTCATCACCTTCGTGACGGTGCCGCAGCGGTGACCGTTGACCGATCCGAGTTGGCATACCGGATCGCCGGGGCGTGCGACGCCCGTGGAACGCGGGGCGATCTGCGGTGACGAGGCGAGCAACTTCACCGTGGGGTCGGTCAACCGGAAGGTGGCCCAGTCGGGCTGGAATGGATCGGTGGGGGAGAAGTGCCCGGGACGCTTCGGATCCTCGGTGACCTTCGGCGCCACCGACTGCACGACCTCGCCGACGATCCACTTCTTCACGCCCACAGGCTGTTCCGCGCTACCGCAGTGCCCGGCGGTCACGCCGAGTCGCTCACCGTTCGGCGCGGTCACAGCGAAGCCCATCGTGCACTGCAGGGACTCGAAGCGGCCGCCACCCAGGGAACGTTGCAGGATGTCGATGCGCTCACCGGGAGCGACCGACGTGGGCGCCGGGTTCGCGGGTGGTGGGGGCGTGGCGGGCGCCGGGGCGCCGGGTGCGGGTTTCGGAGTCGACGGTGCGCCCGGTGCCGGCTGTGCCGGTGCCGACGTGTTCGGGCTCGGCGGTGCGGGCGCGACCGGGGCGGCGAGAGCGTTCGGCGCGGCCACCAGGCCGAGCGCGGCTGTGGCCAAGAGGCACCGCGTCCATCGTCGAAGCGAACTGCTCGTGCGCGTGCCTTCGGCCAAGATCCAACCCTCCCAGGGATGTCGGTCGTATGTGTCGCGCGCTGAATTCGCCGCACAAATGTGTTCGCCACCATACCATTTGCCGGAAGTCGACGCCGAACCTTATTACCTTGGCGTACTTGGTGTCAGTCCGTGTACCGCGCGTGCACTGGCTACCATGACCGTTGTCAGGACGAAGGGAGACACCCATGTCGGAGCAGGTCTATCAGACGATCGCAGTGACCCTGTATTTCGTCGCGATGCTGGGGATCGGCTGGTTTGCGTACAGCCGTACCCGGGACAATCTCGATGACTACATGCTCGCCGGTCGCGGTCTCAAACCGTGGGTAGCGGCGCTGAGTGCGGGCGCCTCGGACATGTCGGGCTGGCTGCTCATGGGCCTGCCCGGTGCCATCTACTCCAAGGGGCTGATCGAGGCCTGGATCGCCATCGGGCTCACCGTCGGGGCCTGGCTGAACTGGAAGTTCGTGGCGCCCCGCCTGCGTTCCTACACGGAGGTTGCGGGTAACTCCATCACCATTCCGAGTTTTCTCGAGCACCGGCTGCGCGATTCGTCGCGATCGCTGCGCCTGGTGTGCGGCGTGATCATCCTCGTCTTCTTCACCTTCTACGTCTCCAGCGGCATGGTTGCCGCCGGCAAATTCTTCGACAGCACCTTCGGCGTGTCGTACGTGCACGGCATGCTGATCGTCGCCGTGGTCACGATGATCTACACCCTTTTCGGAGGCTTCCTCGGCGCCACGCTCACCGATGTGGCACAGGGCCTGCTCATGCTCGCGGCCCTCATCGCCGTTCCGATCGCCGCGCTGATCCAAGTGGGTGGGATCGGGACCACCGTCGACACCGTGACCGCGGTGAACCCGGACTTCTTCAGCCTCGTGGCCGGCGGATCGGTACTCGGCGTCATTTCAGCGGCGGCGTGGGGTCTGGGCTACTTCGGACAGCCGCACATCATCGTCCGGTTCATGGCGCTGCGGTCGCCGCAGGAGGCCACCACGGCTCGCCGGTTCGGGATCGGTTGGATGGTGGCCTCCGCGGGTGGCGCGATCGCCACCGCCGTCGTCGGACTCGCCTACTTCACCCTGAATCCCGAACGCGCGCCGAAGGACCCGGAAACAGTGTTCCTACTGTTGTCGCAGATCTTGTTCCACCCGTTCGTCGCCGGCCTGGTGCTGGCTGCGGTGCTGGCGGCCATCATGTCCACCGTGTCCTCGCAACTGGTGGTGTGCTCCTCCGCGCTGGTCGAAGACTTGTTCAAGATCTTCGCGGAGAAGACCGGCCGCGCCGTGGGCATCACCGATAAGACCTATGTCCGGCTGGGCCGGCTCGGTGTGCTGCTGGTCGCCGTCGTCGCAGTGATGCTGGCGATCGACCCGGCGCAGAGCATCCTCGACCTGGTCGGGTTCGCCTGGTCCGGATTCGGCGCCTCGTTCGGCCCGATCGTGATTCTCGCCCTGTTCTGGCGCAAGCTCACCCATCAGGGGGCGTTGGCGGGCCTGATCACCGGTGCGGTGGTCGTCTTCCTGTGGGGCGAGTTCAAGCCCATCGATCTGTTCGAGATCGTGCCGGGCTTCCTTGCCAACCTGGTGGTCGCCGTCGGCGTCAGTGTCGCCACCTACAGGGCCGACCAAGCCATCGACGACGAATTCGAGCGCGCGGCGCGGCTCGCCGAGAAGGCGCCGGCGTGACTCGTACGGCCCGGGGATGCCCCGGGCCGTACGCGGAATGCCTCAGACCACGAGGCGACGCAGGATCGCGTAGGTTGCGCCGGCGAGGGCCGCGGCGAGAGCGACTCCCCAGAGGGCGAGTCCGACGGAGCCCTGCGTGGTGAACCAGTCTCCGACGGCAGCCCATGCGTCGAGGTGGCCTATCAGCCACAGGGCTCCGACGATCGCGACCCCGATCGTCAACCCGAGGCCGACGAGGACGAGGAGTCCGAACCGGCGGTACACCGTCGCCCCGGCGAAGCCGATCACGAACAAGAGGAACGCGGCGACGAGGAACACGAATCCGGCGACCAGCGGTCCGTGATTCCACACCCACGGAATGCGGAAGAAGAAGCCCTGCATGCCCCAGCCGTCGGTCGCGCCCTCGATCAGGCCGCCCGCCGTGTAAATGGCGGCGACGACGAAGGCGCCGAGACCGGCCGCGAGGAGCGTGCCCTGGTAGAACTCCCGGCGTGTCACGCTCATCGCCTGGGAGAAAGGGAAGGTCATGGTGAGTGCTTGAACACCCAGGACCGCGAAGTACCACAGCGGAGCCCCGGATGCTCCACCGGCATTCATCGGCTCCGAGGCGCCGATGCTCCGGGAGACGATCGCGTAGATGGCGAGTGTGAGGACGAACGCCGCCGTCAAGATCAGCAGGGGGACCACGAGGAACGTCGTGCGGTTCACCAACTGCATGCGGACGACGTTGACGGTGCGGTTCATCGCAGGGCCTCCCTCGGTGCGCTCGATCGGCCTGATCGGGAATCGGAATGGTGCGTGAGCCGGACGATCAACTGCTGCAGCGAGACCGGACCGACCTCGAGTCCGGCGTCGGTCAGCTCGCGGTGCTCGGCCTCGGTCAACGTGCCGAGCACGGTGGCCGAGACGACCCGGCCCAGGCGCTCGCGGTGCAACTCCTCACGGCCGGCGGCGAACGCATCCACCGCCTGCTCCGCGCCCACCACAGTGAAGGCGCGATCACGGATCGCATCGGTCTCCTCGTCGAGCAGCAGCTCGCCGTCGTCGACCACGAGGACGCGCTCGATCAGATTCGACACCTCGTCGATCAAATGGCTCGACAACACCACGGTGCGCGGGTTCTCGGCGTAGTCGGCGAGGAGGCGATCGTAGAAGATCTGCCGGGCGACCGCATCCAGCCCGAGGTAGGGCTCGTCGAAGAAGGTCACCTCGGCGCGGGAGGCGAGGCCGATGACTACGCCGACCGCTGAGGTCTGTCCGCGCGAGAGCTTCTTGATCTGTGTCTTCATCGGTATCCGGAAGTCGCTGACCAGGTCGTCTGCGAATGCCTGATCCCAGTGCGGGAAGAACAGGGCCGCCGTCGCGAATGCGTGTGTGGGCGTGGCATTGTCGGGGTATGTCTGGCCTTCGCGAACGAAGCACATCCGGGAGAGAACCCGTGGATTCTCGTAGGGTTCTTCGCCGAACACGCGAACGTCGCCAGCCGAGGCGAAGTTCTGGGCGGTGACGATCGACATGATCGTTGTCTTGCCTGCACCGTTGCGGCCGAGCAGGCCGTAGATGGTGTTCTCCTCGATGTCGAAATCGACGCCGCGGAGCACGGTCTCGGCTCCGTAGCGCTTGGTGAGGCCACGGGCGCTGATCACTGATGTCATCGTGCGACTCCTTCCTGGGTGGCGGGGTGTTCGGCACGCTCTGAGCGCGCACGGATCAGGTCGATGACGCCGTTCACCGATAAGCCCAGCTTGAGTGCCTCGGCGAGCAGGGGCTCGACGAACGCGTCGGCGAACGCCGACTCTCGTTCGGCAAGAACGCGATCGCGGGCGCCGGGCGTGACGAACATGCCGATGCCCCGCCGCTTCGTGAGGATCCCCTTGTCGACGAGTAGCGCGATCCCCTTAGCCGCCGTTGCCGGGTTGATCCGGTAGAACGCCGCCAGTTCGTTGGTCGAGGGCGCCTGATCGTCCTCGGCGAGCGTGCCGTCGATGATCGAGTCCTCGACGTGTTCGGCGATCTGCTGGAAGATCGCGCGGCCTTCGACGATCATCGACACCCTCGCTTCGGTGGTTGCCTACCTGACTAACTAACCATGACACCAACTCGCCGGGGATGCAACTCCGACGCCGGAAAATCAAGTGAGATGGACTCCGAGGTGATGCCAAATTCTGAAGACGTCCAAATTTGTGAAAACAAATGCGCTGTTACTCTTCGAGAGTGACCGATCTGCAAGCGTTGGCGTTGGCTAAGTCGATCCGGTTCGCTGCCGGGTGGTTGACGGCGGGGATGATTCTGCTGGGCTTGATGATCTGGCAGCCCTGGGCCTCGCCGAAGGTCGAAGATGTGCCGTACGGGTCGAGCGACAGTTACAGCCGTTGTGTTGTCTACAAGAACTCGGTCGACTGCCCTCGGTGACCGGCGTCGCGCAGTGCGGAAACGAAGACCCCGGTCTCTCAGTGCACTGACTGAGAGACCGGGGTCTCGACGTTGGGGTGGATGACGGGACTCGAACCCGCGACAGCCAGAATCACAATCTGGTGCTCTACCAACTGAACTACACCCACCAGGTGCCTGGGATCGCCAGGCTCGGAGTACTTTACCCGACGTACGCCAGGTAAAGCCAATCGATACCGCCGGCCTCGTGACCTGCGGCGTCAGGCCGGCCCGAGCTCCTCGACCTTCGCGGAGATCTCCTCCGATGATGGTCCTGGTGCGGGTACGAAGGCTGTGCTCCGGTAGTACTTCAGCTCCCGGATGGACTCGCGGATGTCGGCCAGCGCACGGTGTGCCAGACCCTTGTCGGGCTGGCCGAAGTAGATCCGCGGGTACCAGCGGCGGCACAGTTCCTTGATCGAGCTGACATCGACCATCCGGTAGTGCAGGAAGCCGTCCAGTTCCGGCATCTCCTGAGCAATGAACCGACGATCCGTCGCGATCGAATTTCCCGCCAGCGGCACCGTGCCGGGCTCGATATGCTCGCGCAGGTATGCCAGCACCGCCTCTTCGGCCTCACGGACGGTCACCGTGGACCTGCGTACCTCGTCGGTGAGACCTGATTTGGCATGCATATCCTGCACCACGGGCGGCATGGCGTCGAGCGCCGCATCGTCGACGTGGATCACCAGATCCACGCCTTCGCCCAGGATGTTCAGGTCGCCATCGGTCACCAGGGCGGCGATTTCGATCAGCCGGTCGGAGGTCAGATCCAGGCCGGTCATCTCACAATCGACCCACACGAGTTTGTCGTCCACGCGGTTCAGCGTATCCAAGGCTAGGGTTTGCATCGTGACTGACAATGCGAACTCCCCGGCGCAGACCATTGCCGCGGGCTACGAATTCTCGGGACCCGAGCTTGAGCTGGGCACCGTCCTGGTGGACGGCACCGTCGACCCGTCGGCGAAGGTGCGCATCCCGCTGGCCATGATGAACCGCCACGGCCTCGTCGCCGGCGCGACGGGCACCGGCAAGACGAAGACGCTCCAGCTCATCGTCGAGCAGCTATCGGCCAACGGCGTGCCCGTCGTTCTCGCCGACATCAAGGGCGACCTCGCCGGTCTGTCGAAGCCCGGTGAGGCGAGCGATCGGACCGCGGCGCGTGCCACGGACACCGGAGACGACTGGAAGCCCTCCGCCGTGCCGACCGAGTTCGTCTCCCTCGGCACGAACGGTGTCGGCGTGCCGATCCGAGCAACCATCTCTTCGTTCGGCCCGATCCTGTTATCGAAGGTCTTGGGGCTCAACGCCACTCAGGAGTCGACCCTCGGGCTGATCTTCCACTGGGCCGACCAGAACCAGCTCGAACTGCTCGACCTCAAGGATCTGCGCTCGGTGATCGCGTACCTCACCTCCGCGGAGGGCAAGGCCGATCTGGAGGGTATCGGCGGCGTCAGTAAGCAGACCGCCGGCGTGATCCTGCGCGCCCTGGTGAATCTGGAGGCCGAGGGCGGCGACACCTTCTTCGGCGAGCCCGAGATCGACATGGGCGACCTGCTGCGCACCGCGGGTGGTCAGGGTGTGGTCACCCTGTTCGAGCTCGGCGACCAGGCCGCGCGGCCCACACTGTTCTCCACCTTCCTCATGTGGGTCCTCGCCGACCTGTTCCAGTACCTGCCGGAGGCGGGCGACCTCGACAAGCCCAAGCTCGTCTTTATCTTCGACGAGGCGCACCTGCTGTTCGCCGACGCCAGCAAGGCGTTCAAGGACCAGGTCGAACAGACCGTCAAGTTGATCCGCTCGAAGGGCGTGGGCGTGTTCTTCTGCTCGCAGTTGCCCACCGACATCCCGAACCCGGTGCTCAGCCAGCTCGGTGCGCGCATCCAGCACGCGCTGCGTGCCTTCACTCCGGAGGATCAGGCCGCGCTGAGTAAGACGGTCAAGACCTATCCGACCTCGCCGGCCTACAAGCTCGATGAGGCCCTCACCAGCCTCGGGATCGGCGAGGCGATCGTCACCGTGCTCTCGGACAAGGGCGCCCCGACGCCCGTCGCGTGGACCCGCCTACGGGCCCCGCGCTCGCTGATGTCCGCGATCGGCGACGATGCGATCCGCTCGGCCGCGCAGGCCTCGCCGCTGTGGGGCAAGTACGCGCAGACCGTCGACAACCTCTCGGCCTTCGAGAAGCTGTCGGCCAACGCCCAGCAGGCGCAGCAGGAGAACGCGCCCGCCGAGCAAGCGCCCCCGCCCCCGCCCGCGCCGAAGAAGCAGGAGGAAGAGTCCGGCTGGGTCTCGGACGTGATGAGCAACCCGGCCGTGAAGTCCTTCCTCCGGTCCGCGGCCTCCAGCGCCGGCCGTGAGCTCTCCCGCAGCATCTTCGGCACCAAACGTCGCCGCTGATCGACCGCGCAGAGAACTTCGGGCCGTTGGGGTGCCATGGAAGGCATCCCAACGGCCCGAAGTCCGTTCCGCGTCTAGTTGCCTGCGAGCTTCTTGTACATCTCGCCGACGATGGGGGCCATGATGCCGCGCGGGGTGTAGTTGCCGGCCAGCGACATGCCCTTGGACAGTAGCCCGGGTACTACGCGCATCTTGTTCTTCTCCAGCGCATCGAGGGTGATGCGGGCGGTGTATTCGGTGTTGACCCAGAGGAATTCGGGGACGACCTTCTCCACGGTGGAGCGGTCTTCGGGGTCGGGGAGTTCGGTGCGCACGGGTCCCGGAGCGAGCAGCGTGACGTGCACGCCGGTGTTCTTGAGTTCGCCGCGCAGCGATTCGGAGAAGGTGTTCGCGAAGGCTTTGGACGCCGCATAGGTGGCGTTGTTCGGGATCGGCATGTTGCCCGCCGCCGAACCGGTGATCATGATGCCGCCGTTGCCGCGCTCGACCATCTGCGGCAGCACCGCGAGAGTCAGATCGTGCACGGCGTTGGCGTTGAGCTCCAGCTGCGCGCGCTCGTAGTCGAAGTCGAGGTCGATGACGCGGCCGAAGGTCGCGGTTCCGGCATTGTTGCAGAGGATCGAGATCTCCCGGCCCGCGAGCTCGGTGCACAGCTCGTCGCGGGCGACGTGATCGGACAGGTCGACACCGCGGACCTCGGCCTCCACGCCGAACTCGGCGCGCAGCTTCGCCGCCAGCTCTTCCATCGGGCCGGTGCTGCGGGCCACGAGGATCACGGAGTGGCCGCGGCGGGCGAGCTCGGTCGCGAGGGCCACGCCGATGCCGGAGGAGCCCCCGGTCACAACGGCGCGTGCAGAGGAATTGGGTGCGGGTACAGGCATGGAGCAGATGCTATCTGAGGTCCGCGCGGAGGCGGGATCGTGGAGATCGGGCATCACGGTACTGCTCGTTCCCGATGATTGCGATCATGCTGGACCTGCGATGATGTCGCTTCGAGTGGCACTCCGCGGGCACCTCATTTAGGTTAGCCTCACCACTTCGGCTCAAGCAAAGGTGACGACATGAATCGCTGGGCGCTCTACTATCTCTCCGCTCTCCGCATCGTGATCGGCGTGCTGTTCGCACTCCATGGCGCCGCCACGTACTGGGGCTTCCTCGACGGTCCGCAGTCGAGCCCCGGCGTGTTCGCCTGGCCCTCCTGGTGGGGCGCCCTGATCCAATTGGTGGGCGGTCTCCTCATCGCGTTCGGCGCGGCTACGCGGCCCGCTGCGATCATCACCTCCGGGTCCATGGCATTCGCGTACTTCGCGTACCACGCGGGCGATGGCCTCTCGCCGCTGGCGAACAACGGTGAGCTGTCGGTGCTGTACTGCTGGATACTGCTGCTCTTCGCCTTCACCGGACCGGGACCGATCAGCCTCGACGCACTGATCGGACGGGGCCGCAACGACGGTCAAGCCCCCGCGACGGAGAAGGATGCGGCAGAGTCTGCGGTATGACCGCCGAGATTCCCGCCGCCGCCCGCACTCTGCTCGGCCAGCCCCTGGTCGTCGACCTCGCCACCGTCCGGCCGGACGGTGCGCCCCAGGTGAACCCGATGTGGTTCCTCTTCGAGGACGGCCTGATCTGGTTCACCCACACCGACTTCCGGCAGAAGTATCGCAACCTGCAGCACGAGTCGCGGGTCGCGATCTCTGTCCTGCCGGAGGGGAATCCGTACGGCTACCTGGAGATCCGGGGCGAGCTGGACCGGATCGAACCCGACCCCACCGGGTCGCTGTACACCCGGCTCGCTGAGCGTTACGGCCAGGGATCGGTCGTTCCCCCGGATGCGGCGGATCGCGTGAAGATCGCGATCCGCCCCGTCCGGTTCAGCGGCAACGCCCTGAAGTAGGGCTCAGAGCGCGGCGGCCACCTCGGTGCCCTGGCGGATCGCCCGCTTAGCGTCCAACTCAGCAGCCAGCGCGGCTCCGCCGATCACGTGCGCCTTCACGCCGCGCTCGGCGAGCGCGGCGTCGAGGTCGCGCACCGACTCCTGGCCGGTGCACAGGATCACGGTCTCCACGTCGAGCACGCGCGCGTCCTTGCGATCCTCGCCGAAGCTGATGTGCAGGCCCGCGTCGTCGACCTTCTCGTAGTTCACCCCGGAGATCTGCTCGACCTTCTTCATCTTCACCGAGGCGCGGTGCACCCAGCCGGTGGTCTTGCCCAAGCCGATGCCCTGCGGGGTTGTCTTGCGCTGGAGGAGGTACACCTTGGACCGGGTCGACGGTGCCGGGTTCGGCTTGGTGACGAACCCGGGCACGTCACCCTGGCGGGTGACGCCCCACTCGGCGTTCCACTCGTCGAGGTGCAGGGTGGGGGACTTGTCGGTGGTGACGAACTCAGCCACATCGAAGCCGATGCCGCCGGCGCCCATGATGGCGACCGTGTCGCCGATCTCCTTGGCGCCACTGATCGCCTCGGCGTAGGTGATCACCTTGGGGTGGTCGACGCCGGGGAACGAGGGGACGCGGGGTACTACGCCGGTCGCGATGATCACCTCGTCGAACTTGCCCGCCAGATCGTCGACGCTCGCCTGGGTGTTCAGGTGCACGGTGACCTGATTCCGGTCGAGCATCGTGGTGAAGTACCGAATAGTCTCGTTGAACTCCTCTTTGCCGGGGATCTTCGCGGCGTAGCCGAACTGGCCGCCGATGTGATCGCTGGCCTCGAACAGCTCCACCTTGTGGCCGCACTCGGCGGCACTGACGGCGGCGGACAGGCCCGCGGGCCCGGCGCCGACGACGGCGACGCGTTTGGCCGATCGCGTCGGGGCGAGCACGAGATCGGTTTCGCGACCCGCCCGCGGGTTCACCAGGCAGGAGACCTTCTTGTGGACGAAGGCGTGGTCCAGGCAGGCCTGGTTGCAGCCGATGCAGGTGTTGATCTCCTCGGCTCGCTCCTCGCGAGCCTTGTTGGCCCACTCCGGGTCCGCGAGCAAGGGACGGGCGATCTGCACGAGCTGCGCGTCGCCACGGTCGAGGATCTCCTCGGCCGTCGCGGGCATGTTGATCCGGTTCGCTGCGCAGACAGGGATGTTCACCGCGCGCGTGACGTCCGCCGTGAAGGCCGCGAAAGCGGCGCGGGGCACCGAGGTCACGATCGTGGGGACGCGGGCCTCGTGCCAGCCGATATCGGTATTGAGGATGTCGACACCGGCGGCTTCGAGCTGGTGCGCCAGCGAGATGATGTCCTCGCGCGTCTGGCCGTCCTCGACGAAATCGGCCATGGAGAGCCGGAAGACGATGATGAAGTTCTCACCGCAGCGCTTGCGGATCTCCCTGACGATCTCGACGGGGAAGCGCTGACGGTTCTCTGCGGAGCCGCCCCACTTGTCGGTGCGCTTGTTGGTGCGTGCGGCGAGGAACTGGTTGATCAGGTATCCCTCGCCGCCCATCACCTCGACGCCGTCGTAGCCGGCCTTCTGGGCGGTACGTGCGGCATTGCCGAAGTCCCTGATGGTCTTGCGGACCTCGAGATCGTGCATCGCGCGCGGCTTGAACGGGTTGATGGGAGCCTTGATCGAGCTCGCGGAGGCGCTGAGCGGGTGGTAGGAATACCGGCCTGCGTGGAGCAGCTGCATCGCGATCTTGCCGCCCTCGGCGTGCACGGCGTCGGTCACCCGCTTGTGCAGGATCGCATCGATCGGGCTCGACATCTTCGCGCCGGCGGGCAGCAGCCAGCCCGTGATGTTGGGGGAGTATCCGCCCGTGATGATCAGGCCGACACCGCCTTTGGCACGCGCCGCGAAGTAGGCGGCGAGCTTGCCGAGGTCCCATGGCAGATCCTCGAGGCCGGTGTGCATCGAGCCCATCACCACGCGGTTCTTCAGCGTGGTGTGGCCCAGGTCCAGGGGTTCGAACAGGAGGGGGTACTTCGCGGTCATGGCTGATCCTTAGTCTGCGATGGGCTGAAGCTGCGGTGTTACGGGAGTGAGGGCGGCCAGGACCTCGTCGAGCCAGTCGACGGTGCCCTGCTCGGAGAGCACGCCGCCGCGCAGCACGAGGTACTGCTGCAGCGCCGTGCCGGTGAGGTCTGCGGGAGACGGATAGTCGTCGGCTTCGAACGCGCGGAACAGAGCCGCACGCTCTGCGTGCAGGTTGCGGATCCGCCGGATCTCGGCGGTCAGGTCGGGCAGGTCCGACGGTGCGGCCCCGCGGATCTTGGTGGCGAGTTCCCGGCGGTCGGTGACGTCCTTGCCGGGGGTGCGGATCCACTCCGAGAGCGCGGCGCGGCCGCAGTCCGTGATCGAGTAGACCTTCTTATCGGGCTTACCGTCCTGCGCCTGTTCGACGAAGGTGACCAGTCCGCTGTCCGTCATCCGCCCCAGAGTCTTGTAGATCTGCTGGTGGGAGGCCCGCCACCAGTGGCCGATGGACCGGTCGAAGCGGCGGGTGAGCTGATACCCGGTGCCGGATCGCTCGCTCAGGGACACGAGCAGCGCATGTTCGAGGGCCACGCCGGCCACGCTACCGTGCAAGCAATTGCTATGCAACTAGTTGCGTACTAGCGTCGTAGGGCACCCGCCCGAAACGCGGTTTCCTCGTTGCCCAGCGCCCAGTGATGCCAGCGTTCCCACGTCGCGACCGATCGTCGCTGCCAGAACCGGTCCACGGCCGGACTCAGGTGCCGTGCGAGTTCGACCCCCGCGATCAGTGGCGTTCGAGCGACCAGGTACGCCACGCCGGGAAGCGATGCAGGAAGGTGGAACCGGCGCCGGTTCCACGGGAGCATGAACAGCCGGGTGTGTCCGGACTGGACCGTCGCGTGCCAGCGGGCCCGGGCGCGGTCACGGCGTGATTGACCGGGCTGCGGACCGAATGCCGGAACGAAGGATTCGACGAGTTCCGTCCCCACCGGGCCGGAGTCGTGCGAACGCGAGGCGTCGAACATGTACAGCAGGCGCAGACCGTCCGCCACTGTCTCCGGGAAGATCTCCTCGGCGCTGACGCCGAGGAGATGCCCGAGGTAGCGGTTGAAGTGCAATGCGGCCCGGATCTCGGCTGGCGTCGTGATGTATCCCAGTGCGTACAGCCCGCTCGCCGGCCCGACGCTGCCGCCGAGCAGCGTCAACAGCATCTCAGCCTGGCTGATCGGGAGGCCCCACCGCGTGGAATCCCACTCCGGGTGCTGCATCACGCCCCGGCGCACCGACACGTGCATGATCCGCACCCGCATCGAGAGAGCGCGACCGAGCGACCTCGGTGTCAGTAACGCGCCGGGGCGGCTCACCTCGATCCACCAGCGACTGGTCTCCAGGAACCGGTGGAGCGCCGACGCCCCGGCGTAGCCGCCGGAGAGGGATAGGGGGACGGCGAGTGAGCCCTCGGTGTAGGTGTCCAGGGTGCCGGCGTTGCCCACCGCGCCGAGGTCGTATCCCCAGCGTCGCCAGACTGCGGCGCCCCGCTCGATGAGTGTCGGATCCACCCAGTCGGGAACGTTCTCGAAGTGAGCGAACAATTCTCGAGCCGCCCGTTCGGTCCCCGCGTCCACGTCGACGGCGCCCAGTGCGGCGTCGACGCCTTCTGAGAGCGCGAGGTCCACGAACGCGCGGGTTGCCTCGGGGCCGAGGTCGCCGTCGGTGGTGGTGCTGACGAAGCGTTCGGCGAGGGGGTCGCCGACGGTGCGCAATCGAGCGAATTCCGCAGCGATCTCATCCGTGGGGAAGAGGTCGAATCCGGTGCACCGCAGGATCGCGTCCCGGACTCGGCAATGCCGCCCGCTGGTACGGGCGGCATTCCACCGGAAGGCTGCGGGTGTGGCACTCGTCACATCGGGACGTTAGCATCTGGACGATGTGCGGTGTCGGAACGCGGCCGTCGGGAGTCCTCGCGGCGCTCCGCTAGGATCGCTACGCCAAGCCTCCGTAGCTCAGTTGGATAGAGCAAGGGCCTTCTAATCCCTAGGTCGCAGGTTCGATTCCTGCCGGGGGCGCAGAGGAATCGCGGGACCCGCCGGTCAGGAGTGTGCGCGCTGCGCACTCGGGCCGGTGCCGGCCAGCATGACCTCGTCGACCACGGCATCGCTGAGCGTCAACACGTCGTCGGCGTCGCCCGCGTAGACGATGCGGCTGGTGCCGGTGATTCGTAGCGCACCGTCGACGTACGCACCGGTCTCGACGACGAAGAAGTCGGCGCCGCCGCGGTGGGTTCGCTCCACCAGTCGTGCGCCGATGTCGACCCGGTCGCCGATTCGGGGATGCTCGATGTACGTGTACGACTGGCCGGCATGCAAGATGCGCGACATGTTCGGGCTGCTGATCTGCTGGGCGACTACCGCGGCCACCGCGTGCAGGGTGGGCGCGGCGAGCAGGGTCGACGGCACCGGAGTGTCGTCCGGCGGGATCCCGAGTGAGGGCGAGGGAGTGTGCCAGCACCCTGTCGCACGGCCGAAGCTGCGCACGCCCTCGGTGGTCACTTGGAAAGCATCGCTGAACCAGACGTCCCAGGGGCTGTGAGAGTCGGTGGGCTGAACACTATCATCCACAGGTTGGTTTTAGCTGATATGGGGCGGCCTGCCAAATCGGGCGACGGTGCGCGCCTGACGCATTCGCAAAGGTGTGCCGGCGTTCCGGGTGTTCGTGCTGGACGCCGGTCCGATATGCAGTGACCGTTGTCACGACCCTGCTGGAGAGTGAATTAGCGCTGTTGGTTGCAAGTGGGGTCGTCGGCACGGTCCAGGTAGATCTCCGTCGACGACGTCGACGGCGCGAGGAATCGCATGTGCCGGACGAGAGCGTCAGGGAGGGGTTGGATGGGTTGCGGGTAGGTGGTTCCGTCCACGGTGCTCCGTGCGTACAGGGCGAAGACGCCTGAAGCCCCATCGGCGTTATACCCGCCGTACTGCTGTAGGGCCCGCGCCACCATCAGTTGGAACGGAGAAAGGCCGAACTGGTTCAGGTCGAGATTCGGGTCGAGCTGCAGGCGTGTTCCCTGGGGAACTCCGCCGATCGTCGAACCGTCGGTCCGGGTGCCGGGGTAGACGTACGACGGCGCGCCCAGCGGGATCGCGTACCGCAGGGCGTGATCGATGACACCCGATGCCACGTCCTGTGGAGTGATCATGCCTGCGAGGTACGAGAACTCGCCGCCGGCGTGGGACGGTCCGGCCGTGTGCCCGCCGGAGCCGGTGTACGCCTTGTACGTGGCCTGCGCGATCGCCGATTTGGCAGAGGCGTTGAAGGACTGGAATTCGTAGAGGCAACCGGTGGCATCGTCGATCACCGCGAGATGAGCGTCCGCGTCCCGGGTCGGCTGGTACGACGGGAGATACGGAATGGTCACTGTGCGGTTGGAGTTGGTCACGGTGATATTGGTGGTCGGCGTGCCGGGCGGTGCGTTGTAGACGGTGGTCGACCAGTCGGTGCTGTTGATCCACACGCCATCGGAGGTCGTGCTGTCCAAGGTGGTGATCCACCCCGCGCTGCGCGGGTCGACGATGGCGTTCGGCGGCACCGGTCGGTTCCAGAACGAATCGGCCGCGAAGTAGTTACCGTTGTTGGAGGCCGGCCCCGGCGTCGCGCGCGGAAGCGATAAGCCGAAGTGTGCGATACCGGATGTATTGAAGTAGGTGGCGCGAACCTGATGGCGGCCCTGTGTCATCGGCCTCGTGATGTTCGTGGTTCCCCACTGTGGGGTCCACTTGTCGAGCACCATGTCGTCATCGATCCATACCCGTGCTCCCACGTTGCCGAGTGTGGTGGAGACGATGTGGTCGGCGGTCGCGGGGACGTCGATCGCACCGGAGTACTCCACAGAGAAGTTGTCGGCGTTCACGCCGGGCAGTGGCGATCCGGTGAAGGAGCCGCCCGGAGCGTTCTCGCACTGGACGGCGACCGGGCTTCCTGTCGCCGTCGTGTTGTTGAAGTAACGTGCGCGGAACTGGTTGGCAGGGCACGATTCCGGGGCGCCGGCGTCGTCGATCGTCACGGACGCCACGTACAGGTTTCGGTCGCAGCGGAGGAACTCGAAGTAGTCGTTCGCGTACTCGATCGTGAGAGTGTTCGGCCCGGGTGGCACCGTGCCGCTCACCCGGTAGGTGGCCCAGCTGCTCGATGTGACGTCGATCGTGCCGAGGATCGCGCCGCCGGCTTTCAGTGTGGCGACGGGTGATCCCTTGCACAGATCGGCACGAGCGCGCACGGTGAGTGTCGCCGTTCCCGCGGGGGCGATGGGCATCGTGATCGTCCCGTTGTTCGACAGTCGCATCACCGTGCCCGCAGTGGGGTCGTAGGTGGGGCCACCTGCGAGCAGCGAGTTGGTGCGCATTGCCGAGGGGGTGATCGTCGTCTGGGCGGCCGCGGCCGTGCCGGCGATCACGCTGGTCATGAGGATCGTCGTGAAAAGTATTGCGGTCGTGCGGATCAGAACGGGTTGGCGAATCATGGCGGGCTCCTCTGGTGCTCACTGTCTTGAAGCATCGATGCCCGCGAGGATTCAACGTGGTTGTCGAGTGCGCGGTAATCGCCCATCGAGTGTCTTTTTATCACAATTGCCACACCTGCAACACAATTCACAACGTGGAGTGTGCGCGGCCTCTCGGCGGAAAGCCGCGGCGCTCGTTCGAGCGAAACGCGCAAAAGGGTGGGAATCACGCACAAGGGCGCGCCTGCACGGCGGTCGACCCGATGCTCTCCTGTGACCCCGATCACTCATACCGAGGAGACGTAGATGCTGACAGTCCTGGGACTCACCATGGTGGCGGCCTTCATGGTCGTCATCATGACCCGCCGAGCGACGCCGATCGTCGCACTGATCGCCGTGCCGGTGATCTTCGGTCTGCTCGCGGGTGCCGGTACCGGGATCGGAAAGATGATCACCGACGGCATCAAGGACTTGGCGCCGACCGCGGCCATGCTGTTCTTCGCCATCGTCTTCTTCGGCGTGATGATCGATGTGGGTCTCTTCGACCCGGTCGTCCGCGCCGTCGTGCGGCTCGTGCGCGACGATCCGGCCCGGCTGGTCCTGGGCACCGCCGTCCTGGCGGGGGTCGTGTCACTCGACGGCGACGGCTCCACCACGTTCATCGTCACCACCTCCGCACTACTGCCTCTCTACCTCAAACTCGGAGTCAGCCCGGTGGCGCTCACCGTGGTCGCCGGTCTCGCCAACGGCACCATGAACATCCTCCCGTGGGGAGGACCGACCGCCCGCGCCGCTGCAGCCCTGAAGATCTCACCGTCGGAGGTCTTCGTGCCGATGATCCCCTCGCTCATCGCGGGCATGGTGCTGGTGCTCGCCTTCGCCTGGCACCTGGGTCTGATGGAGCGCAAGCGGATCGGCACGATCACGGTGCGCGAGCGGGTGCTGGCGGGTGTCGGAGGCGGGGCGACCGGTGGCCCCACGCCGCCCGCGGCCCCGACTGGCGCGCCGGTTGCGCGAGGTACCGGCGGTGCGGGCCACCGGGAGACGGACCTCGGGGGAGTCGATGAGACTGCGCAGGAAACCGGTGCTGCCGCGTCGGCACTGACCGCCGCGTCCGGCGAGTTCGCGCGGCCGAAGCTGCTGTGGTTCAACGCTGCCCTCACCGCCGCTCTGCTCTCGGTGCTCACTCTGGATCTGCTGCCGATCCCGGTGTTGTTCATGATCGCCGCGGCCATCGCTCTCATCGTCAACTTCCCGAAGGTTGCTGAGCAGCAGGAGGCCATCACCCGGCACTCCAGTTCGATCGTCTCCGTCGTCGGGATGGTGTTCGCCGCGGCGGTGTTGACCGGTGTCTTCAAGGGCACCGGCATGGTCGAAGCGGTCGCGGCCTGGGTCACGAGCATCATTCCGTCGTCGATGGGGCCGCACCTCGCGGTGATCACCGGCGTGTTGTCGATCCCGTTCACCTTCCTGATGTCCAACGACGCCTTCTACTTCGGGATCCTGCCTGTGCTGTCCGAGACTGCGAGCAACTACGGCATCAGCGCCGCTGAGATGGCCCGTGCTTCGATCACGGGTCAGCCCTTCCACATGCAGAGCCCGCTGGTTCCTGCGATCCTGCTGCTGGTCGCGTTGGCGGGCGTCGGGCTCGCCGACCACCACAAGAAGGTGCTGTGGCGTGCCGCCGCGGTGTCGATCCTGATGCTGGTGGTGGGCGTCGGGCTCGGCCAGATCCCTTTCTGAGAGCCTGGCCGATGACTAAGCTGGACGGATGCCCGGGTTCAGGCTGCGCACGCAGATCCTCCTCCTCCAGGTGGTGATCATCATCGCGAGCCTGGGCGCGGGCTTCGGTATCGTGCTGCATCGGGTGCAGACGGAGACCCGCGCCGAGTACGGGCATCGTGCCCAGGCGATCGCCGAAACCGTCGCCTCCGACACCGATGTCCGATCGGGCGCCTCGGTGCAGTCCGCGGCCCGCAGGCAGGGGCACCCCGCGACGCCGGCGGAACTCAGCGCGGGGCCGCTCCAGCACCAGGCTCAGACGGTCACCGACCGGACCGGTGTGCTGTTCGTGGTGATCGCCGACGACGCGGGCTACCGGATCGCCCACCCGGACCCGGCCGAGTTGGGCAAGCCACTGAGTACTGACCCGTCGATCGCTCTCGCAGGTGGGGTCGAAGTCACGGAACAACGAGGCACCCTGGGCGATTCGGTGCGTGCCAAGGCGCCGGTCTACGGCCCGGACGGAGCCGTGGTCGGCCTGGTCAGCGTCGGCGTGCCGATGGGCACCGTCGCCGACGCCGCTCGCCGGGCACTCCTGTTGCTGATCGGGCTGGCAGCACTGGCCCTCGTGGTCGGGATCATCGGTTCCGGGCTGCTCGCCCGACGCTGGCGCCGGCTCACCCTCGGACTCGAACCCGAGGAGATGGCCGAGCTGATCCGCGAACAGGACGCGGTGCTGCACTCCGGATCCGAAGGGGTGATCGCGATCGACGCCGATGGAGTCGCGCGGGTGATCAACGAACGCGCTCGCGAGCTGCTCGGTGTCACAGCGGAACCCGGGACGCCGCTGGCCGGACTCGGTCTCACGACTCGCGTCGCCGGAGTGGTCGCGAACCCGACCGAGCGACCGGTCGCGGCGGCCGTGAACGAACGGGTGGTGCTCGTCGCTTCGCGGCGCGTGCATCGAGAAGGCAGAGACCTGGGCACCGTGCTCACCGCCGTGGACCGCACCGATATCGAGGCGCTGACGAGGGAACTGGACTCGGTGCAGGCGATGAGTGCAGCGCTGCGAGCGCAGCGTCACGAGTCCGCGAACCGGGTACATGTGGTGGCCGGGCTGCTCCGGGACGGGCGGACCGACGAGGCTCTCGCCTATCTCGACGAGGTCGCCGGACGGGCGGGCGTCACGCCGGTCTCGGGTTTGGACCGGCTCGACGAACCGCACCTGAAGGCCTTCGTCGCGGCGAAGGCCGCCCGCGCTCACGAACGCGGGGTCGCGCTGCGGGTCGGCGCCGATACGGCCCTGGTCGGTGTGCTCACCCACCCGGTCGACACCACGACTCTGGTCGGCAACCTGATCGACAACGCGATCGACGCGGCCGCCGATGCCGGTGAACCCCGCGAGGTGGAGCTCGACGTGTTGCGCGACGGAGTCGACCTCGCGATCGTGGTCTCCGACAGCGGCCCCGGCTTCGTCATCGACGATCCGTTCGCCGAGGGAATCTCCACTCGTGCCGATCCGACCGTGCCCGGTGGGCGTGGGCTCGGGCTCGCGATCGCGCGACAGGTCGCCCGGGGCCACGGCGGCGATGTCACCGTCGTCTCACGGGGCGGCGCCGGTGCCGACGAACCCACCACCGTGATGGCCACCCTCCCGGAGGGAGTGCGCGATGATGACTGACGAGATCCGAGTCCTCGTGGTGGACGATGACTTCCGCGTCGCCGCCATGCACGCCAAGATCGTCGACACCATGCCAGGTCTCGTCACGGTGGGATCGGCCCGCACGGTGTCCGAGGCTCGTGCGGTCATCGCGCGCGAGCGCGTCGACCTGGCGCTCGTCGATGTCTATCTGCCCGACGGATCCGGCATCGATCTCGTCCGTGAATTGCGCTGCGACGCCTTCATCCTGGGCGCCGCCGACGACGCCGCCAGTATCCGCGCCGGATTCGCAGCGGGCGCCTTGCAGTACCTGATCAAACCCTTCCCTGCTACCGAACTCGCCCGCCGCATAGGCGGATACACCTCGTACCGTCGCATCGTCGACGGTGGGGCGATCACCCAGGAGCAGATCGATGCCGCCGCCTCGGCGCTTCGATCCGAACGCGTCGTCCCGAAGCGGGATGATGGCGGTTCGGTGACCGAACGGCGGATCGTCGACGCGCTGCGCGACGCCGGAAGCCCGCTTCTCGCCGACGAGATCGCCGAGAGGGTGGGGGTCTCACCCGCCACGGCGCGCCGCTACCTCGCCGATCAGGTCCGCGCCGGAACACTCACGATGGCATTGCAATACGGCACCACGGGGCGTCCCCGGCAGCGATATGCACTGGCCTGAAAGGTAGTCCGCGAAGGGCGGGTCGGTGCGGGCGCGGGTCGCTATATTCTTCGCATGCGAATCAATCGGTGGATGATGTCCGGAGTCGCGATTCTGGCGGCTGTCGCGGTCTCGGCGGCGCCCGTCTCGGCGGCGCCGGACTGGTCCGGTCTCGACGCGGCCGGATACAGCGGGGCGGTTCCGCAGCGCGGCGGGGTGCTGATCACCTCCGTGCCCCTTGCCCCCGCGCTCTCGCTGCCGGAGGCCGGTACCGCGAGGCGGGTCCTGTACTCGACCACCGATCAGCACGGTCGGCCCGCGACCAGCACCGGAGCGATCTTCACGCCGAAGGGCACGCCCCCGGCGGGCGGCTGGCCCGTGATCGCGTGGGCGCACGGCACCGTCGGTCTCGGCGACGGTTGCGCACCGTCCGCCAATCCCCGTTCGGCACGTGATGCCCAGTACCTCGGGCACTGGCTGCAGCAGGGGTACGCCATCGTCGCCTCGGACTACGCCGGGCTGGGTACGCCCGGCCTGATGAGTTACCTCAACAGCGTCGCGACCGCACACAGCGTGGTCGATTCGGTGGTCTCCGCGCAGGCCGACCGGTCGCTGAACCTGGCCAAGAAGTGGGCGCTCGTCGGGCAGTCGCAGGGCGGCGGCGCGGCGATCAACAGCGCGCGATGGGCTACTCGGTTCAGCGCGGGCAGCGGACTGGATTACCGAGGCGTGGTCGCGACCGGGACGCCGTTCAAGATCGAGGAGATCATCAAGAAGGCCGGGCCCGGATTCACGCTGCCCGCAGGGCTGGGCTCGGCTGCCACCGCGTATACCGCGTACATCCTCGCCGGGTTCCGCGAGGCGAACCCGGGCTTGAACGTGGATTCGGTACTCAGCCCGAAGGGGAAGGACGCCGCCGCGAAGGCCGAGGTGCAGTGTTATGCGCAACTCAGCGATTCGCTGACCGGAGCATCGCCCACCGGGTTCTTCACCAAGGACATCGCCTCGCTGCCCGGGGCATCCGAGGCGCTCGACCGGTACATGGGCACGCCGACATCCGGGTACGACCGGCCGGTGTTCCTCGGTGTCGGCCTGCGCGACCGGGATGTGCCCGTCGCCTCGTCGATCGCGCTGGCGGCCGCCTTACGTCAGAGCGGCACCGACGTCGAGTTGCATCAGTACCCGAATGCCGACCACGGCGGAGCCGTCCTGGAGTCGATGAAGGACTCCACGCCCTTCCTCGCGCGGATCTTCGCGTAGCGCCGCTTGACCATGCCGCTACGGCATGGTTTCTCCTGGAGTCACATACCGACGACGACAGGAGAGCGCCATGGCACTGCCGGACATCATCACCATCGAGGAGTTCTTCGACTCTCCCGTCCGCGCGGCGGCCAAGATCTCGCCCGATGGCACACGCCTGGCCTTCCTCGCGCCGTGGGAGAACCGGCTCAATGTGTGGATCGAGGAGCTCGACGGCGACGCGCCAGCTCGCTGCGTGACCGCGGACGCGACCCGCAGTGTGCAGATGTACCACTGGACCGACGATCCGCGATGGTTGCTCTACCTGCAGGACCGGGGCGGTGACGAGCGCTGGCACCTGCATCGCGTCGATCTCGAGAATCCCGATACGCCCGCCGTCGACCTGACCCCGTTCGACGGGGCCACCGCCTTTCTCATGGAGCTACCGACCTCGCGGCCGGGGACCGCGATCGTCTCGCTCAACAACCGCAAGGTCGATGAGTTCGACGTGTTCGAGATCGACATCGCCACGGGCGCGCTGACCCTGGTCGAGCGCAACCCGGGAAACGTCGCCGGGTGGGTCTACGGCGACGGGAACCTGTTCGCCGCCACCCAGGACGAGGACGGTGATATCGAGATCTGCCGCTGGGATTCGCAGGAGCGCGCGTTGCGGCCCCTCGCTCGGTTCGACGGTGCCGACTACCCACTGGGCATCTTCCCGATCACTGCCACCCCTGACGGTGACCTGTGGATCGGATCCAGCACCGGCACGGACCGCACGCGGGTCGTGCGCCTCGACGTCAATACCGGCACCGAGATCGAGGTGGACAGTCACCCGACTCTCGACCTCGACACCACCGGTCTGGTCTCGCCGGTGTTGCCCTCACCGCTCATCCTCGACCGCGCGACCGGCGAACTGCTGGGTGTGCGCTACCTCGGCGAGCGCCAGGAGATCCATGCCCTCGATATCGGATTCGCCGAGGTCCTCGCCGGAATCAGGGCGCTGTCCGACGGTGACGTGGGCGCGCTCTCGTCCGATCGGGAAGGCCGGCGTTGGGTGGTCTCGTTCGTGCACGACCGCGACCCCGGCGTCACCTATCTCTACGACCACGGGACGGGGGAGTCCCGCCTGCTGTTTCGCCCGTTCCCGCATCTCGATCCGGAACTGCTCGCGCCGATGACACCGGTCACGATCCCCGCGCGGGACGGCCTCGCGCTGCCCGGCTTCCTCACCCTCCCGGTCGGTATCGAACCGACGAACCTGCCGCTCGTCCTGCTGGTGCACGGCGGCCCGTGGTACCGCGACTCGTGGGGCTACCAGGGCGCTGTCCAGATGTTGGCCAACCGCGGATATGCCGTGCTCCAGGTGAACTTCCGAGGGTCGACGGGCTACGGGAAGGCGTTCACCAAGGCCGCGATCGGCGAGTTCGCGGCCGCGATGCACGACGACCTCATCGACGGCGTGAACTGGGCGGTGGGCCACGGCTACGCCGATCCCGCGCGGGTCGCGATCTTCGGCGGTTCGTACGGTGGCTACGCGGCACTGGTGGGGGTCACCTTCACCCCGGACGTCTTCGCCGCCGCGATCGACTACGTGGGCATCTCGAGCCTCCCGAACTTCATGCGCACCGCACCTGAGACCGCGCGGCCGTACCTGACCAACAATTGGTACCTGTACGTCGGTGATCCAGCGGACCCGGTGCAGGAGGCCGATATGCTCGCACGGTCGCCGATCACCCGCGTCGACCGCATCCGCACCCCGCTCTTCGTGGTGCAGGGCGCCAATGACCCCAGGGTGGTGCAGGCGGAGTCGGACAACCTCGTGGAGGCTTTGCGTGCGCGTGGTGGCGACGTCGACTACATGATCAAATCCGATGAGGGCCATGGTTTCGTGAACCCGGAGAACGTGATGGACATGTACCGCGCGACCGAGCGGTTCCTGGCCCGCCATCTCGGCGGGCGGAGTGTGGATCAGCCCTGATCGCTTGGGGCGGTCGCGGCGCGGTGCGCGTCCATCAACACGCCCAGCCGGGCCAACACGTCCAGTTGCGCAGGGTTGTAGACATCGCGCATCGCCTCGGCGATCGTCCGGGCGAAATGCCCCGCCCCGCCGGGGGATTCCAGGGTCGCGGTGGCGACCGCTGGATTGTTGTCGATGAGGGCGATCGAGTAGGGCAGCATTCGTTCGGCCAGTGACAGCCGGGTCGCCTCATCGGCGTCCGCTGGTAGGGCGTCGAATTCGGGTCCGGTCGGATCGGCGTCCGGACCGAGCCTCGACGAGTACCGCAGCATATCCGCGTAGGCCGTGATCCCGGATGGGCCGAGCACCCGCGTCATCACCACGATGAGCGACCGGTCGGCATCCGACATGTCGGTGACGTATTCCGCGACTTCCGCGGGGAGGTCTGTGGGCATCTCCGCGCTCTGCAGGGAGGCCAGCTCGTCTCTCACCTGTTGCATCCGGTCGATCGATTCCGCGAGCTCCGCGTCCAGTGCCTGGACGGCACCGGCGCTCAGCGTCTGGGCATCACCCATCCCGGCGATCTGTTGGAGTGAGAATCCGAGCTCGGACAGCCGCTTGATCCGCACCAGCCGTAACAGGTGCCCGACCCCGTACTGCTTGTACCCGTTGCTCTGCCGAACGGGCTCGTCGAGCAGGCCGACGTGGTGGTAGTGCCGCACCGCGCGCACCGTCGTGCCCGCGAGATCGGCCAGCTCTCTGGTGCTCCAGGGCATGTCAGCTCACGATGTCCTTGGAGCGGAAGCCGCGCACCGCGAGTGCGAGGAAGATCACCGCGATACTCACCGAGAGGGACAGGCCCTGTGCCATACCCGCCCACTCGATCGAAGGCTGGAGCAGATCGGTCCAGGCGTACTGCCAGTGTGCGGGCAGCGCGGCCCGAAGCCCGCCCAGGGCGGTGACTTGATCGAGCACGCTGCCGATCACGGTGAGGCCGACCGCACCACCGACGGCTGCGAGCGGTGCATCGGTGCGGGTCGAGAGCCACAGCGCCAGACCGGCGGTGGCGAGTTCCGAGCCGATGATGAAGGCCGCGGCGGCGAGGAGTCGCCACAGCGCCTCGCCCGCGGGGAGCGAGGTACCCGTGGGCGATTGGAGCGGGCCCCAGCCGTAGGCGATCGTTCCCGCGATCACCGCGACCGCGGTGAGCAGTGCGACCGCCGCCACCGACAGGATCAGCGCCACGATCGCCTTGGTGATCAGCAGTCGGGTGCGGGGGACCGGGGCCGCCAGTAGGTATCGCAGCGACGACCAGTCGGCTTCCGAGGCGATCGCATCGCCGAAGAACAGTGCCACCGGGATCACCAGCAGGAAGCCGGTTCCCGCGATGAGCACCGTCGCGGTCAGGTTCAGTCCGGACGCCGTGGCGACATCGAACATCGAGGGTCGCCCGCCGCGCCGTCCTTCATCGTCGCTGCCCACGGCGAGCGCCACGATGAGCACGATGGGCAGCGCTGCCAGCAGCGCGGCCATCACCAGAGTCCGGCGTCGCCGGAACTGGCGCGCCAGTTCCACCCGCACCGTCAGCGTGCGCCCAGGGGAGTATCCCGTGGCAGCCCCGTCGTGTGCCGTCACGGAATCGGCCTGTGCGGTCATTCGTCACCACCCGTCAGCTGGAGGAAGGCGTCTTCGAGGCTGCGTGGCGCGCCGGGGCCGTCCGCGTGCACGATCTGGTCCACGGTGCCGGCCGCGATCAGCCGCCCGCGCCGCAGCACCACCACGTGGGTGCAGGTCTGCTCGACCTCGGCGAGCAGGTGGCTGGAGACGATCACGGTGCGGCCGGTGTCACCGTATCGAACGATGGCGGCCCGCATCTCGCGGATCTGTGAAGGGTCGAGCCCGTTGGTGGGCTCGTCGAGTACCAGAACGTCGGGCAGGCCGAGCATCGCCTGCGCGATGGCGAGGCGCTGCCGCATGCCCTGGGAGTACGTGCGCACCGGACGTTCCAGCGCGGAACCGAGATCCGCGATCGCGAGCGCTTCCTCGAAGTGTGCGTCTTCGATCGGCCGTCCCGTCGCACGCCAGTACAGGTCGAGATTCGCCCGGCCCGACAGGTGCGGAAGGAACCCTGCCCCTTCGACGAAGGCGCCGACCCGGGAGAGCACCGGCGCGCCGGGCCGAATCACATGCCCGAACACGCGGATCTCACCCTCGTCGGGGGTGATCAGGCCCATCAGCATGCGCAGGGTGGTGGTCTTGCCGGCGCCGTTGGGGCCCAACAGGCCGAGCACCTGACCGCGGTCCACGCGGAACGTCACGTCACGGACGCTGTAGCCGTCGCCGCCGGCGTACTTCTTCGAGAGCCCGGTGATCTGCAGTGCGACGTCGCGGAGGTCGGGGTCGGCCGCGGCGGGAGTACGCCGGCGCCCGACCAGGACCAGCGCCGCGGCTGCGGCAAGGGCGATGACCGGCAGCGCCCATACCCAGGTGGGGAGCGGGCGCGCGGCGGACACCAGCGCGGGAACCTCGGGCACCGTCAGTGGGCCGGTCGCCGAGATCGTGTACGCCGCAGAGGCGTTCGGCGACAGATAGCCGAGATCGGTCGTCGAGAACGACACCCGCAGGCGGTGTCCGGCGTCGAATTCGTGGTCGATCACGGGCAGGCGGACCGTGGTGGTGGCGCTGCCGTTGGTCAGTGGGATACGGATGGGCGCCGCTAGTTGCTGCGGCAGCACGTGTGAGCCCTCCGGACTCACGTCGTACAGCTTGGCGAAGAGGACCGCGTCGGGGGCTGCGGAATCGACCTTGATCGTGATCGACGGTGCGCCCGTCACCGTCAGATTCGCGTCGAGGGGTGCGGACTCGAACGCAGCGGACTGGGCTGGGAGGTCGCGGGAGAGACCGGCCGAACCGAGCAGTGCCCCCGCCGCACCGAGGCTTCCACCGAGACCGGGTACGCCCGAGATCGACGGGGGCGCACCGCCGGGCGGATTCTCCGCGGTCTGCGGCTCGCCGGTCACCTCGACGGTGCGTGAGGTGCTTCCCCCGATTCCGGGGTACCGGTCGGTGGTGGCGGAACGCAGCGCCTGCGTGCCCGTCTCGGAATCGATGCCGCCCGCGCGCGTCACCTGGTAGGCGGGCACCGCGGGGGCGTCCTCCCCCTTGAGATAGCGGTCGAACCAGTCGCGGGTACGGGCGTCGACCCGGGCGCTCTCCTGATCTCCGCCGTCGTGTCCGCCGGCGATCCAGTCCATCGCGACGGGTGCACCGTTGGCAGCGATCCGCCGCGCGGCCTCGTCGGCGTGGTCGAGGGGGAACAACGAATCCGTCTCGCCCTGGGCGAGATACGTCGGAACGCGGATCGCCTCGCCGACGGACGCCGGGCTGCGGGCGGCGAGCAGTGCGCGGTCGGCGTCGGTCAGTGCCCCGCCTTGTGCGACGCGGGTGTACATCTCGCACACGGTGGGTTCGAACTTGCCGCAGCCGCCGCCCATGGTGAACAGGATGCCCGCCCATTGCTTCTTGTACACCCCACCCGGGAACAACGCCTGCTCGAGATTCCAATAGGTGATGCGCGGAGCGATCGCGTCGACGCGGCGGTCGTGCCCGGCGAGCAGGAGGGCGAGGGCGCCGCCGTAGCTACCGCCCGCGACACCCACCCGCGGATCCCCGGGGCCGTCCTGCCGCACCTCAGCGCGGGTGCCGAGCCAGTCGAGCAGCTTGCGGGCATCGGCGACCTCGCCGTCCGGGGAGTCGAGCCCGACCCGTCCGGTCGATGCGCCGAATCCACGGGCCGTGTACGTCAGGACCGCGTACCCGTCGGCGGCGAGTTGCTTCGCCTCCGCGGCGACATCGTTCTTCGAACCGCCGAAACCGTGGGCCAGCAACACCGCAGGAAGCGGGCCGGTGGCCCCGTCGGGCACGAAGAAGGAGGTGTCCAAGGCCACCCCGGCACCATCGATCATCGCGTCGGTCTGCCGGACCGACGGTCCGCGTTCCGGCGAGCAGGCGAACATCAGACCGCCGACCAGCAGCACGACCGCGATCAACGCGGCGGCGGTGGTGGATCGACGGCCGAACAAGGCGGCGCGGGGCACGCGTGGTCTCGGCACCGCCCCAGGATAGGTCGAATCGAGCAGGGGAGGCCGGGTGCTCGGACTGGGTACCCGGGAGCCCAGCACCGACGCGAGGGAGGTGTCGCGATTTTGAAATAATGTTCGGACAATTGATCGCTAGCGTGCACATGTCTGCCACGATGGGCGGCAACGATCCCGATCGACCCCACCACGGAGGTGTCCTATGACCGAATCGATCCGCCAGGACGGTACGCCGCGACCGGTGCGCGTCGCCGTGATCGGTATGGGCTGGATGGGCCGGGTGCACGCCCAGGCCTACGCCCGCGTCTCGCACCACTACCCCGAGGGGCCCGCCCGCGCGGTGCTCGTGGCGCTCGCCGACGATGTCTCCGGCAGAGCTGCGCAGTTCGCGGAGCAGTTCGGAGCCGAGCGGGCGTACACCGATTGGCGCGAGGTGGTCGCCGATCCCGCCGTTGAGGCCGTGTCGGTCACTGCCCCGAACTTCCTGCATCGGGAGATCGGAACCGCGGTCCTGGCGGCGGGTAAGCACCTGTGGATCGAGAAGCCGGTGGGGCTCACCGCCGACGATGCTCGCGCGGTGGCCGACGCGGCGACCGCGGCCGGGCGGATGACCGCGGTCGGCTTCAACTACCGCAATGCGCCCGCGGTGCGTGCCGCGCGCGACCTCATCGCCGACGGCGCGATCGGGGCGGTGACGCATGCCCGGTTCCGCTTCTTCAGCGATTACGCCGCCCATCCCGACGGTGCGCTCACCTGGCGCTACCAGCGCGACCGCGGTGGTAACGGGGTGCTCGGCGATCTCGGTTCGCACGGCGTGGACCTGGTGCGGCACCTGCTCGGCGACATCGATGCCCTGGTCGCCGATTCCGCGGTCTTCATCCCCGAGCGAGCCGTGCCTGCGGGGGCCACCTCGGGGCATCAGCGGGTGGCCGCCGGGGGCGCACGCGGCCGGGTCGAGAACGATGATTACGCCGCAGCGCAGCTCCGCCTGGCCTCCGGTGCGCGGTGCGTCGTGGAAGCCAGCCGCGTCGCGGTGGGCGAGCAGAATTCGTACGGCTTCGAGGTGCACGGAACCAGCGGGATGGTGCGCTGGGACTACCGCCGGATGGGCGAGTTGGAAACCTCGTTGGGCAGCGCCTATCAGGATCAATCGGTCTCCACCGTGTACATCGGACCCGGGAGCGGCGACTTCGCGGCTTTCCAGCCGGGCGCGGCGAACCCGATGAGTTATGACGATCTCAAGGTGATCGAAGCGCAGTGCTTCCTGCGGTCGATCGTGACGGGCGTCCCCGAGGGCGCCACGGCGGCCGACGCCGTGTACAGCGCTCGCGTCGTCGATGCCATGACCGAGTCGGTCGCCGCAGGCAGGTGGGTCTCCCTGTGACCGGACGGACCGCGATTGTCGCGAATGTGCATATGTCTGAACAAACTCTAGTGACGGCGTGTGATCTGTACTACATTCACTGCAGTGGGTGGGTCGGCTCATCCGCGAGGTCGAAAGGACAGACATGTTGAAGACCACGGGTCGGTTCCGGGGGCTGATCTCCGTCACCGCGGCGGGTTTGGCCGTCGTCGTGGCCGTTTCGGGCTGCTCGAGTACCGGCGGTGCGCCTCGGGAGACCGGCGACGGTGGCGGCGCGGTCGGTTCATCGGGCACCAAACGCCTGACCATCGCGATGGTCACGCATCAGCAGCCCGGCGACACCTTCTGGGACCTCGTGCGCAAGGGTGCCGAGATGGCGGCGCGCAAGGGCAACATCACTCTGCGTTACTCGAACGATCCGCAGGCACCCAATCAAGCCAATCTCGTGCAGAGCGCTGTCGACGCGAAGGTGGACGGGATCGCGGTCACGTTGGCCACACCCAGTGCGATGGCGCCCGCTGTCGCGGCGGCGACCAAGGCGGGTATCCCGGTGGTGGCGCTCAACGCAGGCTTCGCCGAGTACCAGGGCATGGGTATCGGACAGTACTTCGGTCAGGACGAGGTCACGGCGGGCCGTGCGGTGGGCGACAAGCTCACGCGCGAAGGCGCCAAGAAGGCGATCTGCGTGATCCATCAGCAAGGGCAGGTACAGCTCGAATCGCGCTGCGCCGGTGTCAAGTCGGGATTCTCCGGCGGCACGGTGGAGAACCTCAACGTCAACGGTGAGGACATGTCCGATGTGCAATCCAAGCTCACGGCGAAGCTGCAACAGGACCCGTCGATCGACCGGATCGTCGCGCTGGGGGCGCCCTTCGCGCTGGGCGCCGCGAAGGCCCGCGCCGGTACCCCGAGCAAGGCCGCGATCGTCTCCTTCGATACCAATGCCGCGATGATCGACGCGATTCGCAGCGGCGACGTGGCCTGGGCGGTCGACCAGCAGCCGTACCTCCAGGGGTATCTCGCGGTCGATTCCCTGTGGCTCTACCTCACCAACCGCAACACCATCGGTGGCGGCCAGGCGGTTTCCACCGGACCGGCGTTCATCGACAAGGGCAACGTCGACGCGGTCGCCGAGCTCGCCAAGGCGGGTACCCGATGACGACAGATCAGGAAGTGGACGCGGCGGGCAGTGCACCCGTCACCGACGAGCGGGTCAAGAAGCAGAAGGCGCTGCAGCGGTTGATCGTGCGGCCCGAAGTGGGGGCGCTGATCGGCGCGATCGCGATCTTCGTCTTCTTCCTCGTGGTCGCGCCGCCCTTCCGCAGCCCCGAGGCGTTCGCGACGGTGCTCTACGCCAGCTCGACCATCGGCATCATGGCGTGCGGCGTGGCGGTGCTGATGATCGGTGGAGAGTTCGACCTCTCGACCGGCGTCGCGGTCACCTTCTCGTCCCTGGCGGCATCGATGCTGGCCTACAACCTGCATCTGAACACCTGGGTGGGGTCGCTCCTCGCACTGGCGCTCTCGTTGGCGGTCGGGCTGTTCAACGGCTACATGGTGATGCGGACCAAGATCCCCAGCTTCCTCATCACACTGGCGTCCTTCCTCATGATCACCGGGATCAATCTGGCGGTCACGAAGCTGGTGACCGGTCAGGTCGCCACCCCGACCGTGGCCGATATGCAGGGCTTCGAATCGGCTCGGTCCCTGTTCGCCTCGACGATCAGCGTCTTCGGTGTGAATGTGAAGATCACGGTGTTCTGGTGGCTGCTGTTCACCGCGGTCGCCACCTACGTGCTGATGCGGACCCGGGTGGGCAACTGGATCTTCGCGGTGGGCGGCAATCAGGACTCCGCCCGCGCGGTCGGGGTGCCGGTGACGAAGGTGAAGATCGGCATGTTCATGTTCGTGGGCTTGTGCGCCTGGTTCGTGGGACAGCACCTGCTGTACGCCTTCGATACCGTGCAGTCCGGCCAGGGGGTGGGCAACGAGTTCCTCTACATCATCGCCGCAGTGATCGGCGGCTGCCTGCTCACGGGCGGCTACGGCACGGCAGTGGGGGCCGCCGTCGGTGCCTTCATCTTCGGGATGGTCAATCAGGGCATCGTGTACGCGGGCTGGAATCCCGACTGGTTCAAGTTCTTCCTCGGCGTCATGCTGCTGTTCGCGGTGATCGCCAACAACGCCTTCCGTAACTTCGCTGCGAAGAGGTAACCGATATGACCACGGACAACGACGAGATCGTCCTCGGCACCGAGCCGCCCGGTGTACCGCTCATCGAACTGCGAGACGTCGGCAAGAGCTACGGGAACATCATCGCGCTCAAGGGAATCAACCTGCGCGTGCATGCGGGTGAGGTCACCTGTGTACTCGGCGACAACGGCGCCGGTAAGTCCACGCTGATCAAGATCATGGCGGGCCTGCACCAGCAGTCCGAGGGCGAGGTGCTGGTCGATGGCGAGCCCACCCGCCTGGAATCACCGAAGGACGCCCTGGAGAAGGGGATCGCCACCGTCTACCAGGATCTCGCCGTGGTGGGTCTGATGCCGGTGTGGCGGAACTTCTTCCTCGGCCAGGAGATGCGCTCCGGGTTCCTTCGCTCGCTCGATGTGCAGGCCATGCGAGCGACAACGAAAGAGGAACTGTTCAAGATGGGCATCGATCTGCCCGACGTGGACGCCCCCATCAGTTCGCTCTCGGGCGGTCAGCGGCAGTGCGTCGCGATCGCTCGTGCCATCTACTTCGGTGCGCGGGTGCTGATCCTGGATGAGCCGACCGCCGCGCTGGGCGTGAAGCAGTCCGGAATGGTGCTGCGGTACATCACCGCTGCCCGCGACCAGGGATTCGGAGTCGTGTTCATCACCCACAACCCGCACCACGCGCACCTCGTGGGCGACCATTTCGTGTTGCTCAATCGGGGACGGCAGAAGCTCGACTGCACCTACGACGAGATCTCGCTCGACCGCCTCACCCAGCAGATGGCCGGCGGCGATGAACTCGAAACCCTGAGCCACGAGCTCCGCAAGTGAACGGACGGGCTGTTCGGCCCGAGCGAGGAGAACGATGAATACCACCGGGATCGCGGTGATCGGCTGCGGCAGGATCGGCCGGGTGCATGCGGATTCGGTCGCTGCCAACGACCGGTCGCGCCTGGTGCGGGTCTTCGACCCCGTCGCGGCCGCGGCGAAGGACGTCGGCGAGCGCTACGCGGCGGAGTGGACTACTGAGGTCGAGCATGTGCTCGCCGCGGATGACGTGGACGCCGTGATCGTGGCGTCGCCGACATCGACCCATATCGATCTGCTCACCCGTGCGGTGCGTGCGGGCAAGACGGTGTTGTGCGAGAAGCCGATCGATCTCGACATCGAGCGGGTCGATGCCTGCCGCGCCGATCTCGGTGACCTCACGGACCGCGTCATGCTCGGGTTCAACCGCCGGTTCGACCCGTCCTTCGCCGAGGTTCGGCGCCGTGTGGCCGCCGGCGAGATCGGCCGGCTGGAGCAGCTCACGATCATCAGCCGCGATCCTGCGCCGCCGCCCGCGGATTACGTCCGCGGATCCGGTGGTCTGTTCCGCGACATGATGATTCACGACTTCGATCTGGCCCGGTTCTTCTTGGGCAAGGTGGTGTCGGTGTCCGCGCTCGGGGCGAACCTGGTCTCGGACGAGATCCGCGCTGCGGGGGACATCGACGGTGCAGTGGTCGCCCTGCGCGGAATCGGCGGCGAACTGGCTACGATCACCAACTCCCGACGGTGTGCGTACGGCTACGACCAGCGTCTCGAGGCTTTCGGCGCGCGCGGTGCCCTGAACGTCACCAATCAGCGGGCCACCTCCGTCCAGTTCTCCGGACCGGACCGGACCGATACCCGCGGACGTATCCACGACTTCTTCCTCGATCGCTACACGCCGGCGTACCGTGCCGAACTCGACGCCTTCATCGATATGACCCGATCCGGCGAGCCCGCGGAACCAGGGTTCGGTGACGGCCGCGCTGCGCTGGCTCTCGCCGATGCCGCGGCACGGTCTCTGCGGGCCGGGGAGATCGTGCACCTGCGACGCTGAGTGGAATCGACGAGAAGGCTCGGGCCCGGGTCAACAACTCCCGGGCCCGAGCCTTTCGGCTCGTCGTCACGCCGATGTCGAACACACCGTCCGCAGGTACGCGATCGATGCCGCGACATCGCGCATGGCGCCGTCTCCATCGGCTTCGGCGTCGAGGATGGTGTCCTGTTCGAGCACGTAGCAGCCGTCGTACCCGACCGCGGTGAGACCGGCGATGATCGCCGCGATATCCACATCGCCCGCACCGAGCGGTGTGTACATCCCGGCGCGCACGGCCGCGGTGTAGGTGTACTCACCGCGCCGCACCGCGGCGGCGAGTTCGGCACGCACGTCCTTGAGGTGTACCAGGCGCACACGGTGCGCGGCGAGCGCGACCACCTCGATCGGGTCGGTCCCGCCGGCGAGGAGGTGACCGGTGTCCAGGCAGAGCGGGACCGTGGAGCCCTCGATCACCCGCAGCACTTCCGGTCTCTGTTCGATCATGGTGCCCACGTGGGGATGCAGCGCGGCCTCCACTCCGCGCTCGCGTGCGGCGCCCGCCAACCGATCGAGGTTGCGCAGCAGCGTCTCCCAGCCGGCGTCATCGAGTGTGGGACGGGCGTCGTATCCGGCGTTGCCGGTCGCCGCGGCGAGCACCGCGACCTCGCCGCCGACGGCGACGATCCGGTCCACCGCCATGAGTAGGTCGGGGAGCGGATCGTGGTCCGGGTCGTGCAGCACCGTCGGGATGAAACCCCCCACGCAGCTGAGGCCGTAGCCCGCCAGAGCGTCGCGCAGGGCCGGAGGATCGGCCGGGAGGAAGCCGTCTGGTCCAGTCTCGGTGGCGGTGAATCCGAGTTCGCGCATGTCGCCGAGCACCCGCTCGGCCGACAACTGGTAGCCCCAGTCGGGTACCTCGCACACGCCCCAGGAGATCGGGGCGGCGGCGAGGCGGATGGGTAGGTCGATCATCGTCGGTCTCGTCTCTCGAAGGCATGGGAGGCAGTGTGCGTTCGACCCCGCCGGCACAGGTCCGGGCGATCGTCCGGCGGTGAGATCCGGTGGTGCCCGCATGTCGATCGTGCCAACTCGGAGCCGGAGAAACACCCCACAAATCCATCAAATACCCATCAGAATGATGGGGTCGAACAGTAAGGAATCCATCCGTGCCCCATCCGTATCCGATCCGCGAGATCGCACAGCAGGCCGGCGTCAGTGAGGCCACGGTCGATCGCGTGCTGCATGGTCGACCTGGGGTGCGAACGGGCACCGCGGAACAGGTCCGCCAGGCGATCGCCGACCTCGATCGTCAGCGCACGCAGCTGCGGTTATCAGGGCGACGGTTCATGCTGGACGTGGTGATGGAGACACCGCGGCGGTTCTCGACTCTGACTCGCGCGGCCCTCGAATCGGAGCTGCCGACCCTGCGCCCCGCAGTGTTCCGGGCGCGGTACCACATCCGGGAGAAGTGGCCGGTGGACGAGCTCGTCGCGCAGTTGGATGCGCTGGCTCGCAGGGGAAGTCACGCCGTCGTTCTCAAGGCCCCGGACCTGCCGGAGGTCGCCGAGGCGATCGATCGGCTGACGACGCAGCGGATTCCGGTGATCACGGTAGTGAGCGACGTACCGGCGAGTACCCGGATCGCGTAAGTCGGTATGGACAACCGCGCGGCGGGGGCCACCGCCGCGTACCTCACGGCGTTGTCGGTGGGCGCGCGACCCGGGGCGCACCTCGTCGTGACCGGCGGTGAGCAGTTCCGAGGTGAGGAGGAACGGGAGATGGGCTTCCGCAGCGAGATCCGGCGCACCGATCCGGACCGCACGGTGATCGAGGTGCCGAACACCGCGGGATCAGACGAGGTTTGCCGCCGAGCCGTCGCCGAGGTACTGGCCGATGAGCCCGAGATCGCCGCGGTGTACACCCCCGGCGGCGGGAATCGCGGCGTGATCGCGGCCTTCGACGAAGTCGGCCGCGGATACCGGGCGTACATCGGTCACGATCTCGCCGAGTCGAATCGGGAACTCCTGATGGCGGGGCGGATCACCGCCTTGCTGCACCATGACCTGCGCACCGATCTGCGGCAAGCCGCGTACGCGGTGATGGCCTACCACGGTGCGATTCCCGGTGAGCAGCGTCCGCGTCCCACGGCGATCCAGATCGCGACCCCACCGAATCTGGTGGGGCTGTGAGGATCACCTACTGAAGACCGAGACGTCGAAGAAGTACCGTGAGGCGCGGTAGACGTGACGCCCCAGTTCGATGGCGGTGCCCACTTCGTTGAACGCGACGCGCTGCATGGTGAGGACCGCTTCGCCGGGCTGTTCGTCGAGCAGATCGGCCTCGTCGCCGGCGGAGATCCGGGCGCCGATCCGCTGCTGCGCGTGCGCGATCGTGATGCCGCGACCGCGGAGGCACTGGTAGAGCCCCTTGGCTTGGAGTTCGTCCGGTGCCGGGGCGAGCTCCGCGGGGAGGTGATTGGTCAGGATCGCGAGCGGTACGTCATCGGCGCTGCGCAGCCGGCGGATGGACACCACCTGGGCGTCGTGCTCGATACCGAGCTCATCGGCGACCTCCTCGTCGGCGCGGCCGAGACGGTAGTCCAGCAGCACCGTCGACGGTCGCTGTCCCGCGGCGACGAGATCTTCGTACAGGCTGGTGAGCTCGACGGCGCGGTGCACCTCGTTGCGGACCACCTGGGTTCCCACCCCGCGCTTGCGTACCAGGAGTCCCTTGTCGACGAGAGCCTGGATCGCCTGTCGGGCTGTGGGTCGGGACAGGCTCAGCCGCTTGGCCAGGTCGATCTCGTTCTCGATGCGGTCTCCGGGCACCAGGCGGCCGTCCAGGATCGACTGCTCGAGAGCCTGCGCCAGTTGGTAGTACAACGGCACCGGACTGGTGCGATCCAGCTCGACGGAGACGGCGGCCTGCGACATGGGGATGAGTCTAGGTCAGACCGCGGGAATTATCCGGGGCCTGAACGCTCCATGTGAGGACAAAATCTCTTTCACACTATGAGACCATATGTCAGCACATGACGGTCGAATAGTTCCATGCGATGCGCCCGACGCGCCGTCGAGGCCACCGCCGCGCTCGGGAAGTGCGCAGTTCACAGTGCATCGTGAGAATTCTCAACGATTGATGTTTATATGACAGGACATATGGGTTAGAGTGAGCTGCATCGCATCACGGCACACCCTCTGGAGGAGTCGCACATGACCACCGGCGCACCGTTCGACCTCATCACTCTCGGCCGCGTCGGCGTCGACATCTACCCGCTGCAGGACGGTGTGGGGCTCGACGAGGTGCAGACTTTCGGCAAGTACCTCGGCGGGAGCGCCACCAACGTGGCCGTCGCCGCAGCGCGGCACGGCCACTCGTCCGCGGTGATCACCGCGACCGGCGCGGACCCGTTCGGTCGATTCGTTCACACCGAACTGCGTCGGCTCGGCGTGGACGATCGGTACGTGGGAACCGTGAGCGGACTCAACACCCCGGTCACGTTCTGTGAGATCTTCCCGCCCGACGACTTCCCCCTGTACTTCTATCGCGATCCGATCGCGCCCGACCTGATGATCGACGGCGATGCACTCGACCTGCCCGCGATCGGCGATGCGCGGATCTTCTGGGCCACTGTCACCGGTCTCTCCCGCGAGCCCAGCAGATCGGCCCATCATGCGGCGTGGCGTGCCCGGGGCCGCGCCCCGCTCACCATCCTCGACCTCGACTACCGGCCCATGTTCTGGGAGTCGGCTGCGTCGGCGAGCGCCGAAGTGGGCCGCGCCCTCGAACACGTGACGGTGGCCGTCGGCAACCGTGAGGAGTGCGCCATCGCCGTCGGCGAGAGCGAACCGGAGCGCGCGGCCGACGCCCTTCTCGACCGGGGGGTCGAGCTCGCCATCGTCAAGCAGGGGCCGCGCGGAGTGCTCGCCAAGACTCGCGACGAGCGGGTCGAGGTGTCGCCCTACCCGGTGGAGGTGGTCAACGGGCTGGGTGCCGGCGACGGCTTCGGCGGGGCGATATGTCACGGACTCCTGGCCGACTGGCCGCTCGAACGCGCGCTCCGCTTCGCGAACATCGCGGGCGCGATCGTCGCCTCCCGCCGGGAATGCTCCACGGCCATGCCCACCACCGCCGAGGTAGCGGACGTCCTCGACGATCTGGAGCGTGACCATGTCTGATGCGCGCATCGCAGCGGCCCCGCTCGGGCCCGGCGACTTCGAACGGCTGCGCGCTGCGCGCCTGGAGACTCCGGATGCCATCGCAGAGGTGCTCGCCGCTCGCCGGCGTCGTCCGCTCGTGCGAGGCGACAAGCGGCTGCTGATCGTGGCCGCCGACCATCCCGCCCGCGGTGCACTCGGTGTCGGCCGCGATCCGTTGGCGATGGCGGACCGCTACGAACTGCTGCAGCGGCTCGCGCTCGCCGTCTCCCGGCCCGGCGTGGACGGTGTGCTCGGCACGCCCGACGTGATCGAGGACCTCGCTCTGCTCGGCGTCCTGGACGACAAGATCGTGGTCGGCTCGATGAATCGCGGCGGCCTGCGTGGCGCCGCGTTCGAGATGGACGATCGCTACACCTCGTACGACGTGCCGACCATGCGCCGCGACGGCCTCGATTTCGCCAAACTGCTGGTGCGCATCAACCTCGAGGACGCCGGCACCGCGACCACGCTGGAAGCCACTGCGCGGGCCGTCACGGAGGCGGCCACGGCCCGATTGCCGATCATGTTGGAGCCCTTCCTCAGCCGCTGGAGCGAGGGCCGGATCGTCAACGACCTCAGCACCGATGCGGTGATCTCCTCCATCGCGATCGCCAGTGGTCTGGGGAGCACCTCCGCCTACAGCTGGCTCAAGCTCCCCGTGGTCGACGACATGGAACGCGTGATGGCGGCGACGACCCTCCCCACCCTGTTACTCGGCGGCGACCCGGCGGGTGATCCGGATTCCGTGTACGCCTCCTGGTCGGCGGCGCTCGGACTCCCGGGTGTGCACGGCCTCGTGGTGGGCCGGACCCTGCTGTACCCCTCCGACGGCGACGTCGTCGCCGCCGTCGATACCGCCGCGGCCCTGGTCCACGGCGCCCGATCTACTCCGACCGACGCATCCGAAAAGAGCACTCGATGACAACCACCGAACTGCCCCTCGTCCCGCACTGGATCGACGGCGCCCCCTACCCGTCCGCGGGCGGCCGCACCGCTGACGTCTACGACCCCGCGCTCGGCATCGTCACCAAGCGGGTCGCGCTTGCGGACGCTACTGAGATCGCCGCCGCGATCGCCTCCGCACGCAAGGCGCAGGAGCAGTGGGCCGAGCTTTCCCTCGCCCGTAGACAGTCGGTGCTGTTCCGTTTCCGCGAACTCCTCGAGGCCCGCAAGCCCGAACTCGCCGAGATCATCACGGCCGAACACGGCAAGGTTCTCTCCGATGCCCTCGGTGAGATCAGCCGCGGCCAAGAAGTCGTCGAATTCGCCTGCGGTCTCGCGCATCACCTCAAGGGCGAGTTCAGCGAACAGGTTTCGGCCGGCGTCGATGTCCACTCGGTCCGCCAGCCGCTCGGGGTGGTCGGCGTCATCAGTCCGTTCAACTTCCCCGCCATGGTGCCCGCCTGGTTCTTTCCGATCGCCATCGCCGCCGGTAACGCCGTGGTGCTCAAACCCAGCGAGAAAGACCCCTCGGCGGCGATCTGGATGGCCGAGTTGTGGCGCGAGGCGGGGCTTCCCGGGGGAGTCTTCACCGTGCTCAACGGCGACAAGGAGGCCGTCGACGGCCTGCTCGCTCACCCCGACGTCGCGGCGATCTCGTTCGTCGGCTCCACCCCCATCGCCAAGTACGTCTACGAGACCGGTGCCAAGTACGGTAAGCGCGTGCAGGCCCTCGGCGGTGCGAAGAATCACATGCTCGTGCTCCCCGACGCCGACCTCGACCTCACTGCCGATGCCGCGATCAACGCGGGCTTCGGATCAGCGGGGGAGCGGTGCATGGCCATCTCCGTGGCCGTCGTGGTCGAGCCCGTTGCCGATGCGCTGGTCGAGAAGATCACCGAGCGGATGAGTGCACTGCGTATCGGCGATGGCCGTCGAGGCTGCGATATGGGCCCGCTCGTGACCCGCACGCACCGCGACAAGGTGGCCTCCTACCTCGACATCGCCGCCGAAGACGGCGCCACCATCGTGGTCGACGGGCGCTCGGTGCGGCCCGACGGTGCGCCCGAGGGATTCTGGCTCGGCCCCTCCCTGATCGATCGCGTACCCACCGGCTCGCGGGTGTACACCGAGGAGATCTTCGGTCCTGTTCTGGCCGTGGTCCGGGTGAACTCCTACGAGGAGGGTGTGGAGCTGATCAACGCGGGTTCCTTCGGCAACGGCACCGCGATCTTCACCAACGACGGCGGCGCCGCGCGGCGCTTCCAGCGCGAGATCAAGGTGGGCATGATCGGCGTCAACGTGCCGATACCGGTGCCGGTGGCCACCTTCAGCTTCGGTGGCTGGAAAGAGTCCATGTTCGGCGACACCAAGGCACATGGAGCCGAGGGTGTGAAGTTCTTCACCGCGCTGAAGGCGGTCACAACTCGATGGACCGACCCGGGCGAGCGGGCCACCGTCGCCGCCTCCGCTCAGGGCGGCGGCATCAATCTCGGCTTCCCGCAGAACGACTGACGCCCTTCGAGGAGGAATTGAGCATGGCCGCGACACCCAACGAGTGGTTCTACCGGCGCGGTGATCTGGCCCGCCACGGCTGGGAATCGGTGGTGGACACCACGATCCCGCGATGGCGGCACACCGGCATCCGGATCGCCGATCTCGGTGGCCGCGCGCTGGTTCTCCCGGGCGACGGCACCGAACGCATCGTCATTCCGCTGGCGGGTAGCTGCGTCGTCGATCACGAGGGCGGTTCCACCACGCTGGCCGGACGGCACAGCGTCTTCGACGGCCCCACCGATGTGCTCTACACGGGTGCCGGGACCGGGGTGACGGTGCGCGGCGCCGGGCGGGTGGCGGTGGCGGAGGCACCGGCGTCGATCCACCTCCCCACTCGACACATTCGTGCCGAGGACGTTCCCGTGGAGGTGCGCGGAGCCGGGCGGGATACTCGCCAGGTGCACAACTTCGGGACGCCGGCGACACTCGACGCCGCGGCACTCATCGTGTGCGAGGTGATCACACCGGCCGGCAATTGGAGCAGTCACCCGGCGCACAAGCACGACGAGTACGTCGCGGGCCACGAGACCCGGCTCGAAGAGATCTACTACTTCGAGGCCGCACCCGCGCGCTCACTGCGCTCCAGCGGCGTGGTACCTGCGGATGCGGACCCCTTCGGCAACTTCGTCACGTATTCGTCGAACGCGGGCGACATCGATACCAACGCGATGGTTCGCTCCGGCGATATCGCGCTGGTGCCCTTCGGGTATCACGGCCCCGCTATGGCCGCACCCGAATACGACCTCTACTACCTCAACGTGATGGCCGGACCGGATCCCGACCGGGCCTGGCTGATCAGTGACGACCCGCGCCAAGCCTGGCTCCGCGAGACTTGGGCGTCCCGGGCGCCCGACGCCCGGCTGCCGTATACGACGGCGGCACCCACTGAAGGAGGCCAGGTATGACCACACGCAGGATGACGGTCGGCCAGGCGCTCGTCGAGTTCCTCGCGCACCAATGGACCGTCGACGAAGTTCGCGGACCGGATGCAACGGTGAGCACCATCCGCGAGCGGACGATCCCCGGCACCTTCGGAATCTTCGGTCACGGCAACGTCGCCGGCGTCGGCCAGGCACTGCTGCAGACCTCGATCGACGACCCCGGCATGATGCCGTATCACCAGGCCCGCAACGAACAGGCCATGGTGCACCAAGCCGTCGGCTACGCGCGGATGCACCGTCGCCGCGGCACGTACGCCTGCACCGCCTCCGTCGGCCCCGGCGCCGCGAACATGCTCACCGGTGCGGCGCTCGCCACCGCGAACCGGATGCCCGCACTGTTGCTCGTCTCCGACACGTTCGCCACCCGGGTCGCCGACCCCGTCTTGCAGCAGATCGAGCATCCGCACGACATCGGGATCCAGGTCTCGGACGCGTTTCGGCCGCTGTCGCGGTTCTTCGACCGGGTGCAGCGGCCGGAACAGTTGTTCTCGATCGCGCTCGCCGCGCTCCGTGTGCTCACCGACCCGGCCGAGACGGGGGCCGTGACCATCGCGCTGCCCGAGGACGTCCAGGCCGAGGCCATCGACGTACCTGAGGAGTTCCTCGCCGACCGGGACTGGCACCTGCGCCGTCCCCTGCCCGAACGCGGTCCGCTGGCCCGTGCCGTGGAGGCGATCCGCGGGGCGGCCCGGCCGCTGATCGTGTCCGGCGGCGGCGTGATTCATTCCGGAGCCGAGGACGCGCTGCGTGCCTTCGTCGAGGCGACGGGAATCCCGGTGGGCACCACCCAGGCCGGCGGCGGATCACTGGTGTGGGACCACCCGCAGAATCTCGGCGGCATCGGCGCCACCGGCACCTTCGCCGCCAACGCGACCGCAGCGCACGCCGATGTCGTGATCGGAATCGGCACCCGCTACAGCGATTTCACCACCGCCAGTCGCACTGCCTTCCAGGACGCCGGTGTCACCTTCGTCAACGTCAACGTCGCCGCTTTCGACGCCTACAAACACGGCTCGCAGTTCCCGGTGATCGCCGACGCTCGTGCCACGCTCGATGCTCTCCGCGTCGAACTGAGCGGGTACCGAGTGGATTCCGGTTACGCCGACGATGTCGCTGCCCGCAAACAGGAGTGGGACCGGACCGTCGATCTCGCGCTGGCCCCGACCGGTGGTGCGCTGCTCGGCCAGCCCGAGATCATCGGCGCGGTGCACGCGGCGATGGACCCGCGCGATGTGATCGTGCAGGCGGCGGGATCGCTCCCCGGTGATCTGCAGAAGCTGTGGCGAGTGCGTGATCCGCTCGGCTACCACGTCGAATACGCCTTCTCCTGCATGGGCTACGAGATCGCCGGCGGTCTCGGTGCCAAACGTGGGTTGCTCGCGGACGGAGACGACCGCGACGTGGTCGTGATGGTGGGCGACGGTTCGTACCTGATGCTGCATACAGAACTGGTGACCGCGGTGGCCGAGGGCATCAAGCTGATCGTGATCATCGTGCAGAACCAGGGGTACGCCTCGATCGGCCACCTGTCCGAGACCATCGGCTCCCAGCGGTACGGCACGCGCTACCGGTACGCGCGAACCGGCGATCCCGCGGCCGGCTCCGGATACCTCCCGGTCGATCTGGCCGCGAATGCCGCTAGTTACGGCGTCGACGTCATCGATATCGCACCGGGACCGGATGCGTTCGGGGAGTTGTCGCGGGCCGTGGGCACCGCCAAGGCCGCGAGTGGCCCCACGGTGATCCATCTGCACAGCGACCCGCTGGTGTACGCCCCCGACGGCGACGGCTGGTGGGATGTACCGGTCGCGGAGGTGTCGACCGTGGACAGCACTCGCGCCGCGCGCGCGGAGTACGAACGGCAGCGCCCGCGGCAGCGCCCACTCCTGGGCTGACGATCAGAGCACGCCGTGCAACGGCGGCGGCACTCGATTGAGGGTGCTGCGGCCCAGATGGTGCACCTTGTAGCGCACCGGATCGTGCAGCGTGTGCGTGCGGGCGTCCCGCCAGAACCGGTCAAGTCCGAGGTCGCCACCCGCGCTCCGGGTGCCGCTCACCTCGAACAGCGCCGACGGTACCTCCGTCGCCGCGCGATCGGCGAGCACCTTGGCCGTGGCCACGGCCAGCGATGCCGCTGCGGCCTGCTCCAGCCCCGGAACCTGGAAGGCGGTGTCCACCGCAGTGCCCGCCACGGTGAGCGCGGCCTCCGCGGCGCGGACCGTCACGGTGAGTTCGCCGAATCGCTGGATCACCAGAGGATCGTCCTCGGCCCGGTCGACGTCCGCCTCGAACCACGGCCGGGACGTGGTGCGGACGAACTCGGCCGCGGCCTCGAGTGCGCCGCGGGCGAGTCCCGTATCGATGGCGACGTGCAGCAGCTGGGCGAAGGCGCCGTATCCGGTGGGCTCGGACACGGCGGGGGAGCGCGGAACGATCGAGCCGGGCGGAACCGGAACATCGACGAACCGGACCGTGCCGCTCCCCGTGGTGCGCTGCCCCAGCCCGTTCCAGTCGTCCACCACCGTGATTCCGGGGGTATCCGCGGGCACGAAAGCGATGACCTGCTCTCCCGAGTCCGCGTCGCGAGCCAGGACCGCGAGGATGTGCGCGTAGGGAGAGCCCGTGCAGTAGAACTTCTCGCCGTCCAGACGGGCACCGTCAGCGGAGCGGGTGAGCGTGGTCGCGATATCGGCGACCGTCCGACCCCCCTTCTCGGACTGGGCGTTGGCGATCCGTCCGCCGTCGAGGACCTGCTGGAACAGGGTGCGCTGCAAGTCCTCCGGCGCCGCGAGACGCAGCGCGGTGAGGTACACGTAGTGGCTGTGCGGGATCTGGGCGAGCGAACCGTCCGCAGTGGCCAGGATGCGGAACACCTCTGCCACCGCGGAGGGTGGCAGATCGGGGCCGCCGAATCGCGCGGGCACGGTGAGCGCGAACAGGCCTGCGTCGGAGAGATACTCGACTTCGGCGTGCGGGAGGTGCCGCTCGCGGTCCCGGTCGGCCGCAGTCGCGGCGAACCGGCTCGCCAGGTGCCGCGCCGACTCGAACGCGGCCTCGGCGGAATCGATCGCGGGCGCCAGGGTCACACCAGCGCTCCCGCGCGGCTCGCCTCGATCTCACGGACCAGCGGTAGCACCTTCTCGCCGAAGTACTCGATCTCCTCCTGGAAGTGCAGGAAGCCGCCGAGAATGAGATCCACCCCGAGCTCCTTGTACGCGACGATCCGCTCCGCGACCTGCTCCGGTGTGCCGATCAACTGGGTGCGGAAGCCGTCGTTGTACTGCACCAGATCCTCGAATGTCGAGTCGGCCCACATGCCGCGCCCGTCCGAGGTGGACTTGCCCGCCTGCTGCACCGAATCCCGGAACCCTTCGACCGCCGGCTTGTTCGCCTTCTCGATGATCTCGCGCAGGGTGTCCCGCGCCTCCTTCTCGGTGTCGCGGGCGATGATGAAGCCGTTGAGGCCGAACTTGACCTCGCGGTTCGCTTCCCGGGCCACGCGACGCAGATCGTCGAGCTGGTCGGTGACGCCGTCGAAGTCCTTGCCGTTGGAGAAGTACCAGTCGGCGTACCGGCCGCCGTTGACGCGTGCCGCAGACGAGTTGCCGCCCTGGAACAGTTCCGGGTTGGGGCGCTCGGGTGTGTTGAGCGGCTTGGGCTTGAGGGTGAAGTCGCGGATCCGGTAGAAGTCCCCGCCGAAGTCCACGTTGTCCTCGGTCCAGATCTTGCGGATCACCTCGAGGAACTCGGCGTTGCGGCGGTAGCGCTCGTCGTGCTCGAGCCAGGGCTCACCGAGTGCCTTGAATTCGCCGGCGAACCAGCCGGAGACCACGTTGATCGCGAATCGACCGTTCGACAGGTGGTCGGCGGTGGCGCCGAACTTCGCGAGGACTGCCGGATGCCACAGGCCGGGGTGGACGGCAGCGATCACCTTGAGCTTCTCGGTCGCGCCCAGCAGGGCGAGGCTGAACGAGGTGGACTCGTGCTGGTACTCGGCGCCGTAGCTCGCCATGTATCGGACCTGCGAGAGCGCGTATTCGAAGCCCACCCGCTCGGCGGTCTGCGCCAGCTTCTTGTTGTAGTCGAAGTCCCAGCTGGTGCGCTGTTCGATGTCGCTGGTGACCAACCCACCGGAGACGTTGGGGACCCAGTAGGCGAACTTGATCTCGTCGGCGATCTTCTCGGTGCTCATGGTGCTTCCCTTCGGCTCGGGCTGCTAGGAGGTGGGGGAGAGGTCGGGCAGGAAGGCGCCGCGCACGGGCTCCGACGGCGCGGTGCCGTCGTTGAGCAGTCCGCGGGCAGCAAGGCGAGGGCGCACACCCTCGCCGAAGTGGTAGGCCTCTTCCAGGTGTGGGTATCCGGAGAGGATGAAGTGATCGAGTCCGAGGGCCGCGTATTCGGCGATGAGATCGGCGACCTCGTCGTGCGAACCGACCAGCGCGGTGCCGGCGCCGCCGCGAACCAGGCCGACGCCGGTCCACAGACCCGGGTACACCTGAAGCGAGCGGGCATCGGCGGCCTCGTCGAAAGCCGCACCGCCCCCGTAGAGTTCGCGCATGAGTCGCTGGCCCTCGGATTCGCTCTTGGCGAGGTTCGCCTGCGCCGCGCGCACGGCGGCGGGATCGAGGTTGCCGAGCAGGCGGTTGGCCTCCGCCCAGGCCTCTTCGGAGGTGTCCCGGGAGATCACGTGCAGGCGGATGCCGTAGGTCAACTCGCGACCCTGCGCCGCGGCGAGGCCCCGAATCCAGTCGAGCTTCTTGGCCACCTGGGCGGGCGGTTCGCCCCAGGTGAGGTACGTGTCGGCGTATGCGGCGGCCACATCGCCCGCGGCGGGCGAGCTGCCGCCGAAGAAGATCGGGGGTGCGGGCTCAGGGCGGCGTGCGAGGAGGGCGTTCTCGGCGGACACGTACTGCCCCTGCACGTTGACGGGTTCGGTGGATTCGAAGAGCTTGCGGGTGATGTCGAGGAACTCGCCGCAGCGGGCGTACCGCTCGTCCTTGCTGAGCCCGTCACCGAAGGCGCGTTGCTCGGATGATTCGCCTCCGGTCACCACGTTGAGCAGTACCCGGCCGCCCGACTGCCACTGCAAGGTGCTCGCCATCTGGGCGGAGAGCAACGGACTGACCAGGCCCGGCCGCAGTGCGACGAGGAACTTCAGCGTCTCGGTGGACTCGGTGAGGAGCGCCGCCGTGAGCCAGGCGTCCTCGCACCACAGGCCGGTCGGGATGAGCACGGCCTCGAACTTGTTCGATTCCGCGGCCAGTGCCAATTGCTTCAGATAGTGCAGGTTCGCGGGGCGATCGCCACTCATCGAGCTGCCGTGCCCTCCGGCCATGAGGTTCCGCGAATCGCCGTAGGTGGGCAGGAACCAGTGCAGGTGGAGAGGGTTGGGCGAGCTCACGGCAGCCTTCCGTCAGTGGGGCGGGATACGGAGCGCAAGTCCACCACCGCGCGGCCCGGGGGGCCAGGTTTCGGCTCGTGATGCGTCGAACGTGCGAACCTACCGATCAGTAGCTAAGCTAGAGAAGGGGTTAGTTAGAGTTCCGTAGTGAAATGAGGTGTCAGATGTCGATTGAGACGGTGCAGAACGGCGTCCCCGCAGAGGGCTCGGTGCCCCCCGCCGACCAGCAGACCGAGCGACTGCCGCAGGTGATCGCCAGGATCTTCGCCCAGTTCGCGGATCGTCCGGCCTTCGCGACCCGCGAGGCGGGGCCGGGGACCCCCTACGCCACCGTCTCCTATCGGGAGATCTGGCGGCGCGTCACCGCGCTGGTGGCCTCCTGGCAGAGCGAAGTGGCTCCGGGAGACTTCGTCGCCATCCTCGGCTTCACCAGCTCGGACTTCGTGACCGTCGACCTCGCGACCACACTGCTCGGCGCCCCGAACGTGCCGCTCCAGGCCGGGGCCCCCGCCGCTCGCATCGCGACCATCCTCGATGAGACCCGGCCGAAGATCCTCGCCGTGAGTGCCGATCAGGTCGACCTCGCCCAGGAGGCTCTGGCCGAGTCCGCGGCTACCCCGCGGGTGGTCGTCTTCGACGGCGAACGCGACGGCTACGAGGGCATCGAGGCGGACATCCTTTCCGGCTCCGCCCTGCCGGCACCGGAGTTCTTCGCGCCCGAGCCCGGCACCGATCCTCTCGTCACGCTCATCTACACATCCGGCAGCACCGGTACCCCGAAGGGGGCCATGTACACCGAGCAGTTGGTTCGCGATGCCTGGCTCAAGGTGGACAGCATCGTCGACATCGACATGCCGGCCGAGTCGCTCCTGCACTTCCTGCCTATGAGCCATATGTACGGGCGCAACTGGCTGATCGCCGGCCTGGCATCGGGCGGGACCGGGTACTTCGCCGGCGCCTCCGATATGTCCACCCTGTTCGACGACCTCGCCGCCGCCCGGCCCACCGCCATCGGCCTGGTGCCCCGCGTGTGCGAGCTGATACACCAGCGCTATCTGGCCGTCGAGGCGGACACTGATGCGGAGACCGCGCGCGTCGAACTGCGTGACCGGGTACTCGGCGGTCGGCTGCAGGCCGCGATGTGCGGTAGCGCCGCCCTCTCGTCGGAGCTGCAGACCTTCATGGAGTGGTTGCTCGGAATCGATATCCAGATCGGCTACGGATCCACCGAGGCCGGTGGTGTCATCCGCGACGGAGTGGTCGTTCGGCCGCCGGTCACGGAGTACAAGCTGATCGATGTCCCCGAACTGGGCTACTTCGTCACCGACTCCCCGCATCCACGCGGCGAACTCCTGGTCAAGTCGACGCAGTTGATTCCCGGGTACTACAACTCCGACAAGCGGATCCGCGACGACGAAGGCTTCTACCGCACCGGCGATGTGATGGCCGAGCTGGGACCCGACCGGCTCGAGTACGTCGACCGGCGGAGCAACGTGATCAAGTTGGCACAGGGAGAGTTCGTGCCGATCGCCCAACTCGAGGCCATCTACGCCGCCGGTCCCGATGTGCACCAGATCTTCCTGTACGGAACCAGCGAACGCTCCTACCTGATCGGCGTCGTCGTGCCCGCGCCGGGACCCGACGGCGAGACCGATGCGCAGACCCGCACCCGCGTACTCGATGGCCTGGCCGCGATCGCCCGTGAGAACGATCTCGCTGCCTACGAGGTGCCGCGCGATGTGCTCATCGAACGTGATCCCTTCTCTCAGGAGAACGGGCTGCGGTCGGGGATCGGCAAGCTGGTGCGCCCGGCCCTCATCGCCCGCTACGGTGACCGGTTGCACGACCTCTACGCCCAGGCCGACACCCGTCAACGCGAGGGCTTGCGCGCTCTCGACGCCTCGGGCCCGATCATCGACACCGTGCTCGGGGCGGCTGCGTTGACGCTCGGCGCGGATATCGCGGACTTCGACGCCGACACTCGATTCGGCGACCTCGGTGGCGACTCGTTGTCGGCGCTCTCGCTCGCGACGACGCTCGAAGGCCTCTACGACGTGCCCGTCCCCGTGCAGACGATCGTCGGACCGACCGCCACACTCGGCGGCGTCGCCCGGCACATCGAGAAGGCTCGATCGGGTGGCGTCGCGGCACCGACCGCCGACTCGGTGCACGGCGTGGGTGCGAGCGTCGCCCGGGCCACCGACCTGACGCTGGAGAAGTTCATCGACCCCGAGCTCCTCGCGCTCGCGCCGACGCTTCCCGCGGCGACCGGTGAGCCGAACACCGTGCTGCTCACCGGATCCACCGGCTACCTCGGCCGCTTCCTGCTGCTGGACTGGTTGCGACGGGTCGCTCCGCACGGCGGCACCGTGATCGCGCTGGTGCGCGGCGCCGACGCCGACGATGCGCGACGCCGCGTCACGGCCGCGATCGGTGACTCGGATCCTGACCTGACACAAGAGTTCACGTCACTCGCGGAGCATCACCTCCACGTGATCGCCGGTGACTTCGGCAGCCCCGCACTCGGACTCGACGATGCCACCTGGAGCGATCTCGCCGGGCGAGTCGATCACGTGGTGCACTGCGGCGCGCTCGTCAACCACGTGCTGCCCTACGACCAACTGTTCGGTCCCAATGTGGTGGCCACCGGCGAAGTGGTGCGACTCGCACTCACCACGCGCCGCAAGTCCGTGGATTACGTCTCCACGGTGGCTGTGGTTCCGCAGGATGACGGCCGCGTCCTGGTCGAGGACGACGATGTTCGCGAGCTCGGCGCCGAACGGCGCATCGGGGCCGATGCCTACGCGAACGGCTACGCCGTGAGCAAATGGGCGGGCGAAGTGCTGTTGCATGAGGCAGCCGACCTGGCGGACCTGCCGGTGCGGGTGTTCCGCTCCGATATGATCTTGGCGCACAGTCGATTCCACGGACAGTTCAACGAGGTCGACCAGTTCACCCGCCTGCTCCTGAGTATCGCCGAGACCGGACTGGCGCCGGCGTCGTTCTACACGCCGGATCCGAGTGGACACCGCCCGCACTACGACGGGCTGCCGGTGGACTTCACCGCCGAAGCGATCACCACGCTCAGCGCCGCGGGGCGTTCGGGGTACCGGACCTTCCACGTGCTCAACGCCAACGATGACGGCGTGAGCCTGGACAGCTTCGTCGACTGGATCGCCGCCTCGGGCCGGAGCATCGAACGGATCGACGACTACGACACCTGGTTCGCCCGGTTCGAGCAGGCGCTCCAGCAGCTCCCCGATGAGGCGCGCCAGCGGTCGGTGCTGCCCCTGCTGCACGCGGTGCGCGAGCCGGCTCCGGCCGCCGGGACCTCCGCGCTGTCGGTGGACCGGTTCCGTGGTGCGGTGCGTGAGACCGGAGTAGGACCGGGGGACATCCCGGTGCTCGATCGCGCCCTGATCGAGAAGTACCTGCGCGACTTCGAGACCGCGGGCTGGCTCGCGCCCGGTGCGCGCGACTGAGAGGCTCGATCCACAGGTAAGCGTATGTAACGTGTTTCCTCCACAGGGCCCGCCGCGGACACCGTCCGCGGCGGGCCCCGCACGTGAGACTCGACGCGGGAGGCCGGACTCGCCGCCTCCCTCGACGAGGACGAGGAGGGCGTCATGCCCGGAGTGATGATCTACGCCGCCGGATACGTGACCAACGATCTGACCTATCGCCAGTCCGCGAGGGACGAGCGGCACGACTTCCTGAGCTTCACCATGGCCCACAACAACGGCTACATCGACGACAACGGCGTGTGGCAGCAGACCAGCACCCTTTGGCTCAACGTCAAGGCCTTCGGCGCGCTCGCCCGCAATGCCCGCGGGGTGATCGCCAAGGGGCGCCCGGTGATGGTGCACGGCGAGCTCAAGCACGAGACCTTCGACGGGGCCGACGGTCACAAGCACAGCTCGCTCGACCTCAAGGCCGACGGGATAGGCCTGAACCTGCGGCTGTGCGGTGCGATGTACACCGGCCCGGGGGAGCGCACCCGGGAAGCGGCACCGGCGGCCGGTGTGGCGCAGTCCGGCGCACCGGATTCCGAATCGACGGAGCGCGAGGGCGAGTCCGGTGCGGGCACCGCGTCCACCTCCGACGGATCGGTCGGTGAGCAAGCACCCGCACTCGCGGTCGTTCCGGACTTCTGAGGCGTCAGTCCCCGGCCCGGCGGCGCACTCGCCGGTCGTGGCCGGCGACGGCGACCGGGGCGCCCACGGTGTGCAGCACGATGCTGCCCAGCACCACCAGTGTGGCGAGCGTCAGGATCAGATCCGCGGCGTCGCCGTCGGGGAGCGTGTTGAAGGCGATCAAGGCGAACACGATGGTCGACGTGCCGCGCGGGCGGAGCCAGCCGAGAGCGAGGACCTCGGACCGGGGTAGCCCGCTTCCGGTCACGGCCACCGCCTCCGGCAGGACCCGAAGCACGGTGAGCGCGATCGCCGCGAAGGCGAGAACCTGCCATGGCAGTCCGTCGGCCAGCGCGATCACGGTCACGGCACCGAAGACGAACCACATCGCCGCGGTGAGCAACGACCCCACGTCCTCGGTCAGACCCACCTCCGAGTTCGCCGCGCTTCCGCGGCGGAACCGGTAGACGATTCCGCAGACGAAGGCCGCCACGAAGCCGTTGCCGCCGAGTCCGACCGCCGCGGCGTAGGTCACGAGCGGCGTCGCGACCAGGGCCAGCCGCCGGCTCCGCTCGGTCGACCACCCCGCAGCGTCGCTGCGGACGAGCCCCGTCTCGACGACGAGGCCCATCACCACGCCCACTGCCAGCGCGGTGAGCGAGGACGGCGCTGCGTTGACCAGCGCCGCGATCGGGTCGTCGCTGTCGTTGGCGGGATCGGCCCACAGCAGCGCGAACAGGAAGACGGGGGTCACCAGGCCGTCGGTGTATCCGGACTCGACCGTGAGGACGTCGCGCACCCGTTCGGGTACGTGCCGGTCGCGCAGAAGCGACGGCGCCGACGCGAAGTCGATCGGCGCGATCACGCACGCTACCAGCAACAGCACCGACCACCCCAGGCGGGGCAACAGGAACCAGCCGACGAGCATGGTCATCGCGAGGCTCACGGGGATACCGATGAACAGGCCGCGGGCGGCGAGCCGCGGATAGCGCCCGAGGAGTGAACCGCGGACCTCGGTCGCGTCCACGAAGAGGAGGACGGCCAGGATGATCTCGGCGGCCCGCTGCGCGGCCGTCGTGTTCAATGCCATGGTGATCGCTCCGTGCGCGCCGATCCCGACCGCCCCGCCGGCCAGGACCATGACCAGTGGCGCGGAGATCCACCACCGTTCCATGCGGTTCGCCAGCAGACACCACACGATGAACGCAGAGGTCGCCACCAGGATCGCCGCAATCATGGGGCGATTGTTCCACCGCTCGGCTCACCGCCGGTGTTACGCCGCCGTGAGAACGGGTTTACCGGCGGGACACGCGCGGGTGCGGGACCGCAACATGGCTTCCCTACCTTCGGGGGCATTCGATTCGCGTCCCCACGCTGCACAGGAGGTCGACCATGGCGCGCTCACACACGATCACCGACTGGGATCCCGAGAACACCGAGCAGTGGGAGAACGGCGGCGAGAAGATCGCCAAGCGGAATCTGTTCTGGTCCGTCGCCGCCGAGCACGTCGGATTCTCGGTGTGGTCGCTGTGGTCGGTGATGGTGTTGTTCATGCCGCAGGACGTGTACGGCCTCAGTACTGCCGACAAGTTCCTCATCGGCGCCACCGCGACCCTCGTCGGCTCGCTGCTGCGGCTGCCGTACACGCTCGCCACGGCACGGTTCGGCGGACGCAATTGGACCGTGTTCAGCGCCTTCGTGCTGGCGATCCCGGTGATCGCGACCATCGTGATCCTCGCTCATCCAGGTCAGCCGCTGTGGGTGTACCTGCTGTGCGCGGCGCTCACCGGTTTCGGCGGCGGCAACTTCGCCTCGTCGATGACCAACATCAATGCCTTCTTCCCGCAGCGTCTCAAGGGCTGGGCGCTGGGCCTGAACGCCGGCGGCGGCAACATCGGCGTACCCGCCGTGCAGCTGGTTGGCCTGCTGGTGATCGCGACCGCCGGTGCCGGCGAACCCTATTGGGTGTGCGCCGTGTACCTCGTCCTGCTCGCCGTCGCGGGCATCGGTGCCGCCCTCTTCATGGATAACCTGCAGGTTCCCACCGTCGATACCGCGGCGATGCGCAAGGCCGCCACAGACCGCGACACCTGGATCGTCTCGCTCCTCTACATCGGTACCTTCGGCTCGTTCATCGGCTTCTCCTTCGCGTTCGGCCAGGTGCTCCAGGCGACCTTCAAGGCGGGCGGCGCCACCGCCGCCGAAGCATCGCTACAGGCAGCGCAGATCGCCTTCCTCGGCCCGCTGCTCGGTTCCATCGCGCGGGTCTACGGAGGCAAGCTCGCCGATCGCATCGGCGGCGGACGCGTGACCCTGTACGTGTTCGCCGGCATGATCGCCGGCGCCGGAATCCTCATCGCCGCCGCCACCAGCGCGGGTACGGGAGCACCGACCGGAGCGACCATGGCGGCGTATGTCGCCGGATTCATCGCCCTGTTCCTGCTCAGCGGACTGGGCAACGGTTCGGTGTACAAGATGATCCCCTCGATCTTCGAGGCCAAGTCGCGGTCACTCGATGCCGACGAGGCGACCCGCACCCACTACTCGCGCGCCATGTCGGGCGCCGTGATCGGTATCGCAGGTGCGGTCGGCGGTCTCGGAGGCGTCGGAATCAACCTGGTGTTGCGTGCGTCCTACCAGGCGAGCGGCACCGCGACGACCGCCTTCTGGGTGTTCGGCGCCTTCTACGTCGTGGCCGCTCTGGTCACCTGGAAGGTGTACGTGCGTACCCCCGCGCCGAGTGCGCATGGCACGCTCGACGGGACGCACCGCCGCGAACCGCTCAGCACAGCCGCTGACACGTGACGGTGACCTATCCGGAGAGGAGCCCGATGACCGGTCCGACGACCGAGGCCTCGGCCACCCCACTTCTCGGCTTCACCGTGGCCGTGACCGCCGCCCGCCGCGCCGACGAGCTGTCCACTCTGCTCATCCGGCGCGGCGCCGCCGTGGTCGCGGCCCCCGCGATCAGCATGGTGCCGCTGTCCGATGATGTGCGGTTGCGCGCCGCCACGGACGAGTTGCTCACGGCACCACCGGACCTGCTCGTCGCCACCACCGGCATCGGTTTCCGCGGCTGGCTGGAGGCCGCCGAGGGCTGGGGCGTCGCGGAGGGCCTCGTGGCCGCCCTTGGCGGCGGCCGGGTGATCTCCCGCGGACCCAAGGCCACCGGCGCTCTGCGCGCCGCCGGTTTGCGCGAGGAGTGGTCGCCCAAATCGGAATCGTCGGCGGAGGTGCTCAGTCACCTCGCGGGGGAGGATCTGCACGGGCAGCGGGTCGCCGTCCAGCTGCACGGCGCGACCGACGACTGGGACCCCAACCCGGGTTTGCTCGACGGACTGCGGGACCTGGGCGCGGAGATCGTGCCGGTGCCCGTGTACCGGTGGGAGCAGCCGGAGGACTTATCGGGCCTCGACCGCATCGTCGAGGCGATCGCTCTCGCCGAGGTCGACGCCGTCACCTTCACTTCTGCTCCTGCCGCGGCCTCGCTGTTGGAGCGTGCCGTCGAGCTCGGCGTCGCCGACTCGGTGCGCGCCGCCCTCACCGGCCCGGTGGTGGCGTACTGCGTGGGGCCGGTCACCGCGACCCCGCTGCAGCGTGAGGGGATCGAATCGGTGACCCCCGAGCGGATGCGGCTCGGCGCCCTGGCACGGCTGGTCGAACAGGACCTTCCGGGCCGCAGGCCGGACCTGCGGGTGGCCGGGCACAGCCTCGGACTACGCGCGCGCGGCGCCGTCGTCGACGGTGCCGAACGCGACCTCACGCCCACCTCGATCACCCTGCTCCGCCTGCTCGCGCGCGAGCCCGGCGATGTGGTCTCCCGCGACGAGTTGCTCGCCGCGCTCGGCGGAGACGATCCGCACGCCGTCGAGGCGGCCGTCGCCCGGTTGCGAACCGGGCTGGGCCACAAGGAGATCATCGCGACGGTGGTCAAGCGGGGATACCGGCTTGCGCTCGACGAGCACTGATCCGAGCACGCGAAGGAGACGATATGGGAACCCTGCTGGTGGCGCACGGTACGCGCAACAACCACGGTGTCGCGATGATCGCCGATCTCGCCGCGGCGATGGCGGATCGGCTGGACGAGCAGGTGCGGGTGGCCTTCGTCGATGTTCTGGGACCCACCCCGAGCGAGGTGCTGACGAGCCTCGAGGAGCGCCCCACCGTCGTGGTACCCGCCTTCCTATCCAGCGGATTCCATGTGTGCCACGATCTTCCGCGCGAGATTGCTGAATCCGCGCACCCCGCGGTCACCGTCACCGATGCACTCGGTCCATCGCCGGAGCTCGCGCGCGCCATGCTCGGACGATTGCTCGACGCCGGCTGGCGTCGCGGCGACGCCGTGGTGATGGCCGCGGCGGGCACGCGTGATCCCCAGGCACAAGGGCAGATCCGGGCGACTGCTGCGATGCTCTCGGCGCTGGTCGGGGGCAGGGTGCGCATCGCATTCGCGGCGCCACCGAAGGACGGTTCCGGGTACCCCTCGGTGCCCGAGGTCGTGGCGGCGGCCCGTGCCGACGGTGCGCGGACCGTCGCGGTAGCTTCATATCTATTGGCGGAGGGGCTGTTCCAGCAGCGTCTGCGCGAATCCGATGGTGATATCGTGGCCGATCCACTGGGGCTGCATCCGGCGGTGGTGCGTCTAGCGTGTCTGCGCCGCCGACACGCCGGCTTCGCGGTCACCGGCCGGGTGGCGCCCGCGCGCTGACCTGCCTGCGACGTGACTGCGCCCCGCGAGGATTCGTCGCGGGGCGCAGTGCTCTCGCAATGAGCGTTCCGTTATGCGGATTCCGGTCGAGGCGGCCGATACCCGAATCTGATCTCGGGTGAATTCGCCACGAACACGGTGCCGTCCAAGGATATCCGGGTGTCGTACACGGGGATCGAGAAGTCGGGGGCATCGAGACAGCGTCCGTCGAGCAGGCTGAAGGCCTGCTTCTTGAGCGGTGACTGCACCACCGGGAATCCCCCGCGATCGCCGACGATGCCCCGCGACATCACCGCGGCCCGACCGATCGGGTCGATGTTGCCGATCGCTCGGATACTGTCGTCCGCCAACCGGAACAGAGCCACCTGGGCGCCGTCGGGCAGCAGCACCGCCACTCCGCGTAGCGGTTCTAGCCTGCCCACCGGACAGGCTGCCGTCCAATCCCGTGTCCAGCGGTGCAGATCGAAGGGGACGGTGGTCATCTCAGGCCTCCTGACCGGTGAGCGAGGTCTTGCGGGCGGGCATCGCCGGAGTTCCCATGAGAACCGGCACCCGGCGACCGTTCTTCTCGCCGAACTCGACGGTGGGATCCGGGGCACCGGGAGCGTTGACGAAGGAGACGAACCGGGCGAGCTTGTCGGGATCATCGAGCACGCCCTTCCACTCGCAGCCGTACCCGTCGACGTGCCGCTCGACGGTGGCCTCGAAATCGGCGTTCAGGCCGAGAGCATCGTCGATCACCACCTCCCGCAGGCGTTCCATACCGCCCTTGAGCGACTCCACCCAGGGCGCGGTGCGCTGCAGCCGGTCGGCGGTGCGGATGTAATACATGAGGAACCGGTCGACGTACTTGATCAGCGTCTCGGAGTCGAGGTCGCCGGCCAGCAGTTGCGCGTGTTTGGGCGTCATACCCCCGTTGCCGCCTACGTACAGATTCCAACCGGATTCGGTGGCGATCACGCCGACGTCTTTACCGCGGGCCTCGGCGCATTCGCGGGCGCAGCCCGAGACGCCCATTTTGATCTTGTGCGGCGACCGCAGGCCGCGGTAGCGCAGTTCCAGATCGATCGCCATCTGCACCGAATCCTGCTGGCCGTAACGGCACCAGTCGCTGCCCACGCAGCTCTTCACGGTGCGCAGTGACTTACCGTAGGCCTGGCCGGATTCCATACCCGCGTCCACCAGGCGCCGCCAGATCAGCGGCAGCTGATCGACGGTGGCGCCGAACATGTCGATGCGCTGGCCGCCCGTGATCTTGGTGTACAGCCCGAAGTCGCGGGCGATCTCGCCGATCACGATGAGTTGCTCGGCCGTCACATCGCCCCCGGGCATGCGCGGCACCACCGAATAGGTGCCGTTGCGCTGGATGTTCGCCAGGAAATGATCGTTGCTGTCCTGGAGCGAGGCCTGCTCGCCGTCGAGGATGTGATCGGAGCTGGTGGAGGCCAGGATCGAGGCCACCGTCGGCTTGCAGATGTCACAGCCGGTGCCCGAACCGAACCGATCGATCAGGCCCGAGAACGTGCGGATGCCGCTCGCCTGCACCAGTTCGAAGAGCTCGGCGCGGGACTGGGAGAAATGCTCGCACAGCGATTTCGAGACGGTGACGCCCTCGGATTCGAGCAGCTGCGACAGGAGCGGCACACAGGACCCGCACGAGGTGCCGGCCCCGGTGCAGCCCTTGAGCTCCGCCACCGTGCACGAGCCCTCGGCGATCGCGCCGCACAGTGTGCCCTTGGTGACATCGTTGCACGAGCAGATCTGCGCCGACTCGGGAAGAGCGCCGACGCCGATACCCGGGGAGCCGTCGCCCACCGGTGCGATCAGTGAGACGGGATCGCCGGGCAGAGACGAACCGACCAGCGGCCGGAGCACACCGTACTGCGAGGCATCGCCCACGAGCACGCCACCGAGCAGGGTCGAGGCGTCGTCGGAGAGCACCAGCTTGGCGTAGGTGCCGCCGATCGGGTCGCTCACCACCACATCGAGGGCGCCCTCGGTGGTGCCGAGCGCGTCGCCGAAGCTGGCCACGTCCACGCCGAGCAGCTTGAGCTTGGTCGACATGTCGGCACCGGGGAAGCAGGCGTCACCGCCGAGCAGGCGGTCCGCCACGACTTCCGCAGTGGCGTATCCGGGCCCCACCAGTCCGTAGCAGCGCCCGTCGATCGCAGCGACCTCACCGATCGCGTACACGTCGGGATCGGAGGTGACACAACCGACGTCGGTGAGCACGCCGCCGCGATCGCCGACGGCGATTCCGGCCTCACGGGCGAGCTCATCGCGCGGGCGCACACCGGCGGCGAAGACCACGACCGCCGCGTCGACCACCGATTCGTCCTTGAGTGTCACCGACAGGCCGTGCTCACCGGGGGAGATGTCAGTGGTTCCCGACGAGAGGCTGATATCGATGCCGAGCTCGGAGATCATCCGAGCCAGATGCTCACCGCCACCCGAGTCGACCTGCTGCGGCATGAGCCGCGGATTGACCTCGACCACCCGGGGGCGAAGGCCCAGCGAACGCAGCGCGTTCGCCGCCTCCAGCCCGAGCAGGCCGCCGCCGACCACGATGCCCACCGACTCGGCGTCCCGTGCTGCCGCGGCCTCGGCGTCGGCGCGGATGGCATCGAGGTCGTCGAGCGTGCGGTACACGTGGCAGCCGGGCAGGTCGTGACCGGGTACCGGTGGTACGAAGGCGTATGAGCCGGTGGCCAGTACCAGCGCGTCATAGGCGGTGCGCTCACCGGATTCGGTGGTCACCGACTTGGCGGCGGCGTCGATCGCCGCGACCCGGCTCCCGAGCCGGACCTCCACCAGATCGTCTCCGCGGTAGTCGTTCCCGGACAGGGCCAGCGCGCCTCGATCCCACGCCCCTACGTACGAGGTGAGACCCACGCGATCGTAGGCGGCGTCGGCCTCCTCGCCGAAGACGACGATGCGCCACACGCCGTCGGTGTCACGGGCGCGCAGCGCTTCGACGAAGCGGTGGCTGACCATGCCGTGTCCCACCACGACCACTGTGCGCGGGGCGTTCATTCGAGTCTCCTCTCGCCGGGATCGATGCCCGAAGCTGATGAGACCGACGGTATGGACCCGGTGTTGCGACGGGGTGCTGCCGCGTTGCGCTGTGATCACGGCTTCCTCACACCGGCCATGCGCGCGGTGTGAGCGCGTTCAGTACACGTCGCGCACGTACCGGCGTTCCGCCGAGAGCGCGGCCACATAGGCGTCGGCACTTCGCGGGGCCATGTGCCCGTGCTCGGCGACGATGCCGCGCAGTGCCTCGTCCACATCGCGGGCCATCCGGCTCGCGTCCCCGCACACGTACAGATGCGCACCGGCCCGGATCCATTGCCACAGTTCCGCCGCGTGCTCGCGCATCCGGTCCTGGACGTAGACCTTGGCGGCGGAATCGCGGGAGAAGGCCACGTCGAGGCGGGTGAGCACGCCGTCGGCGCTGAGTGCGTCGAGTTCGTGCCGGTAGTAGAAGTCGGTCGCCGCATGCTGCTCACCGAAGAACAGCCAGTTCGCGCCACTCGCCCCCGATCGTGCCCGGTCGTGCAGGAAGCCGCGGAAGGGCGCCACTCCGGTGCCCGGGCCGATCATGATCGCAGGGGCTCCGGGATCCGCCGGCGGGCGGAAGTGTTTGGTGCGCTGGATGAAAAGATCGACTTCATCGCCGGGGCGCAGGCCTGCCAGATAGCCGGTGCTCACCCCGTGCCGTCGCCTTCCGGCCACGTCGAAGCCGACGATAGACGGGGTGATCGCCACCTCGTGCGGGTGCTCGAGTGGGCTGGAGCTGATCGAGTACAGGCGTGGGGTGAGTGGCCGCAGCACGGAGAGCCACTCGTCGGCGCTCGCGTGTACCGGGTGCTGCGCGATCAGATCGAGTGCCTGCCGGCCCCACGACCAGACCGCGAATCCGCCGGGGTCGGCGATGGCCGCGTCCAGTTCGTGCGACGGCGCCCGGTCGTGCAGGAATCGCACCAGGTCGGGGGTGATACGCGTGAGATCGAGGGTGTCCAGCGGTGCCGCCTCCGGATTGACACCGGTGAGGGTGGCCCATTCGGCGATCACCTCGGGGCGGTTGCGCGGCCAGATGCCCAGTGCGTCACCCGCCGCGTAGCTGAGCGTGCCCTCCGGTAGGTCGAAGACGAAGGTGCGCACGTCCTTCGCCGATCCGGAGCCGCTCAGGCGTGCGGTCCGGACGAGGGTGGTGCGCAGCGGACGGGTGCGGCTGTACTCGGATTCGTCGGCCTCGGCGATCTGGGCCCTGGTCCCGAGCGCCGAGGCGACACTGTCCAGCCACCGGCGGGCGGGTTCGGCGAATTCGGGCTCGCAGGAGACGCGTTCGGCGATCCGGGCGCCGCCGAGGTGGGTGAGGCGAGCATCGAGTTTGCGCGCGAAGCCGCAGAAGTCGGCGTAGTTGGGGTCGCCGAAGCCGAGCACCGAGTACCGCAGGTCATCGAGGTCACCGGGTTCGGCGCGGGCGAGCGCATCCCATAGCGCGAGGCCGTTGTCGGGGGCGTCACCGTCGCCGGTGGTCGAGACCGTGAACAGGACTGTCCCGGCCCGGTCGCTGCGCAGGTCTGCGATCGAGACGGCGTCGGCGCTCCGCAACCGGACCGCGAGGCCGGCGTCCCGGAAAGCCTCGGCACAGGAATGCGCGTACGCCTCGGCGGTACCGGTCTGCGACGCCCAGATCACCGTGAGGTCGGGGGTGCCGATCTCGTCTTCGGGCTCCGCGACCGGTACGACGGCGTGCTCGACCACTGTCAGTGCCACGGCGCAGGCCTTGAACTCCGGCTGCAAGGAATCGGGGTCGACGGCATCACTGGTGACGGCGTTCACCGCCAGGTCGGTGCCGAAGGCGTCGTTCCAGTGCATCGGGGCGAAGCACACACCGGGCCGCACGGCGGGATCGACCGTGGCGGGTAGTACCGCTCGGCCCCGCCGGCTGCGGATCTCGACCCGATCGCCGTCGCCGATCCCGAGGCGTTCTGCGTCCTCGGGGTGCAGTTGGACGAAGGGGGCGGCATTGAGCTTGTTCAGCTTCGCCACCCGCCCCGTCTTCGTCATGGTGTGCCATTGATGCGCCGTCCGGCCTGTGGTCAGCAGCAGCGGGAACTCATCGTCCGGGAGTTCCGCCGGCGGAAGGTACGGGCGGGGCAGGAACCGGGCGCGTCCCGACGGGGTCGGGAACCGCAGTCCCCGCTCGGCGTCGAGGTAGCGGATCGGGTTGCGCGCCGGGCCGCCAGGAGCCGCGGGCCACTGCACCGGCTCACGACGCAACCGTTCGTGGTCGGCGCCGCGCACGTCCCAGCCGGTCTGGGTGTTCCGGAACCGCTTGAACTCGTCGAAGACCGCCGAGGCATCGGGATAGTCGAAGGCGTCTCCGTGGCCGAGCTCGCGCGCGATATCGCAGATCAACCGCCAGTCCGGGCGGGCCTCTCCGGGTGGCGGGGTCGCGGCCTCGGTCAGCGTGAGGGTGCGTTCGGAATTGACCATCACCCCATCGGCCTCGGCCCACAGAGCCGCGGGCAGCACTACGTCGGCGTAGGCGGCGGTCTCCGTGCCCGCGTAGGCGTCCTGCACGATCACGACGTCAGCGGTCTGGAGCGCCTCGATCACGGTGGACCGGTTCGCTACGGAGGCAACGGGGTTGGTGCAGATGATCCATGCCGCGCGGATCTCGCCGCGGCTCATGCGACGGTACATGTCGATAGTGCCGCCGCCCGGCGACGGGGTGCGGACGGTACCGGGAGGCAGGTTCCAGACCCGCTCGGCGAATTCGCGGTCCGCGGGCACCAGCGCGGAACGCTGGCCGGGAAGTCCCGGCCCCATGTATCCCATCTCGCGGCCGCCCATGGCGTTCGGCTGGCCGGTCAGGCTGAACGGGCCCGCGCCGGTCCGGCACAGCGCGCCGGTCGCGAGGTGCAGGTTCACCAGGGCGTTCGTGTTCCAGGTGCCGTGCGTGGACTGGTTGAGTCCCATCGTCCACAGGCTGACCCAGTTGCGGTTCGCAGCCACCAGTTCGGCGACGGCCCGGATCTGGTCCTCGCCGACCCCGGTCAGTCCGGCGACGCGGTCGACCGGGTATTCGTCGAGGAGAGCGGTCATCGCCTCCCAGCCCTCGGTGTGCGCGGCCACGAAGCCCTCGTCGACGGCACCCGCGTCGACGATCAGCCGCAGCAGGCCGTTGAGCAGTGCAAGATCGGTGCCCGGGCGCACCGCGAGGTGGATGTCGGCTTTCGCCGCCGTCGCGGTGCGCCGTGGATCGACCACGACGAGCTTCGCGCCGGCCTTGACCCGGTCCATCATCCGCAGGAAGAGGATGGGGTGGCAGTCGGCCATGTTGGAGCCGATCACCAGGAACAGGTCGGCGTGGTCCAGATCGTCGTAGCTGCCGGGCGGGCCATCGGCACCGAGCGACTGCTTGTAGCCGGTGCCGGCGCTGGCCATGCACAGCCGTGAGTTCGACTCCAGCCAGGACGTTCGCAGGAAGCCCTTGGCCAGCTTGGTCGCGAGGTACTGCGCCTCCAAGGACATCTGGCCCGAGACGTAGACGGCGATCGCATCGGGGCCGTGTTTGTCGCGCACCGCGCGCAGGCGGCGCCCGGCCTCAGCGACGGCTTCGTCGGCGCCGACTGGAGCCTGGTCACCGCCGCGGTGGGCGCGGACGAGTCCGGTGCTCTGCCGGCCACCCGCGGCGAGCAGATCAACGGTGGTGGCCCCCTTGGTGCACAGCCGGCCCCGGTTCGACGGATGGTCTTCGCGGCCGACGGACGCGATCACCCGGCCGTCGCGGACCTGCAGGTTCAGGCCGCAGCCCACCCCGCAGTATCCGCACACCGTGGCGGCCGTCGTCGTCATGCCTCCACGGTTCGTCGCCGCTGTTTCCGGTCGCGGGCATGCGTGTTACGGCGATGTGTCGAGGTCCGCCCGGTACCGCGATCGGGGCTGTGAGCCACCCGGCGGGGTGCGGCGAGCCGGATCGGCTCCGCCGCCGCGCCGGGCCGCCTACCGTGGGCAGTCATGAAGACGGCGCAGATCACCACGCTCGGCGGACCCACCTCCTTGGAACTGGTAGACGCTCCGAGCCCGGATCCCGGAACGACGAATGTGCTCATCGACGTTCGCGCGGCGGGCGTCGCGTTCCCCGAGGTCTTGCAGTCGCGCGGCCTCTATCAAGTCAAACCCGACCTGCCGTTCATTCCGGGGGCCGAGGTTGCCGGTACGGTCGCCGCCGCGCCGGAGGGTTCTGGGCTCGCCGTCGGGCAGCGGGTCGCGGCGCTCCCGCTGTTGGGGGGCTTCGCCGAACAGGTCGCGTGCTCCCCGGATGCGGTGTTCCCGATCCCGGATTCACTCTCCTACGAGGCGGCGGCCGCGATCCCGTTCAACTACCTGACCGCGCACTTCGCACTGCTCCACCGCGGTCGCCTGGCCGCCGGCGAATCAGTGCTCGTACACGGCGCGGCCGGCGGTATCGGCTCGGCGGCGATCCAGGTGGCGAAGGCCTTCGATGCGGGGCGGGTCATCGCGGTCACGTCTACGGAAGAGAAGGGGGAGGCCGCGGTCGCCGCGGGGGCCGATGAGTACGTACTCGCCGACAGCTTTCGCGAGGCGGTCACGGCAACGACCGGAGGCAAGGGCGTTGACATCGTGGTCGACCCCGTCGGCGGCGACCGATTCACCGATTCGCTGCGATCGCTTGCGACCGACGGCCGCGCGCTCGTGGTCGGATTCACCGCGGGCTCGATCCCCGAGGTCAAGGTCAATCGGCTGCTGCTGAACAACCTCGATGTGGTGGGCGTCGCGTGGGGTGCCTACGCGCTGGCCCGGCCCGGCTACCTGCAGCGCCAGTGGGCGCACCTCCTGCCGAAGATCGAGGCCGGGTTCATCGAACCGCTGATCGGTGAGACGTACCCGCTCGACCGAGTCACCGATGCGCTGCTCAGCATCGACGAGCGACGCGCGGTGGGCAAGATCCTCCTCGGCATCAGGGACTGACACTTCGATCGGAGACGATCACCACGAGGAATTCGTGATGGTAAAAACGTGTTGTGGTTGATGAAACAGACACCGGGGCGAAGCGGTCTGAGAATGTAGGGGTCGACGTCGACGTGATCGTCGGGGACGTCGTCAAGAGCCTGCTCGCGGCGGGTTTGATGGTGCTCGCCGCGGCACCGTTCATCGTCGGCATCATCGTTGTGGCGAACGGTTGGGTCGAGTTCTACGTTCCCGTCTGCCTGCTGATCGTGGCGGCAGCGATCGTGATCGCCGGCGAGCGCATCGCACGATCACTGCGTGCGCGCCGCTGACGCGCCCGACCGCCGTGACGCCGACACCCGCCGCGATGGGTACGCTGGACACGTTTGCCCCCGGCATCCCGGTGGGCGGTTTTCGTGTGAGACAGGGTAGGGACTGTGGCTGAATTCATCTACACCATGAAGAAGGTGCGTAAAGCGCACGGCGATAAGGTCATTCTCGATGACGTCACGATGTCGTTCTACCCCGGCGCCAAGATCGGCGTGGTCGGCCCGAACGGTGCCGGTAAGTCGTCGATCCTCAAGATCATGGCCGGGCTCGACCAGCCGAGCAACGGCGAGGCCTTCCTCGACCCGGAGGCCACCGTCGGCATCCTGATGCAGGAGCCTCAGCTCGATGAGACCAAGACCGTCAAGGAGAACGTCGAGGACGGCCTCGGCCAGACGATGGTCAACCTGCGCCGCTACAACGAGGTGGCTGAGCTGATGGCCACCGACTATACGGATGAGCTCATGGAGGAGATGGGCAAGCTGCAGGAGCAGCTCGATGCCGTGGACGCCTGGGAAGTCGACTCGCAGATCGAGCAGGCGATGGACGCGCTGCGCTGCCCGCCGGGCGACTCGCCGGTCACCACACTGTCCGGCGGTGAGAAGCGTCGCGTCGCGCTGTGCAAGCTGTTGCTCAGCAAGCCCGATCTGCTGCTGCTCGACGAGCCCACCAACCACCTCGACGCCGAGTCGGTGCTGTGGCTCGAGCAGCATCTCGCGAACTATCCCGGTGCCGTCCTCGCCGTGACCCACGACCGGTACTTCCTCGATCACGTCGCGCAGTGGATCTGCGAGGTCGAGCGCGGGAAGCTGCACGGCTACGAGGGCAACTACTCCACCTACCTGGAGAAGAAGGCCGAACGGCTCGAGGTGCAGGGCAAGAAGGATCAGAAGCTGCAGAAGCGGCTCAAGGAGGAGCTGGCGTGGGTCCGCTCCGGCGCGAAGGCCCGCCAGACCAAGAACAAGGCCCGTCTCGAGCGCTACGACGAGATGGCGGCCGAAGCCGAGAAGCACCGCAAGCTCGACTTTGAAGAGATCCAGATTCCCACGCCGCCGCGCTTGGGCAACGTGGTGGTCGAGGTCTCCCACCTGGACAAGGGCTTCGACGGCCGGGTCCTGATCAAGGACCTGACGTTCACGCTGCCGCGCAACGGCATCGTCGGCGTGATCGGCCCCAACGGCGTGGGCAAGACCACGCTGTTCAAGACCATCGTCGGCCTCGAGTCCCCGGATTCCGGCGATGTGAAGGTCGGCGAGACGGTCAAGCTCAGCTACGTCGACCAGAACCGCGCCAATATCGACCCGAAGAAGACGGTCTTCGAGGTGGTCTCCGACGGTCTGGACTACATCACCGTCGGCCAGAACGAGATGCCCTCGCGCGCCTACGTCAGCGCCTTCGGTTTCAAGGGCCCGGATCAGCAGAAGCCCTCGGAGGTGCTGTCCGGCGGTGAGCGCAACCGGCTGAACCTGGCACTGACCCTCAAAGAGGGCGGCAACCTGATCCTGCTCGACGAGCCCACCAACGATCTCGACGTCGAGACCCTGTCGAGTCTGGAGAACGCCCTCCAGGAGTTCCCGGGCTGCGCCGTGGTGATCTCGCACGACCGCTGGTTCCTCGACCGGACGTGCACCCACATCCTCGCGTGGGAGGGCAACGTCGAAGAGGGACAGTGGTTCTGGTTCGAGGGCAACTTCGAGGCCTACGAGGCGAACAAGGTGGAGCGGCTCGGTGCCGACGCGGCCCGTCCGCACGCCGTGACGCATCGCAAGCTCACCCGCGACTGAGCGTTCTCCGCCGACGACGGCGCCCGTCACCTCCACGGTGGTGGGCGCCGTCGTCGTTATTACTGGCCCGTAGCCCCCTCTCCGCCCGTAGTCTGGTCGTCGGAGCTCACAGCTCCGTCACACCTTGGCAACGGCGCCGCGTGCTGACCCTGCATTTCGCGTGTCCGCTGCCACGACCCGCAGGAGGAGCACGCCCGTGGCGCTGTCCGCGATCGACCAGTCCGCCTTTCCCCGCACCGCTGCCGCGGTGACGGCGCAGCCGCCGGGACGGTCCCCGTCGGACTTCATGACATGGCTCGCGGACGGGAACGCCAGGGTGCTCGGGAGTTGGAGCGACGGTGCGGGCACCGGGGTACTCAGCGACCCGGCGCCGCAGGTACGCGCTGTGCTCGACGCGTTGCCCGCGCCGGCGGCCGGAGACATCGCGGTGATCGAACTGGCGCAGCCCCTCGGTGATGCCGCCGGCGCGCCCTTCCTGCTCAATGCGACTCCCGCCGACGGCGGCGCCACTGTGTGCTACGCGATGGCGCTGACCGTTCTGGGCCTGCACGACAACGTCTTCGACATCCCGATGGTGGGGGCGAAGATCGAGCGGGTGCTCACCCGGATCGGCGTCGACCCGGCGGATTCGGCGAACCAGCGTCTGATGGAGTACATCCAGACGTTCCCGCGGCTGCGGCTCATCGTGGGCGATGAGGACGAACTGGCGCGGGTGTTCGGGGGGCTTCGTGAACTGAGCGACGGCGACCTCGCTCTGTTCCTGCGTACCGACAAACTGGCTCGGTTCGCGACCGCGCTGGTGTATCTGCCGCGCGATCGTTACACCTCCCGCGCCCGGGGTGTCCTGATCGATGTGCTTGAGGACGAGACCGGTATGCGGGTCGACCGGTTCACCGCCCGGGTTACTGAATCCGCCATCGCTCGAATTCAATTCGTGTTGCTCCCGCGCGACGAATCCGCGGTCCCGGTATTCCGCGCGGACGACGAGGCCCGGATCCGCGGACGGCTCGGCGAGGCGAGTCGCACATGGGACGAGGATGTCCTCGCCGCGGCCGCGGCCGCAGGTGCTGATGTGGAGACGGTGCGCACCTACCTCCCCGGGTTCTCACCGAATTACAAGGAGGATCAGGCGCCCGAGCTCGCGCTCGCCGATGTCACCCGGATCGACGGGCTCCCGGCCGAGGGAATGGACCTGGTCTTCTACGATCCGCCCGGCGAGGAGACCGGCCTGCGCTTCGCCATGTTCCTCACCGGTGGCCGGGTGACCCTGTCCCAGCTGCTCCCGGTGCTCCAGTCGTTGGGGGTCGAGGTGCTCGACGAGCGGCCGTACACGGTGCGCCGTCCCGACGGAGTGACCTGCACCGTCTACGACTTCGGCCTGCGGGCCCCGAAAGCGCTGCGTGACGCGGCTGTCGCCGGAGTCGCCGATGCCGACCTCGAGGCGCACCTCGCCGAGCGCCGGAAACTGGCCAGCGCCGGTGCCGCGGCGGTATGGCGCGGCGAGTGCGAGGTGGACCGGTTCAACGAATTGATCCTCGCTTTCGGTCTGGACTGGCGCCGGGTGGCACTGCTCCGCGCCGTCGGCCAGTACCTGCGGCAGTGCGGATTCGGGTACAGCCCCGGGCACATGGCACAGGTGCTGCTCGACCACCGCGATGCCGTGCTCGCGCTCCAGCGGCTGTGGGGCGCGACGTTCGACCCGGTGGCTGCCGACGCCGATGCCGCCGCGCAGGCCGAGGCCGATGTGCAGACGGCGCTGGCAGCGATCACCAGCCTCGACGCCGATCGGATCCTGCGGGCGTACCTGCACGTGGTGCAGGCGACGGTGCGCACCAACTTCTATGCCGATAAGCCGGTGATCTCGCTCAAGGTGGAGCCGGGCCGCATCCCCGAGGCGCCGAAGCCGAGGCCGCGGTTCGAGATCTTCGTCTACTCGCCGCGCGTGGAGGGCGTCCACCTGCGGTTCGGCATGGTGGCCCGCGGCGGCCTGCGCTGGTCGGACCGCCGCGAGGACTTCCGCACCGAGATCCTCGGACTGGTCAAGGCCCAGGCGGTCAAGAACGCGGTGATCGTGCCCGTCGGCGCCAAAGGCGGCTTCGTGGTGAAGAACCCGCCCGAACTCACCGGCGACATCGCGGTCGACCGCGAGGCCCAGCGCGCTGAGGGCGTGGCCTGCTACCGGTCGTTCATCTCGGGATTGCTCGACGTGACCGACAATTTGGGCCCCGACGGCGAGGTGTTGCCTCCCGAGCGAGTGGTGCGTCGCGATGGCGATGACACCTACCTCGTGGTGGCCGCCGACAAGGGCACCGCATCGTTCTCCGATATAGCCAACGACGTGGCCGATGGCTACGGCTTCTGGCTCGGCGACGCCTTCGCCTCCGGCGGGTCGGAGGGCTACGACCACAAGGGCATGGGCATCACCGCCCGAGGTGCCTGGGAGTCGGTGAAGATGCATTTCCGGGAGATGGGTGTCGACACTCATTCCGAGGACTTCACCGCTGCGGGTGTCGGCGATATGAGCGGGGACGTGTTCGGCAACGGCATGCTGCTCTCCGAGCACATCCGCCTGGTCGCCGCGTTCGACCATCGCGACATCTTCCTCGATCCGAACCCCGATGCCGCAGTGGGATTCGCCGAGCGGCGTCGTCTGTTCGACCTGCCGCGCTCGTCGTGGAAGGACTACGACACCGACAAGATCAGTGCCGGCGGCGGCGTTTTCAGCCGTGATCAGAAGTCGGTGCCGATCAGCCCCGAGGTGCGCGCCGCCTTGGCGTTGCCCGACGGTGTCACCGAGATGACCCCGCCCGAGTTGATCCGGGCCATCCTGCTGGCACCGGTCGACCTGCTGTGGAACGGCGGCATCGGCACCTACGTCAAGGCCTCGACGGAGACCGATCTCGCGGTCGGCGACCGCGCCAACGACGCCATCCGTGTCAATGGTAATGAGTTGCGCGCCAAGGTGATCGGTGAGGGTGGCAACCTCGGAGTCACGCCGCTGGGACGCATCGAGTTCGACCGCAGTGGCGGCCGGATCAACACCGACGCCCTCGACAACTCCGCCGGCGTGGACTGCTCCGACCACGAGGTGAACATCAAGATCCTGCTGGACCGGCAGATCGCCGCAGGTGCGATCGCCGGGGACGAGCGGCACGATCTGCTGGTCTCGATGACCGACGACGTCTCCCGTCTCGTCCTGGCGGACAACGTCTCCCAGAATCTCGCTCTGTCCGTGGAGCGCGCCCTGGCGCCGAAGATGGTGGACGTGCACGCCCGGATCCTGGCGGACCTGTCCCGCAATCGTGGTGTCGATCTGCGGTTGGAGGCATTGCCCACGCGCAAGGAGACCGACCGGTTGCAGGCCGCGGGGCAGGGACTCAGCTCGCCCGAACTGGCGAACCTGATGGCGCACGTGAAGCTCGCGATCAAGGACGACCTCCTGGCCGGTGACCTTCCTGACAACGATGCGCTCGCCGCCCGCCTGCCCGGCTACTTCCCGGATCGGCTGCGCGACCGCGCCGGCGATGCCGTCTTCGCCCATCCGCTGCGCCGTGAGATCGTGGCGACCCAGGTGGTCAACGAACTGGTGGACAACGCGGGCGTGAGTTTCGGATATCGCCTCTCGGAGGAGACCGGTGCCAGTGCGAGTGATGCGGTGCGCGCCTTCGTCGCCGTGAGCCGGGTCTTCGACCTGCCCACCACGTGGTCCGAGATCCGGGCGCTTCCGGTGTCCGCCGCCGAGACCGCGGCGCTGCTCGCCGAGAGCCGGCGGGTGCTCGACCGAGGTGCCCGCTGGATGCTCAACAGCCGGCCGCAGCCCATCGCGATCGGCGCCGAGGTCAATCGGTACGCCAGCCGGATCGCGGCACTGTCGGCGGCGATGGGCGAGTGGGGAATCGAGTACGACTCGCAGGCCCGTGCCTCTGCTGATCGGGCCGAATCCGCAGGCGTTCCGAGCGAGTTGGCGTTGAGCGTGAGCCGTGCGCTGTATCGGTTCAGCCTGCTCGACGTCGTCGATATCGCCGATATCACCGAGCGTGAGGACGACGAGGTCGGGCAGCTCTACTTCGCGATGATGCAGCACCTGCGGGTGGATCGGATGTTGGGGGCCGTCGCGGAATTGCCGCGTGGCGACCGATGGAGCGAAATGGCGCGGCTGGCACTGCGTGATGATCTGTACGGCGCGTTGCGGGCCCTGACGATCGAGGTGCTCAACTTCACCGATCCGGGGGAGCCCGCCGACCAGAAGATCGCCGACTGGGAGTCGCACAATTCCCGCAGCCTCGAGCGGGTGCGCTCGCTGCTCGCGGAGATCCTCGATGCCGAGGAGGGCGAGCCGCCGGCGAATCAGGAGTCGATCCTCTCGGTGGCCACGCGGGCCCTGAGGTCGGTGTTGCGCAGCGTCGGCTAGCGTGGCGGGGTGACCGAGTACAGCTTCACCGCGGCGGGCGTCACCGGCGTCCGGACCACCTTCGACGACGGAACGTCGGGCCTGACGGTTCCGGTGGATGTGCGCTGGTCCGATATGGACGTGTACCAGCACATCAATAACGCCCGCATGGTGACGCTGCTCGAGGAGGCGCGAATCCCGCTGCTCTTCGCGCCGGACGCGCCCACCCGCGACCTACTGGACGGGTTGCTGCTCGCGAAGCTGGAGGTCGAGTACCGGGGCCAGCTGCGCCATCAGGACTCACCTCTCCAGGTGACCGTGTGGACCTCCGCCGTGCGGGCCGCGGATTTCGTGGTGCATCACGAGGTCCGGCCCGCGGGAGCGGAGCTCGGGGCCGCTCCGGCGGTGGTGGCGACGGTGCGCCTCGCCGCCTTCGATGTGGCCGAGCAGCGGGTGCGCCGACTGTCAGGCGAACAGCGTGACTATCTGAAGTCGTTCTCGCGGTGAGTGATCGGCGACTGACCATCGCGGGGCCGGTGCGTGCCGACCTCGCGGCCTTCGCCACTCGGCTGCTCCGGACCGACGATTCGGCGGTGCTGCGCGTACGGCGCCGTGACGACGAGCGAGTCGAGGTATGGGGACGTACCGGCTTCGGGGTGCTCGCGGTGCGTGTGCTCGACGGCGCCGTGGCACCGGACTCGCTGGTCTGCAGCGCTGCCACCGTCCTCCAATCGGTCCGTGCGGACCCGTCGGCCGCCGACGGCTACGTCGACGTCGGCTTCGCGCTCGACTCGGCCTGGCGCGGCGCTCTGCCACCCGCCGGCGGGTTCACCCACGTCGACGATGTGCCCGCGGCGGCGTTGCGCGCGGTCGCCGAACGCGGCGTCGAAGTGGGGCGCGAGGCGGGCGGTCCAGCGGGGCCGCCACCGTCGCTTCTGGACTCGGATGTGATGGCCGTGACCGGGGCGGGGCAGACGGTACCGATCAGCCTGCGCACCGCGTTCTCGTTGGAAGCCATGGGATTCGCCGCCGACGGCGCGGACGAGCCCGTGCGGGTATCGGCGACCGCCACGTGGGTGCGCGTGGACGCCCGGTTCGGCTCGCTGTATCAGCGCCGGGAGGCCGGGCCGTCGCTACTGGTCTGACCGGCGTGTGAGGTCCGTGCGTCGTCGTGCAGTCGTGCACTGCGGTCCTGCTGGGCGAGGCGCCGCAGTGTCTGGAGCACTTTGTCGGACAACACCGTCCCGACGATCACGGTCTTGAGCGCCTCCGCGTCGTCGTCGGAGAGTACGTCGAGATCGGCGGAGGCGATCATCTCGGAGGCGTCGGCCCAGCGATCCAGCGTGTCGGTATCCGATACGGGGCACGACGCGAGGAGCGCGCGCAATTGGCTGCCCAGGACGGGGATGAGGGGGTCATGCTCCTGGATCCGCCAACCGCGTTCGCGGACGAAGCCCTCGGCGAGGGCGCTCCACTCGGCGTCGTCGACGACGGGGGAGGCTTCGACCAGCACCTCCTGAGCGACGCCGAACATGTCGTGACGTGCCACGGCCGGGCTGTCAAGGGCGTTCAGGACGCGCCGGATCTGAGCGAGCGAGAGCCCGCCGGAGTCGGCCAGCGCGCGGATCAACCGCACCCGCTCGACGTGCATCGGGCCGTAGTCGGATTGGGTGCGGGTGATCGGATCGCCCGGCGCCAGCAATGATTCACGCAGGTAGTACTTCAGGGAGGCGGTGCTGACGCCGGTCTCGGTGGAGAGTTCCGACAATTTCATGTGATGATCTTGACATAGGATAGTGGCACTCTCCAATATGGTTGGTGGGTTATCCAGCGGGATATCCGGCGGACGCGAGGAGCGGACCATGAACCACGACATGCAGACCGACACCTATGACGGCGATCTGGTGGTGTTCCTACTGGGGATGCGTCCGCGCCGCGCCTGGCGCCTGGGCCAGGCATTTTTCGTGAGCCGGGCGATGTTCCGGATGCAGGCCGAACTCGAACGCGACCGCGCCGCGGGTGGCGCGCTGGGATATCTCGGCGGGTTCAACGCGATCGCACCTACGGGTCCGATCGTGGTGCAGTACTGGCGTTCGTTCGCCGAACTCGAGAGCTACTCGCACGCCACCGAACTCGAACATCGACCTGCCTGGCTGACGTTCTACCGGTTGACTCATGGTGCGGGAGCGGCGCGCGTGGGCCTGTGGCACGAGACCTACCGCGTTCCCGCTGGCGCGCACGAGACGATCTACGCCGACCTCGCAGGGCCCGTCGGGCTCGGTGCCGCGATCGGCACGCAGCCGCTGGCCAACCGCGGCGGGACCTCCCGCGAGCGCATCGGCGCCTGACGGCGGCCGAGCCGGATCACGCCAGCCAGCAGGCCGCGTCCGGCGGCAGCAAACCGTCGACGAGCGACGCGCTCGCGAGAATCAGCTCGCCCTCGGGCAGTTCGACCGGGGTATCCGATGCGTTCACGACGCAGGTGAGCCGCCCGCCGACGCGCCGGAAGGCGGCGGTGCCGGGTCGGGGCGAGCCGTACCACTCGATGGCATCGCCGCGGAATTCCGGCCGGGTGCGACGCAACTCCAGCGCCGTCCGGTAGAGCGTGAGCGTCGAGCGCAGGTCCTCCAGTTCCGCCTCGGCGGTGAGGTCCGTCCAGTCGTCGGGCATCGGCAGCCAGGTGTCGGGATTGGTCGAGAATCCGTACGGTGGCGTGGTGCCCTGCCACGGTAGGGGCACGCGACAGCCGTCGCGACCGCGCTCGGTGTGGCCGGAACGCTCCCAGGTGGGATCCTGCAGTGCCTCGTCGGGCAGATCGACGTTCGGCAGCCCGAGTTCGGAACCGTTGTACAGGAACGCTGTTCCCGGCAAGGCCAGCTCGACGAGGATCATCGCCCGGGCGCGCGCCTGTCCCACGGCGCCGCCGCCGAAGCGGGTCACCTCGCGCGGCACGTCATGGTTCGACAGCGTCCAGGTGGCCGTTCCGCCCACCGATTCCACCGCGATCAACGAGTTATCGATCGCATCCCGGATCTCCCGCACGTCCCACGCCGCCTCCGCGAGCCGGAAGTTGAACCCGAGATGCAGTTCGTCGGGCCGGATGTACTCGGCGAAGCGGTCGTTGTCCTTGACCCAGATCTCGCCGATCGTCACTCGGTCCGGGAACTCGTTCATCACGGCGCGGATCCGCCGGTGGATCGCATGCACCCCCGGATCGTTGAATCGGAGGTCGTTCTCGTCGTTGTCCATGATCTGGTTGTTCGCCAGATCCATATCGGGCAGGCCCGCCGGCTTGGCCATGCCGTGCGCCACGTCGATCCGGAATCCGTCGACGCCGCGACCGAGCCAGAATCGGAGCGTGGCGGCCAGGTCCTCGAAGACGTCGTCGTTCTCCCAGTTCAGGTCGGGCTGCTCCGGAGCGAAGATGTGCAGGTACCACTGGCCGGGTCGGCCGTCCGCCTCGGTGACGCGGTGCCATGCGGGCCCGCCGAAGATACTGGGCCAGTTGTTCGGTGGCAGATCACCGTTGGGCCCCCGGCCGTCCCGGAAGATGTAGCGGTCCCGCTCGGGGCTGCCCGGCCCGGAAGCGAGTGCGGCCCGGAACCACGGATGCTGATCGGAGGTGTGGTTCGGCACCAGATCCATCGTGACCCGGATCCGGCGCGCATGCGCTTCGCGAATCAGGTCGTCCATATCCTGCAGATCGCCGAACAGCGGGTCGATATCGCGCGGGTCCGACACGTCGTATCCGTGGTCGGCCATGGGGGAGCGCATCACCGGGGAGAGCCACAGCGCATCGATGCCCAGCAACTCCAGGTATCCGAGCCGGTCGATCACCCCGCGCAGGTCGCCCACACCGTCGCCGTTCGAATCGGAGAAGGATCGCGGGTAGATCTGGTAGAAGGTCGCATCCTTCCACCACGGCGTCGAATCGCGGTGCGGGCCGGGGCCGGCGGGCGGCGTCATCTCACTCCTCGTTCTCCCCGCGCGGGTACGGCGGGAATCGTGCGGTGCCGGGGGTAGAGCGCTCAGGCGCCCAAGGGGGTGTTCACGAGCATCTGCGCGGCCATTTCACAGTAGGCCCTGAGCTCCTGCTTGCGGGCGGGCTCCATGCGGTCGTCGCCGATCGAAGCGATCGCGACGTCCATGCAGCGCAGCCACGCGTCCCGCTCGAGCTCGGTGATCCGGAAGGGCACGTGCCGCATGCGCAGCCGCGGGTGCCCCCGCTTCTCCGAATAGGTGCGCGGACCGCCCCAGTACTGCTCGAAGAACATCCGCAGCCGCTCCTCGGCGGGGCCGAGATCCGCCTCGGGATACAGCGGCCGCAGCAACTCGTCTCCGGCCACCTCGAGGTAGAACCGGTGGATGAGGTCACGGAAGGTCTCCGCGCCACCGACCGCGTCGTAGAAGCTCTGCTGCTGGCTGGGGCTGCTCACACCCTCCAGTCTCGCACGGGCTGCGACATCTCCCGATCTCCTGTTGCAGCTCCACACAAGAGAACTACGCTGTGTCCCCGTGAACGCATCGGAAGCCGATCCCGGGCGCGAGCGGCCCACCGCTCGTGCGGGCGGCCCGGCTGCACCGGTCGATCTCGATGAGGCACTGGCCGAGATCGCTCGGCTACGGAGACTCGTCGATTCGCTCAGCGCGTTGGTCGATGCGAGCGCGGACAGCGCCGAGCTCCGGCGCCTCCGGCACGTGCAGGCCATCGCCGACGCGGCACCCGACTCCCTCTACGTCAAGGACTCCGAGGGCCGATACCTGTTCCTCAACGCCGCCGCCATGGAGGTCATCGAGGCCGGTGACCGTCCGGTGTCGGAGATCCTCGGTCGCGATGACAGCGAGTTCCTCACACCGGAGCTGTTCGAGCAGGTGGCCGCCAACGATCGCCGGGTGATCACCGGCGGTGAGCCGCTCGAGATCCGTGAGGAGGGGGAGATCGGGGGGCAGTGGCGCGTCTACCGTTCCCTCAAGGCGCCCTACCGTGATCCCGCCGGCCGGATCACCGGGCTGATCGGCGTCTCCCGCGATGTCACCGAATCCCACCGGTCGGCGCAGGCCCTGGCGCGGGCCGAGGCCCGGTGGCAGGTGGCGGTCGACAGTTCCGGCGACGGCATCTGGGATTGGGATCTGGCGAGCGGATCGGTGTTCTACTCGGCCCGGTGGAAGTCCATGCTCGGCTATGCCGAGGACGAGGTCGGTGACACCGCCCTGGAGTGGGAGAGCCGTGTGCATCCCGACGATCTGCAAGCGGCCCTGATGTCGATGAGCAGGCATATGCGTGGACAGAGCGCGGAGTACTCCTGCGAGCATCGCCTGCGCACTCGTTCGGGCGAGTGGCTCTGGGTCCGCGGCCGCGGGCGGGTGATCGAGCGCGATCCGACCGGCCGGATCCTGCGCATGGTGGGCATCTCCACCGATATCAGCGGTGAGATCGCCGAACGCCGTCGGCTCGAGCGCGAGGCGCTGGCGCTCGAACGCCTCGCCGAGATCGATGATCTGACCGGCATCGCCAACCGCAGGGGCTTCACCCGTGCCCTCAGCGCGGCCTGGCATGCGGCATCGGCATCCGGAGGGCGCGTGCACCTCGCGCTCATCGACATCGACGATTTCAAGACGTACAACGACGCGCACGGACACTCCGCGGGAGACCGGGCACTGCGCCAGTTGGCCTCGGTGGTCGCGCGCGTTCCGGTGGGCGGCTCCGATGCCGCCGCCCGGTACGGCGGCGACGAACTCGCGCTGATCATGACCGGTGACATCGACTTCGCGGCCGTCCTCGAAGAGATGCGGCGCGAGGTGCTTGCGCTCGGCCTCGTCCACGACGGTGCGCGCCGCGTGTCGGTGAGCTGTGGCGGCGCGTCCGGAAAGGCCGAGGAGACCACTCCGGGACTGTTGCTGCGCGAAGCGGACCAGCGCCTCTACCGGGCGAAGGCAGGCGGGCGAGACCGGGTGGTCGCAGGGTAGGTCACCTCGCGTTCACCGATCGTCCGCCTGTTCGCCCAGGGAAATGCGTCTAAATCAGCGTGCGGAACCGTCGTCGGCGTGGTGCACTACTTACGGCGACTCCGCCGGGTGCGGCGGGGCCGTAGCAGACGTGAGGAGAGTCGATGAAGCGGTCGCACGGCGCGGGTACCTCCGCGACGAGAGCGCTTGCCGACGACTCCCGGACCGACCGTAGCGCGTGGGGCAAGCGCCGGGTACTCCTGCTCAACGCCACGTACGAACCGCTCACCGCGGTATCGATGCGCAGGGCAATAGTCCTGATGCTCAGGGATAGGGCCGATGTGGTCCACGACGATCCGAACGGTCCGCTGGTGCATTCAGCGGACCGTTCCTTGTCTGTGCCCTCGGTGATCCGGCTGCGCACGTACGTCCGCGTCCCGTACCGCGCGCAGGTGCCGATGACCCGGGCAGCATTGATGCACCGCGACCGGTTCCGCTGTGGCTACTGCGGCGGCAAGGCCGACACCATCGATCACGTGCAACCGCGATCCCGCGGCGGAGGCCACAGTTGGGAGAACTGCGTCGCGTGCTGCGCATCGTGCAATCACCGCAAAGCGGACCGGCTGCTGTCCGAACTGGGGTGGACGCTGCGCACCGAGCCGCGGCCCCCGCAGGGGCGGCACTGGCGGCTGCTCTCGACCCTCAAGGAGGTCGACCCGATGTGGAGTCGGTATCTCGACCTCGATGCGGCATAGGCTAAGTTGTTCCAAGACCGACCAGCGCCGTCGGGCGTCCGACAGAGAAGGAAAGGGGCCCACAGTGAGCTTGCTCAACATCGTCGGCGGGATCACGGTGATCGCCACGATCATCGTCGTCGTCCTGTGTGTCATCTCGATGGCCACCGGCCGTAACGAGAAGTACCAGCAGCCCGGCGAGTACAAGCTCGGTGAGCCGTGGACCCGCGAGCCCCTGCTGTTCAGTGCGGTCGACGAAGCCCCGGTCGCCCCGCACGGGGCGCATCACGGCGACGATGCGAACGAGAACCTGATCGGAGGTGCCGCAAGTGGCAAGTGGTGATCACGGAAACAGCGTCGCCGTCCCGTCGGGAGACCTGCCCATCGGCACGGTCATCACGTCGAGCGGCCGGATCTCCGCCGCCCGCCAGGCCGGCGACAGCCCCGTCAACCCGCCGTTCACCCGCGAGGAGCTGATCGGCCTCGACGAGGCCCTGATCCGCGCTACTCGCGATGCGAAGGCCCGGTTCTCGGTCTACATCGGAGACCTCGGTGATGACGTGTACGCCGGCGCCGAGGCGGTCCTGCGGCAGGCGCCCGAACCCGAGTACGGAGCGCTCATCGCGGTCTCACCGAACAGCAACGACATCGTGGTCGTCACCGGCCGCGAGGTGGCCGACCGCCTCGGCGACAAGGTCGCCCAGCTCGGTGTGACCGCCGCGATCCCGCCGTTCCAGAAGGGCGATCTGATCGACGGCCTGATCGCCGCCCTGCGCGTGATGGCGTCGGCGGTGAAGCCTCCGACGGCCTGATCCACAATCGCAGACGAGAGCCCCGGACCGTGAGGTCCGGGGCTCTCGTCGTCGGGTCGGGTCAGGTGTCGCCGGGGAAGGTGCCGTCCACGTAGAGCCACCGGCCGCCCTCCCGGACGAATCGGGAGCGCTCGTGCAGGACGCCGAATTCGCCGTCGTCGACGTAGGTGGCACGGAACTCGACGACACCGGCATCGTCGTTCGGGCCGCCCGCGACGGTGTCCACGATCTGTAGGCCGCGCCAGGTGAGGGCGTCGTCGATCGTCAGGGTCGCGGGCCGCGTGTCGGGGTGCCAGGTGGCCAGTAGCCAGGCGGCGTCGCCGCGACGGAAGGCGTCGAAGCGTGAGCGCATGAGCGCTTCGGCGGTCTCCGGGAACGGGTCGGTCACGGCGGGAGCCTACCGCGGTGTCGCCACCGTCACCTTGTGGTGCCGGGTGCGAGCGTGATGTGATTCCAGGCGACGCTTGAAACTTCAATGAATGGTGGTCGCATGTCCTACAGTTCCTGTGCACGCCGCGCCGTCCTCGCCGCGTTCCTCGCCTTCGCCGCGGTGTTCACCGTGTCCGCCCCGGCGCTCGCCGCTCCGGCCCCGTCGACCCCGAAACAGGTGGTCACCGCCTTCTACACTGAGGGCTTCGTGAACAAGGATCTCGCCGGCGCCGCGCACCGCTACATCGGTGACACCTACATCCAGCACAATCCCGAGGTCGCCGATGGTCGCGAGGCCTTCATCGCGGTACTCGGCCCCGTCGTGGCCGACCCCAAGTACGCGACGAGCATCGTGCGCATCGTGGCCGAGGGCGACATCGTGGTCGTCTACGCCAAGTCCGTCTACGACGGTAAGGCCCAGGCCGTCGCCGACATCTTCCGCGTCGCGAACGGCAAGATCGTCGAGCATTGGGACGTGATCCAGGACGATCCCGGCAAGACCGTCAGTGGACACCCGTTTATCAGCTGACCGAGCCGGACGCCGCGGGCCCCGGGGAACCGTTCCCCGGGGCCCGCGGAGGTTCGAGATCAGCTCGCGTCGAAGGCGCGCGCCCGCAGCGACCGGACGATGCCGTCGCGTCCCTCCAGCACGAGCCGTCGCAGTGCGGCCGGGTGCTCGCCCGCCAGCCAGGAGTCGGCGGCGGCCACCGCATTCTCGGAGACGTCCCACGTGGGGTAGAGGCCGATCACCACGGTCTGCGCGACCTCCGACGATCGGCGGCTCCACACCTCGTCGATCGAGGCGAAGTAGCGCGCTGTGAACGGCGCCAGGAGCTGACCCTGGCCCGGCCCTGCGATACCCGCGGCGATCGCCCTGGTCATGGTGTTGGAAATCGAGTCATCACCGAACACCTTCTCCCAGGCCTCCTCCTTCACCCGGATATCGGGCCGCGCGGCCAGTGCCGTCGCCGCGGCCCGCTCGCCCGCGGCGGTCGGATCGCGGAGCACCTCGGCCTCGATCTCGTCGGCCGACAGCGCGCCCGAACGCGCCAGCGCGTTCACCACGCGCCACCGTAGATCGGTATCCACGGTGAGGCCGGCGAGGCCCACCGACGCGGGATCAGCACCGTCGAACAGCGCCCGGAACACCTGCACCTGGTCGGCACCGAGCGCCGATGTGGCGAGGGCGTTGACGAAGGCGAGCTGGAAGTCCGAGCCCGACTCCGCTGCACGAGCCAACTGCAGCAGCCCCGTAGCCAGCCGGTCCCGACCCTCGGCGGCGGCCCACCCCGGATCGGCGTACGACTCGACCGCGGTCTGCGCCTGCAGGATCACCCGCTGCACCACACCCACCTCGGTCTCGGCGCCGATGCCGCCCAGCACCAGCGTCACGAAGTCGCGGGCCCTCATCTTCGCGTGACGGGTCATCTCCCACGTCGCGGACCACACGAGGGTGCGGGGAAGTGAATCGGCGATATCGGCAACTCGGGTCGTGGCTACATCCAGCGATGCCGGGTCGAGCCGGACGGAGGCGTAGGTGAGGTCGTCGTCGTTGACCAGGATCAGCTTGCCGCGGTGCACCCCTTCGAGCTGCGGAATGTCCGTGCGCTCGCCGTCGATGTCCACCTCCACCTGGTGCACACGCACCAACTTGCCGTCCGCATCGTCGTCGTAGATGCCGATGCGGAGTCGGTGTACACGAGTCTCGCCGGCACCAGGCGCCGCCCCCAACTGCTGCACGGCGAACCGGGTGAAGCGGCCCTCGCCGTCCAGCGCGAACGCCGGGGCGAGTTCGTTGATTCCTGTGGTCTTGAGCCACTGGGCGCCCCAGTCCGAGAGGTCGCGGCCGGACGAGGCTTCCAGGGCCCGCAGCAGATCGTCGAACGTGGCGTTGCCGAACTTGTGCTCCGCGAAGTAGGAGCGCAGCCCGGCGAGGAAGGAATCCAGGCCCACGTAGGCGACGAGTTGCTTGAGGACCGACGCACCCTTGGCGTAGGTGATGCCGTCGAAGTTGACCTCGACCGCCTGCAGGTCCGGGATGTCGGCCGCCACCGGGTGCGTCGAGGGCAACTGGTCCTGACGGTACGCCCAGGACTTCTCGACGTTCGCGAACGTGGTCCACGCCGAGGTGTACTCGGTGGCCTCCGCCTGGCTGAGCACCGAGGCGAAGGTCGCGAAGGACTCGTTGAGCCACAGGTCGTCCCACCAGCGCATGGTGACCAGGTCGCCGAACCACATGTGCGCCATCTCGTGCAGCACCGTCTCGCAGCGGCGCTCGTACAGGTAGCGGGTGACCTTCGACCGGAACACGTAGTCCTCGAGGAAGGTCACCGCGCCGGCGTTCTCCATCGCGCCTGCGTTGAACTCCGGCACGAACAACTGGTCGTACTTGCCGAAGGCGTAGGGGATGCCGAAGTTCTTGTGGTAGAAGCCGAATCCCTGCTTGGTCTCGGTGAACAACCGCTGCGCGTCCATGTGGTCGGCCAGGCTCGCGCGGCAGAACAGGCGCAGGTCGATGGTGCCGTGCTCGTCGGTGTACGCGTCGGTCCACACCGCGTAGGGCCCGGCGATCAGCGCGACCAGATAGGTCGACATCGGCTCGGTGGTGACGAACGTCCAGCGCTGCGCTCCCGTTCCGAGTGCCTCAGTCGACTTCTCGGCCCCGTTGCTGACCACCGTCCACGACGACGGTGCCGTGACGGTCACGTCGTACACGGCCTTGAGGTCGGGCTGGTCGAAACACGCGAACATCCGCTTGGCGTCCGCGGTCTCGAACTGCGAGTACAGGTACACCGCGTCGTCGGTCGGGTCGGTGAACCGATGCAGCCCCTCGCCGGTGTTGGAGTAGTGGAACCGGCCGGAGACCACCAGCTCGTTCCGTTCCGCGAGCCCGGTCAGGCGCAGGCCCTGTTCCTCGGTGTACCCCGTCACGTCGACGGGCGAACCGTTGAGCGTGGCCGTCACGTCGGAGGCGATCAGGTCGAGGAAGGTCTCGGCGCCCGGAGTCGCGGTGAACTCGATCGTCGTGGTGGAGCCGAAGGTGCCGACGCCGGGAGCGTCGCTCCCATCGGTGAGGTCGAGGTCGATGGCGTAGCGCGCCACGCTCACGATGCTCGCGCGCTCGGCGGCCTGGACCTGGGTGAGATTGGGGGCGGACAAGGGCGACGCTCCTTCATGCTCGGTTCTGCGGGTGACTTCGGCTCGGCTCCACAATGCCACCTCGGATCGAGCCACGCGTGCGCGGGAAGGGGTTCGGTCTTCGGTGCGTTGAGGTAGTGGTCGAGGTATCAACGAATCCATCCACGCTAGGAGAAGCAGTGACTGAAACCGCCCCCTCGAAGGATCGCGTCGACTTCTGGTTCGACCCGCTGTGCCCGTGGTGTTGGATCACCTCGCGGTGGATCCTGGAGGTCGAGCAGGTGCGCGACATCGATGTGAACTTCCACGTCATGAGCCTCGCCGTGCTCAACGAGGGCAAGGACGACCTGCCCGAGATCTATCGGGAGCTGATGAAGACCGCGTGGGGCCCGGTGCGGGTTCTCATCGCCGCCGCTCAGCTCCATGGGGATCAGGTGCTCGCGCCGCTGTACACCGCCCTCGGCACCCGCATTCACAACCGCGGCGAACAGGACCACGCGGCGATCATCGCGGAATCGCTTGCCGAGGCCGGACTGGAAGCCGATCTGGCCGACGCCGCAACGAGCACGGACTACGACGAAGCGCTGCGCGCGAGCCACCACGCGGGCATGGACAAGGTGGGACCGGACGTGGGTACGCCCACCATCCACGTCAACGGCGTCGCCTTCTTCGGCCCCGTGCTCTCGCGCATCCCGCGCGGGGAGGACGCCGGGAAGGTCTGGGACGGAACGGTGTTGCTCGCGAGCTACCCGCACTTCTTCGAGCTCAAGCGGACCCGGCACGAGGATCCCGAGTTCGACTGAACGTGACGAGACCCCCGGCGCGGGCCGGGGGTCTCGGATGTTCGGGCTAGGAAGCGGGCGGTGCCGGGGGAGCGGGCGGGGTCTGCTCCGGCGGCTGCGGCGGGATCGGGCCCTGCGCGGGCGGCAGCGTGTTCTGCTCCTGCCCGGGCGCGGGTGCCAACACCTCCTGGGAGCTGAACGTCGGGACGGGGCCCGAGGGGACCACGGCGCCGCCGCCGACACCGCGCACGGTCTGGCCCGGGGCGAAGAAGAGCGAGCCCGCCTTGGTGCGGTTGCGCAGCGCCGCAGCGCGCCAGGTGAGCACCGGATGCGATGCCGTGAGGTTCACGACCCAGGTGAAGAAGCCGCGGTCGGTGGTCGCCCGGTCGGCGAGTTGGTCGAAGTCGACCTCCTTGCCCAGGTACTTGCCGGCGCCCAGCAGGCCCATGCCGCCCGGCACACCGGACGGCCGGTTGAAGTAGCCGTAGTTGTCGGCGGTGTACTCCTGCGAGCGGGACAGAGCCGATCCGATCACCGGGAGATAGCTCATGGCGAACGAGCCGATCTGCCGCCAGTACGAGACATGGCCGGCGGCGATGTGCCCCACCTCGTGGCCGATGATGTACGCCAGCGCGTCGGGATCGCGGGCCTCGCCACCCACCTCGAACAGATCGCTGTAGACCACCACGAACCGGCGGAAGCCGTGCCCTGAGGCGAAAGCGTTGATCTGGCCGTTGCCCAGCACGACGAAGGCGTCCGGGACCTCGCGCAGGCCGTACCGGGCGGCGGCGTCGCGCACCATCTGATAGCCCTCGGGGAATTGCGTGGGCGTCATCTGAATGCCCTGCACACGCGGGGTGGCCCACATCGAACCACGGGCGAACCAGAGGATCACGGGCAGGACCAGGACCACGAGCAGGTACGAGTTCAGCGTGCCGACGAAGGCGAACAGGATCGCGCCCACATAGATCACCGCGGTGGTCAGGATCACCAGGATCAGCAGCGGGATCTCGCCGGGGTGCCGGCGCGGGGCGTCCGCGTACCGGGGCGGCTGATAGACCGGCGCCACGGGCCCACCCGGATACTGCGGCGGTACGCCGACCTGCGGTTGCGTGCCGGTCACCGCAGGATCGTGCGCACCGAGATGAGGGAGCCCGTGCTGGCCGATGCTGCGATGTTGTTCAGTCGGGAAATCGGCTGCCGGGAACGCCGACGTCGGGGCCTCCGAATCGGATCCACCGAGGTCACTCGGTTGGACGACCGGGAATGCGCCGGTGGCAGGCACGCCCGATCCGTCTGATCCGAAGGCGGAGCCGGCGCTGCGGGCGGACTCGGTGGGGGCGGAACCGTCGTCCGGTTTCCCGCCGGGGGTCTGCTCGGTGCTGTCATGCATGCCATCGAATCTAGGCTGTGCCGCCGTCGGACGCGAAGGCGACGCGTGCAAAACTTGTCATCATGCGCGTTTACCTCGGCGGCGACCACGCCGGATTCGAACTCAAGTCCCAGATCGCTCGGCACCTCACCGCCGCCGGCCATGAGGTCGTCGACTGCGGTGCGCACACCTACGACGCTCTCGATGACTATCCGGCGTTCTGCATCGACGCCGCCAAGCGCGTCGTCGCCGATCCCGGCAGCCTCGGCATCGTGCTGGGCGGCAGCGGTAACGGCGAGCAGATCGCCGCGAACAAGGTGCCCGGCGCTCGCTGCGCGCTCGCCTGGAGCGTGGAGACCGCCCAGCTCGCGCGCCAGCACAACAATGCGCAGCTGATCGGCCTGGGCGGCCGCATGCACACCGTCGACGAGGCCCTGGCCATCGTCGACGCCTTCCTCGCCACCCCGTGGTCCGATGAGGAGCGCCACCAGCGGCGTATCGACATCCTCGCCGAGTACGAGCGCACTGGCGTCGCACCGGCCGTGCCCGGCGCTCCCGAGGCCTAGTAGCCCGTGCCCGAGGGGCACACACTCCATCGGCTCGCCCTCGATCACGATCGACGCTTCGGGGGCGAGACGGTGCGTGTCGCCAGCCCGCAGGGGCGGTTCGCCGCCGAAGCGAAGCGGCTCGACGGCCGCGAGTTCCTCGGTGCGGATGCCTGGGGCAAACACCTCTGGCACCGGTACGACGGTGGCCTCACCGTGCACGTGCACCTCGGGCTGTACGGCTCGTTCGCCGATTTCGAGCTGCTCGACGGTGCTCCGCCGGCGCCGGTCGGGCAGGTGCGCATGCGCATCGTCGGACCGCGCGACGGCACTGATCTGCGCGGCCCCACCGCCTGCCATCTGGTCTCCGAGGAGCAGATCGACGAGGTACTGGCCCGGCTCGGGCCCGATCCGTTGCGCGCCGACGCAGATCCGGACCCGGCGTGGCGGCGGATCAGTCGCTCCCGCAGGCCGATCGGCGCATTACTGATGGACCAGAAGGTGGTAGCAGGCGTCGGCAACGTCTACCGCGCCGAAGTGCTCTACCGTGCCGGCCTGGATCCGCACCGCGAGGGCAGAGCCCTCGGTCGTGAGGACTTCGACGGCATCTGGGCCGACCTCGTCGCCTTGATGCCGATCGGCGTCGAGCGGGGCCGTATGCACGTGGTGCGCGCCGAAGACGACCACGGCGCCCCGTCGTACGCGCCGGACCGGCCCCGTACCTACGTGTACCGCCGCGCGGGCGAGCCCTGCCGCGTGTGTCGCACGCCGGTCCGGACCGAGGTCATGGAGGCTCGAAACCTGTACTGGTGCCCCACCTGCCAGACCTGATCTGTGTCGCCGGCAGGGGTTTGACCTGCACTGTTAGCTCAGACACATCACGGATTCCTTAACGCTCCCTTCAGGCGGCGTTCAGGTCGGGGGACCAGAGTTCAGTAGATGAACGCGGTCACCGTCAGCAGCAAGGAGGCCCGGCGACTGGGTACCCCCGGCCGGGCCGCGATCACCGTTCTCGCCGTGGGCGGAACGGGGGAGTCGTGGGTCGACGACACCCGCACCGAGGTCACCGGCATGCTCAGCCATGTTGTCGCCGAACTGGACGAGCGTTTCACCGCCCGCTGGATCGGCTACCCGGCGTCGTACGGACCGGTTCCCGCCCGCGACGGCGTGTCCTTCGCCGAGTCGGTCGACATCGGCGTGGAGCGCCTGATCGCCGCCCTCACCGAGACCGAGGGCCTGGTGGCTCTCATCGGGTACTCCCAGGGGTGCACCGTGGTGCGCCGTGTGCTCGGTGCCATCGCGCGGGGCGAGCTGTACGCGCCCGCGGTGATCGCCGCTGGGCTGGTGTCCGACCCCGAGCGTCCCCGCGGCAGTGACCCCGCACTCGCCGGTTCCGGTGTCGCGGGTGACGGCCCGCCGATCGTCGAGGGCTTTCCGGTCCATTGGATCTCGCACCCGCACGACGTGATCTGCAATGCGAGCATCGATTCCTTCGTCCGCGATATCGCCGACGCCACCGCGCTGCTGACCCTGCGCGATTTGGCCGCGTGGGCGCCGCGTGCGGTGGGTGGCTACCTCGGCGACCGCTTCCAGAACGCCACCCGCACCGCATTCGGATCACGGCAGTGGCGGCGTGATGTGGTGCGGTTGCGTACCGCCGGTCGCGAGATCCTCGGCTACCTGCCGCGGATCAATGTGCGAGGTCGTGACTACAACCTGCGCGGCAGTCGACACGTCGCGTATGCGACCGAGCCACTCGCGCGGCTGCGGCACGAGGACTACGAGCTCACCGGCTGCCAGTTGCTCGCACAGTGGCTGCAGGTTCAGGCCACGTTCGCCACCCGGGCACCGGCAGGCGGTGCCGGGGAGGCCGCTGGTCTATTGTCGGGGAAGTACCCAGAAGCAGGCTGACCCGGAGGTAGAAGCTCGTGGCACGTGACACCGAGAGCATCGAGCGCGATATCGAGCGCGCCCGTGAGCAGTTGGCGGCGACGCTGGACCAGCTGGGCGAGCGGGCGGACCCCAAGAAGCTCGCGGCGCAGGCGCAGCAGTCGGTGGTCTCGACGCTGACCAAGCCGCCGGTGCTCGCCGCAGCCGCCGGCGTGGCCCTGCTGGCCGCGCTGGCCGTGGGGTCGCGGTTCAAGCGCGCCCGCCGCGAGAAGAAGATCATCCGTGCGCTGGCCGACGGGAAGATCTCGATCTGACCGGCTCCCACCGGGTCCGGCCCGGTAGTACGACGATCAAGGGCGGCGCCGCACTCGGCGCCGCCCTTCTCGTGTCCGTGCTCGCCGGCTGCAGCGAACCGACACCCGCGCCCACGCGGCTGCCCGACGGCTACCCGGTGGCCCAGGTGCCCGTGGTCGGTGAACTGCGCAAAACGGAGACCATCGAGGTGGGGCACCCGATGTGGCGCATCACCGTGGTGGGCGACGACACGATCGCCGGCTCCCGGGCCCTGCTCGGCGCCGGGCTGGTCCCGGTGGCGCCGAACGTTCCGCTCGACGCAGGTGCGGTGGGTGCCGTCTACCGTGGCCACGGATTCACCGTTGCGATCTCGTCCAACTCCGGTGCCGTGACCTACGTGGTCAGCCCCACCCCGGGAGTGTGAGCCCCGTCGCCTCCCGGTGTACGGCGCTACTGTTGGAGGTATGGAGATTCCGAAGGCGCTGATCGCACCGGCCCGACTGGGCCTGGCCGCCGCAGGTTTGGGGCTCGCCGCGGCTGAGCAGACCGCGTCGATGGCACGCGATGTGGTGGGTATGGCCGCGGAGAAGCTCGACCCCGACGCTCCCGCCGATACCCGGCACGAGAACATCGTGACCGCCGTGCAGCGGGTGCCGTTCATCGTGCACCGCGTCTCGGACCTGCTCAGCGCGGGTAGCGCGATCGACCGCCTGATCGGCGAGGGCGGCGCGGGCGACCGGGTGGCCGACCTGTTCGAGGAGGACGGGCCGGTCGATCGGGTGATCAAGCCGGGCGGGCCGCTCGACCGGGCCACCCGCGAGGGCGGCATCGTCGAGACCCTCACCGCCGAGGAGGGGGTGGTGCAACGGCTGGCCGAGATGACCGATGCGCTGAACCGGCTCACCCCGACGATCGCGGCGATGAATCAGCGGATCGTCGATATCGAGGGCGTGGTCGGTGCCGCCAACACCGTTGCCGAGCCGGTCGGCGACCTGCTCTCCAGCCTGCCGAAGTTCGCGCTGCGCACGGCGAGCGAAGTGGCCCGGGCGGCGGGTCAGCCGCCGCGGCGCCCTCGCCCCTCGCCGATCGTCGATGCCGGGCTCACGGAGATCGCCGATGTCGAGATCACCGAGATCGGCGACGCCGAGGGCCGCTGAGCCGCTAGGTGTACGACTTCGCGCAGATCGTGTACACGGGTGCGTTGAAGGTGTAGTTCACGTCCCAGTCGCCGGTGCACCGGTTGGGATCCTTGAACCCGGGCACCACCGATACCACGGAGATGGTGCCGGGCGCGCCGCACCGGGGAGCCGCCTTGATCCAGGTGCCCGGCACCGGGGTCGTGTAGCAGTAGTTCACGTTCAGGTTCGGCGTGAGGCAGTACGAGCGGCCCTTCGAGATCGAAGTCTGGTCGTCCTTGCACTGCTCGCCCGCCGGCATCACCTGCGTCACCTTGTACGGTGATCCGCCGTCGTCGCAGTTGCCCACCTTCGGTGCCTCGGGAACGTCGTAGAGGCAGTCGTTGGCGCGGAACAACTCCGCGGTCTGTCCCGAGGACGGACTCGCGGTGGTGCCCGCGCCGTCGCCGCTCTGCGCATCGTTGAGCAAGGCGGCGACCACGATCGCCGCGACGAGCGCGACTACGGCGGCCGCCGCGACCAACCCGACGATGAGGTTCCGGTTCGACTTCGGCTTCTGCGGAGGTGGCGGTGCGGCCCCCGGTACGGCACCGGGAGCGGCGGGACCGCGAGGCGGCGTGGGCAATGGAATCGCCTGCGAGTACGCCTGATCCGTCCGGTAGTTCGGATCGTCGTGGTTGCCCGGTCCGGTCATGCCCCCGCCTTCTGCTCGGCGGCCTTCTTCGCCGCGGCCTTCATCTCCTTCTTGTGCGTGCGCACCTTCTGTAGCGAATCGCCGTCCACCACATCGGCTACCGACCGGTACCCGGCCTTGCCGTAGTCGCCGACCGCGGTCGACCAGCCACGCGGCTTGACGCCGAGCTGTTTGCCGACGAGCGCGGCGAAGATCTTCGCCTTCTGCGCGCCGAACCCCGGCAGCGCTTCGATCCGCTTCACCAGATCGGCGCCGGTCGTGGCCTCGGTCCAGATGCGTTCGGCGTCGCCGTCGTACTCGTCGACGACGATTCGTGCCAACGCCTGGAGCCGGGCCGCCATCGCCTTGCCGTAGCGGTGGACGGCCGGCGGCGTGGTGCACAGTTCCTCGAACCGGGCGGGATCCGCCGCGGCGATATCGTGCGGATCGATGCTGCCGAAGCGGTCCAGCACCTTCCACGGTCCGGCGAAGGCGCGCTCCATCGGGAACTGCTGATCCAGCAGCATCCCCGCGAGCAGCGCGAACGGGTACTCGGAGAGCACGGCGTCCGACTCGGGTTCCCCCGTGATGTGCAAGGTGACGGCCATGCCGGTGAGTTTACCGAGCCGCGCCTTCCCGTACGCGGACCAACGCGGCGGATAGGCTGCATCCATACCGGGACGCATGACGAGGAATCGAGGAGAAGCGAAATGTCGAACATCGACTACGAGGTGCGCGACGAGGTCGCCTATGTGCGACTGAACCGCCCCGAGAAGCACAACGGCCTCACCCTGGACATGATCGACGACCTGGCGAAGGCCGCCGATCGCGCGAAGAACGACCGCTCGCTGCGCGCCGTCGTGATCAGCGGCGAGGGCAGCTCGTTCAGCTCCGGCCTCGATTTCGCCTCGGCGGGCAAGGAACAGCGCCGGCTGTTCATGAACTTCGTGCCCAAGCGCATCTCAGCGGCCAACAACTTCCAGGCCGCGGGTTGGGCGTGGCGCAGCGTACCGGCGCCGGTGATCGCCGTGGTGCACGGACACTGCTACGGCGGCGGCCTGCAGATCGCGCTGGGTGCCGACTTCCGGTTCTCGTCCACCGAGGCCGACTTCTCGATCCTCGAGGCGAAGTGGGGGCTCATCCCGGACATGTCGCTGTCGGCGTCGATCGCGCAGCTCACCACGATCGATCTGGCCAAGCGACTCACCATGACCGGCGAGATGTTCACCGCGAAGCAGGCGCTCGAATGGGGCCTGGTGACCGGTGTCTCGGCCGATCCGATGAAGGACGCGCTCGCACTGGTCGACAAGCTCAAGGAGCGCTCACCCGATGCGGTCGCGGCGTCGAAGGCGCTATTCGAGAACACCTGGTACAGCGGGTCGCGGCTGTCCTTCCCGGTCGAGCAGGCACTGCAACTGGGCCTGCTCCGCGGAAAGAACCGCGCGATCGCCCGGAATGCGGCGATCGCCAAGGAGAAGCCGAACTTCGTCGAGCGCTCCTGATCTCAGGCTCGCGGCGCAACCACGCCGTTGTCGAACGCCCACACGATGGCCTCGGCGCGGTTGCGGACGCCGAGCTTGGTGAAGATCGATCCGATGTGACTCTTGACGGTCACGATCGAGATCACGAGCTCCGCGGCGATGTCGTCGTTCGACAGGCCCCGGCCGACCAGTCCCAGTACGTCGACCTCGCGTGCGGTCAGCGGGTCCACAGCCCCTGCCCGGGTGGTCGCGGGTTGGCGCGCGGCCCGGTACGTCTGCAAGACCCGCCCTGTGACCGCGGGGTCGAGCACGGCCTCGCCCGCGGCTACCAGTCGCACCGCGCGAATCAACTCTTCGGCCGGGGAGTCCTTGAGTACGAACCCCGCCACTCCAGCCCGGAGTGCGGCGGAGAGCAGGTCATCGTCGCGGAACGTGGTGAGCACCAGCACAGGCGGCGCATCGGTCCGTTCGCCGAGCCGCCGGGTGGCCTCCATGCCGCTGACCCGTTTCATCCGTAGGTCCATCAGAACCACGTCGGGCCGGCTTTCGGCGACCGCGGCGGGTACCTCGTCGCCGTCCGCGCACTCGCCGACCACCTCGAATCCGTCTCGGCGGCGCAGGATTCGGCGCAAGCCCACCCGCACTAAGTCCTGATCGTCCACGAGCAGCAGGCGGATCGGTTCGTCGGTCATCGAGCCTCCTCGGTGGGGAAGATCGCACTCACCAGCCACGTCTCCCCGGCCGGGCCGGCATCCAGCGTGCCACCCGCGCTCTCGACGCGTGCCCGCATCCCCTCCAATCCCGAGCCGCCCGGAGAGCGTCGGGCCCCGGCCGGGACCGGACAGCTGACCCGCACCGCGAGGCTCTGCGGAATGTCTGGGGCGACGGTGACGTCGACCCGTGCGCCCGGTGCGTGTTTGACCGCGTTGGCGAGCGACTCCTGCACCACGCGGAACGCGGCCAGCCCTCCGCTACCTGCCAACTCGGGTGTCGGGGAGTGGAAGTCGAGATCCACCGTGAGCCCGGCCCGTTCGAACGACGCGACCAGTTCGGGGATGTCCGCGAGTCCGGGCTGGGCGGCATCGGGACCCGCGGTGCGGAGCAGTTCGATGGTGCGCCGGATGTCGTTCATGGCGGCGCGGCCCTGCGTCTCCGCGTCCCTGAGTGCCTCGACCGCTTCAGCGCGGTCATCGTCGGCCGCGAGGGCCCGGCGCGCGGCGGTCACGTTGAGCAGCACCACGGCGAGCGAGTGCGCGACCACGTCGTGTACCTCGCCGGCGATCGTGGCCCGGTCCAACGAGATCCGCGCCGCCTGGGCCTCCCGCTCGGCCCGCAGGAGCAGTAGTTGGTTCTGTAGGAGTCGGCCCACCGCGGCTCCGAATGCCACGGTGAATCCGATCAGCCATGCCTGGTGGATCCACCCGAGGAGCCCGGCCGCCAAGATCAGGGCTTCGAAGGCCACCAGGTGCAGCGCGGTCGCCCGGGGTGGAGTCACCGCCGCAGCCTGGGTCATTCCGAGCACCACGAGGAGCGGGACCACGTCGTACGGCGTGTACACCGTCCAGAACAGGGCGGCGGTGACGATCGTGACCGCGGTGTGTGCGCTGATCGAGACGGTGCCGCCGCGGAGCGTCGCGGCCGCCATGTGCAGCACGGACACGGTGACGGCGGCGATCAGCCAGAACCATTGCTGGCCCTGCGGCCCGGCGAGGAACCGAGGCACGGCGGCGCCGATGGTGAGCGCGACCATCGCCGATTCGGTGATCACCATGTAATACGGCGGGTACTCGTAGCCGAGTTGGGCCAGCACCCTTCGGTACCGCGCCTCCAGCCATCGCAGCCCGCGCATGCGATGCATCGTAGCGCCGGGCGAGCGCCCCGTCGTCCGCCTTGGGGTGGAATCGGTTCCCCGCCCCGGGGCGGACGCGGGTTCCGCCCTGGGCACGCTGACCTGCGCTGATCGCAGCAATACGCTCGAATGTGACCGCGGACACAGCACGCGGTATCGGAAGGGAGTCCGAGATGTTCACTGTTGTCGTCATCGCCGCCTTCGTTCTCGTCCTCGCGTGGCTCACCCACGACAGCGACGGCCTGGACTATCGCTCGCGCGAGCTGCACCGCGCACAGGACGACCGCGACACGGGCCCGGCCGGCGCGTGCGGCCTCCTCTCCTGATCAGTCCGTGCGCCCTCGTGGGCGCAGCGGCGCCCGCACAATCGACGGAGGAGGCTCACCGATGACAACCACGATCAGCCGCACCATGACGCGTTCGCTCGGAATCCCGGAGCCCGCATGGCACCTGCGCTCCGCGGGTGTCCCCAGCGGGATCGCCTCCAGCGGCGTCGCCGACGACGAGGCGGGACCGCTCACGCCCGAGCAGATGTTCGCGCTCGAGTCGCCACCGCGCGTCGGCGGTAACGCCGTCCGCACGTCGGTCAACTTCGTTCTGCGGGAAGGCGACCTGTTGTTCCGCAACGCCCATCGGCTCGGCGAGGTGTTCCGCGCCGACTTCCTCGGTGGTCCGGGACGTGCCGTCTTCGTGTCCAACCCCGCGCACATCGCCTCCGTGATGGCGGTGCCGGACCGCGCACCGTCGGCTACCAGGTTCTCGCCGCTGCGTCCGATCATCGGCCCCGACTCGGTGCTCACCTCGATCGGGGCGCGGCACAAGCAGCAACGCGGGCTACTACTGCCGCAGTTCCACGGTCGCGCGGTGGCGGCGTACCAGCAGCGGATCGACGAGGCCACGGCGATGCGGATCGACGAGTGGCGGCCGGGCGAGACGGTGGCGCTCGCCGACATCGGCCAGGCGATCACGCTCGACGTGATCATGTCCGCCGTCTTCGGCATCGACGCTCCCGGTACCGCCACGCCGGCCGAGACCGCGGTGCGCACATCGATGGTGCGGCTGCTGCGGCTGTCCACGAAGAGTCTGGCCACGGTGGTGCAGTTGCTCAACGCGCGCAGCCCCGAGCCTCGGGGCGTGCTCAAGCTGGTGCTCCGCCCGCTCGACCGGGCGATCTACTCGGTGATCGCCGAACGGCGCCGGGAGGGCGCCGACGGTCCCGACGGTGCCGGGCGCAGCGACATCATGACGGTCCTGATGGCGGCGCGGGGCGACGACGGTGCGCCCCTGTCCGACAGCGAGATCCGGGACGAGTTGCTCACCCTGGTGCTGGCCGGGCACGAGACCACCTCGAACAGTGTGGCGTGGACCTTCGAGCGGCTCACCCGACATCCGCAGGTGTACGCCCGGGCGGTCGAAGCCGCGCGCACCGGCGACGCCCCGTACGTCGAGGCGCTGATCAACGAATCGATGCGTAGCCGCCCGGTGGTTCCGATGGTGGCACGGGAGCTGCTGGAGCCGTGGAGATTCGGTCGTTACGCCGTGGAACCCGGCATCGTCGCCCTGGTGCCCATCCTGCTTCTACACCACCGCGACGATCTGTACCCGCGGCCCTTCGCCTTCGATCCGGACCGATTCCTCGGGGTCCGCCCCTCACCCCAGCGATTGATGCCGTTCGGCGGGGGTAACCGTCGCTGTCTGGGGGCGGGCCTTGCGCTTGCCGAGCTCCGCGTGGTCGTCACGGAGATCCTCAAGCGCACCGATCTCGCCATGACCGAGGCGCCACCGGAGCAACCGAAGCATCGGAACGTGACCATGATCCCGGCGGACGGCGGGCTGGTGCGGGCGACTGCGCGGCGCTGACTCCTCAGGCACGCGAACCGCGCTCGTCGCCGAGCCGGACGGGTGCGATCTCGTCGAAGACATCGCCCGGACCGGGGTTCGACGCGTGCGTCGACCCGCCGAGGTGTCGTACCACGCCCCACACCGCATTCAGAGCCGTCTGTAGCGCGCCCTCTGCCCAACCCGCAGTCCACGAGATGTCGTCGCCGGCCAGGAAGAAGCCCCGGTGCCGCGGATCGAGCCGATCCTGCATGAAGTGCGTGAACAGTCGCTCCTGATAGCGGTAGTGCCCCGGCAGGTTGGCTTTGAACGCACCCATGAAGTAGCGCTCGGTCTCCCACGAGACGGTCTTCGGGGTTGCGATCACGTGACTGCGGATATCGACGTTCGGATAGATCTCGCCCAGCGATTTCAGCATCAGATCCATCCGGGCGTTCACGTCCAGCGGCAACAGCTTGAGCGAATCGTCGGACCAGGTGTAGGACAGACAGATCACGGCGGGCTGATCGGAGCCGTGGTCGAGGAGATAGGTGCCGCGGCTCATCCGATCGGTGAGCGTCATCGACATGGTGTCGCGGCCGGTCACCGGGTCGGGATCGCGCCAGAACGGGCGGTCGACCAGGACGAATACCTTGGAGCTGCCCATGTAGTGGGTGCGCTCGACGGCCGTCCAGTGGTCGATGGGCAGGAGGTCGTCGTCGCAGTCGATGGTGTTGAGCAACATCCAGGACTGGCCGGTGAAGATCGCGGCGCGGTACGTGCGGGTCTCTCCGCCGGCGTCGACGATGGTGTATCGCGGCTCGCCGCCGGGTCCCGCGGTGCGCCGGATCGCGGTGACCGCCGGGCGGTGGTCGCCGCCGTTGAGGTCGCGGACGGAGCGCTGACCGTCGAACGGACTGTCCCACAGTCGCTTCGGAAGTTGATCCGATCCGCCCACTACGCCACGATGATGGTCGTCGGCCGCGGTACAGGTGACACGCAGGATCTCCAGCATCGAGTTCGGATAGTCGGTGTCCCACCCGCCCGTGCCGAATCCCACCTGGCCGAACAACTCGCGGTGCGCGAACGAGCGGAAGTGCTCGGAGGCGGTGAGGAAGCCGTAGAAGGTCTGGTCGTCGAGCTGGTCCACCAGGCGCGACCACACGGCGCGGATCCGCTGGGCATCCCGATCGCGGATCGCGTCCTGCAGTTCGGCGGCGTCCGCGTAGTCGGCGAGTGTCGCATCCCAGGCGCGGGCGACCTCGCCGTACTCGGGTGGCAGGTCGTCGACGGTGTGAGCGTAGTGACTGCGACCCTTGAGATCGATCACGGTGCTCGGGGTGGCCTCCGAGAGCGGGTTCGGGAACGGGTGCGTCTGCAGGCCCATCGCATCGAAGTAGTGCTGAAGAGTGGTCGACGACGGCGGGAAGCGCATGGCGCCCATCTCCGCGACCAGGTCATCCGAGTAGCCCTCGAATCGATCGCTGCGCATCCGGCCGCCGATCCGGTCCGCTTCGTACACAACGGGCTTCAGCCCTAGCTTGGCCAGCTCGTAGGCCGCGGTGAGTCCGGCGAGTCCACCGCCGATCACGGCGACCTCGGTGCCGCGCGCTTCGTCGGGGACGCTCCCGAGGCCGTCGGGGTGCGATACCCAGTCGTCATACGCGAAGGGAAAGTCCGGCCCGAACATCGTGAGCGGGCGGGCATCCTGATCGGAGTGTGCGGGCATCGCGGGCTGGGTCACCGGGCGGGTCCTTTCCGGGGGGCGTACAGGTCGGTGCGCCGGTCGCGCAGGTGGGTGTTGACGGTGCGGGACTCCGCGAGGACTGCGGCGTCCGCGGTGAACAGTTCCAGTGCCTCGCCGCGACCTGCCCGGGCGGCGACGCTGCCGTCCGGATTCGCGGCGGTGCTGAGACCGCAGTATTCCAGTGTCTTTTCGCGGCCGCAGTGGTTGGTATAGGCGATGTACACCTGGCTCTCGTACGCCCGCGCGGGTACCAGCAGCTCTGCCACTACGCCGAAGGGTTCCATCAGGCCGGTGGGAACCAGCAGCAGATCGGTGCCCGCATCGGCGTGCGCCCGGACCGCCTCGGGGAACTCGACGTCGTAACAGGTGAGTAGGCCGCATGTGAATCCCTCGAAGGGGAAGGTGACGGTGAGGTCCTGCCCAGGACTGAAGACCTCACGATCCAGCTCGCCGAAGAGGTGGGTCTTGCGGTAATGGGCGAGTTCGGTGCCATCGGGGGCGATCGCCGCGGAGGCGTTGTACACGGCATCGCCGTCGCGCTCGGGATAGCCGAAGACGATGGTGATACCTGCACGGCGCGCCACCGCGGCGATCGCGCCGTGGTACTCCCCGCCGCGGGGGCGGGCCAGCGCGACGGCGGCGGAACCGATGTCGTAGCCGGTGATCGATAGTTCGGGGGTCACCAGCAGTTGCGCCCCGCTCGCAGAGGCACGGACAGCGGCGTCCTCGATCGCCGCCACATTGCGGGTGACGTCGGCGTGCGGGCCGGTTCCGAAGGGCCCCTGATACATCCCGACGGTCACCGTCATGCGGCGTTCTCGCTGTCTCGCATCCTCGAATTCCGGTAGCCGTAGGCGAAGTAAACGCCGAGACCGAGCATGGTCCACAGCGCGAAGGCGATCCAGGTGGGTGCCTTCATCTGGAACATGAGAAGCGTGCAGAAGACGACGCCGAGCACCGGGACGAGCGGCAGGTAGACCGTCCGGCCGTCGTACTGGAAACGGATCGTCAACGGCGTGGTGAACGTGCGGTCGAGATCGGGGCGAGTATTGCGCAGCACGATCACGCCGATATTGACCAGCGCGAAGGCGAACAGCGAACCGATCGAGGTAGCGTTGGCCAGCTCGCCCAGGGGAACCAGACCGGCGAGCAGCGCGACGATCGTGCCGACGATGAGGATGTTGCGTACCGGAACTCGCGTGCGGGCGTTGACTTTCGCGAACACCGACGGAACCAGGCCGTCCTTGCCCATGGTGTACAGGATCCGGGTCTGGCCGTACATGACGGCGAGCACCACGCTCGCGATGGCGACGACGGCGCCGATCGAGAGGACGACCGCCGGCCAGGTGCTCTGCGTGACATCCGTGAGGACCTTGGCGAGGGAGGCCTCGGTGCCACCGAACTCCTGCCATGGCATGGCGCCGACGGCGGCGAGGGCCACGAGGCAGTACAGCACAGTGATGATGGCGAGCGAGAGGATGATCGCGCGGGGCAGGTCGCGCCGCGGGTTCTTGGCCTCGTTGCCGGCTGTGGAAGCGGCGTCGAATCCGATGTAGGAGAAGAAGACCATCGCCGCGGCCGCGGTCATCCCGCCGACACCGAAGGGCATGAACGGGCTGAGGTTGCTCGACTTGAACGCGGTGAAGGCGATGGCGCAGAAGAACACCAGCACGCACACCTTGAGGATCACCATCGCGGTGTTGAGTCGCGCGCTCTCGGTGGCGCCGCCCATCAGGATCACGCAGGCCAGTGCCACGATCACCATGGCGGGGATGTTCACCACGCCGCCGTCGCCCGGGGGTGCGGTGAGCGCGGTGGGCAGCTCCACATCGAACAGGGTCCGCGACAACTCGTTGATGTACTGGCCCCAGCCGACCGCGACGGCGGCGATGGAGACGCCGTACTCCAGGAGCAGGCACCACCCGCATACCCACGCGAAGAACTCACCGATAGTGGCGTAGGCGTAGGAGTACGAGCTGCCCGAGACCGGGATCGTGCCGGCCAGCTCGGCATAGGACAGCGCGGAGAACAGGGCGGTCACGGCGGCGAGGATGAAAGCGACGATCACCGCCGGACCGGCCTCGGGCGTCGCCTCACCCAGAATCACGAAGATGCCGGTGCCCAGGGAGGCGCCGATCGAAAGGGCTGTGAGGTGTCCCAGGCCCATCGACCGCTTGAGCGTGGGGCCGTCCCCGTGTTCGGCGGCGCTGTCGATCAGGATGCGGTCGACAGGTTTGCGCGCGATGAGTGCATCGAACATCGTCATTGATGGGCCGCCTCATTGCGAGCGAGCACTGAGAGCAATTCGTAGGCGACGTGGGCCGCCGCGATGCCGGTGAGCTCGGCATGATCGTAGGGCGGCGCCACCTCGACGACGTCGGCACCCACCACGTCGGTGCCCACGAGGGCGCGGATCGTGTTGAGCAGTTCGCGGCTGGTCATGCCGCCGGCCTCGGGGGTGCCGGTGCCCGGGGCATGCGCGGGATCGAGCACGTCGATGTCCACCGAGACGTACACGGGACCGTCGCCTAGACGGCGGCGCATGCGCTCGATCACGGCGTCCAGACCGTCGTTCTCGTAGTCGTCCGAGCGCACCACCTGGAAGCCGAGCACGCCGTCGTCGGTGAGGTCCTGCTCGCTGTAGAGCGGGCCGCGGATGCCGATGTGCATGGATCGGTGCAGGTCGATCAGGCCCTCTTCACTGGCCCTCCGGAACGGGGTGCCGTGTGTGAACGGAGCGCCGAAGTAGGTGTCCCACGTATCGAGATGGGCGTCGAAGTGCAGCACCGCCACCGGCCCGCGGTCGGCGGCGACGGCGCGCAGGATCGGGAGCGCGAGCGTGTGATCGCCGCCCAGCGTGAGCACCTTCGAACCCCGTGACCGCAGCCGGGTGATCTCGGCCTGGACCGTTGCCAGCGCCTCCTCGATGTTGAACGGGTTCACCGGGAGATCGCCGGCATCGGCGACCTGGTGCACCGCGAACGGCGAGACGTCGAGTGCGGGGTTGTACGGCCGCAGCAGTTTCGACGAGGCGCGGATATGACCCGGACCGAACCGCGCGCCGGGGCGATAGCTGACGCCGCTATCGAACGGGATGCCGAGCACGGCGACCGCGGCGTCGTCCACCTGATCGAGCCGGGGAAGACGGGCGAAGGTCTCGGGTCCGCAATAGCGAGGAATCGCACTGGCGTCGACGGGGCCGAGCGGTGCGGAATCGTGGGGCTGGGAGTCGTGGGGCACGGGACGATCCTCTCGCAAAGGGCTGCGTTTGTGGGTTGGATCACATAGTGTGGGACACCAGCGGGCTTGTCAACTTCAGTTTCATGGAAGGATACCGATGTTGGGTGGAATCGCATCCGGACCGGATGACGTTCTGCCAGGCCCGGATCGGGTGGGATCTGCACTGCGCTCGGCGCGTCGATCGCGTCGGCTGACCCTCGCGCAAGTGGCGGACGGGGTCGGTCTCACCAAGGGGTATCTCTCGAAGGTGGAGCGCGGATTGGCCGCTCCGTCGGTCGGGACGCTCATCAAGTTGTGCGAGATTCTCGAGGTGCCCGTCGGTTCGCTGTTCGACGGTGGCGCGACCGGCGCAGTGGTGCGCGCCGACGCCTACCCGCAGGTGCGGTTCGGCGGCACCGGCCTCGCCGAATTCTTGCTCACTCCCGCGGGTGAACGCAGGATGCAGGTGCTGCTGAGCGAGATCGAACCCGGAGGCGGCAGCGGCGATGAGGCCTACGAGTTGCCCGCCGACGTCTCCTTCGTCCTGGTCCAACGCGGCACGCTGCATCTCGCGTTCCCGCCGGAGCGCAGCGTCGATCTCGGGGAAGGAGATGCCCTCACCTTCGATCCGGGCGCGCCGCATACTTTCCGGGCCGGTCCCGACGGTGCTCGCGTGCTGTGGGTGATGGCGCCAGCGCTGCCGGCGGGGGATCGCTCTAGCGTCCGGTGAATTCCGGTGGTCGCTTGTCGAGCATTGCCGTCACGGCCTCGCGATGATCGTCGGTGGTGTGCGCGATCGCCTGCATCGCGGCCGACAACTCCAGTAGCGCATCGAGACTGAGATGCTGGCCCTCGCGGAGTAGACGTTTCGTCATCCGTAGCGCCTGTGGGGGATTCGCCGCGATCTGTTCGGCCAGGTCGCGGGCGGCGGGGAGCAGTTCGTCAGGTTCCACGACGCTCGACACCATGCCCCACGCGAGTGCGGTCTTCGCGTCGACCGACTCACCTGTGAATGCCATTTTGGTGGCGCGCGCCATCCCGACGATCCTCGGCAGCAGCCAGGCGCCGCCGTCGCCCGGGATCAGTCCCACTTTGACGAAGCTCTCGGCGAACACTGCGCGCGTGGATGCCACGCGAAGGTCGCACATCATGGTGAGGTCGCAGCCGGCACCGATCGCCGGACCGTTCACCGCCGCGATGGTGGGTACCTCGCAGTGATAAACAGCACGGGGGATCCGTTGGATGCCATGACGATAGCCCTGCCGCTGAGCAGCCGGTGCGCCGCCGAACATGCCCTCTCGGTCACGCATGTGCTTGATGTTGCCGCCCGAACTGAAGGCCGAACCGGCGCCCGTGAGGATCACCGCGCGCACTGTGTCATCGCGGTTCACGTCGGCGACCGCGCTCTCGATGGCGGCGATCACGGCCTCGTCGGAGACCGGGTTGCGGGCGGCGGGATCGTTGAGCGTCCAGGTCACGACGGGGCCGTTGCGCTCGATGAGAATGGGCTCGGTCATTCCTCGACCCTAGGTGCTCGGCCGCGTGCCGCTCATCCGAGACGGTGGGAATCCGAACTCAGCGCTGAACGCCGCGGTGAACGCCGCGGGGGTGGCGTAGCCGAGGCGAGCCGCGGTCTCGGTCACCGTCGTACTGCCCAAGAGGGGAAGGGCGGCGAGGAGACGGGCGCGGCGCCGCCATTGGGCCGGTGCGCAACCGGTGGCATCGCGGAACCGCCGGGTGAAGGCGCGCTCACTGCGCCCGGTCCGCGCGGCCCAGGCCGCGTTGTCCACGGACAGGTCGGGAGCCGCGAGGTACTCGCGGCACAGCGTGTTCAGCTCGGCATCCGCGGGGAGCGGGACGTGCAACGGTAGTGAGGCGAGCGACGCGACCTCGTGCAGTATCAGTGCGGCGTCGGCGCCATCGCGGCCCGCCGGATCGTAGTCCGGTTCGAATTCCACTGCGGTGAGTAGGAGTTCGCGTAGCAGCGGGGTCACCTCGACCACAGTGCACTGACGCGGCCACCACGGGACTGCGACGGGTTCGATATAGAGACTGCGGGTGCTCACATTCTCCGTGCGCATGAGGTGGTTCGTGTGCGGCGGGATGAGCACGGCGCGGTCGGTAGGGACCGTCCATGCGCCGTCGGCGGTTTCGAGCTGCATGACTCCTGTTGCGCTGTAGAGGAACTGGGCCCGACGGTGTCGGTGCCAATCGAGCACGTAGCCGTCGGGGTAGTCGGTGCCTACAGGGAGGACATCGCGTGGGAGGTCTTCGAATTCGCCGATGGGCACATTACGCACGGTCCCAAGGTACCGAATCTCGAAGTTCATCGACCGACATTCGATTGCCGGACGTGCAGTACCGACGGTGAAATGGTCGAGTGATGATCGTGATTCTGGTTCTCGTCGGCGTCGCGTCGGGTGTGACCACGGCGTTGTTCGGATTCGGTGGTGGGTTCGTGGCGGTACCGGTCCTGGTGTGGGCGGAGGTTGGGCTCGGTGACGACGCGGCGCGCGTCGCGGTGGCGACGTCCTCGGTCCTGATGGTGGTCGGTGCACTGGTCGCGACAGTATCGACGCCGACGCATGTGCTGGCCGGGCTGCGCGGGAGCACGTGTCTTCTGGTATTGCTCGGGATGGGTGGGGCCGTGGGTGCGCTCGCTGCGAGAGGGGTTCCCGGTGGGGCGATCTCGTGGGGATTCCTGGTGTACCTGCTTGTGACGATCGTGTCGGTGACCATGCGCAAGGGCTTCCTTGAGGTGGTCGACGGACCGGTGCGGCCGCTGCGGCCGGCGGTGGGCTTACCCATCGGGACTATCGCCGCATTCCTCGGTGTGGGTGGGAGCGTGCTGACGGTGCCGGTGATGCGCCGGTCCGGACATCGGATGGCGGTCGCAACGGCGCTGGCGAATCCCTTGACCCTGGCGGTCGCTGTTCCCGCGGCGGTGGTCTTCTTGCTGGCGTCGGGTGGTAGGCCCGAGGGGGCAGGCGGTGGGGTCATCGGCGCGGTGGACGTGAGGGCGGCCGGTGCGCTGCTTGCCGGATCGGTCCCGGTGGTCGTCTACCTGCGGCGATGGGGTCCGCGGATCTCGGATAACGTGCACGCACGTTGCTACGTTGCACTCCTGGTCACGGTGGCGATCGTCATGGCCGCGAACCTGATTTGATGCCCTGATTTTTCGCGCGCCGACCAACGCGGTAAGCTTGCTCGCACATCATGCGGGTGTAGCTCAATGGTAGAGCCCTAGTCTTCCAAACTAGCTACGCGGGTTCGATTCCCGTCGCCCGCTCAGATGGAAAGGCCCTGGTCGAAGTAGGTTTCCGGCCAGGGCCTTTGTCATGTTCAGAGGCTCTGCAGAGGTCCTGGGGCCGCGGTGGGGCCGCGCGGCGATTCTGAGCGAACGTGTCAGACCTCCATGAGATGATCGTCGGCGTGGAGGACGAGGGGTCGCGCGAGGCATTAGGGGCGAAGCTGCGTCGTTGGTGCACTGACCCTGGGGTGCTGTCGACCTCAGCCTGGGGCGGACTTACCGTCGCGACGTTCTGGATTGCGTCACAGGGTGCCGTTAACCCAGTGGTAAGCACAGCCATTGCCAGCGGAAACACCGCTATAGTATTCATTGCCGGGCAGGTGTTTAAGAAACGAAAACATGATTCAGAGATAACTGCACTCAGAGAAACTATTCATGAAGCGAAAAATGAAGCCAAATCGTTAACCCGAAGGCTAACCAGAGAAAAGACCAAAGCGGTAAACCAAGAGCGAGAACGCGTGGAGACGGAGAACCGCGCGCAGCAGATTGCTCTAAAGCCTCATATTCGACATGCGTTTACAAGGCACTTGGAGATGGTGGAAGCAGTGGACGCTTCAGCCAAGGCGATTGCGGAAGCCGAGTTGGTCACAGACCGGCTATGCGCGAGCCCTGGCGACGCTGATGCGCATCAGCTGCTTATTGGCGTTTCGAAGCAGCTATCTGTTGTTGCCAGCACGCTCAACACGCAACTCTCAGTGGCTGGCGTTCACACGTCGGAGTGGCGTCGCATCGACGCGGAAGTCATTGAAGGTGTTCTGCGGGGAACCGACGAAGACACGGAAGAGGAGTAACATGTCAGACCAGCCTGGGAACAGCGAAGCGGATAGCAAACCCATTACAGGATTTGTAGCAAGAATCATTGACGACTTTTCGCTCGTCATCAACCGCGGCTCCAAGCATGGGGTGCGCACTGGAATGAAATTTGAGGTTCTCGACACCGATTGGGCGGACATCGTGGACCCGGAAACCGATGAAGTTATCGGGTCAATGCCAATGGTTAAAGCAACCCTGAAGGCTTCGGATGTATACGAGAAGATGGCAGTTCTCGAAACGTTTGGGCGCGTAACAGTTGGTGGAATGACCCCACTCGGAGAAGCTTTTGGCCCGAGGGTTGAGCGGCGCGAAAGGCTCAAATTTTCGGGCAAGTCACTTGCCGAGGAAACTAAGAGCATTCTCGTTGGCGACGAAGTTGAGCAGGTAATCGTCGGGTCACGCTAACCCCATCCGCGCAGCGGGGTGACGTTGTCGCGGCGGGTAGCTCCGACGCTGCCGAGCGCGGCCATTGCTTCGGTGTGGTCGTCCTCGAATAGGTGTGCGTAGATGCCCATCGTGGTGTTCACGGATGCGTGCCCGCAATAGCTCGATATCTGCTTGGGGTGCAGGCCCGCGCTGACGCAGAAGCTCGCGTAGGTGTGCCGGAGGCTGTGCGCGGTCGCGTGCTCGGGTATCGGCCGCAGCCCATCGGCCACCAGGGCTAAGCTGGCGCGGAGTAGTGCGGGTTGGAACACCGCCTTGTAATAGGTCTTGTGCAGCAGTACGGCATTCCAGTCCAGTTCTAGGCGAGCCTGGGCTTCGGCCACGGTGCGGCGTGCGGCTTGTTCTTCGGGGGTCATCGGTTGTCCCGCGCGGGGTCCGGTCTCGTGGCGCGGGGCGCGCTTGCCCGTTGGCCGGCCAGCGACCAACCGCATCTTCGGGAACAGCGGTGCGGTGGGGTCGCCCGCTCTCGGGTGAACGTACGTCGGCGCGCCGGTCGCGCTGCTCGGGGCGTCGATCCTGGGGGCTAGTGGGGTCGCTGCCGCGTTGAAGCGGCGGTCGCCGCCGTCGAGCCGGGGCGCGGGCGCCAAGTAGTCCCGGAGGACGGCAACGGTCGCGGCGGTCAGGGGCACGCGCCGCCTGGATCGGCGGGTCTTGGGGGTGTCGTAGACGGCACGAGGGGCAGTTGCCGGGCTGTCTCCGTCTGCTGGTGTACCAGGCACAACCAAGGCCGTTCGCTGAACGCTGACTGTCGAGTTGCGCCCAAGGTCGATATCCCCGATCTGTAGGCCTGTCAGCTCGCCGCTGCGCAGGCCGGTCCACGCCGCCATATGGACAAGGATGTTGTACGGCCAGGGTGTGGCGGCCGTCAGGTACTCCACCTGTTCGGCAGTGAGGAATGCGGCGTCCTCAGTCGATCCGTGGACTGATGGCGCAGAGCCGACCATCGACGCGGCCTGGCCGGACGCTGTGCTGGCCTGCTTGCCCTTCCGGCGCGGCGCGGGCAGCTTCACGTGGTCGGCGGGCGAGAACTCCAAGCGACGGTCCACGACGGCCTGCGACAGGATCATCCGCACGATGAAGAACTTGTTGCGGACGCTGCTGGAACTACTACCGCCTGCTACCTGCTCGTTCACCCAGGCCTGTAGGTCCTCGCGGGTGATCTTGTTGAGGGGGTAGCCGCCGAACCTGCGGTCAATCTCCCCATCAGCGCGGAGCTGGCCCGTGTAGTTGGTTCGGGTCGCGATCTTGAGGTCGGTGCGGCTCTGCAACCACGCCTGCCCTGCGGCCCTGAACAGCATGTCCCCGCTGCGTGGGTCGAACGTGAGCCCACGGCGCGCGCTGAACTCGACGGTCTCCGCGTACGCCTCAGCGTCCCTGCGGCGAGCGAAGCCGCCCCTCGTGCGGTGCTTCCCATCGGGCGTGCGCCACTTGACCTTGTAGTAGGGCTTGCCGTCAACTCTGCTGGTGAACTTGTGGACCGAAGCCATGTCACACCGCCTCTCGAATGTCTGCGGTCGCTGACGCGTAGATCCGTCGCACTGTCGATTCCTGCCAGGTGGTGCGGCCTGCGGGGCTGAGCACGCCTTCCGCTTCCAGCGCGCGGGCGATCCGTCCGAAGCTCAGGCCTGCGTTGCGGTCCATCACGATCCGCCGCACGACGCCTGCGGGTGCTAGGCGTGGCCGGCCAATGCGCTCGCCGCGCGCCTTCTTGGCTGCGAGGGCGTCACGGGTGCGCGTGGAGATCATGCGCCGCTCGAACTGAGCGAACACAGCGAGCATGTTCGCCATCGCCTCACCGGCCGGGGTGGTCAGGTCGACATTGAGGTCGAGAATGACAAGCGCCCAGTCCTGGGCCTTGGCGAGTTCCATAATTTCGACGGCGTGCGCGACGGAACGTGCGAGCCGGTCCATCTTCGCCACCACGAGGCCGTCACCTTGGCCAGATGCCAGTAGCTCCAGCGCCGTCCTTAAGCCTGGGTTGATCTGGCTGCCGCTCGCGCCTTCGTCGGTGAACGCTTCCAGTTCCCAGCCGCGTCGCTGTGCCTCGTCGCGGATCATGGCGCGCTGGGCCTCTAGCCCGTTGTGGCTTTCGGCCTGTTCCTCGGTGCTCACGCGGCTGTACTCGAACATCAGCATGTGCGTATCCAGATCGCTCGACAACTGCACTCTCCCTGCACATTTGGGGCGTAACCCTTCGTTTCCGCCTATGGCCTCAACGTTAGTTGAGGTATGAGTGAAAGTCTCATTATTGGTTTGTGATACTGCATCCCGCTGTGCTGGCAGTACCGCTCGCATTCGTGCTGGCCGGCTGCTTCGCGCCTACGCCGTTGAGGCTCGCGCTCCTCGTCGGTGTCCCGTTTCGGTCCGTTCAACCGCCGACGGCCTAGTCAGCCGGTCGTACGGCGGTCCCTCGCGGTCGGTAGCGGCGTACCGGCCCGACGCCGCGGTGCGACGGGGGCTACGTGTGCCGCGGCCTCGTGCTCGCGGCCTTGGCATTCGCCTCCCGCACGAACTCTGCTGCGGTCACACCGTCGTCTGTGGGTGCCGGGGTGCGGTCGATAGCGGCTGGCTGGACCACGCCCGCGGGCACAACCTCGGCGTCGAGGTAGTCAGCCTCACCTGTGAGGGCGGGGTCCGAGGGCACGGCGAGCGCGCGACTGGCGCGGTCCTGCTCCATCATGGCGCGGTGGGCAGCGTGGTCATCGTCCTGCCCGATGTCCGTGATCCCTCGTGCTGCGCGGCTGTCGGCGCGGGTGCCGCCAGTGATCCCCGAGAACACCTGCTCGAAGCCCTTGGCCGGCCCCACTTCAACCTCGATGGCGGTCTTCGCGGACACGCCGCCGCGGTCCAGGGCGTCCTTGATCGCGTCGAGCTTGACGTACGCGGGCATGTTGTCACTGACCGCGATCTTCAACAGCTCCTTGGCCATGCGGTCGGCAGCGTTCTCCAGACGGACCCGAGCGGCCCGCTTGACGTGTCCGGAAGCCCCGCCGTGTACTCGGCACACAGTCGCACCCTTGATGGCTAGTCGCCTGCATTGCTCACCCGACTTCTTGTGCGCAACGCACCGAGCGTTCTCGTTCACCGCCAGCATCGCATCCCACTTCGCCGCAGCCTCCGGGGTTGTCGGGGCGTCCTGTTTGGGCGCACGCGTCCACACTTCGCATTCCTCATCCGCAGGGTCCGGCTCCCACCATCCCCACTCGCCTGCCTCGCCGATCGCGCTGTCCCACTCGGGTGCAGGGCGGCGCGGATCATTGGCCGGCGTGCCGTGCCAATCAGTATCGGTCTGGTCGGTGTTGGTCGTCTGCTCAGTCATGTCGGTCTCCTCGTCGATCTCTTGGTCTACTTCGTCAGGGTTTTCGGCGGTCTCGACCGGGCGAGAGTTCTCGCTCGGTTATCGGGGCGGTCTGACCCCGCGACCGCTCCGGTCCGCGACCGGGCGGCCCCCCTACGGGGAGCCCGCCCGGTTCGCTCGGTCCGTCGCTCGGTCGCTCGACCGAGCGGTCGCCCGGTCGTTCGCTCGGTCCTCGCTCGGTCCGCCAGGTCGTTCTTCGGGGTCCGTTTCCGTGGTGAATTCGAGCTTGCCCTTGGCTCGCGCGACCGCTTCCGAGTACTGGTCGGCGAGCGGGTCGGTCGCCTGGCGATAGGGCTTCACAACGGTGTGCTCGTGGGCGTCGCGTGCGCCGACGACGAATGTTGCGTACCCCTCTTCAACAAGGAGGGTGATCGCGTCGCGCCACTTATCGCGCTTCAGCGGCTTGTTTGCGTCCTTGCGCTCCTGGCACATCGCCGTGACGGTCTTCGATGTAGACCGCTCACTGAGGAACTCGGTCTCCTCCCAGTACAGCGATACCTTCTCCATGAAGTAGGTGGGCCGAAACTTGACCCTCTCAGAAGCCTCGCCTGTGGGTGCTCCTGGTTTCGTTCTGTCTACGTCACCGACCGCCCCGGCGTTCTCCGGCGCTTCCAGCCGCGCAGCGATCCGCCCTTGTTCTGTTGCGTCGAGGTGGAACTCAGCGATCGGTTGGGTTCGGTCGGACTTGCGCCACGCGCCACCGTGACGCCGTACCTCGCCCGCGCGGTCCTTGGCGATGCGAACAGAGATCACACCAGCGATCCCCACAGCGAACGCGGTACGCGGCTCGACTACGAATGCCGCGCCGTCGACACCAGCCATCTTGTGCTGCCCGCCGATAGCGTTGCGGCCGCGCCCCTCGGGGTCCTTGGTCACGTGGTCGACCATCGCGACCGCCGCGCCGGTACGCCGCGCAATCGCTCGCGGGAGTTCGCGCAGCCACCGCGCGATGTCGTCGTTGTCTTTGATCGAGTAGCCGTACATGCCCATTGAGTCCGTGACCCCGTCGATGACTGCGACGGTGAACTCACAAGCCAAGATTGCCTCGAACGCTACGCGCTCCCGGTTCATGCTCGTGTCGACCTCGGGCCGCACGTACGCGAACCGGCTGCTGTCGAGGAGCACGCTCCGCGGTACGCCCATCGCGATCAGCCGGCCAGCCACATCTCGCGCGTCCGATTCGAAATCCACGTACAACGCCGCACCACCCGCAAGGAGCGCTTGAACGACGCTGTACTGCACGAGCCACGACTTGCCCGACTCGCTCTCCCCGTGGACGGAGTGAACTTTGCCGGGGTACATCAACGCCACCCCATCCGACCGCACCAGGCACATCGGCAACGGCGGGTCGGCATCCAGCGCGCCAGCAAGATCCACCGGCGCCCACGACGGCGGGTTGTCGTCCTCCGGCACCAACTCAGAGATTCGTGCGCGCTCAAGCACACCGCCGGGGGTGTTCGGGTGCCATGCGCCACCGGGGGCGAGTGCGGCCCTCGCCAGTGAGAGCCCGTCCAGCTCGCGTTGCGGCGTCAGGTCACCCGCGACAGTGCGCCCGGCTCCTATCCAGGCCTTGTCGAACTCGCGCGCCGCCACGCTCTCACCGTCGCCCCTGGTGTCACGATCCGCATAGCGCTCTGTGACGGCAGCGATGAACCCCGCTCGCAGGAGCGCGTAGGCCATGCCAAGACCGGCGTCGCCCAATTCTGCGTAGCGGATGACCTTCCCTTGGACGGCGACCATCGTGCCGTGGCCGTCCGCCGGGAACTGCTCGATGGCATCCGCGACGGCTTCGGCCATGCGCTCGCTCATCGGCGCGCGGTAGTCCGGGTGGGCCGCGAGCCGGTCGAGGAGGGCCGTTGCTTCGGCCTCAGTAGCCTTCTCGCCGCTGATCGAGCGGGGCGCGGTAATCGCGTCGATGAACGACTGCGGCAGCTCCGTCAGGTCTTCAGGGCGTGGGATTTCGCCCACGGCAGCGGGCGACCCGTCAGGTCGATACCAGCGGTAGTGCGCCCCGTCGTTGGCCGGGTTGGTCGAAGGCCACACCAGCGAATACCGGTGACCCGTTTGGAGCAGATCAACACCGGGACCGAACTGCTTGAGGCTGCCCGGCCACCCCCTGTCGCCGGCCAACAGAGACACGCGATAGAAGGCGTGGCACGAACCATCGGAGCGGCTCGTGCTCGTCCACGTCTGGGGAAGCGGTACCCCTGCCGCGCGCTCTAGCGCCGCGATGGTCTCGGCTGCCGGTTTGCCGTCGTGGTTGTCCACATCTAGCGCGATCACATTCGGCGGCAGCCGCAGCGCGAGATTGCCACGCTCAAATCTCGGGGACCGCGCCCACGCCGCAATCTGAGCCGCGTCAGGGTCCGGCGTACCTTGGCCTGTGTAGCTCGTCGGCGGCGGGAGCTTCATGCCTTCTGGAAGCGGCAGTACCCCGCGCCAGCCCGCGTCAAGGTACGCCTGCGCCCACGCCGCGTAGCCGTCTGCGGGCGGAACGGTGGCTGAGCTACTGGTGGTCACTCCTCACCGCCGAACAGTTCGCGTGCGTGCTCGGGTGGAAGCAACGCCGGTTCCAGTTCGTGGCAGCGCGAGCACTCCACCATGCTCGTGCTCGCAGTGATCGCCGCTTCGTGTGCGATTGAGGCCCGAATCGTCATCAGCCGGTCGGCCCTGTCGACCTCGGCATTGAGTTCGTCCAGGTCATGCTGGGACAGGTATTGCCCCTCCTCGGCGTGCCGCTGCTCACGAATTAGCTGCTGCCAGCGGTACTCAGCGTCGCGTTGTCCAGCCCTGGCGTGGAGGTAGTCCTTCCACTGTTCCGCGCAGAACGCGCACAGACGGCCCACCGCCTGGGCGACGGTGAGGTTGGAACCCGTTGTAGTGCAATTAGGTTCGCCGTCATCTGTCGCAGCGCCCCTCGCGCTATCGGGTAGAATCATCGTCGGAACTCTCCTTGTGGGTTTCATTGATCGGAAACCGTTCTCTCAGTGGGTTTCTGGTTGTCGGGTTACTGGAACGCCCGTCCGTATTGACTCCAAGGCCCCGCTCGCGATGGATGCGCCTGCACCGCTGCCTCGCAATAAGAGCGGGGCTTTGGTGTATTCGGGGCTGACCTGCTCTGCTCTGAGGCCGGTGCTAGCGCGGGGCGTTTCCGGGATCTGACGTGTAATCAACGATCACCGCGCGCTCGCCGTGCGCCTCCAGATCATCGACTAGGCCGCCACCCATGTGCCATTTAGTCACGCTGAGGCCCCGTTGGTTAGCGCGGTCGAGGTATTTCCTGCCCCATCCGCGGAAAGACAATGAACCCCAAAGGCATTCGTCGCAGACTGGCAGCGCCCAGAACACTGAACCCCGCCGGAAAAGGGCCAGCTTGTGCGCCTCGTGGGATGGTGGGTGGTTCGCGGGGTGATTGTCATGATCGCCACATGGCTTCGGAGCATCAGACCCGGAGAACACGCATGCCGACCCGAAGTAATGATGAGGCTTGATGTGCTTACGCGCTATGCGTTCCGCCGCTTTTGCGGGTGTCTCACCCGGGATGATGACGAAGGAGCACCGCTTCACGACCTCTGATTGCTTCTCGTAGAACTCGTCGCTGCGGTACTCCAGCGGGAACGGCTGGTGCTGGATGAACGACGGCATCCGTTCGCTGAGAATGATCAGTTCATGGCCGCCTGGTGCGCCATCGAGCACCCGAGCTAGGAACTCCTCGGCACCAGGCATGGGAATCACGCTGTGATAGCTGAACTCGGTGAGTCCGCTGAGGTAGGCCCACCATTTGGCGTCATCCGGGTAGCCGTGGTTAGGCCGCTCGGCGCGGATCAAGTCATCGAGCCACGGCATGTGGCCGGCTGACCCACTTGGGATGTCGTCCCAGCCAGGACCGGTCGGCTGAATGTGGGATGCCACGATCTGGTCGACTTCGGTGCGCTCGCCGGGGGTCAGGTCGCGGTAGTAGTCGCGGGGCGCGATGGTCATGATGCGGCACCGCCCTCGCGCTTGCTGGCGAGCCAAGCGTCAATAGGGCCTGCTGCACGGGTAGGTGACAAGTTGGTCAGGCCGCGTGTGGCGCGGCCGGGTTCATGGTGGACTCGAATGCGATGGGTGTCAATCGTCCAAGGCGGCGTTGTCGGCGCCGGCGGTGGTAGGTCCGTTCGATCCAGGTGATGATCGCGGTCCGCAGTTCCTGCCGGGTGGCCCAGCAGTGGCGGTCGAGGACGTTGTTCTGCAGCAGGCTGAAGAACGACTCCATCGCGGCATTGTCGCCGCAGGAGGCGACTCGGCCCATTGATCCGCGTAGTCCGTGATATTCCAAGGCACGTCGGAATTTTCGGCTCCGGAATTGCGATCCTCTGTCACTATGAACTATGCATCCGGTGACATCACCGCGCATCGCGACAGCGTTGTTGAGGGCGTTGACGGCGAGCCGGGCCTTCATCCTCGAGTCGACGGAGTAGCCGACGATCCGCCCGGAGTAGGCATCTTTGATCGCACACAGATACAGCTTCCCTTCCCGAGCCCTGTGTTCAGTGATATCTGTGAGCCACAACCGATTCGGTGCATCTGCGGTGAACCGGTGACGAGTCCTGCCGTGCTCGTCGGTGACGGTGCATAGATCGTCGTGGACCGCGGGCCCGGGTTTGCCGCCCTTGCTCGAGCGTTTCTTTCCGAAGACGCTCCACCACCGGTTGTCGCGGCAGATCCGCCACGCAGTGCGGTCCGCCATAGGCTCACCGGCAGCGCGGGCCTCGTCTGCGAGTAACCGGTGACCGAACTCCGGATCATCAACGCTGGCGTCGAACAGGGCGTTCGCGCGATACGCCTCGACCAGCTCCGTCGCGGGGACCGGGGCGGCGAGCCAACGGTAGTAAGGCTGACGGGAGAGCTTCAAAACCCGGCACGACACCGTGACGGGAACACCGTCGTCGGCGAGCTCTTTCACGAGCGGGTACATCATTTTCCCGGCAGGTTCGCCTGCGACAGATACGCAGCCGCACGACGCAGGACCTCATTCTCCTGCTCAAGGAGCCGAATCCGCTTACGCATTTGCCTCTCGGTCGCCGACTGCGCCGCACTGCTCCCGGACTTGGAGCCGGCCTCGACATCGGCGGTCTTCACCCAGTTCATCAGGCACGACTCGCTAATGCCGAAGTCGGCAGCGATCTGCTTGAGACGGACTCCCGGCTCACGATTACGCGCGACACGGACCACATCGTCGCGGAACTCCTTCGGATACGGCTTAGGCACAGTGCACATCCTTCCAGCGGCACCCCTCGGCACCACAGATCAGATGTCACCTACCCGTGCAGCAGGCCCATATCGGCGGGCGAGTAGTAGAGCCGTCGTGCGATGCGGTAGCAGGCGAGGCGACCGCTTTGGGTCTCTTCTTTGATGTAGCGGGGATTGAGCGAAACCTGCTTACCAGCAGCGTATTCGACAACGCCATCATGTCCCGCAATGAGCTTGACCGCACTCGCGGCGTCGATGATCTTGTCCGTAGTGGTGGACATGGTTGTTTCCTCTCGGATGAATGCGAGAGGGTGTCCATAGCGACCCTGAGACGTGCGGAGGACACCCTCGTGTGAGTTGTGGGATCAACTACGGGTGCCCTCTGGGACTTGCGAGCGCGAGCGCCAGGGTCACCTTCACACTTGTGTGGTGTTTCGCTGAGGTCGCGGATGATGCAGCGCGATGGTCTTCTCAGAGAGCCCTGGACGTCTTTCGTCCTCGGTATCTACGACTATACCCGAATCGGAACGGCTTCGACCGGCCTATCGCCGGATAGGTAGTGTTGCAACCGTTCTCGTCGTCGCAGCGCGCGTTATCCCCTGCCTCGGGTAGGCTTCTTCGTATCGGTCGCAGCGGAGCTGCGGCGACATTGTGCCCCCGGGCACTCGCGGCTGGGCCGCAATTGCTCCCTGACGGCAGGGCCAGGTGGAGCGCAGATCAACACTCTTCTTCTTCCGAGCACCACAAGTAGCCAATGTGGCCCTCGTGCTCGATCCTCTTCTTCTTCTTAGGAGTTCCCATAATGAACACCCAGAACACTCATCCCATGGATACCCGGACCGGCTGGCACCAGGGCACGCGTCCGAACCGAGCGGACCGGACGACCATCGCGCCCGGAATTGCGACACGAGCAACCCGACCGATGACCTCGACCATCGCCGAGCACATAGGAGCTGAGCGCCTGAAGTCCTTGCTACCGGCGATGCTCGCGCCGATCTACGGCGGTGACGTGTCAAGTCGTCGCGGCTACCACACCGCTGGCGACCTTGCGCCCAACGTCAACGCTCGGGTGACCGAGACCATCGACGGGATCTCACTCCAGGCGATCTGGAAAGAGCAAAGTGCAGCGCTCGCGATCGCGAACGAGACCCGCACGAATCTCGCTTCCCTTCTGAGCTGCACCACCACGGACGCAGCCCTTGCGGTACCACAGGGCCCAGATGCCGGTGTCCATTTTGAGAGCGCCAGTGAATTTGGTGTGCCGAGCGCTTACCGTCCGAACCAGGATTACCTGCGGCTCGGACTGCCGTTCAAGGACTGGGATACCCGTTCGGCTTACACCTGGCAGTTCCTCCGCGATGCGAGCGCCGAGCAAGTTGCGCACATCTTCGATGCGGGTCTAGAAGCCGACAACCGGTTGACCACGGGCTCCATCTTCAATCGCCTCTTCAGCCCCGCGCCTGCGATTGCCGACGACACCCAGCTCACGGTGTACGGCCTCTACAACGGCACCGATGGCATGAAGCCGCCGACGTACAACGGCCAGGACTTCTCGGCATCGACCTCGCACTACTTCACGACCGGATCGGCTGCCCTGGACTCCAAGGACATTGAGGACGCGATGAAGCTGATCACGTCCAAGGGCTTCGGCACGCGCAGCTCGCAGTCCACGCTGCTCATCATCGGCAACGAGACGACCTTGGAGCCAATGCTGGAGTGGCGTCGCGGGATCGAGTCCCGTGCCCTTGAGGGGAGCGAGACCAGCGCACCTACGGCCAAGTACGACTTCGTGCTGAGTGCGGGCGCACCTGCGTACCTCAGTGACGAGACGGTCATCGGACAGATTGCCCCGGCGCAGTTCCAGGGCCTCGATGTCCTTGGTTCGTACGGCCCTGCAATGGCTGTCACATCGCACCTGATCCCTGCGGGGTACATCGCAGTGGTCGCAACTGGTGGTCCGAACAGTTCGCTGAATCCTGTTGCTATGCGGGTCCATCCCAACCCCAATTATCAAGGGCTGCGGGCAATTGCGGGCAATCAGAGCGACTACCCGCTGGTGGATTCTTTCCTGTCTCGATCCTTCGGAGTGGGGGTGCAGCGCCGCGGTGCGGCGGCGGTTATCCAGGTAACCGCCAACTCCACCTACGCCGCGCCGACGTTCGCGCTGTAGGCGGCGGCATTAGCAACACGGGTAGGTGCGTAGGCACTGGTCAGCGGCGCGGGGGTCTCAAGCTCCGCGCCGTTCCTGTCTCGATCGGAAGGCAAACATCATGGCCTATTACGAACCGAGTACATCGAAGCTCCGGGGCGCGTCCGAAGTCGGCCCCGGCGAGTTCAGCGGGGGTGACGGCGCTGATCTAGGGAGGGCGGCGGCTCGCCGTCGCGGACTCCCCGTCAGCACCAATCCGTCCCCATCGAAAGGCGGGTACGTCGGCACGGCAGCGTCGGACACCCTTGACGCGACCGAGAGCCGCGCAAGGATCCTCGCCGGCCAACCCGCCAACGGCAACTACTGGGATCGCCGCTACAACGACGGTGCGTCATACGGGCGCGGTGGTCGTCGTGGCTAGGCGGGCAGTCAAGCGCGGCAGCTCGGCAGGCCGCAAAGTCACCGGCACCAAGAGCCGCGCCTGGGGCAACGCTCTCGGCGGCTACAAGACCCAAGCGCGCAAGGGTGGCAAGTTCGCAGCCGGGACGGGTGGGGCCAAGGTGACGGCTCGGAAGGCCCGGCGGGCCGTCCGCGATGCGTACGTGAAGGGCAGTTTTGAGAAGAACCTCCACGTCGGCACCGGCGGTTCATACAAGGGCGCGAAGGTCGGCGCGGAGTTCCGCAGCCCCAACGGGCGCGGCGTCCTCGTCAAGGGCATCGTCGGCTACCACGGCAAGCCCGACAGGAAGATCGACGTCACGCCCTCACTCGACAAGCCCACCAAAACCCTGACCGTGACGGTCAAGCCCAACCCGGGCCGGAAGCCGACTGCGGCCCGACCCCCACAGAAGGGATCGGGCCGCAAGGTCAAGAAGTAGCGAGCGCTCAGCAGTAGACCTCGATGGCTGTGTCGAGCAGGTAGTGGATCTCTGGCCCCGTCAACTTGCCGTCGTCCCAGCGCTTAATTGCGGTACGTCGCAGTGCTTCTCGAACCTCTTTGTCGGCAACTCCTCGGTTGGCCCAACCGGAGCACACGTCAGCGCTGTCGCGGTGCACCTTGGCTAGGACCTCAGCGGATGCGTTCACTCTGGCAGCTTTCGCGTCGAACTGTTCATCCGGCGACTTGCGAGTGAGAAGCAGGACCGCTGCCACCACCACGACCACTGCGACGGCCGCAGCTATCAGCTTCCAATACTTCGCGATCTTCACGTTTGCCTCCCTCTAGACAGGCGCATCATGCCTGATGGGCCGGGCATTCCGGCGCGAAGCCAAGTCTAGACGATTACACATGGGACGTTTTGCCTCTGGATGATGCGGCTCGGGACGGTTGTAGTTGACCGTGTTATGAGCCCTGCGCCGAAGCCACCCGCCAACGAGAGCCTTGCGACGTTCGGGCGGCGCGTGCGAGCGCGCCGCGAGGAGCTTGGACTGAGCCAGGAAGCTGCAGCAATTCAGATCGGCGTCCATTGGACGTACTTAGGCCAGGTCGAGCGTGGCCAGCGCTCCGCGCGGGTCGAGAACATCCTCAAGCTCGCGCACGGTCTCAACACCACGCCGGGCGCGTTGCTCGATGGCGTTCCATTCGACGGCGAATAGACGGGTCTGGTGCTTCGCTACACCTTGTAGACGAGTGGCGACTCGCGGTGCGCCTGGATGAGTGCCGCAGTGAGCGCGACCACGGACCTAGCTTCCGCTTCCGTCGGCGGACGCGAGGCACCGCCCTGATGACGGTCGATGTTCGGCCAAATCTGTTCGAGCGTCTTCACGAGGGGCGTGGGACTATGGTCGTCGTCCTTACCGGGGAAGCACGACCTCCACTTGTTGCCCTGGTTTGCACGTAGTTCGCCCAGAACGGACCCGAGTGTCGCGTTGATCTTCCCTGGGGTCACCACCGGTATCAATGCAGCCTCTAGAGCCTTTATCGCGTGATCCCAAGCGTCGGAGGGATCGCCGTTGCGGCCAAAGGCATTTGCCCACGCCACGCGAAGTTCGTCGCTGGTAGTGTCAGACGTGATCAGCGCTCCGCCGAGCGCTGCAGACATCTCAGTCGAAACCCGGGGGCCTGCTGCACGGGTAGGTGACAAGTTGGTCAGGCCGCGTGTGGCGCGGCCGGGTTCATGGTGGACTCGAATGCGATGGGTGTCAATCGTCCAAGGCGGCGTTGTCGGCGCCGGCGGTGGTAGGTCCGTTCGATCCAGGTGATGATCGCGGTCCGCAGTTCCTGCCGGGTGGCCCAGCAGTGGCGGTCGAGGACGTTGTTCTGCAGCAGGCTGAAGAACGACTCCATCGCGGCATTGTCGCCGCAGGAGGCGACTCGGCCCATTGATCCGCGTAGTCCGTGATATTCCAAGGCACGTCGGAATTTTCGGCTCCGGAATTGCGATCCTCTGTCACTATGAACTATGCATCCGGTGACATCACCGCGCATCGCGACAGCGTTGTTGAGGGCGTTGACGGCGAGCCGGGCCTTCATCCTCGAGTCGACGGAGTAGCCGACGATCCGCCCGGAGTAGGCATCTTTGATCGCACACAGATACAGCTTCCCTTCCCGAGCCCTGTGTTCAGTGATATCTGTGAGCCACAACCGATTCGGTGCATCTGCGGTGAACCGGTGACGAGTCCTGCCGTGCTCGTCGGTGACGGTGCATAGATCGTCGTGGACCGCGGGCCCGGGTTTGCCGCCCTTGCTCGAGCGTTTCTTTCCGAAGACGCTCCACCACCGGTTGTCGCGGCAGATCCGCCACGCAGTGCGGTCCGCCATAGGCTCACCGGCAGCGCGGGCCTCGTCTGCGAGTAACCGGTGACCGAACTCCGGATCATCAACGCTGGCGTCGAACAGGGCGTTCGCGCGATACGCCTCGACCAGCTCCGTCGCGGGGACCGGGGCGGCGAGCCAACGGTAGTAAGGCTGACGGGAGAGCTTCAAAACCCGGCACGACACCGTGACGGGAACACCGTCGTCGGCGAGCTCTTTCACGAGCGGGTACATCATTTTCCCGGCAGGTTCGCCTGCGACAGATACGCAGCCGCACGACGCAGGACCTCATTCTCCTGCTCAAGGAGCCGAATCCGCTTACGCATTTGCCTCTCGGTCGCCGACTGCGCCGCACTGCTCCCGGACTTGGAGCCGGCCTCGACATCGGCGGTCTTCACCCAGTTCATCAGGCACGACTCGCTAATGCCGAAGTCGGCAGCGATCTGCTTGAGACGGACTCCCGGCTCACGATTACGCGCGACACGGACCACATCGTCGCGGAACTCCTTCGGATACGGCTTAGGCACAGTGCACATCCTTCCAGCGGCACCCCTCGGCACCACAGATCAGATGTCACCTACCCGTGCAGCAGGCCCCGGCGCCGTAACCCGACACCGCCTGAATCGATGTGGATCTGCCAGACGGAACCTCCAGCGGACAGCACTTCTGCTAGCGCCTCTGTCCGCCCAAGTTGTGGCCCCCAGACATGCAGGGCGCCGTCAACTAGGTCCAAGAAGAAGTCGTCATCTTCAACTGCGCGCTTGATCAAATGATCCATGGTGTCGTAGTCGTCCGCCCGGATCGGGATGGCGGCACGAACGAGCACTGCCAGTCTTCGCAGGTGGCCGCCGGCCATCCGGTTGCTGTGATATCCAGATATGCCCTGGAACCAGTAGATGAGGCCCGGCTTCAGATGTGCTGGCACACCCTCGAACGGACCGTCGGGAGTTAGTCCCTTGCTTCGTCTCGAGAGCGGCTGCCATGTCATGAACGCGACGATAGACGATCGCGCAGACATCTTTGGTCGTCAGCTTCAGCGCTCACGCGTTCGAATCAGGCTTCTGGGGCCGCGCTGGGGCCGCGTACGCAAGCGTTTCCCCGCGTCTCGAACCGTTCGCGGTCCGTCCGTCGCCGTCTCGAAAAGCCCTGTCTAGCTGGGAGTTCGGAAACGAAAAAGGTAGCTTTCGGCTGGTCGTGTCCCACCCCTCGGGAGCCTCCGAAATAGCTTCCAAACTAGCTACGCGGGTTCGATTCCCGTCACCCGCTCCAGAGACGGCCGCCGATCTGTTTTCGATCGGCGGCCGCGTCGTAGCCGCCGAATGTCCTTCTCGAAGATCACTCCGTGTGTGATTTCGCAACATGAAGGCCGTATGAAGATGGCGCACCGGATGTCGCAATTGGCGCAATCGATCGGTACCGTTTGGCGCACCAGGTGGAGTACCCCGCCGTTCGAATCCGACCACGAATCGCGATCTCGTATGGCATTCGTGTGCAGGCCCCGACTTCACGCCTTGACCTCACGAGGGGAAACTATGATTGCGGTTTCATCCGAGCTCCGGCAGTACGCTGCGTTGTTCGCCAGGGTCGTCATCGGCGCGATCTTCATCGCCTATGGATGGCAGAAAGTGTTTGTGCGTGGAATCGATTCGGTTGCAGCAGGATTCGCGAGTTCAGGTGTGCCGATGCCTACCACTTCCGCCTGGGTGGCAGGTCTCGGGGAACTCGTGGGCGGTGTACTGCTCGTGGTCGGTTTCGCGATTCCCATAACCTCGGTGGTTCTCGTGGGAATCATGATCGGAGCGATCTTCTCGGTGGGGTTGAGTAAAGGGTTCTTCGACGGGGTGACGCTCCCACTCTCGCTCGCGGCGGGATTGATCGGCATTGTTGCGATTGCGGCACCGTCGCCGCTCTCTCTTGATGCGCTCATTGCGCGGAGGTCGGCCGGAATCGACTAGCGTCGTCGTCATCGACCTGGTGATGCGCGCGAGGTCAGCAGTTCACTTGTGTGGATCGTTCGTGCCGGGCACGATGCTTGCGTGAGCAATAACGATGGCAGCCCAGACCCCGGCCGACACGAGCAGACCGGCTCATCGAACGAGGTCCAGCAAGACGGTGCACAATGGCCGCACCATCCTGGGGCGGAGTCGCACGCCGGGTACCCGGCATCGGGGCCCGTCCCGCCGCAGCCCGGGTATCCGCACGCCGAGTACCGGGGTTACCTGCCGCAAGGATTCCCGAACCCCAGTCAGGGCTCCCCACAGTCCGGCCACGGCGCACCGTCGGGCTACCAGGCCGGATATCCGCAGCCGCGACAGGTCCCTCCCGGCTACGGCCAGCCGGGCTACCCACCGAGCTACTACGGCTGGGGCGCACCGTCGGCCCCGGAACCAGGTTCCATCCCTCTCCGACCGCTCAACGTGGGGGAGATCTACAACGGAGCGTTCGCGGCGATCCGTGCGAATCCCGGTGTGATGATCGGGTTCACCGCGATCATCGTGGTGGTGTCCCAGGTCCTCACGTTTCTGGCTCAGATCCCGCTCACCGCTGTGTCGGTCGATACCGGTTCCGACGATGACTCCGCGATTCTCGCGAACTCCATGGCGTCACTGGCTGTCTCGCTCGGCATGTCGCTGATCACCGCGCTCGCGACGACGATCCTCACCGGCATGCTCACGGTGGTGGTGGCGAGATCGGTTCTCGGCGACAGGACCGATGCTGGATCGGCCTGGCGTGCTCTCAAGCCCCGCCTGTGGCCCTTGATCGGACTGGTCGTGATCCAGGGACTGATCTACCTGGTTCCCACCATGCTGCTGATCGCGATGCTGGTGCTGGTGCTCGGCGGCAGCTGGGCGGCCGCGGCGATCCTGGCGGTTCTCGGACTCGTTCTCGTCTTCGTCGTCATGCTGGGCCTGATGCCCGCTTTCGCCCTGGCGACGGCGGCGGTCGTGCTCGAAGGCCGGGGTCCGATCGATTCGCTGCGACGAGGATTCCAGCTGCAACGACCAGGGTACTGGCGCCTCCTCGGCATCTTGGTGCTCACGTATCTGATCACCTCGATCGTTGCGGGCATCATCGCGATTCCCTTCAGTGTTGGCACCATCTTCTCGGCGGGCGATGGTTCGCTCGACAACATCACCGGCTCGTCGGTGTTGGGGCTCGGACTCACCGCGATCGCCGGCGTAATCGGCAGCATCATCACCATGCCCTTCCTCTCGGCTGTGCAGACACTGCTCTACACCGACCAGCGCATGCGCACGGAGCGGTTCGACCTGGTGCTGCAATCCGCCTCCGTTCACCAGACGCAGACCGGTATCCCGATCGGACCGGCGGTGTGGATGCCGCAGCGGCCGTTGTGATCTCGGTGTAGATATTCCTGACGGTTCCTTGACGTCAAGGAACCGTCAGGGTGGCACTCGGCGTCCCCACGCGGCCGCAGACTCGATCGGTGAGTCTGATGCTGCGTACCGAACGACCCCCGCTGGACGCCCCCGAACGGCGTCGGCTGACCACCTCGTCCGGACTCGCCGGCCTGTCCCTCGACGCGATGGCCTCGGTCGCCTACGGTCCCGAGGCGATCGCCCTCGTGCTCGCGACAGCCGGCACCGTCGGGCTCGGGTTCACCCTGCCCGTGAGCGCGGCGATCGTCGTCCTGCTCGTGGTCCTGGTGTTCTCCTATCGGCAGGTGATCCGGGCCTACCCGCAGGGCGGTGGCTCCTACGGCGTCGCTCGGGCCCGGCTCGGTCGGCCCGCTGCACTGCTCGCCGCAGCGTCACTCGTGATCGATTACGTGCTCAACGTCGCGGTCTCCGTGGCCGCCGGCGTCGCGGCGCTCGCCTCCGCGGTCCCGGAGACCCGGCCCTATCTGGTGGAGATCAGTCTCCTCGTGCTCGCGGTGATCACCGCATTGAACCTGCGCGGGCTCACCGCGAGCGCATATGCGCTCGCCGTCCCGACCATCCTGTTCGTGGGATCGGTACTCACCGTGATCGCCGTCGGCCTCCTCACCGGCGGGCAGCCGATGGCCCCGGCCGTGCCTCCCGAAGCCACCCAGACGGTGGGAGTCCTCCTGCTGCTCAAGGCCTTCGCGAGCGGCTGCTCCGCCCTCACCGGTGTCGAGGCGATCGCAAACGCCGTCCCCGAGTTCCGGCAACCCCGAGTGCGGCGCGCACAGCGCACCGAGGTGATCCTGGGTGTCCTGCTCGGCTCCATGATGCTCGGTATCGCCGCCCTCATCGAGCAGTATGGCGTGGTCCCACAGGACGGAGTGACGGTGCTCGCCCAGGTCGCCGAGGGCTCACTCGGCCACGGTGTGGGGTACTTCCTGGTGCAGGGCGCCACTGTGTTGCTACTCGCCCTCGCCGCGAACACCTCGTTCGGCGGCCTCCCCACGCTGCTGTGCGTGGTTGCCCGCGACGGCTACCTGCCGGCCGCGCTCAGTCGCCGCAACGAGCGCGGCGTCTACACCGTGAGTGTGCTGGCGCTGGCCGCGACCGCCGCGATCCTGCTGGTGATCTCCGGCGCCGATATGAACGCACTCGTTCCCTTGTTCGCCATCGGCGTGTTCGTCGGCTTCACCATCGCCCAGGCCGGCATGGTGCGGCACTGGATACTCGCGCGCGGTACCTACTGGCAACTGCGCGCCGCGCTCAACGGCTTCGGCGCCCTAATGACCGGTAGCGCTGCCGTGGTGGTGCTGGCCATGAAGTTCACCGCCGGCGCATGGACGATCGCCCTCGTCCTCGCCGTGCTCGTCGGGTCCATGGCCCGGTACCGTCGCCGCCGGAACGACGTGTTCGGCGTCGTCGACAACGGCTGTTGAGCTCGTCGCGGGATTGCGCCTGCGGCGGCGCAGCGGGATCCGGTCCCGCGCCACCACCCAGCGACTGATCGGGGTCCGCAGCACCGTATCGATGAACACCAAAGAGATCGCGAGAACCACCGCGACCAGCGTCAGGGTCCGCAGGATCGCCGAGCCCGGGAACCACTCGTAGAGGAGCGGGTAGAAGCCCAGGTAGTTCAGAAGGTCGAGCACGAGCGGGTGCACCGCGAAAGCGCCGAACGCCCGGATAGTGGCGTAGGAGACCACGCGTTCACCGACCGGCAGTCCCGCCGAGCGCATGTCGTCCCACTTCATCGCCGCGAGCCACAGCAGGATAAGACCCCCGACGAGCCACGGCAAGAGCGTGGGATTCCAGGCCGATGTGGCGGGCTCGGGAACGTCACCGGGATCCGTCGCGCGCAGGAAGGCGACGATGCTGAACGTCGCGGCCAGGGCGCACACGATGACTACGGGGATCGCCCGCGCACGTAGCCACGACGACACTGCGTCCTGGTGCTGCGCGGCGAGCATGCCGATCGCGATGAACAGCACGTACATCGGCAGCAGCTTCCACATGTGGTTGAACAGCGTCTCCCACCCACGCCCCTCGGGCTCCGGGAAGTACTGATAGAAGGCGAACACCGCCAACTGGATGACCGCCGCGGCGGACAGCACCATCCAGGGGTGCCCCGATGTGCGCTTCATGAACCGGGCCAGCCACGGGAAGACCAGATAGATCTGCATCGAGATCAGGAGGAAGTACAGCTGGTACTTGGCATCGCCGGTCAACGCGGTGCGCACCATATCGCCGGCGAACCTCCCGGGCGATGGGAACGGATCTCCCTCGATCAGAAGATGATCGGTGAACGAATAGACCACCGTCCACACCAGGTACGGAGCCACGACCAGCCCAAAGCGGCGGCGCCAGAACTCGGTGGGCGACATCTCGCGCCCGCGCATGCTGAGCACGAGGACGAAGAGAGTGACCGCCACGAATCCGTAGCGCGTGAGGTGCAGCAGCGTTGCGAGAAGCCCGGCCGGCCGCACCACGTCGGGCGTGAAGTTGATGTAGTTCACGCAGTGTGCGACCACCACACCCGTGAAGAGCAGTACGCGCACCAGGTCAGCGGTGAGTGCCCTGCGGGGCTTCGCGCTGACGGGAGCCTGGCCGGGGGACGCTTGTGACTTCTTATCGTGTATCGACGTTCTGCTCCACCCGCGTGCCACGCGCCCTGGGCTGCGTCTTCACCCTGGACTTCTCGATTCGTTGGTGAGAAATCCTACTCGAATACATGTGAGATACCACTATCGGCGTGCGGTGAGGTGCGTAATCGTTTGAAACCGTGTGCCGCGGCGGACACGATCTACGCATGACCGCGTACGAGATCCGTCGTGTTCGTGAGGGCGACGCCGCTCGCCTCGCCGTAGTGCACGTCGCCGTCTGGAAGGCGACCTACCCGGGGATGGTCGACGGTGCCCGGCTCGAAGGACTGACTCCCGCGGACCGCGTACCGGGCTGGGAGGCGATCATCGCGCAAGCGGAGGACGCCGAAGCGCGCGGTATCCGGACCCGCTGCGTCGTCGACATCGCGAGCGGCGAGATCGTCGGGATGGCCACCGGTGGGCCGGCCCGCGACGCCCCGGCGCCGACCACCACCCAGCTGTGGTCCCTCAACCTGCTTCCCGCACACCACGGGACGGGCGCCGCCGCCGCACTGCTCGACGCGGTGCTCACGCCAGGCACGCCGGCCTACCTATGGCTGGCCGCAGGGAACGAGCGCGCACTCGCCTTCTATCGCAAACACGGCTTCGAACTCGACGGTGCCGAGCAGCACGATCAGGCCTGGGCCTGCCACGAGCTCCGGATGGTGCGAGAGAGCTGATCGCCGCTCCTTGACTGTGCCCCGACGGCATGGTTTCCCATGGATGTCGACAGCGACGAAAGGGAGCCGCCATGACCGCCACGACACCCACCGGAGCCATTCGACCCCGCCGGATCGAGGTCGAGGAGTTCTTCGCGGACCCGGAGTTCTCCGGCGCCTCGATCTCGCCCGGTGGGAACCGGATCGCTTATCTCGCACCGAAATATGGACGCACCCAGGTGTGGGTCCGCGGTATCGAAGAGACCCACGACGAGGCAGTGTGCGTGACCCGCGACGAGCGCCGGGGCATCAAGACCTACTACTGGACCGACGATCCCCGCTGGCTCCTGTACCGCCAGGACACCGATGGTAACGAGGACTGGCACATCTACCGCGTCGACCTCGACGCCCCCGAGGACCCCGCCGTCGATCTCACCCCCATGGCGCCGGGCTCCCGGGTGGTGGGCGCCGATCTGATGCGCACCAAGCCCGGGCATCTGCTCGTGGGGATGAACCCGGACCCGATGGTCTTCGGCCTGTACACCGTCGAGATCGCGACCGGGGAGACGACGCTGGTCCGAGAGAGTCCCGCCGACAGTCTGGCCGGCACCGTCTTCGGCCGAGAGACCGAGGAGCGGTTCTTCTCGAAGCAGGCCGAGAACGGCGATCACGAGTTCTACGCGATCGACGAGTCGGGGGAGCGGCGGCTGATCCTGCGCCTGAACGGCCCCGAGTACCCGATCGGCCCGTATCCGATGTTCCCGAGCGCCGACGGCGACGCCCTGATCATCGGCATGCACCAGGACGGCATCGACGAGACGCGCCTGGTGCGCGTCGACCACTCCGGCGAGCAGACAGAGCTCGCGGCCCTGCCGGGCCGGAACCTGTGCACCATGGGCTGGGCATCGGAGGACTTCGGCTTACCCCGAAACCGTGTTCCTGAGCAGTCGCACCGGCGACGTGACCGCGGCCCGGTTCGTGGGCGACCGGCCCCACATCGAGCCGATCGACCCGCACTTCGCTGAGGTGTACGCGGAACTGTCGAAGCTCTCCGACGGGGTTGTCGGGGCGGTCTCCTCCGACGAGACCGAGCAGCGATGGGTGGTGAGCTTCCTGCACGATCGAGACCCGGGCGCCACCTACTTCTACGACCACGGCACGGGGGAGAGCCGGCTGCTGTTCCGAGCGCACCCGTCGCTCGACCCGGCCGATCTCGCGCCGATGACGGCGGTGCACCTCACCGCCCGCGACGGGCTTCCGTTGCACGGCTTCCTCACGCTTCCGGTCGGCGAAGAGCCGGCGAACCTGCCGCTGGTGTTGCTGGTACACGGTGGGCCCTGGGCGCACGACCTGTGGAACTTCAGCAACGAGGTGCAATTCCTGGCCAACCGCGGCTACGCCGTGCTCCAGGTCAACTTCCGCGGGTCCACCGGCTACGGACGCCGGCACATCACCTCCGCGATCAAGCAGCTCGCGGGAACGATGCAGGACGACCTGATCGACGCCGCCGAGTGGGCCGTCGGCCAGGGCTACGCCGACCCGGATCGGATCGCCATCTTCGGCGGTTCCTACGGCGGCTACGCCACCCTGGTGGGGGTCACGTCCACGCCCGACTACTTCGCGGCCGCAGTCGACTACGTGGGCGTCTCCAGCCTGGTGAAGTTCATGGAGGACCTGCCGCCCTTCGTGCGTCCGCACCTGCAGAACAGCTGGATCACCTACGCCGGCGATCCCGACGTTCCCGAACAGCGGGCCGATATGCTGGCCCGCTCACCGATCGAGAAAGTCGACGAGATCCGCACTCCGCTGCTGGTGTTGCAGGGCGCCAACGATGTCCGGGTGCGGCAGACGGAGTCCGATGCCATCGTCGAATCGCTTCGTGCGAGGGGTGTGCCCGTTGAGTACTTCGTGGCGCAGGACGAGGGCCATCACTTCACCAACCCCGAGAATCTGTTCACCATGTACCGGCTGATCGACGAGCACTTCGAGCAGCACCTGCGCACCGGAAAGGCGGCGCGGGTCACTCCCAGCGCGTGAACAGCTCCGCGGCCCGCTCGGCCAGCGCCGATTGCAGCAACGGGCCGAAGCTGATCCGGCCCACGCCCAGGGATGCGAGGTGTGCCAGATCGCCGGTGGCCGGGTGCGCGATGGCGTTCACCGGCAAAGGCAGTTCATCGGCGAGGCGGCGTTGCACCTCGTCGTCGTGGTACCCCACCGGATACAGCGAGTCGGCACCGGCTTCGGCGCACAACGTGAGCCTGGCGATCGCATCGGCGACCCGGCCTGCCGGATCGCCGATCTTGCGGAGGATCACATCGGTGCGGGCGTTGATGACCACCGGTACTTCGGCGGCATCGGCCGCGGCGCGGAGTGCGGCGATCAGATCGGCGTGCTCCTGCGGATCGCGCAGCCGATCGCCGTCCTTATGCACGGTGTCCTCGATGTTCAGGCCCACGGCACCGGCGGCGAGCAACCCGTCGATCAGCACGGCGGGTGGCTCGCCATAACCGGATTCGATGTCGACGGACACGGGCACGTGAACCGCGCGGGTGATCTCCGAGACCCGGGACATCGCCTCGGAGAAGGTCATGCCCTCGCCGTCGGCGCGGCCGATCGACTCGGCGAGAGGATGGCTGCCGACGGTGAGCGCCGCGAATCGTGAGGAGGCTGACCTCGCCGACCAGGCGTCCCATACCGTGGGAAGGACCACCGGGTCGCCCTTGACGTGCAGTGACTTGAGTGCGGACGCGAGTGCGGCGAGATCGCTCATACCCACTGTCTACCCGGAGAACGCGGCGGCGGGAAGACCTTTGCAGCCGTTATGTGATTCGAGACGGGATGAGGCTCGCCACACCGTCTTCGACCAGCAGAGCCTGGTCGTCGTTGACGCGGGTCAGCGGGTACCGATCGCCCGTAGGTCTCGACCACCTCGTCGATCAGGGACCGCGGATACGGGGGCAGCGCGCCGTCGGCGTGCGGGATGACGACGGTGTCCACCAAGCCGAGACCGGTGTAGTCGGTGACCTCGGGTGTCTCGTTCGGATCGTCGAGCGGGGCGACGGGTTCGATGGTGGGCCCGGCGACCACGGACCCGGCGCTGAGCCCCACGTAAGGCAATCCGGACCGTACGCGGCGCGTGAGGACCTCGCCGGTGCCGTTGCTCCGTAGCGAGCCGAGCAGCGCGAACGTATGGCCCCCAGCGAGATACACGGCGTCGACCGAATCGAGGTCCGAATCGAAGTCGCGGGAATCGGCGTACCTGCGCACCGACATCCGCGTAAGCCGAAATCCCAGTTCGGTCAGTTGATTCCACTCGAAAGCGTTATACGGTGCATCGGCCACCAGTCGGGTCGCGTCGTCGATGTAGCCGAGGCGGAGTCCGCTCGGGCGCTGGCCGGTGTGTCGCAGGAGGAACTCCGGCAGGGCGCCGGCGTTCAGAGATAGCAACAGCAGGTTCATGGCCGCAGACTACGGGGTTTGCAAGACTGTGGGGCATGGTCACACGCAGAGGGATCCAGCGCCCGGTCGGCGTGATCGGAGTGTTGGTGGGACTCGTCCTGGCGGTGACCGGATGCGGAGGGGCCGCCGAGCAGTCCGACGCGAGCCGGTCGATGATCACGGTCGATGCCGCCAACGGCCCCGTCGAAGTGCCGGCGAACGCTCGCCGCATCGTCTCGCTGGCCCCGACGCACACCGAGACGTTGTTCGCGATCGGCGCCGGTGATCAGGTAGTGGCGGTCGATGACCAATCCACGTATCCCGCGCAGGCGCCGCGCACCAAACTCTCCGGTTTCAAGCCGAATGTCGAGGCCATCGCCGGCTACCGCCCCGATCTCGTGGTGGTCTCCGGCGATCAGGACGGCATCGTCGCCGCGCTGGGGAGGCTGGGCGTACCAGTGCTGGTCGAGCCGGCGGCGAAGAACATCGACCAGGCCTATGAACAGATTCTCGACCTCGGTGACGCCGTGGGGAAGACGATGGAGGCACGGCGCGTCGTCGCAGGCATGCGTTCCTCCATCGAAGCCACCCTCGCCGCAGCGCCGCGACCCGCCCGGCAGCTCAGCTACTTCCACGAACTCGACCCACAGTTGTTCACCGTGACCTCGTCGACCTTCATCGGCCAGGTGTACGGAGCCTTCGGACTGCGCAACGTCGCCGACGAGGCCGATACCCAGCGCTCGGGCTACCCACAGCTCTCCCGCGAGACCCTCTTGCAGACCGACCCCGATCTGATCTTCCTCGCCGACGCGCAGTGCTGCGGGCAAGGGCCTGCGACCGTGGCCCAGCGTCCGGGATGGGGAGAGCTGCGGGCAGTTCGGGACGGTGGCGTGATCTCCCTGGACGCCGACATCACCTCCCGCTGGGGTCCGCGCCTGCCCGACTTCTACCGTGCAGTCGGAGACGCCGTGGCAGACGCCGCGCGGAAAGTTCCGGCCGGGCGGTGACCGCACCGTCGCGCGTCTCCGGCCTGCGCCCGGCCACCCTGATCATCGCGGTGATGGTGCTGGTGGCATCCACCGTGCTCGGGCTCCTCGTGGGTGCGGCGGATCTGCCGCTGCGCGGGGTTCTGTGGGAGCTCGCAGATCGATTGCCCTTCGTGCACGTTGATTCCGGACTCTCGCGATTGGATCGGAACATACTCATCGAGGTGCGGCTACCGCGGGTTCTGGCAGCGGCGCTCGTGGGCGGTCTGCTCGCTATCGCGGGCGCCGGCTACCAGGGGGTGTTCCGGAACCCGCTCGCCGACCCGTACCTGCTGGGCGCCGCGGCGGGTGCCGGCGTGGGAGCCACGGCGACGATCGCGCTGCTCCCCGGTAACCCGGCGGCGACGGTCCCGGTGGCCGCGTTCGTCGGCGCACTCACCGGAGTGGTACTGGCGTACCTGCTGGGGAGTACAGCTGGCGGCGGCGGGTCGGCCACCCTGATGCTCGCCGGGGTCGCCGTCTCCGCGTTCCTCGGCGCGGTGCAGACCTTCCTCATGCAGCTCGATTCGCGGGAGCTGCAACGCATCTACTCGTGGGTGCTCGGCGGCGTTGGATCGGCCGACGGCCCGCTGCTGCTCGCGGTCGCGCCGTATGCGGCGGCTTCCGTGCTCGTGCTCGTGCTCCACGGCCGGCTGCTGGACGTACTGGCCGTGGGGGACGACGAGGCCACCTCGCTGGGGATCTCGTCGCGCCGCGTGCGGCTGGTGGTGCTGGTCGCCGCATCGCTGGCGACCGCGTGTGCGGTGGCGATCGGTGGGCTGATCGGGTTCGTGGGCATCGTGGTTCCGCACGTGGTCCGGCGGGTCGCGCGATCGTCGTCCTATCGGGTGGTGCTGCCGCTGTCTCTGGTGGGCGGAGCGGCGTTCCTGGAGGTTGCCGATGTGATCGCACGTACGGTCGTGGCACCGGGGGAGCTCCCGCTGGGCGTCGTCACCGCCTTCGTCGGCGGTCCCTTCTTCGTTGTGGTGTTGCGGGCGATGCGGGCACGGGGCGAAGCATGAGCATCGAGATCGATTCCCTCGCTGTGCAGCTCGACGGCCGTCCGGTGCTGCGCGGGGTCACGCTCGGTGCCTCGTCGGGGGAGTGGACCGCGGTGATCGGGCCCAATGGGGCAGGGAAGTCGACGTTACTGCGGGCCGCGCTCGGCCTGGTCCCGAGGCAGGGGCGGGTCACCGTCGACGGTGCCGATCTGCGTGGGCTCGCCCCGCGCAAGCGGGCCCGGTTGATCGCGTACGCGCCGCAGTCGCCGAATCTGCCCCCGGGTATGACAGTGCGCGAATACGCCCTTCTCGGACGTTCGCCGTATATTCCGTACCTCGGTCGCGAGGGTGCGAAGGACCGCCGGATCGTGGCAGACGTACTTGATCGATTGGAACTGGGCGACTTCGCCTCCCGGGATCTGGACCGACTATCGGGTGGCGAGCGGCAACGGGTCGTCCTGGCTCGCGCCATCGCTCAGCAGGCGCCGGTGCTGCTGCTCGACGAGCCCACCACGGCCCTCGACATCGGTCATCAGCAGCAGACGATGGAATTGCTCGACACGCTGCGCCGTGACGATGGTCTCACCGTGGTCACCGCTATTCACGATCTGACCTTGGCGGGACAGTATGCAGATCGGTTGGTGCTGTTGGCATCCGGGAAGGTCGCGGCCTCCGGCGGGGCTTCGGAGGTGTTGACCGCCGCACTGATCGCAGAGCACTTCGGTGCCCGTGTGCACGTCACGACGGGGCCGGACGGACGGCCGATCCTCGGCTTGGAGCGTCCGAGCACCTAGGCTCGTCGGAGAGGTCGCAACGTACGGATGGGTCGGAACACGAGGAGGTCGCCTGTGGGCGCACGGTTCTACGCGGTGGCGGCGCTGGCCGTCGGTGCGGTGGCATTGACCGGGTGTTCGTCGACGGTGAGCGGTGATGCGGTGCCGGAGCCCGGTACGCCGGTCACCGAGACCGTGACGGCAGCGCCGACCCCCTCGTCGACGGCGCCGCCGAGCAGCCGCGCCACGTCAGTGCCGATCGCGATCCCCGATAACGGGAACGGCTACACGTTCATGCAGACCAAGAGCGGCAAAGCGCGCTGCCGGGTGAGCACGACCGGCGCCGGCTGCCAGCTTGAATTCGACAAGCCCGGACCGAAGACCGAGACGGGCGATCGTGCCAATGGCGTCAACGTTGGCCGCGACGGCACGCTCACCTATGTGCTCGGTGACATCGGCGTCGTGAATCCCGCCACACTCGACTACGCCACGTACACCGCTCGGGGCTGGACCATCGAGGCTTCCTTCGAGGGAACCCGGTTCACCAACAACGGAACCGGGCACGGCATGTTCGTCAGCACCACGGGGGCACGCGCGTTCTAACGCGGCGTCGTGATCACGACGACGGCCTCGGCAGGACCGTCGATCGCGGCGAAGCGGTGTGGGCCGTCGCTGGTCCAGATGCATGAATCACCCTGCCGCACCACGGTTTCGTCGCCGACGGGACCGACGAGCAAGGCTCCGTCGACCAGCGTGAGGTGCTCGCGGACCGCTGGCCCGTGGCCGGGCGAGGTGTGATCTGAGCTCTCCGGGAACTCCAGGCGAAAGACCTCGACGGTGACGTGCGGCAGGTGCCGCACCGAGAGCAGGACCGTCCGCATGCCGCCGTGTGCCGTGCTGTCCGTTCCGGGGGACTCGCCGAGCAATGCGGTGAGCGGAACATCGAGCGGGCCGCAGAGGGAGTAGAGCGTCTCGACGGTGGGGTTGCGACCTCCGGCTTCGATCTCGGATAGCGATCCCTTGCCGACGCCCGCGCGGCGTGCGAGTTCGGACAGGCTGAGGCCGCGTTCGCTGCGGAGCTCACGCAGGCGGCCGCCGACATCGGGGGAGGGCATGCGTCCATGCTACGTTCTGTTCATGGAACGTTCTGTAATCGGAACGCCACGGCCGGCGAACGTAGCGGCCGCGGTGCCAATCGGAGCGGGTGTTGTGTGCGCCCTGGTCGGCTTCACTTCAGCTTTCGCCGTGGTTCTCGCGGGACTGCGGGCGGTCGGTGCGACCCCGGGTCAGGCCGCTTCGGGCCTGCTCGCCGTCACGGTGACGATGGGTGCGAGCACCGTGTTGCTGTCCTGGCGCTACCGGATGCCGATCACGGTCGCCTGGTCGACGCCCGGTGCCGCGCTGCTGGTGAGCACCGGAGCGGTGGCGGGCGGCTGGCCCGCGGCGGTGGGTGCGTTCGTGGTGTGCGGTGCCTTTCTGGTGCTGACGGGGCTGTGGCCTGCGCTGGCATCGCTTGTGCAACGGATTCCGGCTCCGATCGCGCAAGCGATGCTGGCCGGGGTGCTGCTTCCGCTGTGCCTGGCACCGGTGTCTGCGCTGTCGACACATCCGGTGGCGGTGGCACCTGTCCTCGTGGTGTGGTTGGTTCTGTTGAAAGTGCGCCCGCGGTGGGCGGTTCCGGCCGCGTTCGTGACGGCGCTGGCGGTGATCGGGGTGTCGTTGGTGCGATCGTCGTCGGTGCCCGCGGTCTCGGCGATGCTGCCCCATCTGGAGTGGACCACGCCCGCGTGGAGCCTGCAGGCGCTCACCGGTGTGGCGTTGCCGCTGTACATCGTGACCATGGCCTCGCAGAACATTCCTGGCGTTGCGGTGATGTCGACGTACGGCTACACCGTGCCCTGGCGGCCCGCGCTGACGGTGACCGGGGTGGGGTCGGTACTCGGTGCGCCCCTCGGCGGTCACGCGATCAACTTGGCCGCGATCAGTGCCGCGCTAGCGGCGGGTCCCGATGCGGGTGACGATCGATCGCGCCGCTGGATCGCGGGCGTGTCGGCGGGGCTCGGATACCTCGTGCTCGGCGTGTTGAGTACAGGCCTGACCGCCGCCGTGCTCGCAGCGCCCGGCGGGGTGGTGCAGGCCGTGGCGGGCGTGGCGCTGGTCGGCGCATTCGCCGCCGCGTGCGCAGGCGCCATGGCCGACGACGATGCTCGGGTACCCGCTGCGGTGACCTTCATCGTCGCGGCGTCGGGGACGACGGTGGCCGGGATCGGATCTGCCTTCTGGGCCCTGGTTGTGGGCATCGCGGTGTACTGGGTGCTCGGCGTGAGGCGACCAGAGGGTACTGTCTAGGCTGGTCGCGCACGCGATCGCGGGATGTGGCGCAGCTTGGTAGCGCATTCGCTTTGGGAGCGAAGGGTCGCAGGTTCAAATCCTGTCATCCCGACAATTCGTCAGTGTGGTGGTCACGAGGGCAGGGTGTTCGTGACAGGTGTGTTCTGGGCGGCGGCGAGCCACCAGTGATCACCGCGGCGCACGAGCACGTACATCGCTACCTCGCTGAACCGGCCATTGAGGGCTGATCGGCGGATCTGAGCGACGACCACGCCCGGGGCGGGGCTGATCGCGTTGATCAGCTCGAACCGGGACTCGGGTTGGACGGGAACGCCATTCATCATCCGATGGTGCGCCTCGTTCAGATCGGTGAACCCGGACACCCACTGCCCCTTTGGCGTGCCCCACAGGATGTCTGCCGCGAAGAACGCGTCGTACCGATCCGCATCGCCGGAATCGAAGCCGGACTGCAAGGTAGCGATCAGATCGGTGATCACCGTAGCGGCTGCTGGGTTGGAGGTATCGAGGTTCGCGCGTGCCGGTCGATTGGTCATTCCCCGACGCTATGACCTCAACTGATGTCGAGGTCAACGCCGCCGCGCCGGTGCCGGTCGTCGACCGGTTGATGCGCGTCTTTCCGGACCACGGATATGGACGAGGCCGGTGGCGCCTGTAACGCACCCCGGCCTCTGTATCGGTGAGCGGTTTACAGTCACGCTCTCCAGATCTATCGAACACTCTAGCAGATCGTGAACGGACTCCGAAATCGATTATCGAACGGCGGCTGTCACCCGCCGACGGATCCACACTGTCGCGGCCACCGAAACCACTGCTGTCGCAGCCAGATAACCGGCGGCGGACCAGGGCGCACCGTCGGCGCCGTGGATCAGGGCGGTCAGAATCAGCGGAGTGAGGCCGGAAGCGTAGATACCCGAGAATTGATAGACCACCGACAGGCCCGTGTACCGCACCTCGGTGGGGAACAGGCCCGCGAAGAACGTGCCCTGGGCCGAGTAGAAGACTCCGTGGACGAATCCGAACACCACCACCAGTCCCACCGTGAACCACACGATCGATCCGGTGCCGAATAGTGCGAATACCGGGAAGACGGCCAATCCGTAGAGCGCCACTCCGATTCCGTAGATCAGGCCTGCCCCGTAGCGATCCACGAGCACACCGCCGACCGGGATCACGACCGCCATCACCAGTGCCGCCAGGGTTACCGCCAGTAGAACCTCGACCTTGTTCATCGCGAGCGTTGCGGTGGCGTAAGTGATCGCGAAGACGCCCCAGGCATTGAACGCACTGCCCTCCGCCCACCGTGCGAGGCATCCGGCGATCGTGTTGCGCCGCAACGTCGGATCGCCGAGCAGCTGGCGCAGTGGTGTTCGGGTGGTGTCCAGTGACGCCCTCGCCGCCACGAACGCCGGCGTCTCGTCGACCGCCAGCCGCACCACGATGCCGATGATCACCAGCACGATCGACACCGCGAACGCGATGCGCCAGCCGAACCGGAGGAACTGATCGTCGTCGAACACGGTTTGCAAGAGCGCGAAAACGGCGGTCCCCAAACCCAGACCGAGGGCGAGCCCCACCTGCGGGACGGAACCGAAGCGTCCCTTCTTCCCCGAGGGCGCGTGCTCCACCGCCAGCAGTACCGCGCCCGCCCACTCGCCGCCGAGAGCGAAACCCTGCACGATTCGCAGGATCAACAGCAGGATCGGAGCCAGAACGCCCACCTGCGCAGCGGTGGGTAGCGCCCCCATCAGTGCGGTCGCCACACCCATCAGCAACATCGTGAGCGCCAGGGTCTGCCGGCGTCCGATCCGATCACCGATGTGCCCGAACACCAGTCCGCCGATCGGTCGCATCACGAAACCCACCGCGAAGGTGACGAAACTCAACATGGTGCCCACGAACGAACTCGTGTCCGGGAAGAAGAGTTTGTTGAACACCAGCGAAGCCGCCGTGGAGTAGAGGAAGAAGTCGTACCACTCCACGGTGGTCCCGAGCAGCGATGCGGCGATCACCCGGCGCAGCTGTGTGTGGTCGGGCGCGGTGGGGCCCGGATCGAGATCGGCGGTGGCGGTACTCACCGAGCGGAAGCTACGGGCCGCGGCCGGTGAAGTCACTGATTGCACTCGCCGTGATCGCGGGGCGCCGGCGGGCGGTCCTGATCGGGGCGCGGCCGTGTGTCACCCCAGGATCGCGCGACGATCCGAATGGAAGAACGTGACCAGGGTGGTGATGCCGCACAGGACGCCTGCCGCGAGGATCACCTGTGGCCCGGTGAAGATCGAGCCGACCACGCCGCCGACCGCCGCGCCGAGCAGGAATCCCACGTACACCAACGCGTAGCCGAGCCAGTCGTACACCGTCCCGTTCCCGGACGCGTGCCGCTCGATCCCCTGACCCAACTTCACCAGGGTCCCGGTCACGTAGGACAGGGGTACCGAGACCTCGCCGTTCTTCACGAAGGACGTGTTGAGTGCGCCCAGCGAGAACGTGATGATGAGGATCGGCACGAATCGCACCTCGGGTTCGGCGACACCGTCGAACCAGAAGTCCAGTCCCGACGCGGCGAGCAGCCCGACCGTGGTCAGCACCGTCGGGCCGTGCGGGTGACCGTGCCAGAAGAACCTCCGGCAGAACGATGCCACCACCACGCCCGCGACGAACGCCACGATGAGCGCCGTTGCCGCCAGTGCTCCGGCGCCCGCCACCTTCTCCTTGTCCGACACCGAGAACCAGCTCAGAACTGCGCGCTCGGTGTTGCCGGTCATGAACGTGACGAAGTAGCCGGCCGAATGCAGGAAGGCGACGGCACCCACCATGCCGGCAACGCCGGCCAGCAGCCACGAGAGCCGTGCATCGGCGCCGATCGCCGCCTCGCGGGAGACGACCGACTGCTTCGGGAGGTTCGTCGTGGTGGTTGTCATGTCCCGTTGATACCGATCCGGGACGGTGGTCGCTGTTCAGGCGGGACAGGTTCACATGCGTCCCCGCAAAGCGGGCTGGTTCACATCATAGTGTGAGTGAGGCGAAGATCACTCCGGTGGTGACGATGCCAGGAAGTCCCGCTGGAACAGCCGCATCAATCGCGCGTCCCGGTAGCTGCCGTTGGAGAAGTACTCCTCCCGAAGCAGGCCCTCCTCGACGAATCCCAGCTTCTCGTAGACGTGGGCGGCTCGTTCGTTCGCCACATCCACGAACAGGTACACCTTGTGCAGGTTGAGGATTCGGAAGGCGTAGTCGAGCGCCTTCCGGGTCGCGATACCCGCGTAGCCCTTGCCCTGCGCCGACGGTGCCACGATGATCTGGAACTCGCACTTGCGATGGATGAAGTTGATTTCCACCAACTCCACCAGGCCCACGGGTACCCCACTGGACTCGATGATGAACCGGCGCTCGCGCTCGTCGTGCACGTGCCGCTCGTAGATGTCCTCCATCTCGGCGAGCGCATCGAAGGGCTCCTCGAACCAGTACGACATCACCGCCCGGTCGTTGAACAGGCCGTGCACGAACCGCAGGTCCGTGCGCTCCATCGCGCGTAACTGGACGGTCATGGCGCCAGTTTAGGCCGCGAGACCCAGGGTGAGAACGACGATCGCGAGCAGGGGAGCGGTGCCCTGAACCGCCGCGGCGCGCGCCTTCGTCCGGTCCGAGAGCACCAGTACTGTCGCGGCCGCGACCATCGACACGAGGCCGGTGTAGACGAGCGTGGCACCCACGGCCCGTGCCGCTCCGAACACCGCGATACCGGCGATGACGGCGATCGCCAGGAACAGGTTGTAGAAGCCCTGATTGAAGGCCAAGGGCCGGGTGATCTCGGCGGTCTCCTCGGTGGTCCCGAACGCGGCGCGCGCCCGCGCCGACGTCCACGCGATCGATTCCAGATAGAAGATGAAGCAATGGATGAGTGCCGCGCCGGCGGCCAGGGCGAGTCCCAGGACGATCATCGGAACATCATCGCCGATCGGCCGCGATCGGGCTCACCGCCCGGGCTGTGGAGCCGCAGCACCGTCGAGTACCCTGGTCCGAGTGCCGTAGGCCCGACGGGGCCTCGTGCTGCCCGCAGGAAACCGCCCATCATCGCGGCATCCTGCCGATACCAACCCGAGGAGAACGAGTGAAGAGCACCGTCGAGCAGCTGAGCCCGACTCGCGTCCGCCTGAGTGTCGAGGTTCCCTTCGACGAGCTCGCGCCCGATTTCGAGCGCGCGTACGAGGCCCTCGCCCAGCAGGTGAACATCCCCGGCTTCCGCAAGGGCAAGGCGCCCGCGAAGCTGATCGAGGCGCGCGTCGGCCGCGACGCCGTGCTCTCGCAGGTGATCAACGACGCGCTGCCCGGCAAGTACAGCCAGGCCGTGCTCGACTCGGAGGTCAAGGCCCTGGGCCAGCCCGAGATCGACATCGAGAAGCTCGAGTACGGCGAGGCCCTGTCCTTCACCGCCGAGGTCGACGTGCGCCCCGAGGTCACCCTGCCCGAGTACTCGGGCATCGAGGTCGAGGTCCCCAGCCTCGAGGTCACCGACGCCGATGTCGAGGAGCAGCTCGATGGCCTGCGTGCCCGCTTCGGCACGCTCAAGGGCGTCGACCGTCCCGTCCAGGAGGGCGACTTCGTCACCATCGACCTGTCGGCGACCGTCGACGGTAAGGACGTCGAGGACGCCAAGACCACCGGCCTCTCGCACGAGGTGGGCTCGGGCAACCTGATCGACGGCCTCGATGAAGCCATCGTCGGCCTCAAGTCCGGCGAGTCCAAGCAGTTCACGACCAACCTCGTCGCCGGCGAGTTCGCCGGCCAGGAGGCCGAGGTGACTGTCACCGTCGACTCGGTCAAGGAGCGCGAGCTGCCCGAGCTCGACGACGAGTTCGCCCAGCTGGCCAGCGAGTTCGACACCGTCGATGAGCTGCGGGACGACCTGCGTGGCCGGGTCGAGCAGAACAAGAAGCTGAGCCAGGCCGCCGAGATCCGCGACGCCGTGCTGGAGAAGCTCATCGAGGCCACCGAGATCCCGCTGCCCGAAGCCGTGGTCAAGGAGCAGGCGGACGCCAACGTGCACGATGTGCTGCACCAGGTGGGCCACAACGAGGAGCTGCTCGAGACCGCGCTCAAGGCGCAGGGCACCAGCCGCGAGGAGTTCGAGAAGCAGGCGCAGGAGTCCGCCGAGAAGCAGGTCAAGGTGCAGCTGCTGCTCGATGCCATCGCCGACGCGCAGGACGTGCAGGTCGATCAGCAGGAGCTGCAGGAGCACATCCTGTTCCAGTCGCAGCGCTACGGCATGCAGCCGCAGGAGTTCATCGCGCAGATCCAGCAGGCCGGCCAGCTGCCCGCTCTGTTCCAGGAGGTCCGCCGCGGTAAGGGCCTCGCCGATGTGGTGCTCGAGGTGAAGGTCGTGGACGCCGACGGCAACCCCGTCGATACCAAGGCGCTGTTCGACCGCGAGGACGCCGACGAGGCGCCCGAGGCCGACTCCGCCGAGGCCGAGTCCACCGAGGCCGACGAGAAGTAGTCCCCGGACAGACGCCCCGCAGTCACACGGCTGCGGGGCGTTTCTGCCCTCAGCGGACCCGAGCGTGCCGGGGGACGGTTCACGGGTGCGCGTTCGTTAGTGTCGATGTCAGCAAAGAAAGGCAGGGAGCAGCGGATGACCTCCAACCCCATTATGCGGACCGGACTCGCCGGTTTGAACCTCAACGATTCGGTGTACAGCCGCCTCCTGGAGTCGCGGATCATCTTCCTCGGCAGCGAGGTGAACGACGACATCGCGAACCAGCTGTGCGCGCAGATGCTGCTGCTGTCCGCGGAGGACCCCAGCAAGGACATCAACCTCTACATCAACTCACCCGGCGGCAGCATCTCCGCCGGCATGGCGATCTTCGACACCATGGAGTTCGTGGAGTGCGATGTGGCGACCTACGCCATGGGTATGGCCGCCTCGATGGGTGAGTTCCTGCTCGCTGCGGGCGCCAAGGGCAAGCGCTACGCGCTGCCGCACGCCCGGATCATGATGCATCAGCCGTCCGCTGGCATCGGTGGTACCGCCGCCGATATCGCCATCCAGGCCGAGCTTTTCCGCAACACCAAGGTCGAGATGAACCGCCTCAATGCGCAGTTCACCGGCCAGCCGATCGAGAAGATCGAAGCCGACGCGGACCGCGACAAGTGGTTCACCGCTGAGCAGGCCCGCGACTACGGTTTCGTCGACCACGTCGTCAGCCGCGCGAGCTCCGTCAAGTAGGAGAGGACACCACTGCAATGAACGACGGTTACCCCAACATGGCTCCGCAGGGCCTGCACGTCCCCGGTGGCGCCCAGTCGCGCTACAGCATCCCGCAGTTCTTCGAGCGCGCCGCCAACGGCGAGCAGCGGGTCATGGACCCGTACGCGAAGCTGTTCGACGAGCGCATCATCTTCCTCAAGACTCAGATCGATGAGGTCTCGGCGAACGATGTGATGGCGCAGCTGCTGGTGCTCGAGTCGCAGGACCCCGACCGCGACATCACCATCTACATCAACTCGCCCGGCGGCAGCCTCTACGACGCTCTGGGCATCTACGACACGATGCAGTACGTCCATTGCGACGTCGCCACCGTGGTGCTGGGCACGGCCGCCTCCGCCGCTGCGATCCTGCTCGCCGGTGGCACCCCGGGCAAGCGCGCCGCGCTGCCCAACTCGACGGTGCTCATCCACCAGCCGCGCACCGGCGGCGCCATGCGCGGTCAGGTCTCCGACCTGGAGATCCAGGCCGCTGAGATGGAGCGGGCCCGCAACCGGCTCGACGAGATCCTGGCCAGCCACACCGGCCAGACCGTGGAGCAGATCCGCAAGGACACCGACCGCGACAACATCCTCACGGCCGATCAGGCCAAGGAGTACGGCATCGTCGACACGGTGTTCCCGTACCGCAAGGCGTCGGCCAAGTAGGGATTCGCACACCGCCACGGGGGCCGCGACACGCCGCGAAGGCATCGGTCCGCGGCCCCCGGCGGCGGCTGCAGCAAGCTATTCATATCGGTCGCCGGGACTGCGGTTCACGGGTACCGTCGTAAACAAGCGTCACGCACCGCGAACTCGGTGAACACGCGGACCAGCTAGGGAAGTAGGACAGCAATGGCACGGATCGGGGACGGCGCGGACCTGCTCAAGTGCTCCTTCTGCGGGAAGAGCCAGAAGCAGGTCAAGAAGCTGATCGCCGGCCCCGGCGTGTACATCTGCGACGAGTGCATCGACCTCTGCAACGAGATCATCGAAGAGGAACTGGCCGAGTCCAGCGATGTGAAACTGGACGAGCTGCCCAAGCCCGTCGAGATCCGCGACTTCCTGGACAACTACGTCATCGGCCAGGACTCCGCCAAGCGGAACCTCGCCGTGGCGGTCTACAACCACTACAAGCGCATCCAAGCGGGCGAGCGCAAGGACGCCCGCGGCGAGAGCGTGGAGCTGGCGAAGTCCAACATCCTCATGCTCGGTCCCACCGGCTGCGGCAAGACCTACCTGGCGCAGACCCTGGCGAAGATGCTCAACGTGCCCTTCGCGATCGCCGATGCCACCGCCCTCACCGAGGCCGGTTACGTGGGCGAAGACGTGGAGAACATCCTGCTCAAGCTGATCCAGGCCGCCGACTACGACGTCAAGCGCGCCGAGACCGGCATCATCTACATCGACGAGGTCGACAAGATCGCCCGCAAGAGCGAGAACCCGTCGATCACGCGCGATGTCTCGGGCGAGGGTGTGCAGCAGGCCCTGCTGAAGATCCTCGAGGGCACCCAGGCCTCGGTGCCCCCGCAGGGCGGCCGCAAGCACCCGCACCAGGAGTTCATCCAGATCGACACGACGAACGTGCTGTTCATCGTGGCCGGCGCCTTCGCCGGGCTGGAGAAGGTGGTGGGTGACCGGATCGGTAAGCGCGGCCTGGGCTTCGGCACCGAGGTCCGTTCCAAGGCCGAGGTCGATACCGTCGATCACTTCGCCGATGTGCTGCCCGAGGATCTCATCAAGTTCGGTCTGATCCCCGAGTTCATCGGTCGCCTCCCGGTGATCGCGTCGGTGAGCAACCTCGACAAGGAATCGCTGGTCTCGATCCTCTCCGAGCCCAAGAACGCGCTCGTCAAGCAGTACGAGCGGCTGTTCGAGATGGACGGTGTGGAGCTCGAATTCGACGAGGACGCGCTCGGTGCCATCGCCGATCAGGCGATCCTGCGCGGCACCGGCGCTCGTGGCCTGCGCGCGATCATGGAAGAGGTGCTCAACCCCGTCATGTTCGACATCCCGTCGCGCGATGACGTGGCGAAGGTGGTCGTGACGGGCGAGACGGTGCGCGACAACGTGCTTCCGACCATCGTTCCCCGCAAGCGCTCTCGCGACGAGCGCCGCGACAAGAGCGCGTAGCTCCGCGGTACGAGCCGCTCTCCGTTAGGCCGGTTCCCGCGGATCGTCGAGGTTCGGTGCCGCATTCGCGGCCAGCCTCGACTCGTGAAGCTCCAGGTTCTTCCAGACGCGCCGGTAGAAGGCGAGCCGGGCCTCGTCGGGCGCGACCCCGTAGGCCTCGAACAACACGTCCGGCCGCGGCTGGTCGAAGTTCCAGTCCAAGCTCATCGCCGCGACGGCCAGATCGGCCCACCGGTCGGCCGTTCCGAGCGAGCCGAGGTCGACGTGCCCGGCGAACCGGCCGTCCTCGCCCACCAAGGTGTTCGGGGCGCAGGCGTCGCCGTGGCACACTACGAGCCGGTCGATCGGCGGTGTCGGACCGAGCGCCGCGCGCTCGGCCGGCGTCAGCCCGACTGTGCGAGCGGATACCGACCAGTCGAAGGGGCATACGTGCACCGGCAGCGTGTCATGCAGATGGCGTAGTCCCGCGCCGATGGCCCGCGCCGCGATAGCCGGGCTGTCGGCCCAGCGCGGATCGATCGCCGAAGTCCCCGCGATTGCTGCGGTCACCAGCCATTCGGCACCGTCGCTGCTGCCCCGAGCGATCACCCGGGGCACCGTGACGTGCGGTTGCGCCCACCGCAACCGCACGGCCTCGGCGTCGAAGTCGAGCTCCGGCGTCTGCGTGGGCATCCACTTGATGTACTCATCGTCGCCGAGGCGAAAGGTGATCCCGCCCAGATCGTTCCGCCAGACGGGCGTGATCCGCCGGCCGGCAGCGCGCGCCGCCACCGCGGCGGGCACGGCGATGTCCGGGGCGGGCGTACTCACCGTGCCGCGCCCGACCGATCGCGCTGTACCCGGGCTTCGTGCCAGACGGGCTCGTCGGCCTCGCGAACGGCACCGTCGGACCCGAACACCAGGAACCGGTCGAAGGACCGTGCGAACCAGCGGTCGTGCGTGACCGCCATGACGGTTCCCTCGTACGCCTCCAGCGCATCTTGCAGTGCCTCAGCGCTTTCCAAGTCCAAGTTGTCGGTGGGCTCGTCGAGCAGCAGTGCGGTGCTACCCGCGAATTCCAGCAGCAGCACCTGGAATCGGGCCTGCTGCCCGCCCGACAGACTCTCGAACCGCTGCTCGGCCTGTCCATGCAACTCGTACCGCCGCAGGGCGGGCATCGACCGCCCCAGATCGGCGGCGTGCTCCTCGCGCAGGATCTGTACCAGCGTGCGGCCCTGCAACTCCGGATGCGCGTGGGTTTGCGCGAAATGCCCCGGTACCACGCGCGCCCCGAGGGTTGCAGTGCCGGTGTGCGCCACGTCCTCTCCCGCCAGCAGCCGCAAGAAGTGCGATTTGCCGGAGCCGTTCGAACCCAGCACCGCGACCCGTTCGCCGTAGAAGACCTCCAGGTCGAAGGGCTTCATCAAGCCGGTCAGCTCCAATCGCTTCGCCGTCACGGCACGAACTCCGGTGCGCCCACCGCGCAAACGCATTGCGATCTGCTGCTGCCGTGGCGGCTCCGGGGGTGGCCCCGCCTCCTCGAACTTGCGCAGCCGGGTCTGCGCCGCCGAGTACCGAGAGGCCATGCCGTCGTTGAACTTCGCCTGTTCGCGCAAGGTGAGCACCAGCTTCTTGAGCTGCTGGTGCCGCTCGTCCCAGCGGCGGCGCAGTTCCTCGAACCGCGCGAATCGCTCCTCCCTCGCGGCGGGGAAGCTGGCGAAGCCGCCGCCGTGCACCCAGGCGTCCGCGCCGCCGGGAGCGGGATCGACCGCCACGATCCGAGTCGCCGCCCGCGACAGCAGTTCCCGGTCGTGGCTCACGAACAGCACCGTCTTCGGGGTCTGCCGCAGCTGCTCCTCGAGCCACTCCTTGCCGGGCACATCGAGGTAGTTGTCCGGTTCATCGAGAAGCAGCACCTCGGCCTCGCCGCGCAGCAGCGCTTCCAATGCGAGGCGTTTCTGCTCGCCGCCCGACAGCGACGTGAGGCCACGCCACTGCGCTTGGTCGTAGGGCACTCCGAGTGCGGCCATGGTGCACGCATCCCACATCGTCTCCGCGAGATAGCCTCCGGCGTCGCCCCATTCGGCCAGTGCGTCCGCATAGCGCAGCTGGTTCGCGTCGCCGTCGTCGTCCAAGAGCGCGAGCTCGGTGGCGTCGAGGCCGGCGGCCGCCGCCTGGAGCCGCGCGGGGGAGACCGAGACCAACAGGTCCCGGACCGTGCGCTCGTCGCGCAGCGACCCGATGAACTGCGGCATCACGCCGACGCCGCCACTGGACGTCACCGTTCCGCCGTGCGGTTCCAACTCGCCTGCCAACAGCCGTAGCAGCGTCGTCTTTCCCGCGCCGTTGCGGCCCACCAATGCGGCGACGGCACCGTCTCCCACACGGAACGAGACATCACCGAGGAGGGCTCGCCCGTCCGGCAGGTAATACTCCACGTGCGTCGCCTCAAGGTGTCCCATATGCCCATCCTGCTGGGCCCGGCGTCGACACCGCTACCGGTTTTCGCTGACTCTCTCGGGGAGGGAGGGGCGACGGTGCGCGTCAGTCCCGCTGCGAGGCCTGGGCCTGAGCGGCGACACCGTCGAGGACGGCGGCGAGAGTGCCGAGACCGGCGACCGGTCCCTGCGTCGACCGGTACCAATCCAGCGGCGCTGTCACCGTGCCGCCCCAGGTGCCCAACCAACCCCGGAGATCGCCGAAGGCATGGGCGTACGGGACCGCCCGCTCGAACAGTACCGGGCGCTGCTCCGGCGGCAGTGCGCTCACGTTCGTCGAGATCAGGTACTGCCGCATCCCGCCGATACCGGCGGCCAGGCGGCTGCCCGCCACCGTTCGGGCGGGCCACAGCAGCGCCGCCACGATCAGGCCCAGGCCCAGGATCAGCACCGCCAGGGCGTACAGCAGACCGGTCCCGACGAAGGCGCACACCAGCGCTGCCACCGCGCCGATCTCCGCCACCGCGAAGGCGATCGCGGTGCGCCCGCCGAGGCCGGGACCGGCGTCGGAGCGCAGCCAGCCGCGTTCGACCACACTGGCGCGCGCCTGATCGGCGACCGCCACCAGATCGACCGGGCGCGCGCCGCCGGACAGCTCCGACACCGTGGTCGTCTCGGCACCGTCGGGCAACAGCGCTTCCACCACGGCACGTTCGGACGCGGTCACCGCGCCGTCGAGCGGAACGCGCCGCGAAATCTGGAAATCGCCACCGGGCAGGGCCGCCAACCACAGGTAGCCCCGGACCGCGAGGTCGAGCACCGTCGCACCCACATCGGTGGGCCGCAGCCGCCCGCCGAGCAGTGTGCCGACCTGACCGGGCAGCACGCCGTCGGGGGAGGCGAAGGCGACCCCTGTGCCTCCCGGCACCAGCAAGTCCGCGGTGGGGCCGGCCGAATCCGCGGCGACGCGGTCGGACCGGCGGCGCAGGAAGGCGTAGCCGGCGAGCGCGAGCGCGAGCACCGTGGCCACCGAGATCGCGATCAGCCCACCGGTATCCCGCTCGGGCTCCGCTGCGGTGGTCGCGGTGAACGTTGCGTCCGCTTTCACCGTGCCGGCGGGCAGCAGCGTGGTGAACACGGCCACCTTGCCGCGCGGCAGCCCGTTCTGCTGAGCGGAGACGACCCCCGACGCGTTCGTCTCAGTCAGAGTGCACAGCCGACGCTCACCCACCTGGCCGATGCCGCACAAGGGTGAATCGGGAGCGTCGCTGGGGGAAGCGAAGCGCATCGTCAGCTTGTCCAGGTCGACGGTGTACCCCGCCGCGATCGGCCAGGTGAATTGCTGGAGCTCGGGCCCGTCGGCAACGGTGCCGCGCACGGTGAATTCGACCGTCGTTCGGCCTCCTGGCGCCGTGACCTGCAGCGCACCGTCGGCCACGGTGGCGGTACCGTTGTCCGCTCGCGTCTGCGACACCGTGAAATGCTGGGTCCGGTTGCCCTCCACCGGGACGTCGAGCGGTAGGCGCTGCGAGATCGGTTTGCCCTGGGGGGGTGGTGATCACGGTCTTCACCGTGAGCGTGCCGTCGTCCTTGAGCTCGAGGGCCGTGTCGACCTCGACCCCGGTCGGTTCCGCCGCTGCGGGCCCCGCTCCGGCGGTCGCGAACAGCACGCCGATCACCGCGATCGCCGCGAGCCACCCCCCACTGCGCCGCCGACCACTTCGACCCAGGTCTCGCCTGCCCTCCCACATGTCTGGGTACAGTAACCGACGTCCGGGGTGACCGAGGGGGAGAGTAGTGGGATATCCGCAGGATCCGAGTGGCCGTGGCGGCCCGGCCGCGCGGCGCCCCTACGTTCCCGTGCCACCACCCGTGGCGCCCCGCCCCGCTCCGGTCCGCGGTGCCACCGGTCAGTACCGCGTGGCCGCCCGCCCGCGTCCCGCGACGGTTCCCCGACCACCGGTCCCGTCGGCGCCGCCTCGGCCCGTCATGCATCCGCAGTACCGACAGGTCCCCGCGCCACGGCGCCCCGTGCCTGCCGCCCCGCCCCGGGCTGTTCCCTACAACCAGTGGTCGATGCCGGCAGCCTCGCCCTACCGGCCGCCGGCCGGCCCCCGGCAGCCCACCTTGCCGGCCGGCTACCCGCCGCAGCCCGGTTGGCAGCATGCGGGATGGGCGCCGCGCCCGGCCGCCGCGAAGAACGACAACACCTGGCTGATCGTCCTGCTGATCACGATCGTCGTCCTGATCGCCATCCTGCTCGGTACCGCGGTGCTCTATCTCGGCGCCCGCTCCGGCACCGAGGCCGGGCCCACCACATCGGCGGCCCCGACCAGCACCGTCGACCGCACCACGAGCGCCACCCGCACCACGGCGACCACCTCGACCACGTCGCCCGCAGGCACCGTCGCGGGTACGACGCCCACGGGTACCGCCGCGTTGCAGGGCAATCCGCTGTACGCAAGCGCCTCGACCGGCTTGATCACGCAGGCCTGCAACGCCGACGGCTGGCCCTCGACCAGCAGTGCCGGCAAGCGATTCTTCGACAGCATCGCCCCGTGCCTCGATCGGGCGTGGACCGCTGCGATGCGCTCGGCGAACCTGTCCTACCGGTCACCCACCGTGTTGGTGCCCACGGGCGATCTGATCAGTTCGCCCTGTGGCTCTGTCAACCTGGCGACCGAGAACGTGGCCGCGTTCTACTGCCCCACCAACGAGACGCTGTACATGCCCCCGAAGGGCTTGGACGTGGACCGGTACGGCAACAAGCCGGTGATCTACCTCGCGGTGTTCGCTCACGAGTACGGCCACCACGTCCAACGCGTCAGCGGAATCATCACCGCGCAGACTCGGATCGAACGGCAGTACGGACGCATGTCCGACCGCGGTTTGGAATCGTCGCGCCGCCTGGAACTGCAGGCGCAGTGCTTCAGTGGGCTGCTGGTGAAATCGGTCAGCGACACCGGCGGCCAGTTCACCCGAGCCGATTACCCCACCGCCTACGAGGATCAGCAGCGCGGCGATCGCCCCGGCGACCCCGACCGCACGCACGGCACCTCCGCGCATTCGCAGGCCTGGTGGGATACCGGGTACCAGACGAATCGGCTGGCCCGCTGCAACACGTGGTCGGCATCGCCGACCGACGTGGCCTGAGCAAAAGCCCGGCGTCGGCCGCCGGCGTGCACTGACTAGAATCGTGGAGTGACTACTCCGCCGCTGAAGCCCGTCGACCGCCTCCCCTCCTCGTGGGATCCGGGCGCCGTAGAGGGCGAGATCTACAACGGCTGGGTGGACGCGGGCTATTTCACTGCCGATAGCTCCTCGCCGAAGCCGGCGTTCTCCGTGGTGCTGCCGCCGCCGAACGTGACCGGCAGTCTGCACCTCGGACACGCCCTCGATCAGACCATCACGGACGCGCTGTGCCGCCGCAAGCGGATGCAGGGCTACGAGGTGCTCTGGCTGCCCGGCACCGACCACGCCGGCATCGCCACGCAGTCGCTGGTCGAGAAGCAACTCACCGCGGAGGGCACCTCCCGCCGCGAGATCGGCCGTGAGCAGTTCCTCGCGCGCGCCTGGGCCTTCAAAGAGGCCAGCCACGGCAACATCACGGGCCAGATGCGCCGGATCGGCGTGGGCATCGACTGGTCACGTGAGCGGTTCACCATGGACGAGGGCCTCTCGCGTGCCGTGCAGACCATCTTCAAGCAGCTCTTCGATGCCGGCCTGATCTACCGCGCCGAACGCCTGGTGAATTGGTCGCCCGTCCTGCAGACCGGTATCTCCGACCTCGAGGTCGACCACAAGGAGGTCGACGGTGAGCTGGTCTCGTTCCGCTACGGCTCCCTCAACGACGATGAGCCACACATCGTGTGCGCCACCACCCGTCTGGAGACGATGCTGGGCGATACCGCCATCGCCGTCCACCCGGATGATGAGCGCTACCGGGATCTGATCGGCACCAGCCTGGCGCACCCGTTCGTGGACCGCCGTATCCCGGTGATCGCCGACGACTACGTGGACCCCGAATTCGGTTCCGGTGCAGTGAAGATCACCCCTGCGCACGATCCGAACGACTTCGCCATCGGGCAGCGACACGACCTGCCGATGCTCACGATCATGGACGAGACCGCCCACATCGCGGGTACCGGAACGCAATTCGACGGCCTCGATCGCTTCGCCGCCCGGAAGGCTATCCGCGAGGCGCTCGCCGCGCAGGGCCGCATCGTCAAGGAGGTGCGTCCGTACCGGCACAGTGTCGGTCACAGCGAGCGCTCCGGCGAGCCCATCGAGCCCCGCCTGTCCATGCAGTGGTGGGTCAAGGTGGATCACCTGGCGAAGGCCGCCGGCGACGCGGTCCGGGACGGCGAGACCACGATCGTCCCCGAGCATCTCGCGCCCCGGTTCTTCGCCTGGGTCGACGACATGCACGACTGGAACATCTCCCGGCAGCTGTGGTGGGGTCACCGGATCCCCGTCTGGTACGGCCCTGCCGACGCCGACGGCAACCGCGAGGTGGTCTGCTGCGGACCGGACGACACCCCGCCCGCGGGCTATGAGCAAGATCCGGACGTTCTCGACACCTGGTTCAGCTCAGGCCTTTTCCCGTTCTCCACCATGGGATGGCCGGAACAGACCGCCGACCTGGCGAAGTTCTATCCCACGTCCACCCTGGTCACTGGCTACGACATCATCTTCTTCTGGGTGGCCCGGATGATGATGTTCGGCACCTTCATCGGCGAGCAGCCCTCGGCCCCCGGCGCAGTGCCCTTCCACGAGGTCCTCCTGCACGGCCTGGTGCGCGACGAGTTCGGCAAGAAGATGTCCAAGTCGAAGGGCAACGGCATCGATCCCCTGGACTGGGTCGACGAGTACGGCGCCGACGCGCTGCGTTTCACCCTGGCCCGAGGCACCATTCCCGGTGCCGACCTCAATGTGGGCGCCGACGCCGCTGCTTCGTCGAAGAAGTTCGCCACCAAGCTGTTCAACGCCACCAAGTTGGCGCTGATGAACGATGCACGCGTGGGTGAACTGCCCGATCGCTCCTCGCTCACCGACGCCGACCGCTGGATCCTGGACCGGCTCGCCGCGACCCAGGCCGATGCCGATGCCGCCCTCGACGCCAACGAGCTCGGCAAGGCCTGCGAGGCGCTGTATCACTTCGCGTGGGATGAACTGTGCGATTGGTACCTCGAGATCGCGAAGCTGCAACTGCAGGATGCAGGCCTCGCCGAGAGCACCCGTCTGGTGCTCGGCAAAGCCCTCGACGTGGTGCTCCGCTTGCTGCATCCCACGATGCCCTTCGTCACCGAGGTGCTGTGGAAGGCGCTGACGGGTGAGCAGTCGCTGGTGATCGCGTCCTGGCCGAGCCGGGATTGGGCGCCGGCCGAGACCCCCACCGATGGAATCGAATCCGCGCGACGCTTCGCCGACCTGCAGCGACTGGTCACCGAGATCCGACGGTTCCGTAGCGATCAGTTGCTCAAGCCCGGGCAGCGGGTGGCCGCGCGGCTCACCGGCCTCGACGAGGCCGGGCTCAGCTCGCTCGAGGCCGCCGCCACGAGCCTGTGCCGGCTCACCCCGCCCGAGGACGGCTTCGGTGCCACTGCCTCGCTCGAGGTGCGCCTCGTGGGCGGCACTGTGACCGTCGAGCTGGACACGTCGGGCACCGTCGATCTCGGTGCCGAGCGTGCCCGTCTGGAGAAGGATCTCAAGGCGGCGCAGAAGGAATTCGACGGTACATCGGCCAAACTGGGCAATGAGGCCTTCCTCGCCAAGGCCCCGGATGCCGTGGTCGAGAAGATCCGCGCGCGGCAGACCGTCGCACAGGAAGAGGTCGAGCGGCTCACCGGCCGCATCGCACAGCTCGGAGGGACCACGGCGTGACGGTGCCCGCCTTCGCCGCCGATCCCGACGATCTCGCCGATCTCGCTCAGGTCGAGGCCGAGCTCGATCAGCGCTGGCCGGAGACCAAGATCGAACCCTCGCTGGCTCGCATCTCGGCGCTCATGCAACTGCTCGGCTCCCCACAGGACGCATATCCTTCGATCCAGATCGCGGGCACCAACGGCAAGTCCTCGACGGCGCGGATGATCGATTCGCTGCTGCTGGCCTTTTCACGCCGCACCGGCCGGATCACCAGCCCGCACCTGCAACTCGCCACCGAGCGCATCGCGATCGACGGTGTCCCGCTCACCGCCAAGCAGTACGTCGAGACCTACCGAGAACTCGAGCCCTACATCGAACTCGTCGACCAGCAGTCCGAGGCCGCCGACGGCCCCCGGATGAGCAAGTTCGAAGTGCTCACCGCGATGGCCTTCGCAGCGTTCGCGGAGGCCCCCGTCGATGTGGCGGTCGTCGAGGTCGGTCTGGGGGGTACCTGGGACGCCACGAACGTCGTGACCGCCGAGGTCGCCGTCATCACCCCGATCGGGCTCGACCATGTGGAGATCTTGGGCCCCGATCTCACGTCGATCGCAGGTGAGAAGGCGGGCATCGTCAAGCGCGCACCGGAGCGGTTGATTCCCAAGGACACCGTGATGATCGTCGGCAAGCAGGAACCTGCCGCCATGGACGTGCTGTTGCACAAGGCGGTCGAGACCGATGCCGCAGTGGCCCGCGAAGGCTCCGAGTTCGCCGTGATCGAACGCCGGATGGCGGTGGGTGGGCAGCAACTGAGCCTGCAGGGGCTCGGCGGCGTCTACGAGGACATCTTCCTGCCGCTGCACGGCGAGCACCAGGCCAACAACGCGGCCACGGCGCTCGCCGCCGTCGAGGCCTTCTTCGGCGCCGGTGCCGATCAGCAGCTCGATGTGGACACCGTGCGCGAGGGCTTCGCCACGGTGATCTCGCCCGGACGCCTCGAGCGCGTCCGGACCGCGCCGACGGTGTTCATCGACGCGGCCCACAACCCGCACGGCGCGCAGGCACTGGCGCGAACCGTGCAGAGCGAGTTCGACTTCCGCACCCTGATCGGCGTGGTGTCGGTGTTCGCCGACAAGGACGCGGTGGGGATCCTCACCGAAATCGAACCCGTCCTCGACACAGTGGTGGTCACGCACAACGGGTCCCCGCGCGCACTCGAGGTCGAGCGGCTCGCCGCGATCGCCGAGGAGATCTTCGGTGAGGATCGCGTGGTCACCGCCCCCACCATGGTCGATGCGGTGGAGACCGCAGTGGCCCTGGCCGACCAGGAATCCGACGATGAGGACCCCGCTTCCGGCGTGGGCGTACTCATCACCGGATCCGTGGTCACCGCGGGCGCCGCACGCTCGCTGTTCGGAAAGGAACCCCAGTGACCCAGCCGCAGCGGTTCACCCCGCCCCCCAAGGATCCGTGGAAGAGTTTCCGCGGCATCCTCTCCGGCACGCTGATCCTCGAGATGATCGTGATCCTGCTGGCGCTGCCGGTGGTGTTCAAACTCTCGCCGGGGATGACCGGCCTCAAGGTGGCGTACGTGCTGCTGCTCGCCGCCGCCTGCTTCGCTGGGTGCATGGTGGTGAAGAAGCCGTGGGCGATTCCCGCGTTCTGCGCGCTGCAGGTGGCCGTGATCGCCGGATGGATCGTGCATCCGGGCATCGGCGGGGTCGGCATCGTCTTCGCCATCGTGTGGGGCTACATCGTGTTCATCGAACGCGACGTGAAGAAGCGGATCGTCGAGGGCCGGCTGCCCGGCCAGGAGCCCATCACCGACTGAGGTCACGAACCCGGGCTCAGGTGAGAACGCGTCGGGATTTCGCCCTCGTGCCTGTCGTTCAACCCGAAATCCTGAGCGGCCTGACGCGGCGAGAAGGTCCACCGCTACGCTGTGTGCCGTGACTGAGCGGACTCTGATTCTGATCAAGCCCGACGGCGTGCGACGCGGCCTGACCGGCGACATCCTGGCGCGTATCGAGCGGAAGGGCCTGACCATCGTGGCCCTCGAGCTCAAGAACGTCTCCACCGAGGTGGCCGAGGGCCACTACGCCGAGCACAAGGACAAGCCCTTCTTCGGCTCCCTGCTCGACTTCATCACCTCGGGACCGGTTGTCGCGGCCGTCCTGGAGGGCCCGCGTGCGATCGCCGCGTTCCGGCAGATCGCGGGCGGCACGGACCCGGTCGAGAAGGCGACGCCGGGCACCATCCGCGGCGACTTCGGCTTGGAGACCCAGGAGAACCTCGTGCACGGTTCCGACTCGCCCGAGTCGGCCGCCCGCGAGATCGCCCTGTGGTTCCCCGGTCTCTGACCTGTGGGTAGCCGCCGACGGCGACTGACTCGCCGTCCCATCACACACATCCATCACGGGCCCGTGTCGCGCTCTCCGCGCGGCGCGGGCCCGATCCTTTCCCGCTTCGTATTCTCCGTGTGGGATAATGAGTGCGGACGCACGTCGATGCGCGCAAACCCGCGCAGCGTCGACCGGCCCGGCTTGCTCGCTGATTCGTCGAGCGGGCGTGCGCCACGCACGAAGACACGTGCAGACCTTGACAAACGTGGGGCGGTAGGAGACTTCGCCCGCACCACACGAACACGCCCCCGCGTGGCCGCGACATCAGTGACGCGCCCGGGGGTCGGTAGGAGATTTGAGTGGCCGACACACCGTCGCCGGAAGAACAGAACAACGAAGCTCGGGAGGAGTTCCCGCAGAAGTTGCGCGTGCACGCGCTCGCTCGTCTGTTGGGACTGACCAGCAAGGAGGTGCTCGCGCACCTCGGTGACCTCGGTTTCGTCGCGCGCAGCGCGCACTCGAGCATCGATCGCAGCGCCGCCGAGCGGGTGCGCGACCGGATCGCCGAACTCGCGGCCGCCCCCGATGGCGCCGCCACCCCCGAGGCGCCCGCGGAGACCGAGGCCTCGCACGGGTCACCAGCCGAGACTCCGGCCCCCGCCGACGAGACTCCGTCGTTGTTCTCCGCGCTCGCCGCCCCGGCCCCAGCCGCCGAGTCCGCGACCACGCAGGCAGTCGACACCACGGTTCCGCTGTTCCTGCAGCCCGAGGCCGACGCCGCGCCGCGTCGCCGCACCCGCAGCCGGGCCAAGGCCGAGCCGAAGAACGATGAGGTCACCGAGGCGTCCGATCAGGCCGCTTCCGAGGCGCAGCCGGCCGCGACGGGCGAACAGGACGCCGCGGATGCCGACGCCGCTAACGGGGCCGACGCAACCGAGGCGCAGAGCGATGCCCCGTCGGGCGAGAGCACCGACGATGACAACGGCGGCAACCGCCGACGTCGCCGCGGCCGCCGCGGACGCGGCCGGGGTCGGGGCGAGAACGCCGATGAGCAGGACTCCGCGAACGACGAGGATGCCGCCGACGCCACGCCCGAGAAGGCGGATCAGCCCCCCGCGCCGGAGAAGGCCGACGGTGAGGACTCGACCGCCGAGAACAAGGACGACGAGTCCGAGGGTGACGACGTCGAGGATGTCACCGACGGCAGCTCGCGTCGCCGTCGCCGTCGCCGTCGCCGCCGCGGTGGGGGAGACGACGCCGACAGCGCCGCCAGCGACGATCCGCCGAACACCGTGGTGCACGAGCGCGAACCCCGGCAGAAGTCACGGCGCGACGAGGTGCGCGGCATCAGCGGTTCCACGCGCCTGGAGGCCAAGCGACAGCGCCGCCGCGACGGCCGCGATACCGTGCGCCGCCGCCCGCCGATCCTCACCGAATCCGAGTTCCTGGCTCGCCGCGAGGCCGTCGACCGCGTGATGGTGGTGCGCGAACGCACCAAGGTCGGGCCGTCGGAAGGCCAGGACGGCCACACCGTGCCGCACCCGCAGGACTACACGCAGGTCGCCGTGCTCGAAGACGGTGTGCTCGTCGAGCACTTTGTCACCTCGTCCAGTTCGGCGTCGATGGTGGGCAACATCTACCTCGGCCGCGTGCAGAACGTGCTGCCCTCGATGGAGGCGGCCTTCGTCGACATCGGCCGTGGCCGCAACGGCGTCCTGTACGCCGGCGAGGTGAACTGGGACGCTGCCGGACTCGATGGCAACGCCCGCAAGATCGAGCAGGCGCTCAAGCCCGGCGACCAGGTTCTCGTTCAGGTCTCCAAGGATCCGGTGGGCCACAAGGGCGCCCGCCTGACCACGCAGATCTCGCTGGCCGGGCGCTTCCTGGTGTACGTGCCCGGTGGCGGCTCCGCGGGTATCTCCCGCAAGCTCCCCGACACCGAGCGCAAGCGCCTGAAGGAGATCCTCAAGGAGATCGTCCCGGCCGATGCGGGCGTGATCATTCGCACCGCGTCGGAGGGCGTGAGCGCCGAGGAGCTGGCGGGTGATGTCTCGCGGTTGCAGGCGCAGTGGGCCGAGATCGAGGAGGCCTCCAAGGCGAAGGGGGTGCGCGCGCTCTACGAGGAGCCCGACCTCCTGGTCAAGGTGGTGCGCGACCTGTTCAACGAGGACTTCAGCAAGCTCGTCATCGAGGGCGGCACCGCCTGGGGCACCGTGGAGAAGTACGTCTCCACGGTCGCTCCCGACCTGATGCCCCGCGTCGAGCGGTTCGAGAAGCGGCACGCCGACGCCCCCGATGTCTTCGCGGCCTACCGGATCGACGAGCAACTGGCCAAGGCCCTCGACCGCAAGGTGTGGCTGCCCTCGGGCGGCACCCTGGTGATCGACCGCACCGAGGCCATGACCGTGGTCGACGTGAACACCGGCAAGTTCACCGGCTCCGGCGGCAACCTGGAGGAGACGGTCACCCGTAACAACCTCGAGGCGGCCGAGGAGATCGTGCGGCAGATGCGCCTGCGCGACATCGGCGGCATGATCGTCGTCGACTTCATCGATATGGTCCTGGAGTCGAACCGCGACCTGGTGTTGCGGCGCCTGACCGAGGCCCTGGGCCGCGATCGCACTCGCCATCAGGTCTCCGAGGTCACCTCGCTGGGCTTGGTGCAGATGACCCGCAAGCGGATCGGCACCGGCCTCGTCGAGGCCTTCTCCACGCCGTGCCAGGCCTGCTCGGGCCGCGGCATCATCATCCACGCGGATCCGGTCGAGACCGCGGGTGGCGACGACTCCGGTCGTTCGGGCGAGAAGTCCGAGGGCAGCCGCAAGAAGCGCAAGCGTTCGAAGTCCGACGGTGCGCAGCAGCCCGTCGTCGCGCCGAAGGACGACAAGGCGGCCCATAAGAGCGAGCACCCGATGTTCAAGGCGATGGCGCAGCATCACGACGACGAGGACTCCACTCCCGTCGACGGTGCGCAGGACGGCGAGGCGGTGGCCGAGGCGCCCGCCGACGCGGGGAAGCCGGCGGAGCAGAGCACCGAGCCCACGCAGGAACCCAAGCGCGAGCGTCGTCGTCGGCGTGAGCCGAAGCAGGACGCGCCGAGCCAGGCGGCGACGATCGAGTCGGCGCCGACCGAGACCGCGCCGGCCCCGCAGGCCGCCGCCGAGTCGACCCCGGCCGCACCGGTGGCCGCTGAGCCGGCGGCTGCGGAACCGGCCTCCGCCGTGGCGCCGTCGGCACCGCGTCGCCGCCGGGTCGCCCGCAAAGCGCCCACCACCACGTCGGCGGCGGCACAGACGATCGTCGTCGACCTGGCTCAGGAGGCCCCGGGTGCACCGGCGGTCACCGCTCCGGCGGCAGACGGTGCGGGGGAGACCGCCGCCGAACCCGCCCGTAAGCGAGCGCGCCGCCGCGCGGCCGCCCGCCCGGCGGGCCCTGCGGCCGGTGGAAGTGACACTGCTGACAAGACGGACCAGCCGGTTTGACCCTGGTTGTGGCCTTCCCGTAACCTGGGAAGGTCGCTTTTCCGGCGCCGCCGCTTCATCGTGCGCGGCGCTCGGATCACCCGCGTGATTTACGAGCCGCGCACCCGCGCGCTGAACTACGAGATGTGAAGAAGAAGAGGTAAGCCCCCGATGGCCACGTATGCGATCGTCAAGACCGGCGGCAAGCAGTACAAGGTCGCTGTCGGCGACCTGGTGAAGGTCGAGAAGATCGACGGCGAGCTCGGCAGCAGCGTCAAGCTGCCCGTCGCTCTGGTCGTCGATGGCGCGAACCTCACCACGGACGCCGCCGCACTGGAGAAGATCTCCGTCACCGGCGAGGTCGTGGACCACGTCAAGGGCCCGAAGATCCGCATCCACAAGTTCAAGAACAAGACCGGCTACCACAAGCGCCAGGGCCACAGGCAGAAGCTGACGGTCCTCAAGGTGACCGCGATCGCCTGACCGGCGCATTCCAAGACTGATCAAGACTCGAGTACAGGAGTAGCCACATGGCACACAAGAAGGGCGCGTCCAGCTCGCGCAACGGTCGTGATTCCAACGCCCAGCGACTGGGTGTGAAGCGGTTCGGTGGCCAGAAGGTCAGCGCCGGTGAGATCCTGGTCCGCCAGCGCGGCACCCACTTCCACCCCGGTGTGGGCGTCGGTCGCGGTGGCGACGACACCCTGTTCGCCCTCGCGGCGGGAGCCGTCGAGTTCGGCACCAAGCGTGGCCGCAAGACGGTCAACATCGTGCCGGTCGCTGTGGAGGCCTGATCCGCAGCAGCACACAAGCTTCAACGAAGAGCGGGTAGGGACTCCACGGAAGAGTCCCTGCCCGTTTTTCGTTGAACACCACTGAGTCCCGCGAACACGGGAACGGCCCGACCCCCGGGCCGGATATCGAAGGAGAGCGCATGTCCAGGTTCGTCGACCGGGTGACGGTGCACGTCACGGCCGGCAACGGTGGCCACGGCTGCGCGTCGATCCACCGCGAGAAGTTCAAGCCGCTCGGCGGCCCCGACGGCGGTAACGGCGGGCGCGGCGGTTCGGTGATCCTCGAGGTGGATCCGCAGGTGCACACCCTGCTCGACTTCCACTTCCGCCCGCATCTCAAGGCCACCAACGGCAAGCCCGGTGAGGGCGGCAACCGTGAGGGCAAATCCGGCCAGGACTTGATCCTCAAAGTGCCGGACGGCACCGTCGTGCTCGATACCGACGGCAAGATGCTGGCCGACCTCGTCGGTGCCGGCACCCGCTTCGACGCGGCCCAGGGCGGTCGCGGTGGCCGCGGTAACGCCGCACTCGTCTCCAAAGCCCGCAAGGCCCCCGGCTTCGCATTGCTCGGCGAGGACGGCCAGGCGCGCGACCTGGTGCTGGAACTGAAGTCCGTCGCCGACGTGGGTCTGGTCGGCTTCCCCTCCGCCGGCAAGTCCTCGCTGGTCTCCGTACTCTCGGCGGCTAAGCCGAAGATCGCCGACTACCCGTTCACCACGCTGGCGCCGAACCTCGGCGTCGTCTCGGCGGGGGAGACCACCTTCACCGTCGCCGACGTGCCCGGGCTGATCCCCGGCGCCTCCTCCGGCCGTGGTCTGGGCCTGGACTTCCTGCGCCACCTGGAGCGCTGCGCCGTGCTCGCGCACGTGGTGGACTGTGCGACCCTCGAACCCGGCCGTGACCCGGTGAGCGATGTCGACGCGTTGGAGGCCGAGCTGGCCGCGTACCAGCCCGCGCTGGCCGCGGACACCGGCCTGGGTGAGCTCTCCGAGCGCCCACGCATCGTGGTGCTCAACAAGGCCGACGTCCCCGATGCCGAAGAACTCGCCGAGATGGTGCGCCCCGAATTCGAAGCGCGCGGCTGGCCCGTCTTCGTGATCTCCGCGGTCGCCCACACCGGCCTGCGCGAGCTGACCTTCGCCCTCGCCGACCTGGTGCAGAAGTATCGCGAGGAGCGGGGAACCCCCGTCGCCCGCCGGCCCGTCATCCGGCCCATCGCGATCGACGAGTCCGGGTTCGAGGTCATCTCCGATCCGGACCAGCCGGGTGGATTCATCGTGCGCGGCCCGCGGCCCGAGCGCTGGATCAAGCAGACTCCCTTCGACAACGACGAGGCCGTGGGCTACCTCGCCGACCGCCTCAACCGGCTCGGCGTGGAATCCGAGCTGGTCAAGCTCGGTGCCGTGCCCGGCTGCCCGGTGACCATCGGCGATGTGTGCTTCGAGTGGGAGCCTTCGCTCGGCACCATCGACGATGTGCCGGTCACCGGCCGCGGTACCGACATCCGGCTGGAGCAGAACGAACGCGTGGGCGCGGCCGAGCGCCGCCGCCAGCACGACGTGCGCCGCGGGCTAGCGAGCGACGACGGGGACGACGCATGACGGCGGCACCCGCCGCCGATCTCGCCGTGGGGGACGTGCGTGCCGCGGTCGCGGGTGCCCGCAAACTGGTCGTGAAGATCGGCAGCTCAGCACTCACCGATCTGGAGCACGGGCTCGCGTCCGACCGTCTCGACGCGCTGACCGACGCGATCGCGGCGCGGCTCGACCGCGGGACCGAGGTGATCGTGGTGTCCTCGGGCGCGATCGGCGCCGGTATGGCACCGCTCGGTCTCAAGCGGCGCCCGACCGACCTCGCGACCAAGCAGGCGGTGGCCTCCGTCGGACAGTTGCAGCTCGCGAACGCCTGGGGTGCTTCCTTCCGGCGCTACGACCGGATCGTGTCGCTGGTGCTGCTCACCGCGCACGATGTGGGCCTGCGCGTGCACGCTGCGAATGCGCAACGCACCCTGGACCGACTGCGCACCCTGGGTGCGATCCCGATCATCAACGAGAACGACGTGGTGGCTTCGAACGAAGTCCGGTTCGGCGATAACGATCGACTCGCCGCATTGGTCGCGCATCTGACGGGGGCCGACGCGCTGGTGTTGCTCTCCGATGTGGACGGCCTGTACGACGGTGACCCGCGCAAGGGCGATGCCTCGCTGATCGGTGCCGTCGACGGCCCTGAGGACCTCGACGGGGTGGTCGCCGGGTCGGGGGGCGCACTCGGTACCGGTGGTATGGCCTCGAAGCTGTCCGCCGCCCGGCTCGCGGCCGATGCGGGCGTCCCGGTTCTGCTCACCGCCGCGGCGCTCGCCGACCGGGCCCTCGACGGCGCCGATGTGGGCACGGTCTTCCGGCCCCGCGCGACCCGCCTGTCCGCGCGCCGGTTCTGGGTGCGGCACGCGGCCGACGTGAATGGAGACCTGGTTTTGGACGACGGGGCGGTGGCCGCCGTGGTCGATCGCCGCCGCTCGCTGCTGCCCGCGGGTGTGACCGCGGTGACCGGGGGATTCTCCGGCGGCGATGTGGTGAACCTCTGCGATACCGAGGGCATTGTCCGCGCCCGTGGCGTGGTGGCGTACGACGCTTCCGAGCTGGAGGCGATGCTGGGGCAGGGCACCGGCGATCTGCCGCCGGACATGCGCCGGCCAGTGGTGCACGCAGACGATCTGGTCCCTGTGCGCTGACCTGCCGGTATATACAGTCCTGTAGAAACTGTCCGGCGCGTGGTACATTCTGGCTAGAACTGTGTCACCCGTTCAGCCAGGAGGTCGACGTGGCGCTGCACATCACGCACATGGGACGCACCCGCGGCCGCCCGTTCCCCGGGCAGGCGGAATACGAGCAGACGCTGCAGGACCTCTCCGAGGCCTCGGTGCAGCGCAACTTCGATCCCTACGTCGATATCGACTGGGACTCGCCCGAACTCGCGGTGACCCCGGACGACCCGCGGTGGATCCTCGATTCCCGTTTCGATCCGATCGGTCGTACCGAGTGGTACCAGGCGCAGCCGCGGAGCAAACAGATCGAGATGGGCATGTGGCGCCAGGCCAATGTGGCCAAGGTGGGTCTGCAGTTCGAATCCGTGCTGATCCGGGGCATCATGCAGTACACCGCTGTGCAGCCGAACAACTCGCCGGAGTTCCGCTACGCTACGCACGAGGCGAAGGAGGAGTGTCAGCACACGCTGATGTTCCAGGAGTTCGTCAACCGCATCGGCATGGACGTGCCGGGTGGACCACTGTGGTTCCGACGCCTGTCGCCGCTGATCCCGTTGGCGGCCACGACGTTCCCGATGATCTTCTACATGGGTGTGCTCGGCGGCGAGGAGCCGATCGATCATGTGCAGAAGCAGTTCCTGCGCTCGGGTATCGAGCAGCATCCGACGATGACGGCGGTCATGCAGCTTCACGTCGCCGAGGAGGCGCGGCACATCTCGTTCGCTCATCAGCTGCTCGAACACCGCATCCCCACCCGTGGGGCGTTCCCGCGGTTCCTCCTGTCACTGGCACTTCCGCTCGTGATGCGCTCGCTGCTCACCGCGATCGCGGTGCCGCCACGCCAGTTCCGCAAGCGTTTCGACATCCCGCGCGAGGTGTGGAAGCAGATGTACTGGCGCTCACCCGAGTCGCAGGCCATGAAGCGCGAGGTCTTCGGTGATGTGCGGCTGCTCGCCGAGCACACCAAGCTGATGAACCCGGTCTCCCGGTTGCTGTGGCGGGCCCTCGGAATCGACGGACGCACCTCGCGGTTCCGCAGCGAACCCGCGTACGCCGCGGGCTGACTCACTGGCCTGCGGGTTCCGCTCCGAGCGGATCCGCTGTCGGCGGCGCTGCTCGAAGCCGCTCCGCGCCAAGCGGATCGGCAGGTGCGCCGCATCCGTAACAGTGCACGATCGGGGACATGAGTGAGAACCCGAAAGTCCCCCAGTTCACCGAGCGGGTGCGCCGCGAGCTCTACGACCAGCGGGTCGTGATCCTCGACGGTCCACTCGACGACGACAACGGCGCCCTGCTGGCCACCCAACTGCTGTCTCTCGCGGCGGACAGCGACCGCGAGATCGCCCTGTGGATCCATTCGCCTGGCGGCTCGGTCCCGGCCATGCTCGCGATCCGTGATGTGATGCGTCTGATCCCGTGCGATGTCTCCACGCTCGTCTTCGGGATCGCCTACAGCGCCGGGCAATTCCTGCTGTCCGCCGGAACGCGGGGCAAGCGCCGCGCCCTGCCGCACGCGCGCGTGTTGATGCATCAGGGATCCGCCGGGATCGGCGGCACCGCCGTCGATATCGAACTCCAGGCGGGCGACCTGCGGCACACCCGCGACACCGTGCTCGGGCTGATCGCCGAGGACACCGGCCGCCCGGAAGAGCAGATCTTCGAGGATTCGCTGCACGATCGCTGGTACACGGCGCGGGAGGCGCAGGACTACGGCTTCATCGACGAGATCGTGGAGTCCTTCGATGACATCGTGCCCGGCCGCCGCCGGCGCACCGGATTCGACCTGGCGGGAGCAGCCCGATGAGCACGTACACCATTCCCACCGTGATCGAGCGCCGCCCGAACGGCGAACGCGTCTCCGATGTGTACTCGTACCTGCTCTCCGAGCGGGTGGTCTACCTCGGAACCGCTATCGATGCGGGTGTCGCGAACGCGGTCGTCGCTCAGCTGTTGTTCCTCGAATCCGACAACCCCGACAGTGATATCCAGCTCTACATCAATTGCGAGGGCGGCGATCCCGCCGCGATGCTCGCGATCTACGACACCATGCGCTACATCCGCTCACCCATCGCCACCACCTGCGTGGGGCAGGCGGTCGCCGTCGGTGCGGTGCTGCTCGCCGCGGGCGCCCGCGGCAAGCGGGTGGCGTTGCCACACTCACGAGTGGTGCTGCATCAGCCCGCGGCGCAGGGCCGCGGCACGATCCCGGACCTCATCCTGCAGGCCGATGAGGTGGTGCGGGTGCGCGGGCAGATGGAACAGATCCTGGCCAGTCACACCGGGCAGACCGCCGAACGGCTCCGCGCCGATACCGACCACGATCGGGTCTTCACGCCGCCGGACGCGGTGGCCTACGGCCTCATCGACGAGGTGATCGAGGAGCACTGAGTCACGCCGCGAGGGCGAGCGGGCGCGCCGCGGCCCCCGGCGTCGGCCGCGGCACGTGCGGGCCGGAACCGGTCGAAACGAGGCGCAGCACCGGTCGGCGGGCCGACCGCAGCCGGAGCCCGACCTCGACGATCACCTCGCCGACCTCGGTGCGCAGCGCACCTGTGATCGCGGCCAGCATCTCACTGGACGGATCCTTCAGGCCGCGCTCCACCTCGGACAGGTACTGCGGTGAGATGCCTGCCCGGTGCGCCGTATCGGCGAGCCGTTCGCCTCGCCCGTGCCGCAATCGGCGCAGCTGCGCACCGAGTTCGTGCCGGAACAATGCCTCGCCTTCGCTGCGCCTCTCCATGGTCGAAGGCTACGACCCCCGGGCACTGGCGCAGTAGTCGTTCCGCTGTCAGCAGCGTGGGATCATTGCGCCGCGATCAGTGCCTCGACCTGTGCCCGGGCCTGATCGGCCCCGTCGCCGGGGATCATGTCGAGGGCCTTGCCGAGCGGCATCGACCCGGCGAGTTCGAGGAGCTGGTCGACGGGCAGTCCGCCGGCGGACGCGGACAGTGCGGTGCGGAAGGGAGCGCCGGCGACCGGATGAGCCGCCCATTCGGCGATCGTCGATTCCAGCGTCAGATGCGTCACCAGGGCGTCACCGGCGAGTACCACCTCCGTGGCGCAGTCGATGTCGAGGCTGCTGCGACCCACGTCCACACGATAGGTGCCGCCCGGAACCGACCAGGCGTCCCGCACCGTATCCCAATGGGCGAAAGCACGGCGGCCCACTGTGAACTCGATGGTCCTCGCCTCGCCCGGCGCGAGTGCCACCTTGCGGAACGCGGCGAGCGACCGGCGGGGTCGGAACACGCCGCCGGCGTCCGATCCGATGTAGACCTGAACTACATGGCTTCCCGCGCGGGCTCCGGTGTTACGGACCGTCACGCGAACCGCCGCGGAATCGTCGCCGGTCGCGGTGACGTCGAGCGAATCGGTGGCGAAGCTCGTGTACCCGAGGCCGTGGCCGAACGGATACCGGGGTGCGATCGCGCGGGTGACGTACCAGCGGTACCCCACCAGTAGGCCCTCCCCGTACCGCACGGTGCCGGCCTCACCCGGGAAGTTCCCGAACGCAGGTGTGTCCTCCAGCCGGCGGGGGATGGTCTCGGCCAGGCGTCCCGAGGGGGCCGCGACACCGAACAGCAGGTCGGCGATCGCGGCGCCGCCGCCCTGCCCGAGCAGGAAGGCCTCAAGGATCGCGTCCACCTCGTCGTGCCAGGGTTCGAGGTCGACGACGCCGCCGCCGACGAGGACCACGACGGTGCGCGGGGCGGCTGCCGCCACGGCGCGCAGCAGGGCGACCTGCTGCGATGCGATCCCGAGGTGGGCACGATCGAAACCCTCCGACTCCTCGGCCTCGGTGAGCCCGGCGAAGACCACGGCGACATCGGACCGGGCGGCAAGGGCCTGCGCCTGCGCGCGCAGTCCGGGATCATCGTGGTCCAGGCCGTAGCCTGGCGCGAACTCGGCACTGATACCGGCACTCGTTGCCCGGGAGACGATCTCGTCGAGCGGGATGTCGACCGTGCTCGCATTGATGTGACTCGACCCGCCACCTTGGTAGCGCGGGGTCCGCGCCAGCTCGCCGATCACCGCGATCCGTCCGGAGCCGGCGTGCAGGGGCAGTACCTCGTGTTCGTTGCGGAGCAGCACGGCGCACTCCGCGGCTGCTTCGCGAGCGAGCTCGTGGTGGGCCCGCAGATCGGGTTCCGGCTCCGCGTCCGACGGTGCGAACGCCGCGAGGTCGAGCACGCGCTGCGCCGCCGTCGTGACGATGTCCTCGTCCAGGTCGCCGGATTCGACGGCGCCGCGAACCTGGCCGGCGCTGCGCGGCGCGTGCGGCATCTCCAGATCCAGTCCTGCGCGGAGGGCGGCCACCCGGTCGTGCACGGCGCCCCAATCGGAGACGATGAGGCCGCGGAAGTCCCATTCATCGCGCAGCAACTCCGTGAGAAGCCAGTGGTTCTCGGATGCGTAGGTGCCGGCGATCCGGTTGTATGAGCACATCACCGTGGCCGGGCCGGCCTGTTTGACGATCCGCTCGAACGCGGGCAGGTAGATCTCCCGGAGTGTGCGCGCGTCCACGTCGACGCTGATCCGCATCCGCTCGGTTTCCTGGTTGTTGACCGCGAAGTGTTTGACGCTGGCCCCGGTGCCCGCGGCCTGCTGCCCGGACACATGGGCGGCTCCGAGGACACCGGCGAGGAGAGGATCTTCCGCGTAGTACTCGAAGTTTCTGCCGCACAGGGGGTGCCGCTTGATATTGACTCCCGGTCCGAGGGCGATGGTCACGCCGAGAGCACGCGCCTCCGCGGCGATCGCGGCACCGATCCGATGGGCGAGCTCGGGGTTCCAGCTCGACCCCACGGCGACCGCGGGTGGGAAACAGGTGGCGGGCGCCGCGGCGTTGAGTCCCAAGTGATCGGACGACCCGAGTTGCCTGCGCACACCATGCGGACCATCGGTGAGGACGAGCGCGTCGATGCCCGCCTCCGGTACCGCCGCGGTGGTCCAGAAGTCGGCCCCGGTCAGCAGCCGGGCGCGGTCGGCGAGCGGAAGATCGGCGGCATCGGGCATGGTGTTCCTTTCAACGCTCGGCGAGCGCGGTCAGTGCGGTCGCCACGTCGACATCGACGGTGACATCGGCGAGCGCGTCACCACGAGTGCGCCCGCGGTTGACGATGACGATCGGTTTGCCGTGCTTGTGCGCGTACCGCACGAAACGCAGACCCGACATCACGGTCAGCGAGGTGCCGAGCACGAGGAGCGCGTCGGCGCGGTCGACCGCGGTGAAGGCTTCGGCCACGCGAGGTTTGGGCACCGACTCGCCGAAGTACACGATGTCGGGTTTGAGGATGCCGCCGCACCGACCGCAATCGACCATGGTGAAGTCGGTGGTGTCCTCGACCACCACGTCGGCGTCCGGCGCGACCTCCAGCGCCCCGCGACCGGCGACGCGGGCGGTGAAACCGGCGTTGAGCGGTTCCAAGATGCCGTGCAACCGATGCCGGCTGATCGTCGCATCGCAGCTCAGACAGCGCACCCGCGCATAGTTCCCGTGGAGGTCGATCACGCCGCGCGAGCCCGCTTTGAGGTGGAGCAGGTCGACATTCTGGGTGATCACGCCGGTGATGCCGGGGAGCCCGGCCACACCGCGATGAGCGGCGTTCGGGCGTGCGGAATCCATATGTCGCCAGCCGAGGTGGTTACGCGCCCAGTACCGGCGACGGAACTCGGGGGAGCCGAGGAACTGCTGCAGGGTCATCGGGGTGCGACGGGGCGCGCCCGGGCTGCGGTAATCGGGGATGCCGGACGCCGTGGACACGCCCGCACCGGTCAGAGCGACGATGCGGCGGCCTCGGAGCAGGCCGGCGGCGCGATCGAGACGGTCGGTGAAGTCTTCATCGGGCACGGTCGGTTCCGCAGGTTCCCACGCGGGTATCGCGGTGCGCACGAGACGATTCTACGCCGCCCGAGACGCCGCTCACCGGGAAGGGCTTCGCCTTCCGAAGTATCTTGTGAGGATGTCTACGGATACCGTCTCCGCGCCGTCGATCGCGGCGCGCCTGGACCGCCTGCCCATGACCAGGCTCCATTTCGCCGCGGTGGGTGTGATCGGACTCGGGCTGTTCTTCGACCAGTACGAGAACTTTCTCGCTGCCACCATCGCGACGGTTCTGCGCCGCGATTTCGCCCTCGGCTCCGATCAGCTCAAGATCCTGTTGGCCTCGGCGTTCATCGGTCAGTTCCTCGGTGCCCTGTTCATGGGCCGGCTCGCGGACCGGGTGGGGCGCCGGCGCGCCTTCATGATCAACCTGGCGATCTACTCCGCCATGTCGCTCGCCGGTGCGTTCAGCCCGAACGTAGCCTTCCTGGTGGTCACCCGGTTCGTCGCTGGCATCGGGATCGGGGGAGAGTTCGCCCTTGCCGACTCGTACCTGTCCGACCTGCTGCCCAAGGACGTCCGCGGTAAGTACATCTCGCTGGCCTACACGGTGTCCTTTCTCGGCGTGCCGGTGGTCGGTTTCGCAGCCCGGTGGCTGACGCCGCAGACCTTCCACATCGGCTCCGTCGAGGTGGACGGCTTGCGGCTGCTCTTCGTGTTCGGTGCCCTGGGGTCGTTCCTGGTGTGGCTGGTGCGACGAGGTCTGCCGGAATCGCCGCGCTGGCTGGAGGCGCAGGGCCGCTACGGCGAGGCCGACGCCATCGTCCGGCGGCTGGAGAGTCAGGCGGTCGCGGAGGGCAAGGTCCTCGATGATCCCGATCCGAGTCTGAGGCCCGTCAAGGCCCGTTCGATCGCGATCCATGATCTGTTCCGCCCGCCGTACCGGCGGCGCACCGTGATGCTGTGGATCGTCTCCGCCCTGGAGGTGTTCGGCTACTACGGATTCGGCACCATCGCGCCGCTGGTGCTGGTGGCCAAGGGATATTCGATCCAGACCTCCTTGTTGTTCGTGGCGTTGTCGTACATCGGGTACCCGCTCGGTGCCGCGCTCGCCATGCCGATCGTGGAACGGGTGGAGCGCAAGCATCTCGTGATCGGATCTGCCGGTCTGATGGCGGTTTTCGGGCTGTGGTTCGGATTCGCACCCACTCCCACACAGATCGTGATGGCCGGATTCCTGTATACGCTGGCGTCGAACCTGTTCTCGAACGCCTACCACGTGTACCTCGCCGACTCGTACCCGACGGCGATCCGCGGTACCGCCGCGGGAGCGGCGTACTCGCTCACCAAACTGGTGACGGCTTTCCTTCCGTTCATTCTGCTTCCGATCCTCGACGAGCATGGCAGCGTGTGGGTGTTCGCGGTGGTGGCCGCCGCGATGGTTGGGCTGATGATCACCGTGGCCGTGCTCGGGCACCGGAGCACGGGCCGTTCGGCCGACGCGATCTAGCCGCTTGTGCGTCGCTGATCTGAGAGCGGTGTGGAGACCTTCGATCGGTAGTGCAGTCCGTCGTCGGTGAACTCACTGCGCACGACGCAATAGCTCTAGAGCCGCTTCAAGCGCGAGGGTGTACCCGTGGAATCCGAGGCCGCAAATTGTTCCGCTGGCAACCGCCGAAATGATCGAAGTGCGCCTGAATTCCTCTCTCGCGTGGATGTTTGAGATGTGCACCTCTAGCACTGGAAGTTCGATCACGCTCACCACGTCGCGCAGCGAGAGACCGTAGTGCGAGAGCGGACCGGGATTGAGGATCGCGGCATCGTGCGTTCGCCGTGCCGCGGATAGGCGGCTGACGAGTTCGCCCTCATGGTTGCTTTGAAATGTGTCGAGATCGGCACCCCGCTGATTGGCCGCGGCCGTGAGTTCCGCCTCCAGATCGCCGAGTGTTCGGATGCCGTAGTGCTGGGGTTCGGGCCTGCTGCACGGGTAGGTGACAAGTTGGTCAGGCCGCGTGTGGCGCGGCCGGGTTCATGGTGGACTCGAATGCGATGGGTGTCAATCGTCCAAGGCGGCGTTGTCGGCGCCGGCGGTGGTAGGTCCGTTCGATCCAGGTGATGATCGCGGTCCGCAGTTCCTGCCGGGTGGCCCAGCAGTGGCGGTCGAGGACGTTGTTCTGCAGCAGGCTGAAGAACGACTCCATCGCGGCATTGTCGCCGCAGGAGGCGACTCGGCCCATTGATCCGCGTAGTCCGTGATATTCCAAGGCACGTCGGAATTTTCGGCTCCGGAATTGCGATCCTCTGTCACTATGAACTATGCATCCGGTGACATCACCGCGCATCGCGACAGCGTTGTTGAGGGCGTTGACGGCGAGCCGGGCCTTCATCCTCGAGTCGACGGAGTAGCCGACGATCCGCCCGGAGTAGGCATCTTTGATCGCACACAGATACAGCTTCCCTTCCCGAGCCCTGTGTTCAGTGATATCTGTGAGCCACAACCGATTCGGTGCATCTGCGGTGAACCGGTGACGAGTCCTGCCGTGCTCGTCGGTGACGGTGCATAGATCGTCGTGGACCGCGGGCCCGGGTTTGCCGCCCTTGCTCGAGCGTTTCTTTCCGAAGACGCTCCACCACCGGTTGTCGCGGCAGATCCGCCACGCAGTGCGGTCCGCCATAGGCTCACCGGCAGCGCGGGCCTCGTCTGCGAGTAACCGGTGACCGAACTCCGGATCATCAACGCTGGCGTCGAACAGGGCGTTCGCGCGATACGCCTCGACCAGCTCCGTCGCGGGGACCGGGGCGGCGAGCCAACGGTAGTAAGGCTGACGGGAGAGCTTCAAAACCCGGCACGACACCGTGACGGGAACACCGTCGTCGGCGAGCTCTTTCACGAGCGGGTACATCATTTTCCCGGCAGGTTCGCCTGCGACAGATACGCAGCCGCACGACGCAGGACCTCATTCTCCTGCTCAAGGAGCCGAATCCGCTTACGCATTTGCCTCTCGGTCGCCGACTGCGCCGCACTGCTCCCGGACTTGGAGCCGGCCTCGACATCGGCGGTCTTCACCCAGTTCATCAGGCACGACTCGCTAATGCCGAAGTCGGCAGCGATCTGCTTGAGACGGACTCCCGGCTCACGATTACGCGCGACACGGACCACATCGTCGCGGAACTCCTTCGGATACGGCTTAGGCACAGTGCACATCCTTCCAGCGGCACCCCTCGGCACCACAGATCAGATGTCACCTACCCGTGCAGCAGGCCCGGATTCGCGATGATCTGGTTCGGCATCCTCGTGGGTTGCCTCATGCAGTCGATCGAAGCCGTGAACGGATTCATGTTCGCGACGATGTTTCCGATCACCTTCTTGTCCAACGCTTTCGTGCCGACCGAGGGGATGGCGCCGTGGTTGCGCGCGGTGGCCGAATGGAATCCGGTGTCCTCGCTCGTGCAGTCGATGCGGGTGCTGTGGGGCAACGACGTACCGCTCCGGGCCGATGCGCCGTGGTCGCTGCAGAACCCGGTATTGGCCACGATCGCCTGGTCGATCGGACTCACCCTGGTACTGGCTCCGCTGGCGCTGCGGGCGTTCAACCAGCGCACCTCGGACTGAACGGCGCCACGTGCGCCCACGCAGCGATCGGTGCTGTGCAAGACTCCGAGGGTGATCGGAGACCCCCTTCCCCCGCGTGTGACCGACCCCGAACGCCGGCGCGAGCTGCTCGACAGTGGCGCCATCTACACCGCGCAGCGCTCGGTTCGCGGCGATGCGGTGAGCCAGGACCGCCGGCTCAAGTTCGACGGCGTGGCGCGGTACTTGCAGGACACCGGGCAGGATCACCTGCGTCACGTCGACTACGAGGACATCCACCCGTACTGGGTGGTGCGCCGCACCGTGATCGAGATCTTGGAGGGCGGCGAGCAGCCCGACGTGCTCACTGTGGAGCGCTGGGGCTCCAAGATGGGCTCGCGCTGGTGCACCGTGCGGATCGACATCGACGGGGTCAAGGGCACCCGGATCGAGACCGAGGCGTTCTGGATCAACTTCAACATCGACACACTCACTCCGTCGGCACTGAGCGATACCTTCCTGAACACCTTCGGCGCGGCCGCGGAACCGGGCGTGCTGCGCTGGAAGTCCTGGCTCGACCCGAAGCCGCATCCCGATGCCTACGAGGTGCCCTTCCTACTGCGCGCCGCGGACCTCGACATCATCCAGCACGTCAACAACGCCGTGTACTGGACCGCGTTGGAGGAAGTCCTCGCCACCCAACCCGACCTGCGCGAGCGCCTGCCGTTGCGTGGCGTCGTCGAGCACAACTCGGCGCTGCAGCTCGAGGATGCCCCGCGTCTGCTGGCCTACCGGGACGGCGATGTCCTGTACGCGTGGCTCGTGGCCGGTGACCGGACCGCGGCGGCGATGAGCGTCGAGGCGGTCGACCCGGCGTGACCGGAATCCCGATGCGGGGGACCGTTCCCTCCAGCGATGTCGACTTCGCGGCCGTCCGCGCCGAGTTCGAGCTCGTCGAGGAATTCCCCGCCGCGGCCCAGAGCGAGGCCGAGGAGGCCGTCGACCGCCACGCCGGGGACCGACAGGACCGCCGTGACATCGAGTTCGTCACCATCGACCCACCCGGGTCGAAGGATCTCGACCAGGCCGTGCACATCGTCGCCGACGGTGACGGCTACCTCGTGCGCTACGCCATCGCCGATGTCGGCGCGCTCGTACCGCCCGGCGGCGCCCTGGAGGACGAGACCCGGCGCCGCGGCCAGACGATGTACCTGCCCGACGGCTCGGTACCACTGCACCCGCGCGCGCTCTCGGAGGGCGCGGGCTCCCTGCTCCCCGGGGAGGATCGGCCGGTCGCGCTCTGGGAGATCCGCGTCGATGCGGCCGGGGAGGTCACCTCGGCGACCGTCCGGCGCGCGACGGTCCGCTCTCGCGCACAGCTCGACTACGCCGGCGTCCAGGCCGACTTCAACGCCGGCCGAGTCCATCCCAGCGTCGCGCTGCTGCCCGAGGTGGGTCGGCTGCGCCAGGCCTGGTCCCGCGCGCACGGCGCCATCGAGCTGCGCCTCCCGGCACAGGAGGCGGTCCGCGGCGCCGACGGCTGGGAGCTGCGGATCGAGCCCCGCACCGACTTCGACGGCTACAACGCCCAGATCTCGCTGCTCACCGGCGTATGCGCGGCGGCGATCATGCTGGACGCGGGCGCCGGTCTGCTGCGCACCCTCCCGGCTGCGCCGAAGGACGCCGTCGACGATCTGCGACGCACCGCAGCGGCGCTCGGCCAATCCTGGCCGGAGGGCGCCTCGGTCGGCGACTTCCTCGCCGGCGTCGACGTGAGTACGCCCCGCGGTCTCGCCGTCATGAGCGATGCCGCGCGCCTACTCCGTGGTTCCGGATACGCCGCCTTCGGTGTGCAGGGTGCCGTGGCCTTGCCCGCCGACGCATCGCACGCCGGAGTCGGCGCACCGTACGCCCACGTCACCGCCCCGTTGCGCCGTCTCGCGGACCGGTACGCGACCGAGGTGTGCCTCGCGGCCTGTGCGGAAGCCGCGATCCCGGAATGGGCGAGCGCTGCGCTGATCGGCGTCGCCGAGACCATGCAGCGCACCAATACTGTGGCGAACAAGGTTGACCGGGCGTGCATCGACCTCACCGAAGCGGTGATCCTCGGCGGCCGCGTGGGCGAGATCTTCGAGGCGGTCGCGCTGCGCGAAGACCAGGTACTGCTCGATGATCCGGCAGTGATCGCGCCCTGTACCGGTGCGCCGCCCGAGGGCGCGCGGGTGCGGGTCCGACTGGAATCGGCCGATGTTGCCACTCGAAAGGTCGGCTTCCGCTTCGAAGGCACGCTAGTTTGATTCCATGAGCCGACGTCACTTCCTGGTCCCCGTCCTCGCAGCTCTCCTCGCACCGGTCGCACCGCTGGCCACCGCCGCCCCCGTCACCGCCGCTCCGTCGTGCGCCGATTACACCTTCATCGGCGCCGCCGGCTCCGGTGAGGGCGGCCTGGGCGGCGGCATGGGAACAATGGTCAACTCCGCCGCCCAGGCTTTCGCGGGCAAGGTACGCGGTGCGGGCAAGACGGTCGCGCTACGACCGATCTACTATCCGGCGGCACCGGTCCCCACCGGGCTGGATAAGGTCGGCGGCTTCCTGGCCAGCATCAACATCGGCGCGGGCAACACGCAGGGCGATGTCGACATCGTGGTCAAGGAATGCCCGTCCACGAAGATCGTGCTGGTCGGGTACTCGCAGGGCGCGTCCGCAGTGCACCGAGCGCTGCAGCGCATGGGCCCGCGGCCGCAGGTCGTGGCGGCCGGCCTCATCGCCGACCCCGACCGCATTCCGAACGACACCACCCGCTACCTCGGTTCCGCGCCCCGCACACCGGGTATGGCGCAGGCATCGGTCCCGGTGAGCGGTGCTGACCCGGCTCCGCTGCCGCCGGCCGTCGGCAGCCGCACGATCTCGGTGTGCAACACGGGGGATCCGGTGTGCCATTGGACCGGCGACCTGATGAAGACGGTGAGCAATTCGCACAGCGACTACTCGGGCGCCGACATCGGCAACCGGGTCGCGGCGATCGCGGGCGTGTAGCGACCTAGCGGAGTTTCCGGAGCAGGTCGGGCAGCGATGCCCGGGCCTGCTGGGCGCGGCGCTCTTCGGCGGCGTCGAGACGGCCGAGGCGGAAGGCGATCACCGGATCGGTCGTTTCCGCCGCAAGGTCTGCGATGGCGTCGCGAGCAATGGTCGCGTCCTGGAACTCGCCGAGGCGTTGCTGCACCGCCGCGAGCGCCTTGACCTCGGCGCGCAGGTCGCCACGGACCACCGGCTCGACCACCGCGGCGGCGTACCGCAGTCGCTTCGCTTGTTTACGGACGGCGTGCACGTCGTCGTCGGTGGCCGCCGGATCGGCCAACAGGCCCGACGATTCCTTGGCGAAGGCGCGGATCCGCTTGTGCAGCAGGGGAGCCAGGCTTTTCGACGCCGCCTGATCGGCGCGCTCCTTGAGCGGAGGTTCGGCGATCAACGCGTCGATCGCGTCGAGCAGCAGATAGTAGCGGTCGGACTCGAGGGCGCTGTGGACCCGTACCCAACCGCGCGCCTCGGCGGCGCGTTGTCGCTCGGCGAGGGCGGAGCCCGCGCCGCCCAGCTCGTCGCCCGCGTCGAACGCCTCGAAGCGCTCCGCGAGCACCTCCGCATCGCGCACCGCGCCGAGTACCGAGGCGAGCAGTTTTAGCTCGGAGCTCAGGGCCGCACGGGCAGGCCCGGCGAAGAAGCCGGCGTACTCGGTGAGAACACTGCGCAATTGCCGCGTGGCCACCCGCATTTGGTGCACCGAATCGACGCCGTGCGCCCGCACCCGGGGATCCTGCAGCAGTAGCCGGTCCCGGTATGCGGCGAGTGCGGCGGTGAGCAACTGACCGGCCGTCGCGTGCGAGGCCTTCTTCGGCAGGTCGGCGGTGCGCCGAACCGGATCGGCGTCGATGGCGCGGGCCAATTTGGACGCCGAATCGGGGGTGTCGCCGCCGGCCGCCCGCAACGCCTTGTCGACGGCGATCGCGGTCTTGCGCCCGAGCGCGGTGTCGGGGACTTCGAATTCCCATTCCCGCCAGGACTTCTCGGTGCCATCGGGCAGCAATGACACCGACGAGACGTGATCGTCGACGAACTCGCCGAGCAGTTCGCCGTCGGCGGCGTGGCAGTACGTGGTGTGCCGCTGATTCTCCACGATCGCGATCGGCGCCAGGACGCGGCCCCGGACGACGGCGCGGACCCGCTCGAGTAGTTCGGCCGGGACGTCGTCGCCGTCGCCCAGGGGCGCGGTCACCTCGCGGCGATCGGCACCGTCGGGCAGCTTGAGGTGCCACCCGTCGTCCTTACCACCGGTGCGGCGGCGCAGCGTGATCCGATTCGAGGACAGGTCCAGCAACTCGGTGTCGTAGTACACCGCGGACAGGTGGAAGACCTCGTCGACCGACGTGTGGTCGACTCCCGGCACCGCGGTCAGCGCGGGCGCGAGGGTGTCGTCACCGACTTCGTACTTCGTCTCGATCTCACGCTGTTCGGCCATACTCAGTCCTTCGCGAATCGATCGGTGGCCGCGATGAGCGCTGAACGGATACCCGGCTCGAACGCCGAATGTCCAGCGTCGGGCACCATCACCAGATCCGCGGTGGGCCAAGCGCGGTGCAGGTCCCAGGCGCTACGGGCCGGGCACACCACGTCGTAGCGGCCCTGCACGATCACGCCGGGGATGCCGGCGATCTTCTCGATATCGCGCAGCAACTGCCCTTCGTCCAGGAAGCCGCCGTGCACGAAGTAGTGGTTCTCGATCTGCGCGAACGGGATCGCGAACCGCGGATCATCCGCATCGGCGGACGATTCCAGGGTGTTGATCAGATGGCTGGTGCTGCGCTCCCACTTCGACCACGCCTTCGCGGCCCGCAGTGCCACCGCGGTGTCATCCGAGTGCAACAGCCGGTGGTACGCCGCGATCTTGTCCGCCGCGGGGGAGCGGTCCGCTTCATCGAGCGGGGCCAGGTACTGCTCCCAGTTGTCCGGGTAGACGTGCGAGGCGCCGTCGTTGTAGTACCAGTCCAGCTCACTGCGCCGCAGCAGGAAGATCCCGCGCAACACCAGCTCCGTGACCCGCTGCGGGTGCGTCTGCGCGTATGCCAGCCCCAAGGTGGAGCCCCACGAGCCACCGAACACCTGCCAGCGGTCGATCCCGAGGTGCTCGCGGATCGTCTCGATATCGGCGATCAGGTGCGGCGTGGTGTTCACGGCGAGCCGATCGGCGAGCGAATCGCCGTCGCCGGTGGGAGGGTCGGCGATGTGTGGCTTGGACTGGCCGCAGCCGCGCTGATCGAAGACCACGATCCGGTAGCGCTCGGGGTCGAAGAACTGGCGGCACTCGGGCGAGGTACCGCCGCCGGGTCCACCGTGGATGAACACCACGGGCTTGCCGTCGGGGTTGCCGCTCTGTTCGACGTACAGCAGCTGTCCATCGCCCACGTCCAGCAGCTCGGTGCTGTAGGCGTCGATCGGCGGGTAGAAGTCGTGCATCAGAATCCGTGCTCCGGTCCGGGGAAGTCGCCCGAGGCGACCTCCGCCACGTAGTTCTGGGCGCCGCGCAGTAGCTCGTCGCCGATGTTCGCGTACCGCTTGACGAACCGCGCCACGCGGCCGCGATTGAGACCCGACATGTCCTGCCAGACCAGTACCTGGCCGTCACAGTCCTTGCCCGCCCCGATGCCGATCGTCGGAATCGAGATCTCCGCGGTGACCTCGGCGGCCACCGCCGAGGGCACCATCTCCAGCACCACGGAGAAGGCCCCTGCCGCGTCGACCGCCTTCGCGTCGGTCCGGATCTTCTCCGCGGTTTCGTCGTTGCGGCCTTGGACGCGGTTGCCGCCCAGCGTGTTCACCGATTGCGGCGTGAAGCCGATGTGCGCCATCACCGGAATGCCGCGACGCTGGAGGAACTCGATGGTGGGCGCCATGTGCTCGCCGCCCTCGAGTTTGACCGCCTCGGCGCCGGCCTTCATCAGCGTCGCGGCGCTGCGGTAGGCCTGCTCGGGGGACTCCTCGTAGCTGGCGAACGGCATGTCGGCCACGACGAGCGCGTACTTCGTGCCGCGGCGCACCGCGGCGACCATCGCCGCCATCACGTCCAACTCCATCGGCAGCGTGGAGTCGAACCCGTACACGGTGTTCGCTGCGCTGTCGCCGATCAGGAGGGCGGTCACGCCGGCCTCGTCGAAGATCGAGGCGGTCATGTAGTCGTAGCTGGTGAGCATCGCCCATTTCTCGCCGCGTGCCTTCAGGTCGGCGAGATGATGGATGCGCACCTTCTTGCGCGGTGGCCGCGCCTGCGGATCGGAATCTGGGCCGGATCCGCTTCCGTAGAGGGGCGTTTCGCTCATTGTGTCACTCCATTTCCGTGTCCCAGCCGGTCTCTCCGGTCCGGGCAGTCTGTGGGTGCGGCCTGCTCAGGCCGGGTCGTGCCAGCGGTTCGTGATCGGCATCCTCCGGTCTCGGCCGAAGGCCTTGGGGGTGATCTTCGGACCGAGGGGGTACTGGCGCCGCTTGTATTCGGCGCGGTCCACCAGGCGGGCCACCGTGCGGATCAGATCGGGCTCGTAGCCGGCGCCGTTGTTCCCGTCCGCCGCGATCTCTGCCACACCCTGGTCCTGCTCCACGTAGCGGCGCAGGATGTCGTCGAGGATCTCGTAGTCGGGCAGTGAATCGCTGTCCTTCTGGCCGGGGCGCAGCTCCGCGGAGGGCTCCTTGGTGATCGAGTTCTCGGGGATCGGCGGCGTCTCGCCGCGCTCGACGGCGAGCTTGTTGCGCCACCGCGCGAGGTCCCAGACGAGCGACTTCTCCACATCGCGGATGGGTGCGTAGGCGCCCACGGCGTCTCCGTAGATCGTCGAATAGCCCACGGCCAGTTCACTCTTGTTGCCGGTGGCGAGCACCAGGTGCCCGTCGAGGTTCGATAGCGACATCAGCGTCATACCGCGGCAGCGGGCCTGGATGTTCTCCTCGGCCAAGCCGGTCAGATGCAGTTGGCCGACGAAGGACTCCACCATGTGCTCGATCGGTTCGAACCGGAAGTGGATCCCCATGCGCTGCGCCTGATCGGCGGCGTCATCCTTGGAGTGGTCCGAGCTGTACTTCGAGGGCATGCCCACCCCGTACACGTTGTCGGCGCCGACCGCATCGGCGGCGATCACCGCGACCAGGGCCGAGTCGATGCCGCCGGACATGCCGAGGGCGACGGTGCTCCCGCCCACCTTGTGCACGTAGTCCCGGGTGCCGGTGACCAGGGCCGCCCAGATCTGCGCGTACTCGTCGAGCTCGGGCCAATCGGTCACCACCTGCGGAGCGAGCGGTGTCGGTCGCGCCGCGAGCGCGAGTGATTCCACCTGCCAGCCCTCGACGGTGGTGGCGTGCTCGCGGCCCCGCGGGGACACGTCGACCAACTGCGTAAACTCGACGAACTGCGGGCCGGTCGCGGGTGCCCCTTCCGGCCCGAAGACGAACGAGTCACCGTCGAAGACGAGCTCGTCCTGCCCACCGACCAGGTTCACGTAGATCACCGGGGCGCCGCCCTCGGCGACCCGCTGCGCCACCACCTCGCGCCGCTGCTCGGGCTTACCCACCTCGAACGGACTGGCGTTGAGGCACAGCACCGCATCCACGCCGAGCTCGCCCAAGCCGGCTACGGGACCGTCGGGCCACCACACGTCTTCGCAGATGGCAAGACCGAGCCGGACGCCATCGACGTCGAGGACCACCAACCGGTCGCCGGGGGTGAACCAGCGCTTCTCATCGAAGACGCCGTAGTTGGGCAGGAAGTGTTTGTCGTACCGGGCCACGAGCTCGCCCCGGTGCAGCACGCCCGCCGCGTTCCGGGCGCCGCCGGTGGGGTTGGTGCTGGTCTCCGGAGCGTCAGGATCCCGGTCCAGGAAGCCGACCACCACGATGAGGTCGCCGCAGCCCGCGGCGTCGAGGGAGTGAGCCAGATCGTGCACCGCCTCGCGCGAATCGACGGCGAAGGAGCGGCGCAACAGCAGGTCTTCGACGGGATATCCGGTGAGGGCCATCTCACCGAACACGGCCACCTGCGCGCCGCGCTCGGCTGCGTCCCGCGCGGCGGCGGTGATCCGGCTGACATTGGCGTCCAGGTCGCCCACGACGGGGTTGATCTGGCACGCCGCGACACGAAGGGGCGTCATGAATCAACCCTATCGTCTCGGGCTTCGGCGCCGACGCATGGCAGGATCGAAACAATGAAGGCCACCAAGCGCGCAGCGGGCGCGATCGTGCTGCTCACCGTCGCCGCTCTGTCGGCCTGCTCGACGCAGATCCCAGGGGCTCCGGTGAGCCCGGCGCCGAAGTCCGAGCGCGGGCTCGAGAAGTTCTACAGCCAGAAGGTCGACTGGGGTTCGTGCGCGGCGATGGCCAAGGCCGATGACGTCGACGACTACGACCCGCGGATGGAATTACGACCCGCGGATGGAATGCGGCAAGGTCACCGTCCCGGTCGATTACAACGATCTCGGTGCCGGTGACGTGAAGCTCGCCGTCGCCCGGACGAAGGCCACCGGCGAGCGCAGAGGCTCGCTGCTGATGAACCCCGGTGGCCCGGGCGGCTCCGGAGTGCAGTTGGTGGCGGGTAAATCGCGCGACCTCGGCAAGCTCGAGCTCGCCCGGAACTTCGACCTCGTCGGCTGGGACCCGCGCGGCGTGGGAGCCTCCTCGCCCGCGGTGAAGTGCCTTTCCGATCAGCAACGCGACGACAACCGGATGCTCACGCTGAGCAACGACAACTCCCCGGAGGGTATCGCCAAGCAGGAGGAGTTCAACCGGAACATCGCCACGTCCTGCGAGGACAAGATGGGCAAGAAGTTCCTGGAGAACGTGGGCACCATCGACACCGTCCGCGATCTGGACGTCCTGCGCGCGGTGCTCGGCGACGAGAAGCTGACCTACCTCGGCTACAGCTACGGCACGTTCATCGGCGCGATCTACGCCGAGACCTTCCCGGAGAAGGTGCGCGCCCTCGTGCTCGACGGTGCCGTCGATCCGTCGCAAGATTCGGCGACCTCGTCGGTGGAGCAGATGACCGGATTCCAGACCGTTTTCGACGATTTCGCGAAGGACTGTGCCACGCGCCCGGACTGCCCGCTGGGCACCGATCCGGCCAAGGCCACCGCCACCTATCAGAACCTGGTGCGGCCGCTGATCGATACGCCCGCGCGGGGGCAGGGACGGCGGATGCTCAGCTACAGCGACGCCACCACGGCCACCATCCAGGGCATGTACGCCCAGCAACTGTGGGAGCCGCTGCGCACCGGGCTGGCGAACCTCAAACGCGGCGATGGTGCACTGCTGCAGCGCATGGCGGACCTGTACCTCAGCCGTGATGCGGGCGGGAAGTACTCGCCGATGATGGATGCCAACCGCGCGATCAACTGCGTCGACAGCCCCGCCATAACCGACCCCGCGGAGCTCGGCAAGCTCGACACCGATCTGCGACGCGTCGCGCCGTTCCTCGACGACGGCCGCGGAACCGGCCGTGCGGCCAAGGGGGAGTGCGCCTTCTGGCCCGCGGCGCCGACCCTCAAACCGCACGAGGTGAACGCGGTCGGCGCCCCGAAGCTGGTGGTGGTGTCTACCACGCACGATCCGGCGACGCCGTACCAGAACGGTGTGAACCTGGCGAAGCAACTCGGAGCGTCGCTGATCAGTTACGAGGGCAGCCAACACACCGTCTCGCTGGAGGGGAACTCCTGCGTCGACGGTGCGGTCACCGCCTACCTGCGTGACCTCACGGTGCCGCCCGCCGACCTCCGGTGCGCCCCGTAGGTCAGCTCGCGGACAGCACCACGACGGTGAAGACGAGGGTGTCGCCGGGTTCGATCCCGGCTTCGGCCTCGCCGGACGGGTAGGCGTCGGCGCCCGTGACCGCGGAGACCACGGTGGCACCGACCTGTTGGCCGGCGACCGTCTTGCGGAAGCCCGGGACCACGTCGGTGAGGGCGAATTCGGCGGAGGTCGACCGCACGAAGGAGTCGTCGAAGACATCGCCCGTGCGCCCGTTGACGCCCTGGTAGCAGACGGTGACCACGGCGTTGTCGGCGAGTGCCGGGCCGTGCCCACCGTGGACCCGCAGAACCTGGGTGCGATCGACGCGGAAGGGCGTGGTGATCGCGACCCGCGGCGCCGTCGTCGGGGTGGGGGCGACGATCTGGGCGCGGCCGGCATCGCCGTGGAAGACCACGTCCGCCTTGGCTACGCCCGCCGGCGCGGCCGACGGGCAGTCCGCGACGGGATCGCTCGATGCGGACCGCTCAGGCTCGGCGGATCCGGGGGAGGGTGCCCCGCACCCGACGAGGAGCAGCGGGACCGTTCCCGCTGCTATCGCGAACCTGGTGAACCGCGCATCCACGCTCTGGACCCTACGTGCTGGCTCACCGGAATTGTTCCGGAACCGAAGTGTACGACGCGAACGTCGTACATGTAACACAGAGTTAACACCCTCTCGCTTAGGGTCGACCTATGGATCGGCAGCAGGAGTTCGTCCTTCGCACCATCGAGGAGCGCGACATCCGTTTCGTGCGGTTGTGGTTCACCGACGTGCTCGGTTTCCTCAAATCCGTGGCGATCGCGCCCGCCGAACTGGAGGGTGCGTTCAGCGAGGGCATCGGCTTCGACGGGTCGTCGATCGAGGGTTTCTCCCGCGTGTCCGAGGCCGATACCGTCGCCAAGCCCGATCCGTCCACGTTCCAGGTACTGCCGTGGGTGGGCAACGACGGCGAGATGCACTCGGTGCGGATGTTCTGCGATATCGCGATGCCCGACGGAACGCCGTCCTGGGGTGACTCGCGCCACGTGCTGCGCCGGCAGCTCAATCGTGCCGCCGACCTCGGCTTCTCCTGCTACGTGCACCCGGAGATCGAGTTCTACTTGCTCAAGAAGGATCTCGACTCGCAGGGCAATCCGATCCCCGCCGACACCGGCGGCTACTTCGACCAGGCCGTCCACGAGTCGGCCCCGAACTTCCGCCGCGCGGCCATCGAGGCCCTCGAGGCGATGGGCATCTCGGTCGAGTTCAGCCACCACGAGGCGGGGCCGGGCCAGCAGGAGATCGACCTGCGCTACGCCGATGCGCTGTCCATGGCGGACAACGTGATGACCTTCCGCTACCTCGTCAAGGAGGTCGCGATGGCGGGGGGAGTGCGGGCCTCCTTCATGCCCAAGCCCTTCAGTGCCCATCCCGGATCCGGCATGCACACTCATATGAGTCTGTTCGAGGGCGACTCCAACGCCTTCCACGATCCGGACGACGAGTTGCAGCTCTCCGCCACCGGGAAGGCGTTCATCGCGGGCATCCTGCATCATGCGCCCGAGATCTCCGCCGTGACCAATCAGTGGGTGAACTCGTACAAGCGCCTGGTGACCGGCGACGAGGCGCCGACCGCCGCCACCTGGGGTGCCGCGAATCGTTCTGCGATGGTGCGGATCCCGCTGTACACCCCGAACAAGTCCAGCAGCCGTCGTATCGAGGTGCGCTCGCCCGATTCGGCGTGCAACCCCTATCTCGCCTTCGCTGTCCTGTGCGCCGCCGGCCTGGAGGGGGTCAAGGGCGGCTACGAGCTCCCTGAGGCTGCCGAGGACGACGTGCGGCAGATGACTGCGCGTGAGCGCCGTTCCATGGGCTTCCGTGACCTGCCCACCGCGCTCGATGATGCGCTCGTGCTCATGGAGAAGAGCGAGCTGGTCGCGGAGACGCTGGGGGAGCACGTCTTCGAGTACTTCCTGCGCAACAAGTGGTCGGAGTGGAACGATTACCGCTCGGTGGTCACACCCTTCGAGCTCGACCGCTACCTCTCGCTGTAGGCGGGCCGACGGTGCCGCCGACCAATCGCGAGGTGCGCCGACCGAGTGCGGGTCGGTTGGGGCTGCTCGACGAGAGCGCTGAGGCGAATCTCGGCGTCCTCGGATGGGCCAACTCCGAGTGCAGCGACGTGCTGTGGGCGCTCTCGCGTGCCGCTGATCCGGACTGGACCCTGCGTGCACTGGTCAGGCTTCGTGAGGCCGTCGGCGAGGACTGGCCCGAGATCGACCGGTTGATCCGGTCCGACACCACCTTCCGCGGACGGCTCTTCGGCCTTCTCGGTGCATCGGATGCGCTCGGCGACCACCTGATCAGCCATCCGCAGTCCTGGCGGCTGCTCGCCGACACCGCGCCGCTCAAGAGTCGTGACGATCTGATCGCGGCGATGGTGGCCTCGGTGGACGCGGTGAAAGTACCGGGGCGGCGAGACGATGACCTGCTCTACCGTGCGGGAGTGACCGGCGGAGCGGCGATCTCGAAACTCCGCGATGCCTATCGCGATCTTCTCATGGTGCTCGCGGCGCGCGACCTCGCAGAGCTGGTGGAGAACGAGCCGACACTCCCTTTCCCGTTGGTGGGCGCGCATCTCGCCGATCTCGCCGATGCCGCGCTCACCGCAGCGCTTGCGGTCGCGGTGGCGACGGCTTTCCCCGACAGTGATCCGGAAGGCCGGCTCGCGGTCATCGCCATGGGTAAATGCGGTGCGCGGGAACTGAATTACGTCTCCGACGTGGATGTCATCTTCGTCGCCGAACCCGCCGATCCGGCGAGCGCGCGGCTGGCCGGCGAGATGATGAGGATCGGCTCCGCCGCCTTCTTCGATGTCGACGCCGCTCTACGGCCCGAAGGGAAGAACGGTAGCCTCACCCGCACCCTGGACTCGCACGTCGCGTACTACAAGCGATGGGCCAAGACTTGGGAGTTCCAGGCGTTGCTCAAGGCCCGGCCGCAGACCGGCGATCTCGAACTCGGAAACGACTACATCGCCGCCCTGAGCCCGATGGTGTGGGATGCGAGCCAGCGCGAAGACTTCGTGCCCGAAGTGCAGGAGATGCGCCGCCGGGTCGAGGAGAACATCGCCCCCGAGCTGCGTGAGCGCGAGCTGAAACTGGGCCGCGGTGGTCTCCGCGATGTCGAGTTCGCGGTGCAGTTGCTCCAGCTGGTACACGGTCGTACCGACGAATCGCTGCGCGAGCTGAGCACTGTGTCCGCGCTGTCCGCGCTCACCGCGGGGGGGTACGTGGGCCGCGAGGACGGTGCGAACTTCACTGCCTCGTACGAGTTCCTGCGCCTTCTGGAGCACCGCTTGCAGCTGCGCCGCATGGAGCGCACGCATCTGCTGCCGCCGAACGACCACGAGGAGGCGTGGCGCTGGCTGGCACGCGCTGCGCACGTGCGCCCGGACGGCGACCGTGACGCCACGGGGGTACTGCGCGCCGAGCTCAAGCGGCAGTCGGCACGAGTGCGCCGACTGCACACCAAACTCTTCTACCGCCCGCTGCTCGATTCGATCGCGCATCTGGATTCCGATGCGATGCGGCTGTCCGACGACGCCATCATCTCTCGACTCTCGGCGCTCGGTTTCCGGCAGGCGGAGAACGCCTTCGCGCACCTGAAAGCGATGGCCGATTCCTCGCGCCGCGGTCGGATCCAGACCATCCTGCTCCCGACGCTCCTCGAATGGCTCAGCGAGACACCGAATCCCGATGCCGGCCTGCTGAACTACCGCAAGCTCTCCGAAGATTTGCGCGATGTCGAGTGGTATCTGCGGGTACTACGCGACGAATCCGTGGTCGCCCAGCGGTTGATGACGGTGCTGGGATCGTCGACCTTCGTCGCCGAGTTGCTCGCCCGCTCGCCCGATGTGATCCGGCTCTACGCCGATGGTGCCACTGGACCCAAACTGACCGAGACCTCCCCGCAGGAGGTGTACAACGGGATGCTTGCGGCGGTCAGCCGTGCGCCACACCGGGATCGGGCGATCGGCGTGGCACGTGCCATGCGACGCAGCGAGATCGCCCGGGTTGCTTCCGCCGATATCCTGGGCATGCTGACCGTGCCCGAGGTGTGTGCGGCGTTGTCCTCGGTGTGGGCGGCGGCTCTCGACGCCGCCCTCGTATCCGAGATCGCCAGCACCATCGCCGAACGCGAATCCAGCGGCCGCGAGGCGCCCCCCGGAGCCCCGGCGCGGATCGCCGTGATCGGCATGGGACGCCTCGGAGGACACGAAATCGGGTACGGCTCCGATGCGGACGTGCTGTTCGTGTGCGACCCGGTGTACGGCGCCGAGGAAGCCGACGCGGTTCGCTGGGCCAACCAGGTGGCGGACGCCGTCCGCAAGCGGCTCGGCGCACCGTCGGTGGATCCCGGGCTCGAGGTGGACACCGGCCTGCGTCCCGAGGGGCGCAACGGGCCGGTGGTGCGCACCCTGGCCGCCTATCGCGCCTACTACCAGCAGTGGGCCCAGCACTGGGAGGTGCAGGCGCTCCTGCGTGCCACCCACGTGGCCGGCGACGAGTCGCTGTCGCTGGAATTCCTGCACATGGTCGACGAGACGCGGTATCCGGCGGGTGGCGTCTCTCCCGCCACCGTGAACGAGTTGCGCCGGATCAAGGCTCGCGTCGATTCCGAACGACTCCCGCGCGGCGCCGATCCCGCCACGCACACCAAACTCGGCCGAGGTGGTCTCTCCGATGTGGAGTGGACCGTCCAGCTCGAACAGCTGCGCTACGCGAGCGAGGTTCCGGCGCTGCAGAACACGTCGACTCTGGAGTCGCTCGACGCGATCGGCTCTCACGAGTTGCTCCCCGAGGCCGATGTGGAACTGCTGCGGGACGCCTGGCTCACCGCGACCCGTGCTCGCAATGCGCTGTTCCTGGTGCGCGGTAAGCCGGTCGACCAGCTTCCCGGACCCGGAGCGGTGCTCTCGAACGTCGCTTTCGTCGCGGGGTGGCGCGGCAGTTCGCTCGACTTCCTCGAGGACTATCTGCGCACCACCCGGCGCGCTCGGGCTGTGGTGGACCGGGTGTTCTGGGGCGAATAGCCGCCACGACCGTGCGCATCGCGTCCGCAGCGGCGGCGCCCGGCACAATGGCGGCATGAGGATCATCCTTCGCCCTCTGGTGAGCATTCTGGGCACCGCGGCGTTGATCGGCGCAATCGGCGCACTGGCGTTGCACTTCTGGCCGGGAACCCAGAAGGTCATCCTCGCCGCCGCAGCCGTCTCTCCCGTGCTGTTCGTCGCCTCGGCGGTGCTCGCGCTGGTGTGCCTGCTCTCGATCCGAGCCTGGCTTCGGCTGGTCGTGCTGGTGGCGGTCGCCGCGGCGGGCATCTGGGTGCAGGCGCCGCTGTACCGCGCCGACGGCCCGCCCGCGGGTCGGACACTGACCGTCGCTACGTCGAACCTGCAGGTCGGTGCCGGCGACGTCGAGGCGCTCGCGAAACTGGTGCGGGACAACCGTGTCGACGTTCTGGCCGTCACCGAGCTCACACCGGCGGCAGCGCAGCGGATCAAGGAGTCGACCATATCGGCCGACCTGCCGTACGGGTTCGTCCGGCCGGTCGAGATGGCCGATGGCACCGGTCTGTACAGCCGTTACCCGGTAGCGAGCGCCGCGTCGATCCCAGGGTTCACTCTGGAAGGGATCACCGCGGTGGCCACCGTTCCCGGACGCGGCGACGTACAACTGTTCGCACTGCACCCGGTGCCGCCGTTGCAATCCGAGACCTGGGAACGCGAACTGCGGCAGATCGAGACGCTGCTGCAGGGCGTGCCGGCCGGGCGGCCCGTGATCGCGCTCGGCGACTACAACGCCACCTACGATCACGCCCAATTCCGGCGGTTGCTCTCCGGTGGCTATCAGGACGCGGGCATCCTCGCAGGCGCGGGATGGCTGCCCACCTACCCCACGGACAAGGCCTACCCGCCGATGGTGGGTATCGACCACGTCCTCGTGCGGGGGCTCGGTGCTACCGATGTGACCGCGCACGACATCCCCGGCGCCGATCACAGGGCCGTGCTGGCGAAGGTCGGCTGAACGTCAGGCGAGCCGCAGCTCCAGGCAGTGCTCGACGTTGAACAGGCGCAGCGTGCGGCGCAGCGACGCGGGGAGCCGGTCGACCACGTCGGCCGTCGCCACCACCCGCGGTGCGGAGACTGCGAACTCGCGGCCGTGGCGCAGCACGTCGGCGCCGCCCGCCGCCGTGATGTTGCGGACCCAATCGGTGCCCGGTCCGTAGGGCAGCGCCACGATCAGGGTGTCGGAGCCGGTTTCGAAGGCGTCGACGGGTGTTTGATAGGCCTTGCCGCTCTTGCGGCCGACGTGCCGCACCACGGTGCGTGTCGAATCCTCCTTCTCCGCATCGCCGACCGCGAGCGGATTGGTGACCGCGCGATTGAACCGCCGTACCGCGTCGAGGATCGGCCGTACGTCGTAGCGCATGCCGAGCACGATCGTCGCGATCGCGGCGATAGGGAGGAGCACGAGGGCCCCGAGGATGTAAAGCACGGTGCGCACGGCCGCCTCCTGGATCGATGGTGCATCCAGTGTGCCCGGGCCCGCGTGCCCGCACATCGGGAAGATCCCCGAGAAAGCCGCTACTTCGCCGACAGGATCTTCAGTACGAAGACGAGGGTGTCGCCGGCCTGGATGCCGGCCGAGGGCTGCCCTTCCGGGTAGCCGTCGGCAGGGGAGACGGCTACGCCCACGGTCGAGCCCACCTTCTGGCCCTCCAGGGCCTTCTTGAAGCCGGGGATCACCCCGTCGAGGGAGAACTCGGCGGGCGTACCGCGGTCGTAGCTGCTGTCGAAGACATTCCCATCGCGGTCGTTGACGCCCATGTAGCAGACGGAGACCGTCGCTTTCTCGCCCACCTCGGCGCCATCTCCGCGCGGCGCGAAGGTCTGCACGTGCGTCTGCGCAACGGAGAACGGGCCATCGACCTTGATCCGCGGCGCGGTGGCATCGGTCGGCCCGGTCACCTCGAGCGATCCCTGGGTGCCCTGATACCGCCAGTCCGGGGCCGTCGACGTTCCGGGGGAGCCCGACGGGCACGTGGCCTCCGACTTGGGACCCGAACCGCACGCCGTGAGGGTTGCGGCGGCGAGCGTGGCGACGGTGACGGCGGTCAGGACACGGGACGCATACATGGCGCCAACCTACCCGGTACTGCGCCGGGCTTGCCTCGCCGTCACGGTTTCGTCCAATACAGGGTGTATCGAAAGGGAATCCGACGCGTGACTCTCGCGCCGGACAGACCAGCGGCGGCGGACGCGATCTCGGTGACAGTCTCTTTCGGAGCGGCCACGGGGAAGGGCGGTTGCGGTCTCGGTCCGCGGTGGGGACGAGGATGCTCGATCACGCCGATCACCGGATTCAGCACCGCGGACCCCAGTTCCCAGATGAGATCCGCAGGTTCCAGTGTTTGTCGTGCCAGGCCGACCACGAGCAGGCGTCCGCCCGGGGCGAGTAGTTCACGGCAGCGGAGCAGAGACTCGCGCAGCGGCAGGTGATGTAGCGCTGCAACCATGGTGATCAGGTCGTATTCGCCCTCCGCGCAGTCGAAACCATCGAGCAATGCGACCGGAAGTGCGGCGCAGCGCTCGGCTGTGGCAGACCTCATGGCGGGGTCGATGTCGGCAGCATCCACGTGCTCGAAGCGCTCGGCAAGACGCGCGGCCAACAATCCCTCTCCGCTGCCCACGTCGAGCGCGCGCCGACGGCGCTGCGGCAGATTCTTGAGGATCCACGGATGGAAATAGTCGTTGTGGCTGTACGGATGTCGGGTGTTGAACCACTCCAGGCCCCGTACCGGCACAGCGAAAGCCTTCGATGCCGTGATCGGGGACTGTCGGAGAGTCATGTGTCGAGGCTACCGATGCGACTGATTTTCGGGCGCCGCGGAACGACGCATGCACTTGTTCCGGGATGGGACGCGACGCGTCATGGTCGGGGCGTCTTTGGCCTGGTGTGCCGAGTACGAGACGCACGGGCGCGGATAGCGGTTGAGAATTCTCGCTAGCAGAAACGACCGACTGATGGCGTCGGTGCGGAGTTAGGTTCGAAACAAGAGACCAGCGAATGAGGTCACTCGACCACGGCACGAGAAAAGGACACAGATGAAGGGCAAGATCGTTCTTGAGGAGCACATCAGCACGGCGCGCAATGACCGCACGTGGGACAGTGCGGGCGAGTCGGCGCGAAATGGAGCGTCATACATGGCCGCTGTGGAACACCGGCTCCGCGAGACCGATGAACGCCTGCTGGAGATGGATGCGTGCGGAATCGATTATTCGATTCTGTCGCTCACCTCGCCGGGCATACAGTCCATCACCGATACCGCCGAAGCGATCGATGCTGCTCGATCCGACAATGAAACGATCCAGCAGGAGTTCGTTGATCGGGCCCCGACCCGATTCGGCTGGTTCGCGGCGGTTCCGCTGCAGTCCCCCGACGCTGCCGCAGACGAGCTCCGGCGCGCGGTGGGAGCCGGTGCTGTCGGCGCACTCATCAATGGCTACACGGATCTTCCGGACGGCACGGCTCGTTACCTCGATCACCCGGACAACCACGTCTTCTGGGAGACAGCGTCAGCCTTGAATGTCCCCGTATACCTGCACCCGCGAGAGCCGCTGCTCGGCCAAAGGAAGGTGTACGAAGGCTACGACTCACTCGTCGGATCTGCATGGGGTTTCGGCCACGAGACCGCGACCCACGCCATTCGCCTGATGCTCGGCGGCATCTTCGATGAGTTTCCCGGCCTCCAGGTGATCGTCGGTCATCTCGGGGAGGGCCTCTCGATCCTATTGCCGCGCCTGGAGCACCGCCTGCGGAAACAACGAAATGGTATCGGCCTGGGTACTGCGCAACTGCCCGTCGGCGACTATTTCCGGCGGAACTTCTACGTCACGACCAGCGGGCACTTCCACACCAAGGCTGTCCTGTCTGCAGTGAGTGAACTCGGGGTCGATAGGGTTCTGTTCTCGGTTGATTACCCCTATGAGGACATGGGCGAGGCGACCGAGTGGTTCGACCACGCCTTGCTGGCCGAATCAGACCGGCTGAAGATCGGCCGGGAGAACGCTCAACGGCTCTTCTCGCTCGGACAGTGACACCTGCTGCGTCCGCCGAATCATCGCTCGCTCTTCCCTGCCATCGGTAGCTGAGCCTTCTCCTCGTCGGGCTCGGTTTCTCGCTCAGATGCGCAGACCGCCACGACGTCGTTGAGCCGGAAACGCCGGACGCCGCTCGGTAGCTGAATTGCGGGTATCAGCCCCTCGGCTGCCCAACGATTGATCGTGCGGGGCGACACTGCCAGAATTTTCGCAGCTTCAGAAGTTGATAGCAGGCGTGAATTATGCGCCATGTTTTGATCCCTCCTGATCATCGTAATGAAATTCCCCGCGAGTGATGTGTATTCACACGCAATATGAATCGGGTACGTACCGGGCGCCTTTGGCGGTACATGAATTCTTACACCGTGATCCATGGCGTCGAGGCCCATAGCCGGAGCGGATCTGCGGTCCCCTCTTGCTACCCGATCGCTCCGGCGCCACCGTAGCGGATTCTGCACACAAGAATTCGGTATGGCGACCAGGCGCGAAGCGGTATGGCCGGTGAGGATGATGGCGGCGAGCCAGTGTTGCTTCGGCGTTACAAAGTGGGCCAAGCGAGCCATCCGGGCCACGGTATGGGCAATTGTGACGTTGGACTCGTTGCCGAGTAGTAGCGGGCGATGATTCGATTACCGCGAGCACCGGTTTCGGCCGTAACGGACCGGTGGTATTGATTCCGAAAGGCGACTGTGAGGCGCGGCGATGCGAGGTGAATGGTAGCTGTCTCAGGACGTGTGCGGCGGTAGCTGTCGGAACCGCGTTGATGTGGTGGGGTATCACGATGTGTGGCGGGCTTCTTGCAGAACAGTGGCAGATGTTCGGTGAGGTCGGAGTCGTTCTTTTCTGCTCAGGACTTGCCGCATTCATCGTGTTGGTGCTGCGGCGATGACGCATATCTTTGCGCCCCGTAATCGAGTCGGTGGGCGCGCCTGAACACAACCGAGTATGTGATTCGACTCACCGAACTATCTACATATTCGGGTTGCGTTTAGTTGTACCTTCGGGGTTGTATGTGTTCATGGCCAACAACAATATTGTCAATGCAATTCGCGTCGCCGCCACCGTATCGATGTCTGTTCTGATCGCGACTTCGGGCGCGTTGTCGGTATCCGCTGAACCGAACACGAAGCCGGCTCACACGTCGTTTCCAGACCGATCGGTCGTCAAAGAGACGCCCACCGGTGTGCTCGTCCGGGTGGGTTTGCGGAAGCCTCAGGTGGATGTGTATCCGCCGTTGGACTCCTCGCCGTTCAGCAGAGAGGCATTCCTGTCGATGACCGGCGCCGTGGCGCTGGGGGGCAACGCGAAGGAGATCGCGAAGTCGAAGACCTCACTCGATGTGGGGTATCAGATCGGATATCCCGTGACAGTGGCGAAAGACGGGGTGAAGGTTGGTCTGGTCACTCCCAATCTCACGGTGAACGCCGGGCTGACCCCCGAAGTCGGTGTGGGCGCGAACGCCGGCGTCACGCCGAAGGCGGGTGTCGACGGTTCCGTGACGGGTGGTGGTGGAACTTCCGGTGGAAACGGGTCGGGAACGGTGGGCGGTAACGCCGGTGTCGAGGTTCCACTCGGGGTGAACGGGAGCGCGAAGGTCGGCGCTGACCTCGGGGCGAAGAGCGACATCATCCCCAGTCAGAAATTTGATTTCACCATCGGTCACGGCGAAATCAAAGAGGTCTCCTTGAGTAAATTCGATGTCAAGAAGTCGGACGCGATCCTGGAGGTCGGTGGCACGGAAGTCAGCGTCACGGCCACTGCCGGACGGGTGAGTATCCGTCCCTACGTCCGAGCGACGATCGAGACCGATCGTGGCCGGATCACCACAGTGGTGTACGGAGACGTGCACTATTTGTGACGACCATCGACCGGCGAATTCTGCCAGTGAGAATCGTCGCCTTTTCTCGTTGTTGCCGCCTATAGCGTAAGAGAGCCGCGGCCGGATGGATTTCCTGTGTAGAGGACGTCTCTGCTCGGGTTGTCCACCGATGCGGCGGCTCTCGACACGCGTTCATCGCCGATGGACGCGTCCTGCGACAGTTGCTCGGAGAGCGCTGTGAAGGCGCCCGACGGCAGGTTTGAAGAAGGTGATCGATGTGACTGGCAATTTCGCGCGGCGGCAGTTCATCCTTTCCGGCGCAGTGTGGGCGTCGGTGGTGTTGGGCCTGGCCGCATGTGGCAGCAACCTCCGAAAGTCCGATGATGACGGTCCGGTCGAGGTAGCGGTTGAGGCCGGACGGATTCGCGGAACCACGGAGACTGGTGTCGGGGTGTTTCGAGGTATTCCCTATGCGGCGGCCCCGACGGGAGATCTGCGTTTCAAGGCCCCCGTTCCGGCTCGCGCGTGGCAGGGGGTTCGTGACGCCAACCGGTTCGGGCCGATGCCACCGGCAGGTGACCCGCAGCGTAATGAGCCGTCGTTGGACGTCGGAATCACGAACGGGGGAGATGAATGGCTCACGCTGAACGTGTGGACCACCAACGCCGGAGGTTCTCGACCCGACCTGCCGGTACTGGTGTGGATTCACGGGGGTGGCTACACGACGGGGACCTCAGCTGATGCGCGGTACAACGGTGCGGCCCTGGCCAAACGAGGTGTCGTCGTGGTCACGTGCAACTACCGGGTCGGTGTGGAAGGGTTCGCGCAGATCAGTGGTGCCCCCGCGAACAGGGGTCTGCTCGATCAAATCGAAGTCCTGCGCTGGGTACGCGACAACATTTCCGTATTCGGTGGAGATCCGGGAAACGTCACGATCTTCGGACAGTCGGCCGGAGCAGGCTCGATCGCCTGCCTTCTGACATCACCGCTTGCCCGTGGGCTCTACCGCCGCGCCATCGCGGAGAGTGTGCCCGGTGACCTCTTTTCCGGAGCGCTTGCCGAGGAGATCGGAGGGGCTATCGCGCAGCAGCTCGGCGTGCGCCCCAGCATCGAGGAACTGGCGCGCTTCGCTCCGGCTGCGCTGGCGGAGGCCGCGCGGTCCACACGCCGAGACCAGTGGGGAGCCCGGGCAGTGATGACCACGGGATTCGCTCCCGTGATCGACTCCGTATCGTTGCCCGAGTCGCCGTGGCGCGCGTTGGCGCGTGGCGTGGCCCGCGATGTGCCGCTCATCGTCGGGCACACCCAGCATGAGTACAACAGCCAGATACTTCAAAAAGGTGGATTCGGCGCGGTGTCTGCAACGGATGTCGACGAGGTGCTCGGTCTCGTTCCGGGCGGCGCAGATGCCTATCGCCGTGGATATCCTGAGCTCGATGACGCGCACCTCTACGAAGTCGCTTCTTCGGATCTGATTTTCAGGATGCCCAGTTTGCATCTCGCTCAGGCTCATACAGGAGCGGGAGGTACCACGTACCTCTATGAGTTCCTCTACAACACCAAGGGGGCTGGTTCTGGCCATATGGCTGAGCTGCCACTGGTGTTCGGTACGGTCGAGAGTTCGGCGGCAGGCGTAGCGCTCTACGGTAAGCCCGCGCCGGACAGTGCGCTCTCTCTGGCCGAGGAGATTCAGAGTAGGTGGGTGTCGTTCGCGCGCGGTGGCGACCCCGGATGGCCGGCGTACACTCCGGCTGAGAAGCTGACGCGGAATTTCGATGCCGCATCCAGCACCGGGCGGTATCGCGAAACAGTGTCCGACGACATCTGGAACGGGACGAATTTCGACCCGATCGTTATCGAGTCATGAATCCGGCGCGATCACTGAACCTCGCCGAACCCGGCGAGGTCGGTGGATATGGCGCGGGCGGCGGTGATCAATTTCGATAGGGTGCCGTCGTGAAGATTCTCCCTGTATCTCACGGTGGGCATGGTGAGGGTCGCGGCGGCGAGGATCCTCCCCTGAGGTGTACGAATCGCGGCGCCGAACGCGGCGACGCCGTGTTCGGTCCTCTCCAGGTTGACGGCGAAATCGGATCGGCGAACGGCCGCGAGGCGCGTCAGTAGTTCGGAGAACTCTACGTCGGTCAACGGTGGTGTGACCGGAGTGGAGTTCTGTCGATCCCTGGTGCGTGTCGACGGGTCGAGATACAGATCGCGGAGCTCGTCCTCCGCGCAATCGAGGAGGAGAATCTGTCCGGCGGCAGATATCCCGGCGTCCATGACGTGGCCTCGTCGATCGCCGATTCGGAGTAGCCGGTGACCCTCGGCGCTGTAGACGAAGCGTATGTGAGTCCCGACCCGGACGACCAGATTCGCTGTCTCTCCGGTTGCGGTCGCCAATTCGTCGAGATGTGGCCGCGCGATAGCGTCGAGCGCACGCAGCCATCCCGATGATGCCGGTGGCACGCCGAGTGCGGGCCCCGGCATGTACTGCTTGTCGGGCCCCTGTACCGCGAATCCCCGGAAAACCAGCATGTTCAAAAGGCGGTGTGCGGTGGAATCGGCAACACCGAGTTCGGTGGCCGCAGTACTGACTCGCAGCGCGCCGACGTCGCGGAGAATGAGAAGCAGTCGGAGTGCGTTATCAACGGAGGCGATCGCGTAAGTCGGCCTGTCGGTGGGTCGGCTGTCGACCCGAACCTTCTTCATGGCTAAAGATTACGTGAATTGAGTGAGGTCAAGCGAAGCTGCTCGGAGCCGGACGGCGAGATCTCGGATGGCGGGGGAAGAACACGTCACCGCGTGCGGTTGTGTGGAGTGGAATGACCGTCTGACCAAGGGGGAGAGAATGCGCGTCATCGGATTCGAGCACCCCGGTGGTCCGGAGGTGCTGCGGTGGTTCGACGTCCCAGAACCGGCGGTCCGGCCGGGGCAGGTGAAGGTCCGGGTGGTGGCGGCTGCGGTGAACCCGTCGGATGTTGTTGCGCGAGCAGGAGTCTTTCACGAGCGCTACTCGTCGATCGCACCTCCGTTCGTCCCCGGGTGGGATGCCGCCGGCGTCGTCGTGGAGTCGGCGCACCCGGCCTGGCGGACCGGCGATGACGTCGTGGCCGTGACGCTGCCGGTATTCGACGGCGGTGGTGCGTACGCCGAGCGGATCGTGGTGAACGCGGCATCGGTCGCGGCGAAGCCCGCCGAGTTGAGCTTCGAGGAGGCCGCCACCTTTCCGATGAACGGGCTGACCGCACTACTCGCGCTCGATGATGCCGACGTGGACGCCGGATCGACACTCGCGGTGAGCGGGGCCGCCGGTGCGGTCGGGGGCCTCGTCGTGGAACTGGCAGCACGACGAGGAGTGACGGTGATCGCGGACGCAGCCGACACGGATGTCTCGCTCGTGCGCGGTTTCGGGGCTGATCGGACGATTCCGCGCGGGCCCGGCTTCGGGGCAGCCGTTCGCGCGGTGATTCCGAAAGGTGTGGATGCCGTCGTCGACGCCGCACTGCTGCGGGACGAGGCCGTTCCGGCCGTGCGGGACGGGGGTATTCACGTGAGCCTCCGCACTCCGGAGGCGGGTGGCGGCATGTCCGCTCCTGATCGGCGGATTACGGTGCGCTACCCGGTGGTCGCGGCTGCGGTCGCCGATGGTCAGCGACTGCGTGCACTGATGGAACTCGCGGCCACCGGTGCCATCAGCGCGCGTGTCGCCGATGTACTGCCCGCTGGCTCCGCTAGCGAGGCGCATCGCAGGCTCGAGAGCGGCGGCCTCCGAGGGAGATTGGTGCTGCGGTTCGATCAGTAGCCGACCGGGCTCGCAGGTTACGTTGGACGGATGATCATCTGGCTCAACGGCGGCTTCGGTGCGGGGAAGTCGACAATGGCGGCCGAGTTGCATCGCCGGATGCCCGAGGCCGTTGTCTACGACCCGGAGATCATCAGGTCTCGCCTCCGCGCGCGTGCGGTCGACCGGGCTTCGGACCGGGGGGCTGCGAGCTGGACGATCGATCGTCTCGATCCGGGGGCGGCGTCCCGGCAACCGGAGGGCACCGTGGTGCTGCGCTCGGATCTGTTGGGCCCGGGCCAGTTGGCGGAGGCGGTGCTCGCGGTTGTCGGCCGGGCCGAGTGACGCTCACCGGGAACACCTCAAACACGGGCCGACCCCGGACCTGACATCAGGTCCGGGGCCGGCACGCAGTTCAGTGAGACGATTTACACGTCGTAGTAGAGCTGGAACTCGTACGGGTGCGGGCGCAGGTTGACCGGCTCGATCTCGTTCTCACGCTTGTACGAGACCCACTCCTCGATCAGGTCCTCGGTGAACACACCGCCGGCGGTGAGGTACTCGTGGTCCTCCTCGAGACGGTCGATCACGGCGGGGAGCGAGGTGGGGGCCTGCGGGATGCCCTTGGCCTCCTCGGGCGGCAGCTCGTAGAGGTCCTTGTCGACCGGGGCGTGCGGCTCGATCTTGTTCTTGATGCCGTCCAGGCCGGCCATCATCATGGCGGCGAAGGCCAGGTACGGGTTGCCCGACGAGTCCGGGCAGCGGAACTCGATGCGCTTGGCCTTCGGGTTGTTCCCCGTGATCGGGATACGCACACAGGCCGAGCGGTTGCGCTGGCTGTACACCAGGTTGATCGGGGCCTCGTAACCCGGCACCAGGCGCTTGTACGAGTTGATCGTCGGGTTGGTGAAGGCGAGCAGCGACGGGGCGTGATGCAGGATGCCACCGATGTAGTAGCGCGCGATGTCCGACAGGCCACCGTAGCCGGCCTCGTCGTAGAACAGCGGCTTGCCGTCCTTCCACAGCGACTGATGCGCGTGCATGCCCGAACCGTTGTCGCCGAACAGCGGCTTCGGCATGAACGTGACGGTCTTGCCCTCCTGCCACGCGGTGTTCTTCACGATGTACTTGAACAGCTGAACATCGTCGGCCGCGTGCAGCAGCGTGTCGAACTTGTAGTTGATCTCGGCCTGGCCGCCGGTGCCCACCTCGTGGTGGCCGCGCTCCAGGGTGAAACCGGCGTTCTGCAGATTCGTCGAGATCTTGTCGCGCAGGTCGACGTAGTGGTCGTACGGTGCAACCGGGAAGTAGCCTCCCTTGCCCCGCACCTTGTAGCCGAGGTTCGGGGAGCCGTCCTCCTCGAGGGCGCGGCCCGTGTTCCACGAACCCGAGATCGAGTCCACCTCGTAGAACGATCCGTTGATGCTGGAGTCGTACGACACGGAGTCGAAGATGTAGAACTCGGCCTCGGCGCCGAAGAAGCAGGTGTCGGCGATGCCGGTGCTGACGAGGTACTCCTCGGCCTTGCGCGCGATGTTGCGCGGGTCGCGGCTGTAGGCCTCGCGGGTGAACGGGTCGTGGACGAAGAACGAGACGTTCAGGGTCTTCGCCGCCCGGAACGGGTCGATCCGCGCCGTGGTGACGTCGGGGAGCAGCATCATGTCGGACTCATCGATCGACTGGAAGCCGCGGATCGACGAGCCGTCGAACGCCAGGCCATCCTCGAAGACGCTCTCGTCGAACGCCGATGCGGGGATGCTGAAGTGCTGCATCGTGCCCGGCAGGTCGCAGAAGCGGATGTCGACGTACTCGACGTTCTCCTTCTTGAGGTAGTCGAGAAGTTCCTCTTTGGTAGTGAACACCTGTTACTGGCTCCTTCGTCGTCCGGTGGCGGAAGCGAGCCGGGTGACCGGTGCGCTCCGTGACCGAGGTTACGAGAACTGACGCTATGGACGGGGTGTTGCCCACGAACTAACGGAATGTTTCATCGGTGTTACACATCTGTTGGGACTGTGAAATCGCTCATCAGGGGCCTGGACGTACCCTGGAGGCATGGGTCGAGAAACGGGATCATGGTTGTCCGGCGCCTCCGCGGCGCTGCCCGAGGGCGCGCACGGCGAGTACCGGGGCGCGGGCCTCGGCCTTCCTCGTGACGGGGTCGGGTCGATCGCCCCGACGGGTCGCCGCGTGCTCGCGCTCATGCTCGACTGGGTGCCCTCCGCCCTGATCGCGCTCGCGATCGCGGGCCCGGCGAAGGTCTTCGGTGGTGAACCCACCGCGTTCGACACCAGCGCGCTGGGCATCTGGTTCGTGGTGGGCGTGCTCGCCGTCACGCTGTTCGGCTTCACCCCGGGCCAGTATTTCGCCGGTCTCCGGGTGGCCCGGATCGAGGATCCGGGGATGCGAGTGGGGCTGCTTCGTGCGCTCGGCCGCAACGCGCTGATCGTCTTCCTGGTGCCGCCGCTGATCCAGGATGTGGACGGCCGCGGAATGCAGGACCGCGCTACCGGCACCGTCGTCGTGCGGAGCCGATAGCGCGGTCGAGACAGGACTAGTTCGAGCCGGTCTTGCGCCGGACGGTGCGCTGCACGCTGCGCATCTTCGCGCCCTGCGGCAGCGGGCCGCGGGGAAGCTGCGCACCGCCGCCACGGTTCGACAGTGCGGCCAGGCGGCCCTCCAACTCGTCGATCTTCTTCCCGTTGATGTTCGACGGGAGCTTGTTCAGCTGCTTCTGCAGTTTGCGCAGCGGCACCTGCCCCTCGTCGGGACCCACCACGAACTCGTAGATCGGGGTCTGGCCGACGACGCGCGCCGTCTTCTTCTTCTCCTGAGCCATCAGACCGCGGACCCGGCCCTCGTTGCCCTCGGCGATCAGGATGATCCCCGGCTTACCGATCACCCGGTGCACCGCATCGGCATGGGTGGTCCGGGCCACGGCCTGATTCACCCGCCATGAGCCACGCATGTTCTCCAGTGCCCAGCCCGCGGCGCCGACCTGGCCCTCGTTCTTCGCGTACACGCTGCGCTCGAGGCGCCGGGTGAACGTGATGAACGCGCCCAGGGCGCCGAACAGGATTCCGAGGATGAGGAACATCCACCAGTTGCCGAAGAAGTAGCCGATCACCACCGATGCCACGATGGCCGCGAAGAAGACGCCGATCATGATCGGAAGGAGGGCCTTGTCCTCCTTCCGCTGCATCTGGAACGCCTGCCACATCTGCTTGCGGCGCTCCTTCGAGGCGGCCCGGCGGGCCTTCTTCGCCTCGGCTTTGGCGGCCTTGAGCTTCTGGGCGGCTGCGTTGTCCTGTGCCATGGTTTTCAGTTTACGGCGCGGCTACTTGGCGGCGGCCATACGGCTCAACACCGAGGTGGCCTCCTGCGCCGCATCGCCCTCGGCGGTCAGGTGCGCCATGTTCTCCGGGATAGGGCGGCCGTGATGCGCCATCGCCTTGGCGTAGAGCTTGCCCGCGCGGTACGACGAACGCACCAATGGTCCGGCCATGACGCCGGCGAAGCCCATCTCCTCGGCGGCCTGGGTGTGCTCGACGAATTCCTCGGGCTTGACCCACCGCTCCACCGGATGGTGCCGCGGCGACGGCCGCAGGTACTGCGTGATGGTGATGATGTCGCAGCCCGCATCGTGCAGATCATGCATCGCCTCCGTCACCTCCTCCGGGGTCTCGCCCATACCGAGGATCAGGTTCGACTTGGTGACCAGACCGAAGTCGCGCGCCTGGCGGATCACGTCGAGCGAACGCTCGTACCGGAAGGCGGGGCGGATGCGCTTGAAGATGCGCGGCACCGTCTCCAGATTGTGCGCCAGCACCTCCGGGCGAGACTCGAAGACCTCGGCCAGCAGCTCGGGCTTGGCGTGGAAGTCGGGAATCAGGTTCTCGACGCCCGTGTTCGGGTTCAACCTGTGGATCTGGCGCACCGTCTCGGCGTAGAGCCACACACCCTCATCGGGAAGGTCATCGCGGGCGACACCGGTGATGGTCGAGTAGCGCAGGCCCATCGCCTGCACCGATTCGGCGACGCGGCGCGGCTCGTCGCGATCGAGTTCGGCGGGCTTGCCGGTGTCGATCTGGCAGAAGTCGCAGCGACGCGTGCACTGCTCGCCGCCGATCAGGAAGGTGGCCTCCCGGTCTTCCCAGCACTCGTAGATGTTGGGGCAGCCCGCCTCCTCACACACCGTGTGCAGACCCTCGCGTTTGACGAGGCCCTTGAGTTCGGTGAATTCGGGGCCCATCTTCGCGCGGGTGCGGATCCAGTTCGGCTTCCGCTCGATCGGCGTCTGCGCGTTTCGGACCTCAAGACGGAGTAGCTTGCGGGGGGTATCCGGGGTACTCACCCGGTCCATGCTACGCCGCCCCGCCGGGCCCGACGGTGTCGCGGGTCACGCCCCTGCGCCCCTGGTCGTTCGATCATCTAATCTGACCCGGACGGAAGGCGAGGAGATGACGCAGGGCACGACCCCGTGGGGCACGTTCGGCGTGCTCTACCTGGTCTTCTTCCTGATGGGTGCCGAGATGAACCTGGTCGCCCCACTCCTGCCCGATATCGCCCGCGCCTTCGATTCCTCCACGGGCGCAGCGGGGAACGTGGTGACCGCGTACGTGCTCTGCTACGCGATCACCGGCCCGCTGTTCGGTCGTCTCTCGGACCGGCTCGCCCGCAGCCGCGCGATCGCCGCGGGCATGGCCGTGTTCGCAACAGCGGACGTGCTCAGCTACGTCGCGCCGTCGCTGGGCCTGCTGATCGCGGCGCGCGCACTGTCCGGTCTCGGAGCGGCGCTGGGCGCGCCGTCGATCTGGGCCTACCTCGCCGAGCACGCCGCCCCGGCGCAGCGCGGCCGGGCGGTGTCCCTCGGCGCCGCCGCCTACGCCGGCGGGCAGGTGCTCGGAGTTCCGCTGGGTGCCCTGCTGGCCACGGCGCTCGGCTGGCGGGCGCCCTACCTGCTGATCGGCGTGCCGATGCTCGCGGTGGCCGCCGTGATGGCGTGGCGCCTGCCGTCCGCGCCTGCGACGGAGCAGGGGCCGGCGCCGGGCGGGCTGTTCGCGCCGTGGCGCGACCGCAGGATTGCGCTCGCGTTCTCGTCCTCCGTGCTGCTGCAGGCCGGCCGACTCGGCGCGTACACGTACGTGGGAGTCCTTCTCTCCCAGCGATTCGGATACGGCCTCACGATGTTGGGGCTGGTCGGTCTGGTGGTCGGAATCGGCTCGATGTGCGGTTCGGTGGGGACGGGCGTCGTAGTGGATCGGCTGGCGCAGCGCGGCGTGCATCCCGCGTGGGTGCCGGCCTGCGCCGCGCTCGTGGTCGCCGTTGGCATCGCGGTGGCCACCACGGCGACGGCACCCGCGGTCGTCATCGCGGCGGTCGCCGTGTGGTGTGCGGGCGGCGGCGCGTTCTTCTCCGCGCAGCAGACCTACCTCTCCTCGGCGGATCCGGACCACCGCGCGTCGGTACTCGGCTGGAACAACGCCTGCACGAATGCCGGTGTCGCGGCAGGCACCTCGGTGCTCGGCGCCCTGGTGGTGGGTAGTGCGTGGTTCGCCGCGGTCGGTGCCGGTTTCGCCCTCGCCGCCGCCCTGCTGTGTGTGGCATCGGTGCGCCTCGGTCCGGCGCCCGCCCGGAACTAGTCGGTCATGCCTGGTGGGCGGTGGCGTGGAGATTCTCGTCGGTGACCGCGAGATCGCCGTCCAGTGCCCGGGTCACCGCATCGACGACGGCCTCCCGGACCTCGCCGACGGTGACGTCGCGCCCCAGCTCCGCGCTCAGCGTGGTGACGCCGGCATCGGGAATGCCGCACGGGATGATCGCGTCGAAGCCGCCGAGCGTGTTGTCGCAGTTGAGCGCGAATCCGTGCAGGGTCACCCCGCGTGCCACGCGAATACCGATGGCGCCCACCTTGCGTTCGGGGCGCGCGCCGTCGGCGGGGAACCAGACGCCCGAGCGGCCCTCGATCCGGCCGGTGGTGAGGCCGAGGCCGCGGCACACCTCGATGAGTGCCTGCTCGATACGGCGCACGTAATCGACCACATCGACCGGCGAGGAGAGCTTGATGATCGGGTAGCCCACCAGTTGCCCGGGCCCGTGCCAGGTGATCTTGCCGCCGCGGTCCACGTCGATCACGGTGCTGCCGTCGGTGGGACGGTCCTGCGGTTCGGTGCGCCGGCCCGCGGTGAACGTAGGCGGGTGTTCCAGCAGGAGCAGGCGGTCGCTGATCTCGCCGTCGGCGCGCTGGTTCGCGAGATCGTGCTGGAGGTCGAACGCCTCCTGGTAGCCGATCGTGCCGAGGTCTTCGACCACGATGTCGGTGCTGGCGGCGCGGGCGGAGCGTGCGGGCATGGTCTCGACGCTACGCCCCGTCGGCCAGGGCCACGGCGAGTGCCGCGGGAAGCGCGGTATGCGCGAACCGGAATCCGGTGTCGTGCAGCACGCGGGGGACCGCACGCTGCGAGAAGAGCAGGCCCTCATCGGCGAACTCACCCGCCGTCGCGCGCAACGCGAAACGCGGAACGATCCAGCGGGCGGGCCGGCTGACCTCGCGGCCCAGCGCCTCACTGAACGCCTGCTGGCGGGACGGCGCGGGGCCGGTGATGTTGACCGGTCCGGTGATCGTGCCCGCGAGTGCACCGTCGAGCACGTGCAGGACGGCGCGCGTGGCATCCTCGCGCACGATCCACGAGATCCATTGATGACCGCTGCCCAGCCGCCCGCCCAGTCCTAGACGGTAGATGCGCCGCAGAACCGCCAGCATGCCGCCCGCGTCGGAGAGCACCTGGCCGAAGCGCAGGTTCGCCACCGCGGCTCCCGCGGCGCGGGCCGGGACCGCAGCGGCTTCCCACTCGATGCACAGGTCGGCGAGGAATCCGGCCCCCGGCGGGGTGCCCCCGGGCGCGTCGACGCACTCGGTCTCGCCGGCGTCGCCGTAGATCCCGACACCGCTCGCCACGAGGTAGGCCGGAACGTGCGCGGCGACCACCGCCTCGGCGAGCGTGGCGGCGGGTTCGATGCGCGAATCACGCAGCTCCTGCTTCACCGCACCGGTCCATCGGCGGCCGGCGACCGGCGCGCCGCACAGATTGATCACCGCATCGAAACCCGTGAGATCGGGCGCGGGGCCCGTGGGAGACCAGGCGAGCCCGCCGGGGCGGGGTGAGGATTCGGCCCGAACAAGCGGAACGACGGTATCGCCGCGCCGGGTCAGGGCACCCGACAGCGCGCTGCCGATGAGCCCCGACGACCCGGCGATGGCGATCCGTCGTTCCATGGTTCTCCCGCTCGGGCGGAGGTGGCGACTAGAGGCCGAGGTCGGCCTCGAACGCACCCTCCTCGAGCCGGTGCTTGACGGTGGTCAAGAAGCGACCGGCGTCGGCACCGTCGATGAGCCGGTGATCGTAGGTGAGCGGCAGGAAGGCCATCGGGTGGATGCCGATGGACTCGGTACCGGAGGCGTCCGTCACCACGACCGGGCGCTTGACGATCGCGCCGGTACCCAGCATCGCCGCCTGCGGCGGGACCAGGATCGGGGTATCGAAGAGAGCGCCCTCACTGCCGATGTTGGTGATGGTGAAGGTGCCGCCGGACAGCTCGTCGGGCTTGAGACCACTGTTGCGGGTGCGGCTGGCCAGGTCCGCGATCGCGCGGGCCAGACCTGCCAGCGACAGATCGTCGGCGTTCTTGATGACCGGCGACAGCAGGCCCTGTGGCGTATCGACGGCGATGCCGAGGTTCACCACACCGTGGTAGGTGATCTCCTTGAAATCGTCGCTGATCGTCGCGTTCACGTTCGGGTGCACCTTGAGCGCCTCGATGACGGCCTTCGCGATGAACGGCAGGTACGTGAGATTCACACCCTCCTTCGCCGCGAAACTCGCCTTCGCCTTGGCGCGCAGCGCCACGATCTTGCTGAAGTCCACCTCGAAGACCTGCGTGAGCTGCGCGGACTGCTGCAGCGAGTCGCGGGTCACCTTCGCGGTGATCTGACGGATGCGGTTGGTCTTCTGGGTGGTGCCACGCAGCTCGGCCAGCTCGGGGCGCGCACCCTTCGGGGCGGACGGGGCGGGCGCCGACGCGGCCGGGGCGGTGGCAGGTGCGGCCGGAGCCTTGGACGCCTCGGCGGCGGCCAGCACGTCCTGCTTGCGGATGCGGCCACCGACACCGGTGCCCTTCACCGCGTTCAGGTCGACGCCGTTCTCCGCGGCCAGTTTCCGCACCAGCGGGGTGACGTACGGGGTCGAGTCGGACGCCGCCGGAGCAGCGGACGCCGCCGGAGCGGCGGGTGCGGCGGGAGCAGCGGGTGCCGGAGCTGCCGCCGCGGGCGCAGCAGGAGCGGGCTCAGGGGCCGGAGCGGGCGTGGGAGCTGGAGCGGGCTCGGGAGCCGGAGCCGGCTCGGGGGCCGGAGCCGGCTCGGGGGCCGGGGCGGCAGGTGCGGCCGGAGCGCCGCTGCCCACGATGGCGAGCACGCCGCCGACGGCGATCACGTCGTCTTCGTTGGCCTTGATCTCCAGCAGCGTGCCGGCGACGGGCGAGGGGATCTCGGTATCGACCTTGTCGGTGGAGACCTCAAGGAGCGGCTCATCGACCGCCACCTCGTCGCCGATGCCCTTGAGCCACCGGGTGACGGTGCCTTCGGTGACCGACTCGCCCAACTCGGGCATCGTCACCTCGGTGCCGGACGCGGGCGCCGACGATGCGGCGGGGGCCGCAGGCTCGGCGGGGGCAGCCGGGGCCTCGGGAGCAGCCGGTGCCGAGGCCTCGGGGGCGGGCGCCGGAGCTTCGGCGGCGGGCGCCGGATCCGCGGCGGGAGCGGGGGCCTCGCCGGCCTCACCGATCTGCGCGAGATCGCCACCGACCTCGACGACATCGTCCTCCTGGGCCAGGATCTTCAGCAGAACGCCTGATGCCGGAGCGGGGATCTCGGTGTCGACCTTGTCGGTCGAGACCTCGAGCAGGGGCTCGTCGACGGTGACGGTGTCGCCCTCCTGCTTGAGCCACCGGGTGACGGTGCCCTCGGTGACGCTCTCGCCGAGTGCCGGCATCTGGACGGAGAAGGCCATGTCCTCTGACTCCTCGAAGTTGTTATCTGCTGTGATCCGAGCAACTGAACGTGGGCTTCGGCTGGTGGCCTCCGCCGACTCCAAACCCTACCCTCACCCGCAGGTTCTGCGCGGCGGTTGGGGGCCTACTGGTCGGTAACCACCAGCCGTGCCCGGTCAACCGCGCTGTGCGATGTCGCGCAGCACGGCCAGCAGGGTACGAACCGGTACGCCCGTGCCACCCTTGCCGATGTACCCCCACGGCGCGCTCGTGTTGAACGCCGGGCCGGCCACATCGATGTGGGCCCACTGCACTCCGTCGGCGACGAACTCCTGGAGGTACACGCCCGCCGTGAGCATGCCTCCCCACCGGTGCGGGCTCACGTTCGCGAGATCCGCGACGCGGGAGTTGAGGTCGGCGCGCAATTCCTCGGGGAAGGGCATGGGCCAACCGTTCTCACCCACCGCCTGCGAGAGCGCGGCGACGCGATCGCGGAACTCCTCGGTGCCCATCACGCCGGGCGTGCGATTGCCGAGCGCCACCATCTGCGCGCCGGTCAGGGTCGCGGTGTCGATCAGGTAATCGGGGTCGTCCTCGCAGGCGCGGACCATCGCATCGGCCAGGATCAGCCGACCCTCGGCATCGGTGTTGATCACCTCGACGGTGGTTCCGCCGTACTGGGTGATCACATCTCCGGGTCGCTGGGCGGTGTCCGAGCGCATGTTCTCCGCCATCGGGACCGTCGCGGTCACGTCCACCGCGAGGTTGAGCTGCGCGGCCAGGATCACGGTGGCGATCACCGCAGCGGCGCCGCCCATATCGGAGGTCATGTTCTCCATGCCTGCGGCGGGCTTGATCGAGATGCCGCCGGTGTCGAAGGTGATCCCCTTGCCCACCAGGGCGACGTGCTTCGCGTCGTTCAGCCCGGAGGAGTGCTTGAGTCGCACCAGTCGCGGCGGGCGCGAACTTCCCTGTCCCACACCGACGATGCCGCCGTAGCCATGTGCGGCCAGGTACTCCTCGTCGAACACCTCGACCTGGAGACCGGCCTCGGCGCCGAGACGCTGCGCACGATCGGCGAACTCGCCGGGGGAGAGCACATTCGGCGGAGTGTTGACGAAATCGCGGGCCAGCGCCACCGCAGCGGCGGTACGCCGAGCCTGCTCGACGGTGCCGCGGGCCTCCTCGGTCAGCGCCTGCGAACCTTCGGCCACGAGCAGTGCCACCGCGCCCAGTGGCGCCTGTTTCGGCGCCGAAGAGTGACGGAACTCGGTGAACCGGTAGGCGCCGAGGTACGTGCCCTCCACGGTCGCAGCGAGATCGAGCGTCGACACAGTGGTCAGTGCCGAGCCGACTCCGTCGAGGGCGCGCCCCGCGACACCTGCGGCGCGGCGCACCGTCTCTGCGGGGACTCGGTCCTCGCCCGCGGGTGCGGCACCGAGACCCACGCCGAGCACCGTCGCAGCGCCGAGACCGGCGCCGGCCGGCGCGGGCACGCGCACGGCCTCGCCCGGTGTGCCCTTCGCGCCCACGAGGGCGAGCGCCTCGGCGATCGGGCCGCGTGCGGCCTCCGGAACGCCGGCGTCCACGCTGATCCCCGCATCGCCGGAGAAGACGCCCACCACCAGAGCGTCGGCGACGGATGTCGCGTCGTGGGTGAGCGAGAACTCGGGACCGGTGAAGGGGGTGCTCAAGGGGATTCCTCTCGTCGTGGCGGCAGGTGTGTTTGCCTGTAGGGATGCTACGCCTGGGACAACAGGGCCCGCTGCCGCCCGGTGCACGGGACCACACGGCAGCCAGGCCCGCGCCCGTGGTCGCCTACCTCATCGAACGTCTAGGGCGCGAGGGACATCCGGTACGGGCATGGGCCGACCGCGCGGGAATCGCGCGGATCGATCGGCTGTCCGGGCTGCGCCTGACCTTCCCCCAGACGGTGGCGTTCATCACCGAGGCGGTCCGTGCCGCGCCCGATCGTCCGCTCGGACTCCAGGTGGGTGCCCGGCCGTTACTCCAGTCTTTCGGGATGGTCGGCGTCGCGGTGCAGACCGCCGACGGTCTCGCCGCGGCAGTCGGGATCGGGCTGCGCCTGCACGAGGAGGCCGGCAGCCTGGTCGACTTCACCGTCGCCGAGGACGCCCGGACGGTCAGCGTCGGCGTGCTGCCCCGGTCCGATGTCGCCGAGATCCTGCCCTTCCTCTGCGAGGAGACGCTCCTCAGTTCCCTCACCCTGGTTCGATCTGCGCTGGCGGACGAAGATCTCGCGCCCATCGGCGTCGAGCTGGCGTACCCCGCGCCGTCGTACGCCGATGTCTATGACGATGTGTTCGGGTGCCCCGTGCGGTTCGACGCGCCCCGCACCGCAGTGACGATTCCCGGGCACCTGCTCGACCTCCCGCTGCCGGGCCGCCAGCCCGCCGTGCACGCGGCGGCGGTGGCCGCGTGCCGCGGGCTCATCGGAACGGATGACGCCGATGAGCTCGACCACGTCTGGGCGGTGGAACAGTTGCTTCGCGCCGATCTGGCGCGGGCCGCAACCATCGCGACAGTCGCCCGCCACTTGCGGACCACGGAGCGCACGCTGCGCCGGCGTCTGTCCGACGGCGGTGAGTCGTTCCGGTCGATCCACAACCGGGTCCGGCGTGAGCGTGCCGAATCCCTGCTGCGCAGCACCTCGATGCCGATCGGCGAGGTCGCAGCTGCGGTCGGTTTCGCCGATGCCCGGGACTTCCGGCGGGCGTTCCGGGCCTGGACCGGCCGGACCCCGGCCGACCTGCGCGGGAGCGGAGACGGCTCGGTGAGCGGATGAGGTGCGCGGTGATTCCGGACACCGGAGGGGCAGGTGCGGTCACGTCCGGTCATCGGGCTCGTCCGCACGTACGATCGGTGACCATGACGGCGAACGGCACGGGGCAGACCACGACCGGTACTGGGCTGGTGGATCTGGGAGCACCCCCGTCGACCGTGGACCGAACGTGGGAGACCGACCCGGCGGCGTACTGGGCAACGATCGACGCCGGAACCCAGGGGCTCGACGCCCCGGTCCTCGTCGCCGATCTCGACGCCCTGCGGCACAACGTGGCCGATATGCGCCGCCGAGCCGGAGGTACACCCATTCGCGTGGCCTCGAAGTCGCTGCGCTCACGCCCGGTTCTCGATGCACTGCTTCGAGTTCCCGGCTATGCGGGGGTGCTCGCCTACGATGTCGCCGAGGCGCACTGGCTCGCCGCCGATGGCACCGACCACGACGGTGCCGAGCGTCCCGGGTGCCCCGACGTTCTGGTGGGGTATCCCAGTGCCGACCTCGGAGCGATCGCGGCGCTCGCCGCCGACGAGCAGGCGGCGTCGCGCGTGACGCTCATGATCGATGATCCGGACCAGCTCGATCTGGTGGACGCCGCAGTGCCGCCGAGCCGTCGCCCCGAACTGCGGATCTGCATCGACATCGACGCGTCCTTCCGGGCCCCGGTCCTCGGCGCGGTGGGCGCGCTGCGCTCGCCGATCCGCACCCGCGCCGAGGCCTCGGCATTGGCGGTGACGATCGCTGGCCGCAAGGGATTCCGGCTCGTGGGAGCGATGACCTACGATGCTCAGATCGCCGGCGTCGGAGACCTCAGCATCCGCCGCCCCGGCGCCGGGGCGCTGCTACGGACGATGCAGCGGGCCTCCTGGGACGAGCTCGTCGAGCGGCGCCTGGATATCCTCACCGACCTGCGCCGGATCGCCGAGCTCGAATTCGTCAACGGCGGCGGCACCGGCTCGCTCGAGCGTAATGCGAGCGATCCGAATATCAGTGACATCGCCGCCGGCAGCGGCCTCTACGGCCCGCACCTGTTCGACGGCTACTCCCACTTCCGGCCCGCTCCGGCGATGGCCTTCGGCCTGGCCGTGGTGCGTCGGCCCCGGCCCGACACCGTGACCTGTCACGGCGGTGGCTGGATCGCCTCCGGCGCGGCCGGCGAGGACAGGCTGCCGGTGCCGGTGTGGCCCGCCGGCCTCACGCTGACCGCTCGTGAGGGCGCCGGGGAGGTGCAGACTCCGGTCACGGGAGACCGCGCTCGCCGGATCTCGCTCGGTGACCGAGTGTGGTTCCGCCACACCAAGGCCGGGGAACCGGCCGAACACACAACGCATATCGCGGTGTTGTCCGACGGTGCCGTGCTCGCACAGGTGCCCACCTATCGCGGCGAGGGAAGGTGCTTCCTGTGAACACATGGATTCCGGGGATCGACGAGCTGACCGGGAAGCCGGGGCAGTGGCGCAACTGGGGGCGCACGGTGACCGCGCGCCCCTCGTACGTCTCGCGCCCCGGCACCATCGAGAACGTGGTGAAGGCGATCGAGCGCGCCCGCGAACGCGGCGGCACCGTCAAACCGGTGGGCGCCGGGCACTCGTTCACCGCCGTCGCCGCTCCGCGTGATGTGGCCATCGCGCCCGATCACCAGGGCGGCCTGGAGACCGTCGACGTCGAGCGCAAGCGGGTGACGCTGCGTGCGGGTACCCGGCTCTTCGACGTGCCCGGCCTGCTCGAGCCCTACGCCCTCGCGATGCCGAACCTGGGCGATATCGACAGACAGACCATCGCCGGTGCCATTTCCACCGGAACCCACGGCACCGGACTGGGATTCGGCGGCATCGCCACCCAGGTCGTGGGCGCGACACTGGTCAGCGGCACCGGTGAGATCATCAGGATCGGTGAGGACGATCCGCGCCTGAAAGCCGTGGCGCTGGGCATCGGTGCACTCGGCGTTCTCGTCGAGGTCACGGTGCAGTGCGTGGACCGGTTCGTGCTGGAGGCGGTGGAGAGTAGCGCGCCGCTCGCGGAGACCACCGAGGGCTTCCTCGAGACCGTGCGGTCGGCCGACCATTTCGAGTTCTTCTGGTTCCCCGGCACCGACATCGCGGTGACCAAGACCACCACCCGGCGGCCCGGGGACTACAAGCGCAGGCCGCTCAATCCCGTGCGCCGCTTCGTGGACGACCAGCTGGTGGGCAACGGGGCCCTGCTCGGGATGTGCGAGCTCGGCCGCGCCCGGCCCGGGCTCACGCCCCGCCTGGTGAACATCGCCGCCGGGCTGATGGGCAACCGCACCGTGATCGACTACTCCGCCGACGTGTTCACCACAGAGCGGTCGGTGCGGTTCCGGGAAACCGAGTGGGCCGTGCCGCTGGAGAACACGATGGATGCTTTCGCCGCACTGAAAGCCGAGATCGCGCAGCGGGATTGGAACATCACCTTCCCGATCGAAGTGCGGGCTGCCGCAGCCGACGACCTCCTGCTGTCCACGGCGAGCGGACGCGAATCCGGATACATCGCCGCGCACCGCTACGTGCGCGATCCGGAGGACGACTACTTCGCCGAGGTCGAGCGCATCATGATCGACCACGGCGGCCGTCCGCACTGGGGCAAGATGCACACCCGCACCGCCGACTTCTTCCGCCGGGCCTACCCCCGATTCGGCGACTTCCTGGCGGTACGCGACGAGCTCGATCCCGACCGGGTGTTCGCCAACGATTATCTGGACGCCGTACTCGGCGAGTGACCGCGGCCGAGCATCGCCGCGATGGCAGGTCGGGACGGCGTGGATCGAGAAGTCGATGCCACCGGTGTTCACGGGCATGCTCGGCCGACTCGCGATCGTCACCTCAGTGCTGATCGGGCATCTGGTGGCCTCGTTCTGCGGTGAGGTGGACTTCTCGAAGGTCTCGGCGGCCTCGTGCTGGGTGGCCGGAGTCGCCGCGATCGTGATCTACCAGGGGATGCGACCGTTGGGCCGCTCCGGCACTGCGGCCCTGGACTAGAGTGCCGGGCATGAGTGAGACGCTGATCGAGGGACCCCTGAACGCCGTGCATACCGAGCTGGGGGCGGCGTTCGCGCCGTTCGGCGGCTGGTCGATGCCCGTCAAGTACGCGGGCACCGTCGGCGAACACACCGCGGTCCGCGAGGCGGTGGGGATCTTCGATGTCAGTCACCTCGGCAAGGCCACCGTGGCCGGACCGGGCGCCAAGGATTTCGTCAACCGCGTACTGACCGCCGACCTCGACAAGATCCGGCCGGGTAAGGCGCAGTACACCCTGTGCACCAACGAGACCGGTGGTGTGATCGACGATCTCATCGTGTACTACGTCTCCGACGACGAACTGTTCCTGGTGCCCAACGCGGCCAACACCGCCGCGGTCGTCGCGCACCTGCGCGAGCGTGCCCCCGAGGGCATCACCATCACCGATCAGCACCGCGACTACGCCGTGCTCGCGGTGCAGGGCCCGAAGTCGGCGGAGGTGCTGGCGGCCGTCGGGTTGCCCACCGACATGGAGTACATGGCCTACGAGGACGCCTCCCTGAACGGGACCCCCGTGCGCGTATGCCGCACCGGTTACACCGGCGAGCACGGCTACGAGCTCATCCCCGCGTGGGGCGACGCCGAGACCGTGTTCCGGGCGCTGCTCCCCGAGATCACCGTCCGCGATGGCCAGCCCGCCGGTCTCGGTGCCCGCGACACCCTGCGCACCGAGATGGGTTATCCCCTGCACGGGCACGAGCTCACCGTCGACATCACCCCCGTCCAGGCCCGCGCAGGCTGGGCCGTCGGGTGGAAGAAGCCCGAGTTCGTCGGCCGCGACGCCCTCCAGGCGGAGAAGGAAGCAGGTCCGGCTCGCAGGCTCTGGGGGCTCAAGGCCACCGGTAAGGGTGTGCTCCGCGCCGACCTCCCCGTGCTGGGAGCCGACGGTGCCCGGATCGGCAGCACCACGTCGGGCACGTTCAGTCCCACCCTGAAGACCGGAATCGCCTTGGCGCTCATCGATTCCGGCGCCGGTGTCGAGAAGGGCACCGTGGTGACCGTCGACGTGCGCGGCCGTGCGATCGAGTGCGAGGTCACGTTGCCTCCGTTCGTGGAGGCGAACACCAAGTAGGCGTCGTTCCCGGCCCGGCAAATACTTGGACGTCCTACCGACCGGTATCTCATTGGGTCCGGGCGCTCGGTCGTAGAATCATGTGCCATGACAACTGGCACGGCCTTCGCCCTCACCCGCAACGACCACCCCCGCTCTGCGGCTGAGCGCTCCGAGATCCTGGCGAACCCGGGATTCGGCAGGTACTTCACCGACCACATGGTCTCGCTCCGGTGGAGTGAGGAGCACGGCTGGCACGACGCGGAAGTACTGCCCTACGGCCCGATTCCGATGGAGCCGTCGGCGTCGGTACTGCACTACGCGCAGGAGATCTTCGAGGGCCTCAAGGCCTACCGCCAGCCCGACGGCTCCGTGGCCACGTTCCGGCCCGACGCCAATGCGGCGCGGTTCCAGCGCTCGGCCGAGCGACTTGCGATCCCGCCGCTCCCGGAGGAGCTGTTCATCGAGTCGCTGCGGCAGTTGGTGGCGGTCGACGGCGAGTGGGTTCCGGCCGCGGGAGGTGAGGAGTCGCTGTACTTCCGGCCCTTCATCTTCGCCGACGAGGAGACCCTCGGCGTCAAGCCCTCGAACAGCTACCGCTTCTTGGTGATCGCTTCGCCCGCGGGTGCGTACTTCGCCGGCGGTGTGAAGCCGGTGTCGGTGTGGCTCTCGCGCGAGTACGTGCGGGCGGCGCCGGGTGGTACCGGATTCGCCAAGTGCGGCGGCAATTACGCGGCGTCGCTCGTCGCGCAGGCGCAGGCCGCGCACCAGGGGTGTGACCAGGTGGTGTGGCTCGACGCCATCGAGCACGAGGCGATCGAGGAGATGGGCGGGATGAACCTGTTCTTCGTCCTCGGCTCCGGTGCGGATGCGACGATCGTCACTCCCGAGCTGTCCGGCTCCCTGCTGCCCGGCGTGACCCGCAGCTCGCTGCTGCAACTGGCCCGTGACGCGGGATTCGAGACCGAGGAGCGTCGCATCACCGTCGACGAGCTCACGGCGGGCGCGGCCTCCGGTGAGATCACCGAGGTGTTCGCGTGCGGCACCGCCGCCGTGATCACCCCGGTCGGGCGGGTCAAGGGCGCGACCGAGGACTTCCTGATCGGGGACGGCGAGCCCGGCGAGATCACCATGGCCCTCCGCGAGACCCTCACCGGCATCCAGCGCGGCACCGTCGAGGACAGGCACGGCTGGATGTCGACGCTGAGCTGACCTGGTGCGCGTCAGTTCGTGACGTGGTGTGCGGCGTGTCCGATGGCGGCCTCGTCGGGGATCATCGTGCGCATCAGGCGGGCCTGGCGCCGGTCGCCGAGTTCGGCGCCGCGGCGCCGGCCCCCCGGGAGCTGGAAAAGCGCCGACTCGACGAGATTGATCGGGATCTTCAGTGCCGGGTACCAGGGGAGCACGGCCGGTACTCCGAGTTCTCGCATGGCGTGCGGTCCCAGGTAGGCCGTGGCTATCGAGAGGTGCTGCGAGCGCGCGATGCGCCTTCGCAGCCAGCCGAGGAACGGGTAGTGCCAGTGCAGCGGATCCTCCGCCATCGGTTGTGCGAGAGCTCGACTGGTCTCGTCCGGGGTGGACAACGCCCGTGAGGTCTGGAACAGGATGCGGAGGCTGTCGCGGAAGCTGTGCGGCAGGAAGTCGTCGTGCACGCCCATGAGTCGGCCCACGTAGCGGGTCAGATGCGCGGCCGCCTCGTACTCCCGGGGGTTCGCCAGCATGCCCAGGCCCGTGCCCGTGGCGACCGGTGCGATGAGGGCACCCACGAGCGTGGCGGCCATATCCGTCTGATTGATCGGCAGGCCGTACGCCGCCGAGTCCCAATCGTCCATCGCGAGCACATGTCGGCGCACCAGCGAGTGGATGAACCGCACGTGCAGTGTGGAGCGGTAGCCGACGCCGCCGGGACGCAGCGCATCCTCGCCGATCACGTCCAGCGCCCATTGCGCGGTCTCGGCGAAGCGCCGGTTCGAGCCCTTCTCCAAGGCGCCCGTCCGCAGGAGCGTCTGGTTGAAACCCGAGAACATGTAGCCGCCCATCAGCGCCACATCGCGGGCCACGGAGAGCCCGTCGGCGCCGCCGCTGCGCATGAGCCGGCCCCCGGTGCGAATGGTGTTCCACTCGGTCCACTCGGGAACGGTCTCCATGTCTTCGAAGAAGTCACGCAGGATCGGCGGCGCCTGCGGCACCGAGCTGATGCCATCGGTGAGGGCGCGGTTGAACATCGCTTTGCGCGTGTCGGTGTCCGCGGCGTACATCCACGCCACCAGCTCGTCCATCGGCTCATCGCCCACGGTGAGCAACTCACCGAACCGCCGGAACTCGGCGTCGGTGGGTTCCGGGAGACGCAGTGCCCTGCTCACGAACGTGATCGCCGGCGGCACGCGGCGCGGGCGGGCGGGATGACGGGAGGGGATGGGCCTCGAGGTGGCTGCGGTCATGGTGCCTCGCAATCTCACACGACAACAGTCGTTGTCGAATCTCTCCTCCATTGTTCCAGGCGAACCCGCGCTCTGGAAGAGAATGCGTGAATCTCTATCAATCGACTGCGGGAGATCGCCATCGGTGGGCGTGGTGCCTGCCCCCGGGGCGTCACCGCACGCAGAGGCCCACCAGCGCGACGGCGGTCGCCAGCTCGATGCCGAAGCCGAGAACGTCACCGCTGACCCCGCCGAACCGGCGGACGCAGTGCCGCATCGCGAGTGCGGCCGCGAGCATCGCCGCGACCACCGCCAATGGCCCCTGCCATGGGACGTCCGGCACTGCCCAGATCGCGGCGATCGCTGCCACGAACATCCAGAAGGCCTGCGCCGCACCGCCCTGTGTGCCCGCGGTGAGTGCACCGAAACCGTCCGGATTCGCGGCGCACCAACCCCGCCGGCATCCGATCACCGCGGCCACCCGGGCCGCGCCGATCGCGACGCCGATCGCGATCCACTGCGCGCGATCGGCCAGGTCGCCGATCGCGGCGGCGTCGATCAGCACGACCAGTGCCAGCGCGGCCGCGCCGAACGGACCGACACTGCCCTGCCGCATGATCTCGCGCGCCCGGTCCGGCGGGCCGTAGCTGCCGAGACCGTCCACGCAGTCGGCGAAGCCGTCCACATGCATACCGCGCGTCACCAGAGCCGCCCCGGCGATCGCGAGGGCGCCGATCAGCACCCAGGGAAGTCCCGCAGCCGCTGACGCCCACGCGATCCCGGTGACGATCGCGCCCACCACCGCCCCGGCCACGGGGACGAAGAAGATCACCCGCCCCGCCCCCGGACGGTCCACCGCGGGCTGCAGGCGCCGCGGAACCGGCAGCACCGTCATCCAGGCGAGCGCCGTCGGGAGGAACCGCATCTCAGGCCCGCGAGACCCCGGCGGAATCGAACGTCGCCATCTCGCCGAGTACCGCCACCGCCGACCGGACGATGGGCAGCGCGAGCGTCGCGCCGCTGCCCTCGCCGAGACGCATGCCGAGGTCCACCAGCGGTTCCAGGTCGAGGCGGCGCAACGCGAGATCGTGAGCCGGTTCCGGGCTGCGATGCCCGGCCACCCACCACCCGATGGCACCCGGTGCCAACTCGTGCGCGACCAATGCCGCAGCGGTCACCACCACACCGTCGAGGATCACCGGGGTACGGCGGACCGCGGCCTGCGCGAGGAATCCGGCCATCGCTGCCAGATCGGCGCCGGCGGCCGTGCGCAGCAACGCTTTCGGGTTCCCGGCGTGGGGCCGGGCGCGATACATGGCATCACGGACCGCAGCCGCTTTGCGCATCCACGCGTTATCGTCGATGCCGGTGCCGCGGCCCACCACGAGCACGGGCTCGGTGTCGGTGATCGCGCCGATCAGCACGGCCGCGGGCGTGGTGTTGCCGATGCCCATGTCGCCGAGAATCAGGAGGTCGGCGCCGGAATCGATCTCCTCGTCGGCGATCCGGCGGCCCGCGGCGATCGCGGCGATCGTCTCCTCGTCGGAGAGGGCGTCCGCCGTGGCGATATCGCCCGACGAGCGGCGGATCTTGTTGCGGCTCAGTTCCGGACTGGTATCGGCCGAGACGGCGATGTCCTCCACCCGCACCGATGCCCCCGCCTGGGTCGCGAGCACGTTCACGGCCGCACCGTCGGCGGCGAAGTTCGCCACCATCTGCGCGGTGACCTCCGGCGGATACGCCGACACCCCGGTCGCGGCGACGCCGTGATCGCCGGCCATCACCACGATGCGGGCCCGCTCGAACTGTCGTGGGGGACAGGTCCCCTGGCATGCGGCGATCCATTCACCGAGCTCCTCGAGCCGGCCCAGGGATCCCTTCGGCTTGGTGAGCTGCAGCTGCCGGTCCCGCGCCTGCTGCGCCACGGAGGCATCCGGCGGCGTGACCGAGGGGAAGGACAGCGGATCGGCGTCGGGGTCGAAGGGCGGCAGTTCGACCGGGGCGAGCGCGACGACGGGCGCTGCCGGGGCGGCCGGGGCGGCCGTCGCCGTCGCCGGGGCGGGCGCGGGCGCGGGCCCGGCCCGCCCGTCCAGGACCACCGCGCGCCCGGCGACGACGAGTTCGACCCCGTCGGCCACCGCCGCGAGGCGAGCGTTCAGATCGCCGAGAAGATCCTGGAACACACGTCCCGCGTGCGTCGCGGGAACCACCGATAGGCCGACCTCGGGGCTGACGAAGACCAGCTCGCCCCGGTATGCAGCCGCCGCGTTCACCAGCGCCGCGACCTCGTCATCGACGCGAGCGGGACTCTCCCAGCCGGCCGCGTCGAGCCGCGCGGCGAGCCAGGCCCCGAGATCGTCGACCAGGGTGGCGACATCGCCTGTCGCGAACAGCGCCGCGAGGTCCTGTGTCTCGACCGTGGTCCACGACTGCGGTCGGCGCGAGCGGTGCGCGTCGATCCGGGACGCCAGGTCCGGATCACCGTCGGGCCGCGGCGCGGTGGCGACGTACCGGACCGCAGCGGAGCCGGCCGCGGCGGTGATCAACTGCTCGGCGCGAGCCGACTTACCCGAGCGGACACCGCCCAGGACGAGGCGCAGGCCCATAACTCAGACCGCGTCGCCGGGCGAGACCCGGGGCCGGGGGATGCGCATTCGGCGCAACTGCGTCGTGCGCATGAAGGCGTACCAGCCCAGCTTGAAACCGGTCTCTGTGGTGTCCGGGTACTTCTCCTGCACCCGCTTGTTCACGCGGCGGCCGGTGAAGTACCCCTCGATGCCCATCACGATGATCAGGATCATCAGGATGGGCATCGCGAGCGCGCTCAGCGTCGGGCTCTGCACAGTGATGAACATGTAGATCATCACCGCCACCGCGATCGGAATGAACATCGTTGCGATGTGCCGTTTGGAGTCCACCAGGTCGCGCGCCATCGCCTTGATCGGCCCCTGATCACGAACGGGCAGGTAGCGCTCGTCGCCCTGCATCATCAGTTCGCGCCGCTCGTTCGCCGCGGCACGGCGTTCGGCCGCCGCCGCCTTGCGCTCCTCCTTGGACATGGAGTTCTTGAGCTCCTTGCGCCGCGCCCGCGCTTCGGCACGAGTCTGCGGGGCCGGGGCGACGGGGCCGCGCTTGCGGCCCTGCGCCTCACGGCGGCTCGGGGTGGGGCGGCCCTTGCCCGGGGTCTGCGCGGGCTTAGCGGCGGGTGCAGCGGCGTCGTCGTCCGCGGTACCGGTGCCCGCGCTGTCCGCGGTCTCGGGAGCCGTGTCTTCGGCCTTCTGCCAGGGGAGTTTCACGGCGTCCAGCCTAGAAGATCGCGGAGAGTGCGCGCACCGTGCCTACACTCGCCGCATGTCGTCCCAGTTGGCGGGGGTCCCCGCGCGGATCCTGGTCGCGCCGGACTCGTTCGGGGGCACGCTCAGCGCCGCCCAGGCTGCCCACGCGATCGCCGCCGGTTGGCGCGCCGCGCGGCCGGCCGATGAGGTGGTGCTGGCGCCGCAGTCCGACGGTGGGCCGGGCTTCGTCGATGTGCTCGCGGCAGGGCTGGGCACCGATCCCGACACGGCCGTGGTGTCCGGTCCGCTCGGCCACCCCGTGCCCGCCCGGTTCCTCATCGTGGGCGCGAGCGCCTATCTCGAATGCGCACAGGCCTGCGGGCTCGACCTGCTGCCGCACGGGCCCACTCCGGCGTCGGCCGAGGCCGCCACCTCGCGCGGCGTCGGCGAGCTGATCCTCGCCGCGCTCGCCGCCGGCGCGACGACGATCACCGTCGGCCTTGGCGGTTCGGCCTGCACCGACGGTGGCGCGGGCCTCGCGGAGGCGTTCGGTGGCTTCGAACGCGCCGCGACCGCGCTCGCCAACGTCCACCTGATCGCCGCGACCGATGTGGAGAACCCGCTGCTGGGGCCGTCCGGAGCCGCCGCGGTTTTCGGACCGCAGAAGGGCGCACCGTCGGCCCTGATCCCCGCGCTCGAGGCCCGGTTAACGCAGGTCAGCGCTGACTGGCGGGCCGCTACCGGGCGCGTGGTCACCGGTCTGCCCGGTGCGGGCGCCGCCGGCGGACTCGGCGCAGCGCTGCTCGCACTCGGCGCCGACCGGGCCTCCGGTGCGGAGGTGGTCGCCCGGGCCACCGGGCTCGACGAGTTGCTCGACCGGGTCGCCCTCGTGGTCACCGGGGAGGGCCGATTCGACGATCAGTCGCTGCGAGGCAAGGCGGCGATCGCCCTCGCCGCACGCGCCGCCCGGCACGGCGTGGACGCCGTGGTCCTGGCGGGGCAGGTCACCGTTGACCCCGCTCTCGCCCGGCAGCACCACGTGCGCCACGCCTATTCGCTGGTCGAGACCGCGGGATCGGTCGAGGCGTCGATGCGCGACGCCGACGGTGCCCTGCGTGCCCTGGCCGAGCAGGTGGCGGGCGCGGCGGAGGCAGGAGTATTCGATCGAGAGGCGTGACGGGAGTACCGGGAATTCCCGGCGAGGGAGTACCGTTGAACCGAACACCCAGCGTGTGAGGAGAACGTGAATGACTGCTGCTGAAGCACAGACCGAAGCCACCGGCGTGGTGCTGACCGACGCCGCGGCGTCCAAGGCGAAGGCCCTGCTGGACCAGGAGGGTCGGGACGACCTGGCCCTGCGCATCGAGGTGCAGCCCGGCGGCTGCGCAGGCCTGCGATACCAGCTCTACTTCGACGACCGCTCGCTCGACGGCGACGTGGTCTCCGAGTTCGGCGGCGTGAACCTGTCCGTGGACCGGATGAGCGCTCCGTTCCTGATCGGCGCGAAGATCGACTTCGTCGATTCGATCGAGAAGCAGGGTTTCACCATCGATAACCCGAACGCCACGGGCTCCTGCGCCTGCGGCGATTCCTTCAACTGACGCCCGAAGCACAGCACCGAACCCTCTCGCGACTACGCTGACCCGAATACGGTCCGCCGAATCACGGGAGGGTTCTGCTGTGTCGATAGCTGTTTCGGGCTCGATCGCCACCGATCATCTGATGCGCTTCGAGGGGAAGTTCTCCGAGCAGCTGCTCGCCGAGCACCTCGCGCATCTGTCCTTGAGCTTCCTCGTCGACGAACTGGTGATCCAGCGCGGCGGCGTCGGCGCGAACATCTGCTTCGGCATGGGCCGCCTCGGCCACAAGCCCGTGCTGGTCGGCGCCGTGGGCGCCGATTTCGACGAGGGCTACCGCGGCTGGCTGGAGAACGCCGGGGTGGACACCCGTGCCGTTCGTGTCTCCGAGACCGCCCATACCGCCCGGTTCATGTGCACCACCGACGTGGAGATGGCCCAGCTCGCGTCGTTCTACTCCGGCGCCATGGCCGAATCCCGTGAAGTCACCATCGCTGACGTGGCCGCCACGGTCGGCACGCTCGATCTGGTAGTGGTGGGCGCGAATGATCCTGCGGCGATGAGCCTGCATTCCGCGCAGTGCCGCGAGGCCGGCATCCCGTTCGCAGCCGATCCGTCACAGCAGCTCGCCCGTCTCAACGGCCAGGAGGCGCGCGAACTGGTCGAGGGCGCGAAATACCTGTTCACCAACGAGTACGAGTGGGGCCTGCTGCAGCAGAAGACCGGCATGAGCGCCGAGCGACTGACCGCCGAGGTGCAGGTCCGCGTGACCACGCTGGGGGCCCGGGGTGCCGAGATCGTGGTGACCGGTGCCGATGGTGCCGAGTCCGAGCGCATCCACGTGGACGTGGTGCCCGATCGCGGCCGGGTGGACCCGACGGGCGTCGGCGACGGCTTCCGCGCGGGCTTCCTGGTGGGGCTGGAGGCCGGACTCTCGCTGGAGCGTTCGGGCCAGCTCGGCTCGTACGTGGCGGTCAAGGTACTCGAGACTGTGGGCCCGCAGGCCTGGGACTACGACCAGGAGGACGCCGCCGAGCGGCTGGCCGAGGCGTACGGCACCGAGGTGGCTGCGGAGATCCTCGCGGCGCTGTAGGTCACATTCTCGGTTACCGACGCGTAACCTACGGTAGCGTAGGTTCATGACGGTCGTCGGTGTGCCCGAGGTCAAACCGCGGTTGCGCGGTGTGATTCACCAGTTCGGCGCGCTCGGGGCGATCGCTCTGGGCGTCCCGCTGGTGATCGCCGGCTTCCGGCAATCCGCTGGCGCCGGCCTCGCCCTGCTGGTCTACGCGATCACCGTGTTCGGCGTGTTCGGGGTGAGCGCGGCCTACCATCGCGGACGCTGGACCGACGCGCAGCGCATCTGGATGAAGCGCGCCGACCACTGCATGATCTTCGTCTTCATCGCCGGCAGCTACACGCCGATCGCGGTGCTGGCATTGCCGTCCGGCGTCGCCCGGTGGGTACTCGCGGTCGTCTGGGGCGGCGCGCTCGCCGGCGTCGCGCTGAAACTGCTGTGGCCGCACGCACCGCGCTGGGTGGGCGTCCCGCTGTACATCGCCCTCGGCTGGGTCGTGGTGGCCGTCGCGGGCGATCTGGTCGACGGTGCGGGGTGGACGGCCTCGGCACTGCTCGCCATCGGTGGCGTGCTCTACAGCGGCGGAGCGGTGCTCTATGCCACTCGCTGGCCCGACCCCTGGCCCGGCGTGTTCGGGCATCACGAGTTCTTCCACGCCGCCACCGTGGTCGCGGCCCTGTGTCATTACGCGGCGATGTGGATCATCCTGCTCCGATGAGTTCGATTCTGCTGCGGCACCTCGACTCCCGCCGATTCCGGCTCGCCCTGCCGCGCGCCGTCGCACTGCAGGTGTTGCATCCATCGATCGCCGCCGCCTTCACCGAGCACGTCTCGTCGAGCCTGTGGGCACATAAGCAACGCACCGTCGGACCGCTCGTGCGGATGGCGTACCGCGGCGAGACGTCCGACTGGATCATCCGATTCGCGCACGAGCACGTGAAGGGCGTCGACACAACGGGGGAGCGGTACCACGCGCTCGATCCGGGCCTCTTCCACTTTCAGCACGCCACCTACGTGGACGCGCTGGTCGCCGGCATCGAGACCTACTCCGGACCGCTCACGCCGACCCAGCATGAGCAGCTGTACGCCGAGTGCTGCGACTGGTACCGCGTGTACGGCATCTCGGCGCGTCCTCTTCCTGCCACGTGGCCCGCGTTCACCGAGTACTTCGCCGACGCCTGCGCCGGGCTTCGTCTCACCCCCGAGGGAGCGGAACTCGGTTCCGCAGCACTGCGTCCGCCGCGCTGGGCGTTCGGGACCATTCCCGGCTTCGCCGCGCGCGGCATCCAACACGATCGTGCGCGGGAATTGCTCGGCGTACCGAGGAGCGCCGTCGACCGGTTCGCCTTCGACGCCTTCGCCGCGGCCCAGCGTGCGCGGGCTTGACCTTGACGCGGCGTCAAGGTGTGTACTGCTCTCATCACTGAGGGAGGCACCATGAGGATCGGAGACGTGGCCCGCATCGTCGGCGTATCCACCCGCACGATTCGGCATTACCACCGGATCGGACTGCTCGGCGAGCCGGCGCGCGAGTCGAACGGATACCGCACCTACGGACTCGACGATGTCGTGCTCCTGCTGCGCATCCGCCGCCTCGCCGAGACCGGAATGTCGCTCGACGAGATCGCCGACGTGCTCGATGACGACGAACGCCACCGCGACCTCGATGAGGTGCTCGCCGAGCTCGACGCCGACCTCGCCCGGCAGGAGGATGCCATTCGTGACCGCCGCCGACGCCTGGCAGAACTCCGGTTCACCGCCTCCGGCTCGCTCATGACCGAGCGCGTCGACACCATCGCCCGGCGGATCGCGGAGGTCTACGACGGCGCCGCGGCCAGGATGGAACTCGCGGTCATGGAGGTACTCACCGCCGTGGTGCCGGGAGCCGTCGATGCCTACGAGAGCGCGCTCGACGATCCGGCGGTGGTTGCGGCATCCAGCGAGATCGCCACGGACTTCGAGGCGCTGCGTACCGCCGATCCCGACGCGCCCGAGGTTCGCGCCCTGGCCGAGCGCATCGTCGCCGCGGCGGGCGCACTCGAGTTCTCCGCCGGTGCGGGCTCGGACGCGCCTCGCGTCCTGATCGAGGATGTGACCGCGTGGTTCGACTCCGCCGACTGGATGTCGCGGGCACAGCGGCGTTGCATCGACGTGATGATGCAGCAGATGATCGGGCGCCGGCCGTGAGCGGGGAGTGGTGGCGCACCGAGGCGGCGCTGAGCCGGGTGCTCCCGCCGCGGCTCGCCGGCGCCGTTCTCGCCGCGCCCCGCGGTGCATCGGTGATCGTCCGATGGGTCCTGCGTCGTAGGCCGAGCGGCAAAGCGTTCCCTCACCATCGCGATATGACCGTGCTGGCGTGGTTCCTCGTGGCGATGACCGTACTCGAAGGGGCGGTACTCGACGTGGTCCTGCGCGCGATCCTCGGCCCGTCGCCGTGGGTGTGGCTCGCGCTCGTCGCGCACCTGCTCGGCGTGTACCTACTGATCGCCGCCTATGCGGGGATGGTCACCCGGCCGCACACACTCGACGGCGGCATCCTGCGGCTGCGAACCGGACTGGGAACCGAGGTCGCCATCGCCTTGTCGTCGGTCGAGGACGCGACCGCGGGGCGCTACCCCGGTTTCGACCAATCGGCCTGGCGGGTCGACGATTCCGGCGATGCCACCCTGGCCTGTGGCGACGCCAACCTCCGGCTCAGCCTGACGTGCGGGTCCACCGTGATGGTCAACGCGTGCCCGTGGCCCGCCCCGCGCACGGTGCATGTCACCGTCGACGAACCGCGCCTGATGGCAAGGGCGATCGCCGAGGCGCAGCAACTCGCGACGGCCTAGAGCCGGACCGGGTAGTCCGGTTCCTCGATCGCCGGGTGGATGCGGTCCTCGACGAAGATGCCGTGCCACACCATGAACATCAGCACGGTCCAGATTCGGCGGGAATGATCGGTACCGCCGGGCCAGCCCTCCGGCGCCTTCGCCCGGTGCTCGTCGAGCATCGCCAGCACCGCGCGCCGATCGATCCACTCGTCGGTCTGCGAATCCTCGATCGTCACCCGCGCCCAGTCGTACAGTTCCGGGCCCGCCAGCCAATGTCGCAGTGGGACGGGGAAGCCCAGCTTCTTCCGGTGCAACACGTGCGGCGGGATGATCTCCTCCAGCGCACGGCGCAGTGCGTACTTCGAGGTGCCGCCGGCCAGCTTGAGGTCCGCGGGCAACGTTTCCGCCACCCGGAAGACCTCCTTGTCCAGGAACGGCACGCGCAGCTCCAGTGAATTGGCCATGGTCATCTTGTCGGCCTTGACCAGGATGTCGCCGCGGAGCCAGGTGAACTGGTCCAGGTGCTGCATCCGCTCGACGGGGCCCCAACCGCGGGTCTTCGCGTAGATCGGCGCGGTCACGTCGGTGTGCGTCCACTCCGGCCGGAAATCGCGCAGCACCGACTGCAACTGGGCGTCGTTGAACGAACGGGCGTTGCCGTAGTAGCGGTCCCCCAACGCCAGCGAACCGCGCTGCAGCAGCGACTTACCACGCTGCCCCTCGGGCATCCGGTCACCGATGCGGCCCGCGGCACGACGCGCCCAGCCGGGCAGCTTGTCGAAGGGCGCCAGCGAAAGCGGTTCCTTGTAGATGGTGTACCCGCCGAAGAGCTCGTCGGCGCCCTCGCCGGAGAGCACCACCTTGACGTGCTTGCGGGCCTCCTTCGCAAGGTAGTACAGCGGGACCAGCGAAGGATCGGCCACCGGATCGTCGAGGTACCAGACGATGGCGGGGATCGCGTCGCGGAACTCCTCGGGGGAGACCACCTTCACCACGTGCCGGGCGCCGATCGCCTCCGCCGACTCCGCCGCCACGTCGATCTCGCTGTAGCCGTCCCGCTCGAAACCCGTGGTGATCGTGATCAGGTCCGGGTTGTGCTGGATCGCCAGGGCCGCGACCGCGGTCGAATCGATGCCGCCGGAGAGGAACGAGCCCACGGTCACATCAGCGCGCATGTGCATCTTCACCGAATCGCGCAGAGCATCGGCGATATCGCGATACACGGCCTTCGCCTCGGCCGACTCCAACCCGCCCGACACCGGCTTCACCGGGAACGTCGGCTCGAAGTACCGCACGCCCTCGACATCGCCGCCGGGCACGACGGTGGCGTAGCACCCGGACTCCAGCCGACGGATGCCCAGGTGCAGGGATTCGGGTTCGGGGACGTACTGCAGCACGGTGTAGTGCTGCACGGCCCGCGGATCCAGGCCCGGCCGCAGACCCGCGACCTCGGCCAGATCGAGCACCGACTTCTTCTCGCTGGAGAAGACGGTGCCGTTGGTCCCGGTCGCCACGTACAGCGGTTTGATGCCGAACGGATCGCGGGCGAGCGTCAGCTCGCGCTTGTCGGTGTCCCAGATCGCGAAAGCGAACATTCCCCGCAGACGGCCGAGGACGCCCGCGATGCCCCAGTAGTGGAAGCCGGCGACGATCGGCTCACCGTCGCCCTCGGTGCGGAACTGCGCCCCGAACTCCTGCGTCAGTTGCTCCCGCAACTCGAGGTAGTTGTAGATCTCGCCGTTGAAGGTGAGGGCGTAGCGGTCGGGATTCTCCGGCGGTCCCCAGCGCAGCGGCTGATGGGCGTGCTCGATGTCGATGAAGGAGAGCCGGTTGAACGACAGGGCCAGATCGTCGTCGTGCCACGCGCCACCGAACTCGTCCGGGCCGCGGTGCCGCATGCACCGGCCCGCCGCGGTCACCGCGTCGACGACATCGCCCGCGTGCTGGTTCGCGGACAGGAATCCCAAGAGGCCACACACGAGGACTCAGTATGCCGGAACCGTCCGCGCAGAGATCAACGCCGCAGGCCGCGGAACCGCACCTCCGACGCGACTCGCCATTTCGTGACCCCGGAGCGTGCACGGGGCCACGTTGGTCTACGCTGCGTAGTACAAGGGGAACGTGCAGCCCCGGCCCTGAGTTCCCGCTGGGATCCGTGCGGCCGGATCGGGCCCCGCAGCACTGACCGTGTTTCAGCAGGAAGGCGCGACATTGGCACCCGGAAGTAACGCCCACGGTGGGCCCGCGTCCTGGCGTAAGCGCCTGGTCGTGGCCGCCGGACTGGTTGTCGGCATGTTCGCAATGTCGGGCTGCTCCGCCGACGAGGTGATGCGTTTCGGTTGGCCCGAGGGTGTCACCCCCGAGGCCCGTGAGATGACCACGCTGTGGAGCTGGTCCGTGGTGGCCGCTCTGGCGATGGGCGTGCTGGTGTGGGCGCTCACGTTCTGGACGATCACGTTCCACCGCAAGAAGGCCGATTCGCCCGACTTCCCGCGGCAGACCGCGTACAACGTTCCGCTGGAGCTGCTGTACACCGCGGTCCCGTTCCTCATCATCGCGGTGCTCTTCTACTTCACCGTGATCGTGCAGACCAAGGTTGAGAAGCTCGAGGACAACCCGGCCGTCACGGTCGACGTCACCGCATTCCAGTGGAACTGGCGCTTCGCGTACCGCGAGATCACCGAGAACGGCAAGGACGGCGGCACGCCGATCAAGCTCGAGCGTCCGAACCCGTACGGCCAGCAGCCCGACCTCAAGAAGCTCAACGAGGAGGCCGCCAAGGAGAAGGCCGAGACCGGTGAGATCGAGCACCAGCCCGAGCGCGGCCCCAACCACGGCCGTTTCCAGGAGATCCGCGACTACCTGAAGTTCAGCACCGTCGAGGTGCAGGGCTCGTCCGCCGAGATCCCCGTCCTGGTCCTGCCGACCGGCGCGCGCATCGAGTTCGTGCTCGCCTCGGCCGATGTGGTCCACTCCTTCTACGTTCCGCAGTTCGCGTTCAAGCGCGATGTGATGCCGAACCCCAAGGAGAACCACTCGCAGAATCGCTTCCAGATCACCGAGATCGAGCGTTCCGGTGACTTCGTGGGCCGCTGCGCCGAGATGTGCGGTGACTACCACTCCATGATGAACTTCGAGATCCGCGCCGTGTCGCCGGAGAAGTTCACCCAGTACATCAAGGCGCGCCAGGACGGTAAGGACAACGCCACGGCTCTCGAGTCGATCGGTGAGTCGGGTGTGTCGACGAGCACCGCTCCGTTCGATACCCGCCGCACCGGTCGCACCGCCTCGACCGTAGAAGGAGCGAACTGACCCATGAAGGTCGAAGCGAAACTCTTCGAGTGGCTCACCGTGTTCTTCTTCGCCGTGGGCATCCTCTACACCGTGGTGACCTACATCTGGGGCACCGGTCATGACGGCGGCGGCGTCGAGTGGGTGGGCACCACCGGCATGTTCCTCACCGGCGGCCTCACGCTGATCACCGGCACCTACTTCCGGTTCGTCGCCAACCGCGTCGACACCCGCCCGGAGGACTACGAGGACGCCGAGGTGTCCGACGGTGCCGGCGAGCTCGGCTTCTTCAGCCCCCACTCGTGGTGGCCGATCCTGCTCTCGGCCTCGGTGGCCATCGTCGGCATCTCCGTGGCGCTGCAGCTGTACTGGCTGTGGGCCTTCGGCGGCTTCCTCGTCGTGGCCGCGGCCTGGGGCCTGGTCTTCGAGTACCACAAGGGTCCCGAGAAGCACTGACAGACATCGCGAGCGGCGCCCGTCCCGAGTTCATCGGGGCGGGCGCCGCTTGTTCGTCTGTGTTCACCTGATCGTCGCCGGCTCCTGATTGCATGCAGGTATGACGTCGGCCAAGTCCTCGCTGTCCGTTCGCAAGCTGACGGACGACGAGCTGCGCGGCAGGGGACGCACCGTCGCCACCGCACCCCCGCCGAAGTTGGACTTCGCCGAGACCGAGCCGGAGGCCTACGGCGGGGGAGCCTTCGACAGCGTCGGCCACGTCGATGTGGTGCACGTCCCCGAACGCTCCTATCTGGGCGTCACCACCTCCGGCAGCCCGCGCACCTCGGAGGACTACCGAGTGGCCGCTGAGGCCCTGTTCGCCGCCGCCTACGGCGTCAAGGTGCGCAACAAGGCCCAGGCGCGGCGCGGAACCCCCGGCGCCGACGACGCCGTCCGTTCCGACTTCGTGGTGCCGCCGCTGGAGCGCCTGCGGGGCGACCTCACGGCGCACACCACCGACGAGGCCCAATGGACACTGCTGCTGCGCCGTCCTGCCTGGATCGACGATGCGGAGGTCGGCGACGTCCTCGAGCAGCTCGAGGTCACCAAAGGCCTGAAGAACCTGACCCGGGTCCGCTGTTTGGAACTGCCGCCCGCGTCCTATCTCCAGACCCGGGTGGACGGCCGCTGGTCGGTGGCCCTGACGCCCACGTCGAAGGCTTTCGATGTGCAGCTGCGTGAGCGCGGCCTGACGGCCGTCGAGGGTTCCTGGCACGAGGTGTGCCTCGGCGAGCCCGGCGCGCCGGTGGGGCAGAGCAGCTACCTGCTGCGCCGCCGCCTCGCCTGACGGGGCAGACCTCAGTCGGCGCGAACGCCCGACGCGAGACCCACCCGTAGGACGACTGCGGCCCCTCCCCGGAGTGCGTGGGTTCTAGCGATCCCCGCAACACCGCGGATAGCAAGGAGTTGCGGGGATCGTGCATTCACCGATGGTGAAGAAGAGGTTCTTCAAGGAATTGGACGTGTCTGACGGCAATGTGTCGGTCGCTGCTAGGGCGGCGGGGGTGACAGTGAATACGGCGTTTGGATGGATGCGCAGGGCGGGCCTGCGTGGACGTGGGAGCACTAGCAATGGTGGTCATCCCGGCCGGGCCGAGTACGACCGGCTTCGCCGTGAGGGGGTGCTGCGGCCGGACGCTGCTCGGCGTGTCGGTGTCAGCGTTCGCACTGCTGGGGACTGGGATCGAGGGGTGCGCAAGATTGGCGATACTCGTATCCATCCCGACGGACGCAAGATCGATTACCTGACAGGTGCGGTCACGTGGGTCGGAGTGGAATCGGATGCACCGAGGCAGCGGAGCCTGCATCCACGGTTTCTGACCTTGACCGAGCGGGAAACTATCGCTGACATGCGCCGCGAGGGGGCATCGCTGCGGGCCATCGGCAGGGAGCTCGGCCGGCCAGCATCGACGATCAAACGGGAGATCGACGCTGGCGTTGTCAACGGTGCCTATCGCCCGCATCAGGCGCACCGCAGGTGGGAAAAGAGCCGGTCACGGCCGAAGCCAGCGAAACTGGCCCAGGCCGGTCCGCTGCGGGACTACGTCGAGAACAAACTGCAGGACCAGTGGTCCCCAGAGCAGATATGTCACTCTCTAGTGACCGAGTTCCCCAACGAGCAAAGTATGCGTGTGAGCGTCGAGACGATCTACCAGTCGATCTACGTTCAGGCTCGGGGCGGCCTGCGCCGTGAAGTCGCGATGGCCTTGCGAACGGGCCGCACCCGCCGCAAGCCCCACCGCCGCGCCGAACATCGCACCAGACGATTCGTCGACAAGATGGTGATGATCTCCGACCGGCCCGCCGAGGTCGAGGATCGAGCCGTGCCAGGCCACTGGGAAGGTGACCTGATCGTCGGTACTCGCAGCGAGTCCGCGATCGTCACACTCGTCGAACGCTCCACCCGCTACGTCATGCTCGGCCACCTGCCTGGCGGCCACTCCGCCGAAGAAGTCCGTGACGTGCTGGTTTCGTTGATCGGAAATCTCCCAGGACATTTGCGGGGATCACTGACCTGGGACCAGGGCTGCGAGATGGCCGCCCACCAACAATTCACGGTCGCCACCGGGGTTCCGGTCTACTTCTGCGATCCCCACTCACCCTGGCAGCGCGGAAGCAACGAGAACACCAATGGACTACTGCGCCAGTACTTCCCGAAAGGCACCGACCTGAGCGCCTACGGCCGCGAAGACCTCGAACTCGTCGCCCAGAAACTCAATCGCCGACCACGCAAAACGCTCGGCTGGAAGACACCAGCCGAGCGTTTGCGTGACCTCATTACAGCTCGCTAGCACCGATGCCCCGCGCTCGTATCGCGAGCGTAGGACATCGTGCGGCGTTTGGATCAGTGCTCGTCGTAGTGGTCACCATGCGGAGCGTGACGGTGCCCATCGTGGACGTAGTCCACGTGATCGCCGTGCTGGATAGCCTCGTGGCCGCAGTCGGGTCCATGGGCATGGTCGGAGTGGTCGTGTGCCAGGTGCTCAGTGCGCGTCATCGTCATAGGCATGATTATATGCGAATGCGTGCACGTAATGCAACGAGCACCGCGGATCCCAGAAGCGCTCCGCTGGAATACTCAGCGGAGCACTTCCGTATGGTGGGCCCTACCAGGCTCGGTGTTGCGACGATCCCTAGAATCCGCCTATAGCGCGGGGCCGCGGTAGTTGGCGCGCCAGTGCCGGGTGGTCGGTACGAGCTTGGGCGCCCCAGATGTCCCGGATGTCTTGAGGAAGGCGTACGGATCACAGGTGGTGAGAACCCGCCGCTCGCCGGCCTGAGCCCGCTGGAGGTACGGGCGGAAGTCGTCGTAGGAACGGACCGGGACGGCGGCGCGCCAGTCCGCGAGGGTGCGTACCGAGGACAACGCGTGGTCGACTCCGAAGCTGGTTTCCGTCGCCTGATCGAGGATGTCGGCGAGCACCTGTTGCTGTGCGCCGGCGGGGTCCATGCAGTTTGCGCGCTGCATGGCCAGGGCGGTCGAGGTGCGGGTCAGGAAGTCGGTCGAGCCGGTGAATCGAGGCAGATGCATGGCGGAACTCCTTGGACGAGTGCGGTTCTGATCTACGGGAGGCTGGGTATCGGCTGCGCCCACCGACGCAGCCAGCTCGTTGTGACCGCGGGATTGGCGAGGTGCGCCGGCACCCGGCCGGCCAGCAGATCGGCGACGTTGCCGATCGCGGTGGGTACCAGCGAGTCGAACAGCTCGCGGGTGTGGCCGACGTTGTGGTTGGTGACGATGGCGTTATCGCACCGGGTTAGCGGGTGCTCCGCCGACGGGGGCTCGGCCCGGAAGGTGTCCAGTGCGACGCCGCCGAGGTGGCCCGCCCGCAGCAGCTCGGCGAGGGCGTCCTCGTCGACGATGCCGCCGCGCGCCGTGTTGACCACAACCGCACCGGGCTTGGTCCGCCGCAGCATGTCGCGGTCCACGAGGTTCGCCGTGGAGGCGTTGAGCGGGGCGTTGATCGCGATCACATCGGCCTCTGCGAGCAGCGTGGGCAGGTCGACGAACCGGACGTCGGGGAACCGCCGGGGAGCGGGGGTCCGGGTGTGGGCTAGGACGCGTCCGACGCCCCAGCCGGCGAGCCGCTGCTCGGTGGCCTGCGCGATGCGGCCGTACCCGATGAAGCCGACCGTCTTGTCACGCAGCATGCGGCTGCGGGAGACCGCGGTGGAGGCCTTCGGACGGCTGCCGAATTCCGCTGTCTTGACCTGCAACCGCGCGAGCAAGGCCACCATCAGCATCACGTTGGCCTCGGCCAGGGAGTCGACGTTCTCGGTGGTGGCGCCGTTGGCGACCGCGATGGAGCGCGCAGTGGCCGCGTCGAGGTCGCAGCCGTTAGTCCCGATGGAACCGAAGACGATTCCCCGCAGCCGCTCGGCGACGGCCAGGACGTCGGGCCCGAGCGCGGTGCGGGAACTGATCACGGCCACGTCGACATCGCCATGATCGCGTAGCCATTGGGCGGGCGTCACTACGGTGCGCCGCGGTGCGGGCTCGGCCGCCAGCCGGCGGACGGAGTACCCCCGTCGAGCCAGGTCCTCTGCCACCGAGGCGAGGACGCCGCCGAGCGTGTGGTCGTCTCCGACGAGCACTGTGCCGTTCATGATGCGTGCATCTTTGTGGCGGGGAGCACCGTGCGTACCGCGCGCCGGTCCCGGTGGACGGCGTACTGCAGTGCCGCATCGAGGAATCGGTCTGCGGCCTGGATGGTCATCCACGCCGCGTGTGGCGAGACGATCACGTTCTCGGCGCGCCACCACGGGTCGGTGGGCGGCACCGGCTCGGCGTCGAAGACGTCGATCGCGGCACCGGCGATGGTGCCCGCGGCTAGCGCCTCGCGCAGTGCGACACTATCCACGATCGCCGACCGGGCGGTGTTGATCAGCACCGCGGTCGGTTTCATCGCCCGCAGCCGGTCCGCGTCGATCAGTCCCTCGGTCTCCGCCGCCAGGCGCAGGTGGACGGAGACGGCGTCGCTGCGGCTGAGCACCTCGTCGAGTGAGAGTCCGGCCACCGTCGACCGAGGCGACCACCCGAGAACCGTCATCCCGAGACCGCGGGCGAGGGTCGTGAGTCGGCGGCCGACGTCGCCCGTGCCCACCACACCCAGCGTCGAACCGGCGACTTCGGACCCGAATCGGGGCGTCCATTGCTGCGTGTCGGTGCTGGGCAGGGCGCGCATCAGCGCGAGCGTCAGCCCCAGCGCGTATTCGGCTACGGAGTGCGCCGCGAGTCCGGGGGTGTCGAGAACGGCGACGCCGCGCGCCCGCGCCGCCGCGAGGTCGACGGTTCCCGTCGCTGGGCCGGCGATGATCACCTCGGCCGGGCGGAACGCGTCGAGGTCATCGGCCGTGATCGGAGCGGAGTCGAAGAAGTGGACCACGGTGCCGCCCGGTTCCGGTCCGGGCCGCACGTGATCCGCCAGCGGATGCGCCGCGAGCAGCGCGGCGACCTCGGGGGCGCGGGGTGCGTGGACGACGGTGACCATCAGCCCACCGCGACCCGGAAGTCGTTGAGGTACGGCAGGACCGCGGCGACCTCGGATGCGGCGCCGGCGGCCTCCTGGAGCGTGATGAGGGTGTCCCAGGAGCCGGTGCGGAAGCGGTGTCGCTGCGAGCTGTTCAGTTCGACCTCGACGGTCCGGTCCTCGGCGGTGGCGGTCATCGTCTCCAGGCTGAGCCGGACGACGGTACCGGCATCGCGGTTCACCGCCTCCCGGAGCACGGCTATGTCTTCCGGGGCAGCGGTGACGCAGGGGAGGCCGATGGTCGCGGCGTTGTCCCGGAAGATCTCGCCGTAGCTCACGGCGATGATGGCCGCGATTCCCCAGCGGTTCAGCGCCTGAGGCGCGTGCTCACGCGACGACCCGCAGCCGAAGTTCGCCCCGGAGAGCAGGATACGTGCGCCGACACGGGATTCGTCATCGAACGGGTGCACTCGGCCGAGCGCCGCGGCGTTCAAGCGGTCGCCCTCGAAGACGTGCTCGCCCAGGGTGTCGAAGGTCGGAAGCTTCAGATAGCGCGCCGGGATGATCCGGTCCGTATCGATGTCGTCGCCGTCGATGGCGACCGCGGTGCCGACGATGAGATCGCGTACGGCGCTGGCTCGGGTGGTCACAGTAGGCTCCTCTCAGGGTGCCCGGCATCCTGCCGGGCGGGCGTGGCCGCGTCGATGCCGAACACCTCGCGGGGATCGGCGACGTGACCGCGGACGGCGGCTGCGGCGACTGCGATCGGCGACATGATCAGGGTGCGCCCGGTGGGGGAGCCTTGTCGCCCGCGAAAGTTGCGATTCGATGAGGACGCCGCGACCTCATGTCCCACGAGCCGATCGGTGTTGATCGCGATGCACATCGAGCATCCGGGTGCGCGGAACTCGAACCCGGCGTCTTGCAGCGTTCGGTCGATTCCGAGCGCTACGAGCTCGTCGTGCACCTTCTGCGAGCCTGGCACCGCGAGCGCACGCACGCCAGGGGCGACGGTGAGGCCACTCCGTTCGAGCAGGTCGCCCACGGCGACGAAATCCGATACCCGACCGTTGGTGCAGGAGCCGAGGAAGGCGACGTCGATAGCGATGTCTTGGACGGGCTGTCCCGCGATGACTCCCATGTACTCCCGCGCGGCGAGCGCTTCGGCGGCGCGCACGGAATCGCGCGGGTCGTCGTCGGGTACGTTTCCAGTGATGGGCACCGACTGACCCAGGCTGGTGCCCCAGGTGACGCGGGGCGCGATGGCGGAGCCGTCGATCCGCGCGATGTCGGCGTACTCCGCTCCGGCATCAGAGGCGATCGAATCCCACCAGCGCACCGCACGGTCCCAGGCCTCGCCGGTGGGTGCGTACGGCCGGCCCCGAAGGTAGTCGTAGGTCCGCTGGTCGGGATTGCAGTATCCGATCCGTGCGCCGGCTTCGACGGCCATGTTGCACACGGTCATACGCTCCTCGATCGACATCGCATCGATGACGGTGCCGCCGAACTCGTACGCGTAGCCGACGCCCGCCTGTGGGCCCAGCACGCTGATGATGTGCAGGATCACGTCCTTGGCGGTGACTCCCGGGCCGAGAGAACCGTCGATCTCGATGCGGCGCACCTGCACGCGCGTTGCGATGACGGTCTGCGTCGCGAAGACGTCGCGCACCTGCGTGGTGCCGATGCCGAACGCGATTGCGCCGAGCGCCCCGTGAGTGGCTGTGTGGGAATCGCCGCATACCAGGGTGAGTCCAGGCTGGGTCAGTCCCTGTTCGGGTCCGACGACGTGCACGATCCCGTGCTCTCCGTCGGCGGGGGACAGGTACGTGAGCCCGTGCCGGCGGGTGTTGTCCTCGATCGCGGAGACGAGGGCTTCGGCCCGCGGATCCGAGAAGGGCCGCGCGATCGTATCGGTGGGAATGACGTGGTCGACGGTGCCGATGTTGCGGTCGGGGAAGGCGATCGCGGCGCCGGCATCAGCCAGCATCGCGAAGGCATGGGCGCTCGTTGCCTCGTGGAAGAGGTGCAGGCCCACGAACAGCTGGACCTGGTCGTTACCCAGGTCGCGCACGGTGTGGAGGTCTAATACCTTCTCGTACAGAGTCTTCGACATGTTTTCTCCGAGCGTTGGCTGAGATGGTCTGGTGGGGATCAGGCCGATCCGGCGATGACGCCGCCGTCGGCGACGAGCGCCTGGCCCGTCACATAGGCGCTGAACGGGCTGGCGAGGAACAGTGCCGCGTCGGCGAGCTCGGTCGGCTCGCCGAGGCGCCGCATCGGGGCTCGGCGCTTCCGCGCGTTGATCGTCTCCGCGTCCGGGTAGATCGACCGCAGCATCTCGGTGTCCGTGGAGCCCGGGCTGAGCACGTTGACCCGGATGCCCTGGTCCGCGTATTGGAGCGCGACGGACTTGGTCAATCCAAGGATCGCGTGTTTGGTAGCCGAGTACAGGGCGCTCTTCGCGTGCCCGAGGTGTGCGGCTACCGAGGCGGTGTTGACGATCGAGCCGCCACCGTTCGCGAGCATCGCAGTGACCTCGTGCCGCATGCAGGACCAGACCCCTCGCAGGTTGGTCCCGATCACGGTGTCGAAATTGGCCTCGTCGTCCTGGTGAATCGGCGCGAATCGGCCGAAGGTGCCGGCGTTGTTGAACGCCACGTCGAGGGAACCGAACTCGGCCACCGCGTAGCCCACCGCGTGCGCGACGTCGTCGTCGCACGCCACGTCGCAGCGCACGACCCGCACTTGTCCGGCCCCCGCCGGGTGCTGGCGCGACGCCTCGATGATCGCCCCGAGTCCCGCCTCGGCCCGTCCGGTGGCGACGACATTGGCGCCTGCGGCGGCGAAACGGTCGACCGCCGCTCGGCCGATTCCGGCTGTCGCACCGGTGATGAGCACGGTCTTGCCGGCCAGCCCTAGGTGCTCCACCGTGTTGAGGAGGGGTTGTTCGATCGTGGTCACATCGGCTCCGTTCCGGCCTGCGGTCGCACTGCCCGTTGAATCAGCTCGGTCAGAATCAACTAGTCGTTGATTCGAAAGCCATACTAGTCAACTGGTGGACGACGTCAATGTGACAGGGGCCACATCGCGTGGGGGTTGCTAGGGGTGGCCGAATGCTGAGGTGAGTGGTTCAATGGCGATCATGACCGCGCACGACACCGTCCACACGCCGCTGGCCGATCGGTTGAATTCGCTCTTCGAATCAACCGCCAGTGGATCTGGAAAGTGCACCAACAACGAGGTTGCGCGGGCATTGAAGGACCTGAACCCGGAGCTGCGGGTCAGCGGTGCGTATCTGTCGGCGCTGCGTTCGGGGGCGCGCGCTCGACCGTCGGTCGAACTGCTGGTGGCACTGGCAGAGCACTTCGGGGTGTCGGTGTCGTACTTCACCGCGCAGGAACCGGCTGTGCCGCTCGCGGAGAACTATCAGCGTCAACTGAACGAGCTCGGTGTCCGCAGGATTGCGATGCGTGCCGTCGGGCTCGACGAGGACAATCTGTCGACCGTCACCACTGTCCTCGATCACGTGCGGAAGCTCCAGGGGCTTCCGCCTATTGAGGGGGATGGCGATGAGGACGTATCTGCAGGCGCGCCGTAGGCGCCGGGTCGAGCGCGACCGCGTCGCCGCAGCGTGGTCGGCGTGTACCGCCGCCGTCGATTCGCTCGATCTCACGGGTCAGGTCAGCGTCGAGGATCTGCGGGCGGCGGTCGCCCGCCATCAGCAGCGGACGATCTGCCTGACGCCGTTTGCTCTGGAGAGCGCGGCGGTACACGGCCTGCTGCTCTCGACCGACGATGTCGACTACATCGTCTTCGAGCAGAACACCATGCCCTTTCATCAGGAGCACATCATCCTGCATGAACTGGGCCACATCATGCTGGCGCACGCGTCATCGACCGCGGTGGGCGAGATGGTTGTCTCGTCGCAGCCCTACGCGTTGTCGACGGCGGGGCTACCCGGCGAGGGGACGGCTACCAGGATTCTGGGGCGTCATACCTACGAGGACCGGCAGGAGTTGGAGGCGGAGGTGATGGCGTCGATCCTCGGGCAGCGCCTGACCGCGCACCGGCACCGCTCGGCACCTTGTCCGACGGTCCGACCTGATCCGCGCGTCGTCCGAATCCTCGAGACCTTCGCGGCCACGGCCAACTAGCCATGGCGTCGGCCGAGAACGTTCTTGCGGCGCTGGGGACGCCGATGTACGTGGTCGCCGCGGTCATGTGCTGGCTGGGAGTCGCGCTGCACGTCCGTCGATTGCTCGTTGGGCGTCGGTCGACCGGTGCCATCGCGATGCTGTGCGCCTTCGTCTTCAAGAGCGTGACGTTCACCCTCGCCGTGCCCGCGGTATACGTCTTCGTTGATCGAGTCGTGGAGCTCCCCAACATCTCACGGCTGATCCTCAACGTCTCGGGCGGTGTGCTGTGGACCGGCTCAACTTTGATCGCGTTCTCTTTCTGGGAGATCGGCGGCAGCCCCCGGCGCGCCTCCGTGTGGACCTACGTCACGGTCGCGGGCGTCGGCGCGATCGCGATGACGGTATTGTGGGCCAATTGTCGGCGGGTCGAGGTGGCCAGCGCGTTCCCGGTCGGTGGTGCTCTGAGCCCCGCGATCATCGGCTACCTGACCATGTACATCCTGGTGCTGTCGATCGGGCTGCGGCAGATGTTGGTGAACTGCACCGCCGGCCAGCAGCTCCCGTTCCGGCCGAATGTGCGAGTCGGGCTGCGCATCACGGCCTTCGGTGCGCGAACCTACCTGCTGTTCTGTGCGATTCGGGCGACCTCGATCCTGCTCGCGGTCCTCGGCGTCAACGTCTCGGTGCTTCAATTGACGACCGCACCGCTCACGGCGCTTGCCGTCTCGGTGATGGTGATCGGCCTGTCCGCGATGGCATGGACACCGGTCTCGGGCAGGGTCTCCGAGCGCGCGCGGCGCAACCGTGAGTACCGGCACCTGCGTCGGCTCTGGCGCGACCTGTGCGATGTGGACGATGGGATTCGACTGACGCCGCATGGCAGCGTCGTCGGAGATCGCGGCTTTCGCCTATATCGCCGGGCCATCGAGGTGCAGGACGGTTTGATGGCCATGGTCCCGGCCGAGCTCGCTCGCGCGCTTGCGACCTGTGCGGCGTCCGGTGACTCAGGCAGGGCGGCGCGGGAGCTCGCCGCCGCCATCGACGAGCGCCTGCGCCCCAGTCGCCCTTCGACACCCCCGAGCGAGCCGGTGGGGCTCTCTCTGCATGCCCCGTCGGTAGCCGACATCTCCTGGCTCGCGGTGGTGGGGCGGGAGTATCGGCACCTCACTTCGTCGGGGCGGATGCTCAGCCGTATCGCATGAGTCTCAATATATGAGACACATGTTTCAACATATGGGTTCCTTTGTTAAGGTATGGATCGGGGCCAAGGTCGGATCCACACCACGGCAAGAGGAATCGAGGAAAGATGCATGCCACGTCGATCGCCCGTTGGGACGCGCAGTCGGAGGAAGCCGCGGTCGAGCTTCTCGCCTCGGAGGGACACCTGATCGTCAGTCCGACCAAAGTGGGCTACATCCTGGCCGCCACGGACGGCGCGGGGCTGGAGCGGAAGTTTGCCGCCAAGCAGCGCAAGCGTACCAAGCCTGGGGTCGTGCTCTGCTCGTCCCTTGAGCAACTCGCCGAACTCGCGGAGCTCAACGATGAAGTGGCCGAACTCTATCGCGTTCATTGGGATCAGGACATCCTGCTGGGCTGCATCCTGCCCTGGCGGCCCGACGCCCTGGCCTCGTTCCCGGACTCCGTGGCGCGGGATCTCGCGACAGACCTGCGGCAGACGAGTTGCTTCGTGATCCGGTTCGGCCGGCCCACCGAGAACATCGCGCGACGGCTGTGGGAGGACCATCGTCGCTTGATGTTCGCTAGCTCGGCGAACCCGTCGGGTATGGGAAACCGGGGCGTGGTCGAGGGAATCGGCGACCGGATCCGCGACGAGGCGGACCTGATCATTGAGGCTGACGAATATGTGCGCTCTATCCAGCCCGACACTGAGGCTCGCCATGAGCAGGGCGTGATGGTGTCGTTCGTGGATGCCGAGGGCAAGCTCGTTCCGGTGCAACGTCGACAGCGCTCGATAACGCCGGCTCCGGCGATGATCCGCGGCGGGTTGCAGCAGGACGAGATCATGGCGAATCTCGCGGGAATCTTCCCGAGCTGGGACTTTCGCCACGGCGACTACTACTGATCTCAGCTCCAGAGGAACACGTGCAGGTGATTGTCCGTCTCACATGGGGCTCCGGACGGAGTGGGTGGTCACTGGGATGTTGCGAACTTCGCGGTCTAGCTGTCCGATGGTGCTGGTACGACGCAAAAGGTCCACTTCTCGTTCGTATCGCCACAGTGATTGTGTAGCTGTACCTCCACGGCGCAGCACCGATACAGGTCCGTGACGCACGCGATCAGGGGTGAGGGGGATGATCCTCACCGGGTACACCTCGATCAGCGCGCTGGTGAAGGCCGAGCTGTTCCCGTCGCACGTGCGGGCGCTGGGCGTGGGCCTCGGTTACGCCCTGGCCAATTCCATCTTCGGCGGCACCGCACCGCTGATCTACGAGGCGGCCAAGAAGTCCGGCCACATCCCATGGTTCATCGCCTACGTGACGATCACCATCGCGATCTCGTTGGCCGTGTACATCTTCTGCCTGCGGAACAAGTCCGAGACCTTCCTCGACCGGGAACGCGGCAGCGCGTTCACGGCGGACTCCGCGACGTAACGCGAAGGAGGCAGCGCCGGTGCCTATTCTGGGGGACGTGCTGAACCCCGGGGACGTGCTCGCGGACCACACACTGCTGCGACGACTCGGTGAGGGAGGCGCGGCGCAGGTATTCCTGGCGGACCACCACGGCGAGCGAGTCGCGCTCAAAGTCGGACGGATCACAGACGGCGCGTCGGCCGCGACGATGGACCGCGAGGCGGAAGTCGGACGGCGGTTTCGTGATCCGAACGTGGTCCCGGTGCTCGGGCGGGGGCGCGCCGAGGCCCGCCGGAGCGGTCACGTCATCGGACCGCCACGGGAGTGGCTGGCACTGCGATACATCGACGGTTCCCCGGCCGTCCGACTGGTGCCTCGCACCGGCACGGAGCCCGATCTTCCGGTGATCACCGCAATAGTGATCGACATCGCGGCCGCCCTCGACAGCGCCCACCGGCACGGCATCGTGCATCGGGACGTCAAACCCGGAAACATCCTGGTCGGGCACCGCGACGGTCGCCCCACCGGGTTTCTTACCGATTTCGGGCTCGCCAGTGTCGATCCGAGCGCCCCGCCGGACAGAGGGTCGGTGGACGTCTCGATCGGATACGCGGCACCGGAAGCCCTGCGCGGCCACCCGGCGACCGCTGCCACGGACGAGTACGGTTTCGCAGCGACCGCTTTCGAACTGCTCACCGGCGCGCCGCCGTTTCCGCGCGCCACCCGGCTCGCGACCACCTTCGCGCACCTGCATGAGGCGCCGCCCGCGCCCGACCAGCGTCGCCGCTGGCTCCCTGGATCGCTCACCGCTGTGTTCGCCAAGGCACTGGCCAAACGGCCCGAAGATCGATACCGGACCTGTGGCGAGCTCGCCGGGATCCTGGAACGCACGCTGCGGGACGTGGCTCCACCGGTCGCCGGACACCGGCGCCGACGTTAGTGCGCCCGTAACACGCCGGCACCCTGCCCGTCACACTCTGTTCCTACGTTCGTCGCAGTCGACCACACTGCGGCGAAAGGGAGTCCCGGACCGTGACTCAGACCGACTACGACCATTCCGCCCTCGCTCACGAGGAAGAGGGCTACCACAAGAGTCTCAAACCGAGACAGATTCAAATGATCGCCATCGGCGGTGCGATCGGCACGGGCCTGTTCATGGGGGCGGGCGGTCGCCTCCATGATGCGGGGCCGGGACTCTTTCTCGTGTACGCGGTGTGCGGTGTCGTCGTCTTCTTCATCCTCCGCGCGCTGGGGGAGCTGGTGCTGCACCGGCCATCGTCCGGGTCCTTCGTCTCATACGCTCGCGAATTCTTCGGGGAGAAGACCGCTTTCGTCACCGGGTGGCTGTACTTCTTCAACTGGGCCGCCACCGCGATCGTCGACGTCACCGCGATCGCCCTGTACGTGCACTACTGGGGCGCGTTCGAATCCGTGCCACAGTGGCTGATCGCGCTGATCGCGCTGGCCATCGTGATGGCGATGAACGTGATCTCGGTCAAGCTCTTCGGCGAGCTTGAATTCTGGGCCGCCATCATCAAAGTTGCAGCCCTCGTCGGGTTTCTCGTGGTGGGCATCATCTTCCTGGCGAGCCGGGCGGAGGTGGACGGGCGACCCACCGGGCTCTCGGTGATCTCCGACAACGGCGGCCTGCTCCCGCAGGGCACCCTGTCGCTGGTACTGGTGGTGTCCGGGGTCGTCTTCGCTTATGCCGCCGTCGAACTCGTGGGAATCGCTGCAGGGGAGACCGCGGAGCCCGCGAAAGTGATGCCGCGCGCGATCAACTCGGTGATCGTGCGTATCGCGGTGTTCTACGTGGGCTCACTGATCCTGCTCGCGCTACTGGTGCCGTACACCGAGTTCGCCAAGGGGACCAGCCCGTTCGTCACCTTCTTCTCCAAGATCGGCGTGCCCTACGCGGGTGACGTGATGAATCTGGTGGTGCTCACGGCAGCCTTGTCGAGCCTCAACGCCGGACTCTACTCAACGGGCCGGATCCTGCGATCCATGGCGCTCAACGGCAGTGGGCCGAAGTTCACCGGAAAGATGAACCGCAACGGGGTGCCGTTCGGCGGGATCGCGCTGACCGGCGCGCTCACTCTGCTCGGGGTGGTGCTCAATCTGTTCGTGCCGGAGGAGGCGTTCAACATCGCGCTGGACCTGTCCGCGCTGGGCATCATCGCAACCTGGGCGATGATCCTGCTCTGCCAGATCCAGCTGCACCGTTGGGCGGACCGCGGCATCGTCACCCGGCCTGCGTTCCGTCAACCGCTCTCACCGTGGACGAGCTACCTCTCGCTCGTCTTCCTCGCCGCCGTCGTGGTCCTGATGTGCTACGAGAACTACTGGAACCTGATCGCGATCATCGCACTGGTGCCGATGCTGGTCGGTGGCTGGTACGCGGTGCGCGGCAGGGTGATGGCGATAGCGGCGGAACGGGAGGGCTTCACCGGGAACTACCCGGTGGTGCCGGAACCGCCGATCCCCGCCGATCACTCCAAGGAGGACTGAGCGGCGGGGAACGGTGGGAAAAGTTCTACTCCGGGACAGCGACCAGCGGGTACACGCCGTTCTCGTCGTGCACCTCGGTGCCGACGACCGGCGGATTGAACACGCACAGCATGCGCATCCGGGTCCGCGTGGTCACGGTGTGCCGCTCGTTACCGTCGAGCAGGTACATCGTGCCGGGAGCCAGGGGGTACTCGATGCCGGTCTCCCGATCGAGCAGAGTTCCCTCGCCCTCCACCAGCCACACGGCCTCGACGTGGTTGGCGTAGTGGAACTCATTGACGGTACCCGGCTCGATCGTGGTCTCGTGAAACGAGAAGCCGACCTTGTCGCCGCCCAGCACGATCCGCTTACTGCGCCAATGTCCCGCGGCCACATCGCGATCGGTGCCGGTGATCTCGTCGGTGGTGCGCACGATCATCGCGACAGCACCTCCGCGACGGCCTGCTCGAGAAGATCGAGGCCCTGCTCCAGCTCACCGTCGGTGATGGTGAGCGGGGGGAGCAGCTTGACGACCTCGTCGCGCGGGCCGGAGGACTCGGCGAGGAGGCCCAACCGGTAGGCGGCGGCGCACGCCTCGCCCGCCTTCTCCGGGGTGGTGAACGACAGGCCCTGCACCAGGCCGCGACCGCGGGTGGTCAGGTCGTCCGGGTACGCCTCGCACAGCGCCTGGAAACGGCGCTCGATGACCTCGCCCTTGCGCAGGGTCTCGTGCTCCAGGGTGTCATCCGACCAGTACGCATCGATAGCGGCCTTGGCTGTCACGAACGCGGGGTTGTTGCCGCGGAAGGTGCCGTTGTGCTCACCGGGGAGCCACACGTCGAGCTCCGGCTTGAACAGCGTGAGCGCCATCGGCAGGCCGTAGCCGCCGATCGACTTCGACAGGGTCACGATATCCGGGGTGATCCCGGCCTCCTCGAACGAGAAGAACGGACCGGTGCGGCCGCAGCCCATCTGCACATCGTCGACGATGAGCAGGATGTCGTGGCGCTTGAGCAGATCGGCCAGTGCGCGGAGCCACTCGGCGCGGGCGACGTTGACGCCGCCCTCGCCCTGCACGGTCTCCACGATCGCCGCCGCAGGCAGATTCAGACCGCTGCCCGAATCCTCCAGCAGGCGCTCGAACCAGGAGAAGTCCGGGACCGTGCCGTCGAAGTAGTTGTCGAAGGGCATCGGGGTCGAATGCACCAGCGGTACACCGGCGCCCGCGCGCTTCATCGAGTTACCGGTCACCGACAGAGCGCCCAGCGTCATGCCGTGGAAAGCGTTGGTGAAGTTGACCACCGACTCGCGGCCGGTCACCTTGCGGGCCAGCTTCAGCGCCGCCTCCACGGTGTTGGCACCGGTCGGGCCGGGGAACTGCACCTTGTAGTCGAGTCCGCGCGGGGTGAGGATCTTGTCCTGGAAGGTCTGCAGGAACTCGCCCTTGGCCACGGTCGACATGTCGAGGCCGTGGGTGATCCGGCCGCTGGTGATGTAGTCGACCAATGCGTCGCGCAGGATCGGGTTGTTGTGGCCGTAGTTCAGCGCGCCCGCGCCGGCGAAGAAGTCGAGGTAGCGGTTGCCCTCGGTGTCCTGCAACCAGGCGCCCTCGGCCTTGTCGAAGACGGCGGGCCAGGAGCGGGAGTAGCTGCGGACCTGGGACTCGCGGTCAGCGAAGATATCGGCGTCGAAGCCCTGCCCGCTGCTCACCTCGCGTTGTGCGGGGAAGTCCTCGGTTCGGACGTTTTCCTCGGTCAGAGTGGACATGTGATCCTCCTGGTGACCACGGGCCGGTGGAGATATCGATCGTCGCGGAACGGCGGAACCGTTAGGCGGGATCGATGGTGTAGAGCTGCTCCGGCTCGTGGGGCTCGGATTCGATGGGGGAGATGTGGTGCGAAGCGAACAGATCGCGCACCGTGAGGGTGGAATGGCGTCGCTTCGCGACGGAGCCGAAGAGCTCCTGAGACGCCGTGTTGGACGCGGTGATCGTGGTCTCCAGGCGTGTTACGCCCGCCACCGCAAGACTGTCCAACAGGTCGATGAGCATTCGCGACGCGATGCCGTGGCCGCGGTGGGCCGCGTCGACGGCCACCTGCCACACGAACAACGTGTCCGGGCGCTCAGGTCGTCGATAACCGGAGACGAATCCGGCCACGGCACCGTCGTGCTCGGCGACGATCGAGGTGTCGGCGAAGTCGCGGCACCACAGCGTGTAGGCGTACGTCGAATTGAGGTCGAGAACTGCCGTGTCTCGGGCGATTTCCCACAGCCGCACACCGTCGTCGAGCGACGGGTGCCGGGTGGTTACCCCCGCGTTCGCGGTGGCTGGGGTGGTGCTCTTCTGAGACGGGCTCATCGGACTCGACGCTAACAACCGGCCGACGCGAAATCACGTTGCCTTCGAAACTGCCCTTCGAAACCCTCATGTATCCCCTGGGAGGCGGCTGTCTGTGATGTGGGTCACATGGATGTGGTTTCCGGCAGGATCCGGGCCAACGCCCCGGATTCCAGGGCTGCCCAGGCCGCACCGTCGGGTCCCACCGTGATGCCGTGCGGTTCGGAACCGGGAACGGGCAGTTCATAGCGGGTGACGGTGCCGACCGGGGCGACCTCGGTGACGGCGTTGCCGGCCCATTCGGTGACCCACACCGTTCCGCTGGGGGCGAAGCACACGGCGTGCGGGCGCGGGTTCGGGTCGCCCAGGGCGACGCGGGTGATGTCGCCACCGGGTGTCATCCGGGCCACGCGCCCGGCTCCGATCTCGGCGATCCACAGCGCTCCGTCGGAGGCTGCGGCGATCCCGACCGGGGCGCAGCCGGGGGCGTCGAGTGGGTGGATCGAGATCGCGCCGCCGGCCTCGACGCGGCCCAGTGCGTCGGCGCCGTTCAGCGTGAACCACAGTGCGCCGTCCGGCGCCGCGGTGATGGCCGAGGGGAAGGCCCCCGCGATGGGGAGCGGGAATTCCGTCACCTCGCCGGCAACGGTGATCCGGCCGATCCGGTCGGTCGCGGTCTGGGTGAACCACAGCGCACCGTCGGGTCCGGTGACGATGCCGAACGGTCCACTGCCGGCTGGCAGGTCGTGGTGCGTCACGGTGCCCGCGATGCTGATCCGCCCGATGCGGTGGGCGCGGTATTCGGTGAACCAGAGCGCACCGTCGGGGCCGACCGTGATCACGGTGGGGCCGGTGCCCGCCCCGACCGGATGGCGATCGACGGTGCCGGTGGCCGGGTCCAGGCGTCCGATCTCGCCGCTGTCGACCAGGGTGAACCACAGGGCACCGTCGGGTCCGGTGACCAGTGCGTACGGTCCGCCCGGGCCGACCTCGTAGATCTCCGTGCTCATCGTGCGGCCCGCTCGTCGAGGAACGCGTCGACCTCGGATGCGGTGGGTGCTGCGGCCGCACCCGCGGCGGTCGCAGTGAGCGCGCCCGCGGCGTTCGCGCGCAGCAGGCGCTCCGCGGGCGGCAGGGTCCAGTTCGCGGCGAGGGCGCCGGCGAAAGCGTCGCCCGCGCCGGTGGTGTCGACCACGTCGACGGTGAGCCCAGGCGATTCGACGGTGCCCTCCGGTCCGGTGGCGCGCGCCCCGGCGCCGCCGAGAGTGGTGATCACGTGCGGTACCCGGCGCACTGATCCGGCGAGGGTCCGCGCCTCGTCCCGGTTGACGATCACCCCGTCGAGCAGGGCGACCAGCTCGTCGGGCAGGGCTTGCACCGGAGAGGGATTGAGGAGCACCGTGGTTGCGTTCGCGCGGGCGATCCGGGCCGCGTCGAGCACCACGCGCAGCGGGATCTCCAGTTGCAGGAGCAGGACGTCCGCTGCCGCGATCGCGGCGCGGCCCGTGTCGTCGAGCGTGACCTCGGCGTTCGCGCCCGGGACCACGATGATGTGGTTCTCGCCGGATCCGTCGACGGTGACGTTCGCGAAACCGGTGCTACCGGGGATCCGGCGCACGGGAGAGATGTCGACGCCCGCCGCGGTGAGCGAGCCGAGCACGGTAGCCGCGGCGGCGTCGTCGCCGACCGCGCCGACGAACACCGTCTCCGCGCCCGACCGGGCTGCCGAGCGCGCCTGGTTCGCGCCCTTACCTCCCTGCCCGAACGAGACCGACACTCCTGCGATGGTCTCCCCGGGCCGCGGGAACCGTTCGCACACGGTCACTGCGTCCAGGTTGATACTTCCCACCACGACCACTGAAGCCATTCCCGAACCCTACGGCCTCGCCGTGCGGCAGCTCACCTCGCCTGAGCTGGCGTCAGCCTGATCGCAAGGGTGGGCGGGGGGTGACCGCGCGGCCTACCGTCGGCCACCATGACCCGTCAGATCCGCTTCAACGCCTTCGATATGAACTGCGTCGCCCACCAGTCCCCGGGGCTGTGGCGGCATCCGAAGGACCAATCGCATCGGTACAAGGAGCTCAGCTACTGGACCGAGCTGGCGAAACTGTTGGAGCGCGGTACCTTCGACGGCATCTTCATCGCCGATGTGCTGGGAATCTACGACGCCTACAAGGGCAACGGTGACGCCGCGATCAGGCACGCCGCCCAGGTTCCGGTGTCCGACCCGATCCTGCTCGCCTCCGCGATCGCCGGAGCTACCGAGCACCTGGGCATAGGCATCACCGCCGGCACCGGATTCGAGCATCCGTTCCCCTTCGCACGCAGGCTGACCACGCTCGACCACCTCACCGACGGCCGGATCGGCTGGAACGTGGTCACCGGCTACCTGCCGTCCGCGGCGAAGAACATGGGACAGCTCGATCAGCTCCAGCACGACGAGCGCTACGACCACGCCGACGAGTACCTGCAGGTGCTGTACAAGCTGTGGGAGGGGTCGTGGGAGGACGACGCGGTGATCCGCGACCGCGAGACCGGCGTGTTCACCGATCCGTCGAAGGTGCACCCGATCAATCACCACGGCAAGTACTTCGACGTCCCCGGTATCCACGTGGGAGAGCCCTCGCCGCAGCGTTCGCCCGTCATCTACCAGGCCGGGGCGTCGCCGCGCGGCCTCAAGTTCGCCACCGAGAACGCCGAGGCGATCTTCGTGGCGGCTCCCACCAAGGCGATCCTGAAGACCGTGGTGCGCACCATCCGGGAGGGGCTCGTCGCGAACGGTCGCGACCCGTACTCGGCCAAGATCTACACGCTGCTCACCATCGTCACCGACGAGACAGAGGCGAAGGCGCAGGCGAAACTCGAGGAGTACCACCGCTACGCCAGCATCGAGGGCTCGCTCGTGTTCATGTCGGGGTGGATGGGCGTGGACCTCGGCGCCTACGACCCGAGCGACCCGGTGGGGGACGTGAAATCCAACGCGATCATCTCGGCCGTCTCCAACTTCCAGCAGGCCGACCCGTCCGGGAAGGAGTGGACGGTGGAGGACATCGGTAAGTGGGGCCGCATCGGTGGCATGGGACCGGTGCTGGTCGGGTCGGCCGAGCGGGTGGCCGACGAATTGCAGGAATGGGTCGACGAGACCGATGTCGACGGCTTCAACCTCGCCTATGCCATTACCCCCGGCACGTTCGAGGACATCGTCGAGTTCATCGTCCCCGAGCTGCGCCGCCGTGGCGTGTATCCCACGGAGTACGTGCCGGGAACGCTGCGACACAAACTATTCGGACAGGGTGATCGGCTGGCCGTCGATCACCCCGCCCAGCTATTCCGCTACGCGGGAGCCAATTCCTTGGTGTAGAGCGCGGTGCCTTTGGCATCGCGCAGGTTGACGGTGAGTGCCCGCGAGCCGGAGTCGATCGTCACCTGACCGTAGTGCTGGAATCCCTCGGCGGGGGAGACGTTCGCCTTATCGGGCGCGTGCACGAATTCGTACTGCGCGCCGAAGGTGCCATCCAGCGGGCTCTGCGGGAACGCACCCGCATTGAGCGGTCCGGACACGAATTCCCAGAACGGCGAGAAGTCCTGGAATCCGGCGCGATCCGGGTGGTACGAGATCGCGGCCGTGTAGTGCACGTCGGCCGTGAGGTAGACGATGTTCCGCACGCCCTTGGTCTGGGAGAGGATGCGGGAGAACGCGATCTCACGGCCGAGGGGCGCTCCGTTATCGCCCTGCGCTACGGCTTCCATGGACTTCGGCCCGCCGTCTTTCGGGTCGGTCGCGGCATCCGGGACCACGATGCTCAGCGGCAGATCGTTGGCCACGACTTTCCACACCGCTGTCGAGGACGTCAGTCCGTCGATCAGCCATTGCGTCTGCTTGGCACCGAGAATTCCGGCTTCGTTGGAACGCGCCCATGCGGTCGGATTGGGGTCCTTGTAGCTGCGCATGTCCAGCACGAACACGTCGAGCAGAGGGCCGTAGGAGATCTTGCGGTAGAGCCGGCCGTCGGCGGCCTCGGTCGGCTGCACGGGCTGCCATTCCCGCCACGCCCGGTACGCCATATCGGCCAGCTTGTTCACGTCGGTCTCGGTGTATCCCTTGCGGTTCTGGCCCGCCAGGTTCTCGCCCGGGTACCAATTGTTGATCACCTCGTGATCGTCCCACTGGATCAGCTGCGGGACGGTCGCGGCGAACCGCCGGTAGTGCTCGTCGGTCAGGTTGTAGGCGTAATTGCCGCGGAAGTCGTCGAGGGTCTGCGCCACCCTGGATTTCGCGTCCGAGGTCACGTTGCGATACACGCCGCCGTCGTTCTGCTTCTGCGACTCGGGGACCGGGTTGTCGGCGTAGATCGCATCGCCCGAGTGCAGGAAGAAGTCGGGGCGCCCGTCGGCGATGGCGCCCATGATCGACATGCCGCCGTCGCGGTTGATGCCCCACCCCTGTCCCACCACGTCGCCGGACCAGGCGAACGTAATGGTCTGCGGTGCCGCGGGCGCGGTGCGGAAGGTCCCGGTGAGCGGTTCCGAGCGGGCCCCGTTCTCACCTTCGAGCGTGACCCGATAGTGCACCGTCTGGCCGGATTCCAGGCCTGTCACACGGAATCGTCCCGCACCGTCGGCGGACGGGTCCAGCTGCGGCCCCTCGAATCGCCGGGGGTTCGTGAAGGAGTCCGACGATGCGGTCTCCACGATCATCCGTGCCGGCGCATCCGACCGCGCCCAGATCAGTGCGCCGTCGTTGCGAGGGTCACCCGAGGCGATGCCGTGGGTCAGGGTGGGACGGTCCTTGACCAGTCCCGACGACGATGCCGCCGCCCCGGTCGACGACGATCCACCACACGCGGCGAGCAGCGGACCGGCGGGGATGAGGAGGGCGCCGGCGGCACCGGCCTTGAGGATCGACCGGCGCGAGGCGGCGGACTGGAGGGAACGGGACTGAGAAAGGCGCAGGGGCATGCGAGGAGAATGGCGCAACCGAGTTCCGAACGGGAGAACGCGGGGTTACCAGCGCCGACGCCCCAGGGTGTCCACCAGGTGAACGGCGAAGGCGGGAAACGTAGCCCGATTCTGTTACCGTCAAACGCGCGGTAATCACACGTCCGGTGGGCCCGCTCGTCTAGCAACAGGCAGCCCGGTCCGCACGGTGACCAACGCCAGGGGCTGATGAGCATGCCTGATAACTCAACAACGTCCGGGAGTTCTCCGCTGTCCGCAGTGGGACTCCAGGAGACCGAGCAGCAACGGAAGAGCAAGCTGCACAAAGCCATCGCAGCGTCTGCGATGGGCAATTTCACCGAATGGTTCGACTACGGCGTGTACGCCGCCACCACGGCCTACCTGACCCAGGCGTTCTTCCCCGGAACGCTCGGAACACTGGGAACACTGCTCGGATTCGCCGTATCGTTCGCATTGCGCCCGCTCGGCGGCTTCGTCTGGGGGCCGCTCGGCGACCGACTCGGGCGAAAGGTCGTGCTGGCCACGACCATTCTCCTGATGGCCTCGGCGACAGCGCTGATCGGCGTACTTCCCACACATGCTCAAGTCGGGGTGCTGGCCCCGGTCCTGCTCATCGCGCTGCGCGTGGTCCAGGGCTTCTCCACCGGAGGCGAGTACGGCGGCGCCGCGACCTTCATGGCGGAGTACTCGCCGGACGACAAGCGCGGGCGATACGGGAGCTTCCTCGAATTCGGCACCATGTGCGGTTTCGCGGGCGGAACGGCCTTCGTGCTCGTGTTGCAGCAGTTGCTCACTCGCGACGAGATGTACTCGTGGGGCTGGCGCATTCCGTTCTTCGTGGCCATCCCACTGGGTTTCGTGGGCTGGTATCTGCGGCACCAACTCGATGACACCCCGGTCTTCGAGGAGATGGCCGACGAGCAGGAGAAGCAAGGATCCGCGTGGGATCGCTTCACCTCCCTCATCCAGAACTATCGGCGCCCGATTCTCATCATGTTCGGCTTGGTGATCGCGCTCAACATCGCCAACTACACGCTGATCGCGTACATGCCGACGTACCTTCAGGGTTCGATCGGCATGACCGAATCCGACTCGTCGATCCTCATGCTCATCGGTCAAGTGCTCATGGCGCTGTGCATCCCGTTCTTCGGCGCCCTCTCGGACCGCACCGGTCGCAAACCGATGTGGTGGATCAGCCTGATCGGCCTGTTGATCATGGCCTATCCGATGTTCTGGCTGATGGGCCAGGGGTTCGGGTGGGCGATCGTCGGATTCGTGGTCCTCGGACTGCTGTACATCCCGCAGCTGTCCACCATCACCGCCACCTTCCCGGCGATGTTCCCCACGCAGGTGCGGTATGCGGGCTTCGCAATCTCGTACAACGTGGCGACGGCGATGTTCGGCGGCACCGCGCCACTGGTCAACGACGCGGTGGTGGAGAACACCGGGTGGCTGCAGTTCCCGGCGTTCTACATGATGGGGGCCTGCGTGATCGGTCTCATCGCCCTGCCGTTCTTGCAGGAGACCAAGGGATGCTCGATCCGCGGCACCGAGGTCCCCGGACCGGATACCAACGCCACCCGGCTCGCCCAGATCGAGGAGGCGAAGCTCGCCGCAGCCGGCTGAGCCCGGGCGTGACAGAGTGGAGCGATGACCAGGATCATCTCCGGGGCGGCTCGCGGGCGCAGGCTCGCGGTGCCGCCCCGCGGCACGCGCCCCACGTCGGATCGGGTGCGGGAGGCCGTATTCAGCGCGCTCGTCGCGCGACTCGACTTCGAGGACCTCGCAGTCCTCGACCTGTACGCGGGCTCCGGTGCACTCGGTCTTGAGGCGCTCTCGCGCGGCGCGGCCCGTACTGTCCTCGTCGACCAGGACGCCAAGGCTGCGGCCGTGGCCAAGGACAACGCCCGCACCGTCGGCCTCCCCGGCGCGACGGTGCGCCGCGGCACCGTCGGGACTTATCTGGGCGGTACCCCGGAGCCCTTCGATGTGGTCTTCCTGGACCCTCCCTACGACCTACCCGCGACGACCGTCGATACCGATCTCGCGGCGTTGGCGCAGGGGTGGCTCGCGCCGGGCGCCTACGTCGTTCTCGAGCGGTCCGCGCGCACTCCGCAGGCCAGCTGGCCCGCGGGACTGGAACCCGAACTCACGCGGGACTACGGCGAGACCCGCATCGAGGTCGCCGTCTGGCAGGATCGATCGGCATGAGCAAGGCGTGTTGCCCCGGATCATTCGACCCCATGACCAACGGCCACCTCGACATCTTCCGGCGCGCCGCGAAGCTGTTCGACGAACTCGTGGTCACAGTGGTGGTCAACCCGAACAAGCAGGGCATGTTCACGATCGATGAGCGGATCGCGCTGATCGAGGAGAACGTCGCCGACCTGCCCGGCGTGAGCGTCGAACGCTGGGAGGGCCTGCTCGTCGACTACGCCCGCGACCGGGGGATGGCGTGCATCGTCAAGGGTCTGCGCAATTCCACCGACTTCGACTACGAACTGCCGATGGCCGGTATGAACCAGCACCTCACGGGGGTGGAGACCGCGTTCCTCACCACCAGCCCGCAGTACTCCTACGTGTCCAGCTCGCTGGTCAAGGAAGTCGCGAAGCTGGGCGGTGACATCTCCGCCCTGATTCCTCCCAATGTGCAGGACGCCGTGCGCGCCAAACTGTCCTGAATCCGGAAGAATCAAGTAAGACGATGCTCTGCGCGGCTCACAGCCGCGATATCGACCGATTTCGTGAACGCCTCGACACGCGGCGGCGCCGTTACGGCGAAACATCGGTCCCACCCGTCACAATAGGAGCATGTACCGCGTATTCGAAGCATTGGACGAACTGGGCGCCATCCTGGAGGAGGCGCGCAGCGTCCCCATGACCGCGGGCTGCCTCGTACCCCGGGGCGACGTCCTCGAACTTCTCGACGACATCCGCGACGCCTTCCCGGCCGACCTCGACGACGCACAGGACGTGCTCGATCAGAAGGACCGGCTGATCAGTGAGGCGCGCACGCACTACGACACCACCGTCGGTCAGGCCAACTCCGAGGCAGACGCCACGCTGAGCCGCTCCCGCGCCGAGGCCGACCGCATCCTCGCCGACGCGAAGTCGCAGGCCGACCGCATGGTCGCCGAGGCGCATCAGCACGCGACCGGGCTGGTGGCCGAGGCCCGCGCCGAAGACGAGCGCATCCGCCGCGGCGCGCAGCGCGAGTACGAGGCGGTCACCGGCCGTGCCCGCGCCGAGGCCGAGCGCCTGACCGCCGACGGTAACGCCACCTACCAGCGCTCCGTCGCCGAGGGCATCGCCGAGCAGGAGCGCCTGGTGTCCGCGACCGAGGTCGTGGCGGCCGCGAAGGCCGAGTCCGACCGCATCATCGACGCCGCACACGCCGAGTCCGATCGCCTCCGCGGCGAATGCGATGTGTACGTCGACACCAAGCTGGCGCAGTTCGAAGAGGTGCTCGGTGCCACCGTTCGCTCGGTGAACCGCGGCCGCCAGCAGTTGCGCACCGCGGCCGGCGTGCACGATTACAGCGACCACGGCGCCACCGACGGCTACCTGGAGGAATTCGCCGACTCGCGCGCCGAGGCGCGGTAGCTGGCGAAGCACGCCCGTTCGGACGTACACTCGGGTGTTTGACTCGAATCGTCGACCTACACCGAGGTAGTTGTGAACGAAACCCAGACCGCCGTGCGGCAGCCGGCCGGTAAGCCGTACGTCCTCGACGTCCGCAGTTTCGGTCGCCGCCCGGGCACGTCAGCGCAGGTGCACCGGACTGTGGCCGCCCCCGACCGGATCGGCGTCGATCTCATCGCGATCGACGCGGGCGAGGAGATCGACCTCGACCTGCAGGTGCAGGCCGTATCCGAGGGTGTGCTGGTCACGGGCACCGTGAGCGCCGATACCACCGGCCAGTGCGCTCGCTGCCTGGCCGATATCTCGGGCGCCGTGAACCTCTTCCTCACGGAGCTGTTCGCGTACCCGGATAGTGAGACCGATAAGACCACCGATGAGGACGAGATGTTCCGCATCGATGACGACATGATCGACCTCGAGCAGGCCATCATCGATGGCGTCGCACTGGAGCTGCCCCTCGCCCCCGTCTGCACCGAGAACTGCCCGGGCCTGTGCCAGGGCTGCGGTGAGCGGCTCGCCGAGCTCGAACCGGACCACGCACATGAGCAGATCGACCCCCGCTGGGCGGGCCTGGCGAAGTTCGGGTCCGGCGCCGAGGGCGGGGCCGACCAGAAGTGAGCAAGCGCCTGCCCGCGCCCCCCGCGTCGGACCGCACCCCGCTGCTGGAGGCGTTGGGCGTCGAGCTCGATGACGAGTTGCTCACGCTGGCACTGACGCACCGCTCGTACGCCTATGAGGCGGGTGGGCTGCCCACCAATGAGCGCCTCGAATTCCTCGGCGACAGCGTGCTCGGCATCTCCGTCACCGAGTGGCTGTACGTGACGCACCCCGATAAGCCCGAGGGCGAGCTGGCCAAGATCCGCGCCAGTGTGGTCAACATGCACGCACTGGCTCGCGTCGCGCGGAAGCTGGGAGAGGGCGGTCTCGGCGCGCACCTGTACCTCGGCCGCGGTGAGGAATTGACCGGTGGTCGGGACAAGGATTCCATCCTCGCCGATGGCATGGAGGCGCTGCTCGGCGCGGTGCACATCGAGCACGGCATCGACACCGCCCGCTCGGTGGTGCTGCGCCTGTTCGAGCCGATGCTCACCACGTCGTCGACGATGGGCGCGGGGCTCGATTGGAAGACCTCGTTGCAGGAGTTGACCGCCGAGCGCGACCTGGGTGTCCCCGCGTACCGCATCACGTCGACGGGACCGGACCACGATAAGGAGTTCACCGCCGTGGTCGTGATCGACGAGGCGGATCTCGGCGAGGGAGTCGGCCGCACGAAGAAGGAGGCCGAGCAGAAGGCCGCCGCGGCGGCGTGGAAATCCTTGGACGCCACCAAGTCTGAGGAATCGGCTACGCCCGAGCCTGCCTGATGCCCGAACTGCCCGAGGTCGAGGTGGTGCGCCGCGGTCTGGCCGACCACCTCGTGGGTCGTACCGTCACCGCGGTCGAGGTTCTGCATCCCCGTGCCGCCCGCCGCCACGTGGCCGGCGATGCCGATCTGATCGGTCAGGTGACCGGCGCGCAGGTCACCTCCGCGGAGCGGCGCGGAAAGTTCCTGTGGCTGCCGCTCGCCCGCGCAGGACGCCCCGCGGACGCCGCGATCGTGGTGCACCTGGGAATGAGTGGACAGATGCTGGTGGGACCGGGCGACGATCGGCATCTGCGGATCCGAGCCGGGCTCGACGACGGTGCGGTGCTTCGTTTCGTGGACCAGCGGACCTTCGGCGGCTGGGCCGTCGATCCACTGGTCGAGGTGGACGGGACGCTCGTCCCGGAATCGGTGGCGCACATCGCCCGCGATCCCCTCGACGCGCGCTTCGACCGCGCCGCCGTGATCGCCCGGATGAAGGCGAAGGACACCGAGGTCAAACGCGTCCTGCTGGACCAGACCGTGATCTCCGGTGTCGGCAACATCTACGCCGACGAGGCGCTGTGGCTCAGTCGCGTGCACGGGCGGCGGCGGGCTTCCGCCCTGACCAAGCCCGCGCTCGGTCGCCTGGTCGACGATGCCACCGAGGTGATGCGCAAGGCGCTGGACCAGGGCGGCACCAGTTTCGACTCGCTGTACGTGAACGTCAACGGCCAATCCGGCTACTTCGAGCGATCACTCAACGCCTACGGGCGCGACGGTGAGCCCTGCCGCCGGTGCGGCACGATCATGCGCCGCGAGCAATTCATGAACCGGGGATCGCACTTCTGTCCCACGTGCCAGACGGCGCCTCGTCATTGAGCTGGGGATTCGAGTCCAGGGCGACGACGGCTCCGGTGACGGACACGTGAGCGGTACCTAGGCACCGCGCCGAGGCCCAGCAGCAGGCCGTCGGGCTACACATCTGCACGGGCGACGGGTTCCCGCTCCCGGATCGTCGTCCCGCCCCCGTTGCGACGGGAGCGGGAGTCAGGAACGGGAGCGGGAGGGCTGCGATGCCTCGCGGCGCGGGTTCATCAGCCGCCGGATCAGGTTCGCCAGCAGCAGCACCATGGCCACGGCGAACACCGCGATGACCACGGCGATCGTGCCGCGCGTCGACTCGTCCACCGCCGCGATCAGCGTGGCTGCGAGCAGCAGTTGCACCAGGGTGCCGACGGTGAGGAAGAACCGCTCGACGATCGCGTCGAATTCGGCGCGGTGGTCCGGCGCGAGCCACACATCGCGCCGCGGGGTGTTGATCGCCGAGTCCGGCAGTTTCGACGAGTACGCGGCCAACCCGGCGAACAGGCCGGCGAGCACGGCCGCCGACACCCCGAAGCCGATCACGACGGGGGTCCGCGATCCCCAGGAGTCGGCCTCGCCGCTGAACGTGAAATGCATCGGGAACGGGTCGGGGCCCGCCACCGCCGCCCACACCACCGCGGCGGCACACAGCACCACCGCGCTCAGGAAGATCCACCATCGCCAGCGCACGCCCGAACCGTACCGCTGCACGTCCGGCCCGGCGAGATACGGACCTACAGGTAGATTGGTCGCATGGCCGACGATGCGACCGCACAGACACCCGCGACCGAACTCTGGGTGGAGCGCACCGGGGTGCGTCGCTACACGGGGCGTAGCTCGCGCGGCGCGGAGGTGCTCGTCGGATCGGCCGACGTCGAGGGTGTGTTCACCCCCGGTGAGCTGCTGAAGATCGCCCTCGCGGCGTGTACGGGGATGTCCACCGACCGGCCGCTCGCCCGTCGTCTCGGCGATGACTACGACGCCACCGTCCGGGTCTCCGGCGACGCCGACCGCGAGAACGAGAACTACCCCGAACTCAACGAGGTGCTGGAGATCGACCTCTCCGAACTGGACGAGGATGCCCGCGAACGACTGCTCGTCGTCGCCCGGCGCTCCGTCGACCAGGTGTGCACCGTGGGCCGCACCCTCAAGGCGGGCACCGTCGTCAACCTCGACATCACGACGGAGTGAGTGCCCGTGGTCGCTGAGCAATCCCGCATGACCGCCTGGGTGCACGGCGGTGTGCAGGGCGTGGGCTTCCGATACTGGACCAAGACGCAGGCCCTGGAACTCGGCCTGCTCGGATACGCTGCCAATCAGCCGGACGGGAGGGTCCGGGTGGTGGTCGAGGGGGACCGATCCGCATGCGACACTCTGCTCGAACGTCTGTGGTCGGGCGACGGTCCCGGCCGGGTCGACCTGGTGGTGGAGTTGTTCGGGCCCGCACGTGGTGGGCTCCCGTACTTCGAGGAGAGGTGAGCGATGCAGCCGCCCGTGCCTGAGAACCGGCCCGTGGGAGAGATCCCCGGCCCGGAATCGAATTACCTGCCCCCCGTGCCCGGAATGCCGCCGACCGTGTCCCTGCCGGACACCGTCGACGAGCCCCGGCGCCCTGGCCGCATTCGGCAGCAGGACGAGTCGACCGAGGCCCGGCCGGAGACGGTGGCCGAGGCCCGCGCCCGCAACCGGGCGCAGCGCGAGCGCGCCGCGGAGCAGGAGCGGCAGGCCCAGGAAGCCGCCGCCGCCCTCGCCAAGAAGGCGCGCCGCCGCAAGCAGATGATCGGTGCAGGCGTAGGCGTCGGCGTGGTCGGCACCATAGCACTGCTGTACGCGGCGATCCCGGACGACAACGGTGGGTCCGCGCAGCAGACCGTCAACGCGAGTTGCGTAGTGGGCGAGGGCGACAACGCTCAGGTGGTCTCGGACAGCTACTGCTCGACAGGTACCTACAACCCGGTCACCGGATTCATCCTGCTCAACGGCATGAGCTACCGGTACAACTACGGCGGCTCGGTATCCAACGGTCGGGTGGTGGGCGGCACGTACGACCGCCCGACGAATGCCACCATCCGCACGCAGTCGGGTGCGCCCGTCGACCCGGGCAAGGCGACGTCGTTCAACAACAACGGCCAGACCAATGCGGGTAGTAAGCCACCGGCGAATTCGGGGGGCTCGAACAAGGGCGGCACCAACGCCGGAAGTAGCAACAACGGCAAGAACATCGACCGCGGCGGCCTCGGCACCTCGAACAAGGGCGGCTCCAGCGGCGGCTCCAAGTCGAGCGGCTCCTGATGCGGCGGATGCGGGGCACGCCCCGCCCGAATTGGCGCCAGACGATCCAATCCCAGGGACTGGTGTTCGGCACGCCGGCGCGCGACGGTACCGGTGGTAGCCGCGAGTACTGGGACGAGTCCGTCTTCTACGAGTTCGACATGGACGAGGTTCTCTCTCTGGAAGCGCAAGTGGGAGTGCTTCATTCGATGTGCCTACAGGCCGTCGAGAACGTGATCCTCACCGAGCGCTACGCCGATTTCGGTATCCCCGAATGGGCATGGGGTCCAATCGAGGAGTCGTGGAAGCGGCAGGATCCGCACGTATACGGCCGATTCGACCTCCGCTACGACGGACGGCGCCCGGCGAAACTGCTGGAGTACAACGCCGACACCCCAACCTCACTGCTGGAAGCCGCTGTCGTGCAGTGGTACTGGTTCCAGGAGACCTCGCCGGATACCCGTCCGTGGGACGAGGGCGGCTACGACCAATGGAATTCACTGCACGAGTCGCTCGTGGAACGCTGGGGCGAGATCAAGAAGGTCATCCCGCCGTCGGAGCTGCACTTCGCTTGGTCGAGTGCCGACGAATCCGGCGAGGATCACGTGACCACCGGCTACCTCCAGGAGACGGCCGCCGAAGCCGGGTTCGACACCGTCGGCCTCCCGATCGAGGACATCGGCTGGGACCACGACCTCAAGACCTTCGTCGATCTCGAGGACGCACCGATCAACGCGGTGTTCAAGCTGTACCCGTGGGAGTGGGTGCTGGAGGACGACTTCGGCAAACGCGTCGCCGAGTCGCTGCCCGCCACCACGTGGATCGAGCCGCTGTGGAAGGCGATCCTGTCGAACAAGGCGATTCTCGCGGTGCTCTGGGAGATGTTTCCCGATCACCCGAACCTGCTGCCCGCCTACATCGATAATCCCGGGTTCCTCACCGAATACGTGAAGAAGCCCAAGCTGGGCCGCGAGGGAGCGAACCTCACCATCGTCGACGCGGGGCGCGAGACCGCCACGGGCGGCGTGTACGGCGCCGAGGGATACGTGTACCAGCTGTTCGACCCGCTGCCCGAATTCGACGGATATCATCCCGTCATCGGCGCCTGGATCGTGGGCGACGAGCCCGCCGGCATCGGCATCCGTGAGACCTCCGGTCTCATCACCGACGACGGTGCCGCCTTCATTCCGCACCGCATCACTCCGAAAGGGACCCCCGCATCGTGAACGTGACACTCCTCGCCGATGTGCAGCTGAACACGATCGGCCGCGGTGTCGGCGCGATCTGCCTGTACGCGCTCGTGGGCCTCGTACTGATGGTGGTCGGCTTCTACGCGGTCGACCTGTCGACCCCGGGCAAGCTGCGCGACCTGGTCAAGGCGGGCAAGCCCAACGCCACCTACATCACCGCCGCCGGCATGCTCTCGATGGCCTTCATCATCGTGGTGGCGATCTACGCCTCGGGTGGTCGCCTGGTGGAGGGCGTCACGTACTCCCTGATCTACGGCCTCGTCGGCATCATCGCCCAGATCGTGTGCGTCCGGGTACTTGACCTGGTCACGGGCGTCGATCTGGACGAGCTGATGCACGCCGACCTGTTCCTGCCCCAGGCTCGTGTGATCGCCGCCTGCCACGTTGCGCTCGGCCTCATCGTGGCGATGGCAGTCTTTTAACGACCGCGATGTCGAACCTGGATGATGCGCGGCGCCGGTTCCGTGATGAGCTGATCGCGCACGACTGGCTCGTTCCCACCGGGATGGATGGCCTCTACGGCCGAAGTGAGCAATTCGAAGCCGTGGTCGCGACGATCGATGCCCGGGTGTCAGCCGAAGCCGCTGCGGCCTTCGCCACCAGGCCCCGCACGCTGCGTTTTCCTCCAGTTTTCCCAGGCCAGACGCTCGACCGGACCGATTACGTCGCGTCGTTCCCCGATCTCGCGGGCAGCGTGCACTCCTTCGACGGCGGCGATCCCGAACATCGGGCCCTCCTGGCGGATCGTGAGGAGGGACTCGGGTGGGAACGGCGCCTGAGCCCGTCCGGGGTCGCCCTGGTCTCGGCGGTGTGCCACCCGGCCTACCCGACGCTCACGGGGACGCTGCCGTTCGAGGGTGCCCTGTTGGACGTGTACGGGTACTGCTTCCGCCGTGAGCCCGCGATCGATCCGCTGCGCATGCAGGCCTTCCGCGCGCACGACTACGTACGGGTCGGCAGCGCCGCGCAGGCCGCGGAGCACGCCGACGATTGGATCCGCCGCGCCACAGCCGTGCTGAGCGATCTCGGACTGGGTGTGCGTCCCGAAACAGCGAACGATCCGTTCTTCGGTCGGGCCGGAAGGATGCTCAAGGCCAACCAACTCGATCAGGCGTTGAAGACGGAACTGGTGATCCCGCTGTACGGACCGGACAACCCCGCGACCGCCATCGCCTCCTGCAACAACCACCAGGATCATTTCGGGCAGAGGTTCGACATCCTCCAGTTCGACGGTGCGCCAGCGCACAGCTCGTGCGTGGGTTTCGGGATCGAAAGGATCGTCCTGGCGATGGTGTGCACGCACGGCCTGACTCCGTCGTGGGTGTGACCACCGGTCCGACGTGCGGTGTCCGTGCAGGGTGCGGTCACCGATGGAGTACCCCGTGCGCGCACCGCGGCGACTCGTTGCTATCGCATCGCGCATAGTCGTGACGTTGGTGTAGCTTGACATGACTGGTCGCCTGGGAGGGCAACCCATATAGCAATACTTCATTGTCAGAACAATCGATCAGAGGGGTTGTGCGCCGTGGAACAGACGCTGCGCTCCATTCTCGACAAGCACGGCAAGCTCGCCGTGGATGCGAAGTCGATCGGCCCGGACGACGATCTCTACGCCCTCGGCATGACCTCGCACGCCAGCGTGGCCGTCATGGTCGCCATTGAGGACGAGTTCGATATCGAGATCCCTGATCGGTTGCTCAAGAAGGAGACCTTTGGATCGCTCGGCGCGCTGACCGAGATGATCGACGGGCTCCGAGCGTGACCTCGGGATCGCGGATCGCGATCATCCACGAGCGATGGACCGAGATCGGCGGAGCGGAGTCCGTGATCGAGGAGTTGCTCCGCGAGTGGCCCGATGCGCCCGTGTACGTCCCGTTCGCCGATCCCGCGGTCGTGCCGGCCGAGCTCGCGGACCGGTTCCGCGCCACGCGGCTCGATCGGCTGTATCGGGCGTACCGGGCGGGCGGCCTCCGGTCGCACGCGCCGATGATGCCCTTGGCCCCCGCCGCCCTCCGCGGAGTCGGCGTCGGCGATGTCGATGCCGTGGTGATCAGTCACTACGCTCTCGCGGCGGCCGCCGCGCCAACGGTGGGCGTGCCGACCGTCGGCTATGTGCACTCGCCCGCGCGCTGGGCCTGGGATTCGACCCTCCGCGCGGGCGAGGCGAATTCGCCTGCCGGCCGCCTGGCGCTGGCCCTGCTGGCGAAGCAGGCCCGCGCCGTCGAGAGAGCCGCGGCGCCGAGCTTCACCCGGATCGTGGCGAACTCGAGTGTGGTGGCCCGCCGGATCGAACAGTGGTGGGGCCGCGAGGCGGAGGTCGTCCATCCGCCCGTCGACGTGACCCGATTCAGTACCGGGCCTGCGGGGGAGCGGGAGGACTACTTCCTCATGGCGGGCCGGCTGGTGCCCTACAAGCGCGCCGACCTGGCAGTACGCGCGGCGCGGGCCGCCGGGGTCCGCCTCATCGTGGCGGGCGAGGGACGGTGGGAACAACGGTGCCGCGAATTCGCCGGCCCCGAGACCACCTTCGTGGGGCGGGTCGACGATGCACGCATGGTGCAGCTCATGCAGCGGGCACGGGCGGTGCTGATGCCGGGAGTCGAGGACTTCGGGATCGTGCCCGTGGAGGCCATGGCGTGCGGCACTCCGGTCATCGCGCTCGGTGAGGGCGGCGTGCTCGATTCGGTGATCGACGGCGTGACCGGCGTGCTGGTCGCACCGAGCGACGACGACGGCGTCGTCGCAGGATTCGCCGCCGCGATGTCGGGATTCCGCGACGAGTCGTTTGATCCGCAGGTGATCCGCGCCAGGGCGGAAAGCTTCTGCCCTAGGCGGTTCCGCCAGCAGATGCGAACCGTGGTGGAGTCGCTGTGACCTCGCGATTCGACCCCGGCGATGCGCCCGCCGTCGGCTATTCTGGCGCGGTGAGGCTGCTCCCAGAACAGATGAATTTCGTGCGGGGCCGCAATGACGCACCGGGCACCTCGCTGATGACGATCGGCACCTCGTCGCTGCTGCCTGCGGGCGCCGATTTGGCGGTGTTCACCGAGGCGCTGCACCGCACCACCGACGAGTGCCGCAGCCTGGGCCTGCGCATCTTGGCCGAGGGCGCGAACCTGCAGGTCGACTACGGCCCGTTGCCCTTTCGTGGACATCTCACCTTCGCGTCCGAGGGCGAATTCCTGGAATGGGGGAACGAGCGGTTCCGGAAGCCCTACCTGCTGGACGGTAGCGCGCTGGGCGAACAGTGGACGGTCGAGGTGGACGGCCGGGTGGGATACGCCATGTTCGGTGACCACGTCGGCATCGACGGCTACGCCGCCGCTCTGTTCCGCAACCGCCTCGCCAAGGTCTATGTGGCCCTGCTGGCGGGACGGGAACCGGAGCATTTCGAGTTCGTCGAGGTCGACGAGTTGCTCGCGAACCGCGAACCCTTCCCGGTGGACCTGGAGATGTGGTCCTCCCTGCTGTCCACCGAGGGCTGGGCGAACCCGCAGCTGTCACTCACCTCCGCGACGGCGGCGATGGCTCCCGATCCCATCACCTTTCGCCACGATCTCCACATCACTCCGTCCGGGCGGCAGTGGCCGCACCACCTCATCGGGCTGGTCGGCGCGTACTGCGCGCGCTACTCCGGCAACCGGCGGTCGATCATCGGCTCGGTGATGGTGAACCGGCTCAATCAGCGCGAGCGCGCCGCCGCGGTCACGATGACCAACGTGGTGCCGATCCGGCTGGACGTGAGCGAGACGGCGACCGGAAGCGAACTCGCGAATCAGGTCTCGGCGGGAATCACGCGTGCGGGACGCGGCCGCGTCGACGCTCGCGAGCTGTTCCAATCGGTGCCGGGCGCGATCCGCGCGGGCAGACTGTACGGGCCCACCGTGAATGTGATCCCCTTCCTGCGTCCGGACCCCGAGAACGAGAAGTGGATCACCCGGGTCCACGGCTACGGTCCGGTGAGCGACGTCTCGGTGATCATCACGCAGACCGGAGCGGGCGACCTCATCCTGTTCACGGAGTTCAACCCGCAGTTGTATTCGCCGGTGCGGGCGCGGACGCATGCGGACCGGCTCGCCCGGTGGCTCGATGCCACCGCCGGCGCACCGGATCGCCCGCTCAACGAGATCAGCGCCCTGACACCCGCGGAGGTGGAGGTCCATCGCGCGCTCGCGGGTACGCCCGGCGTCGTCCTTGAGCCCGCGCCGAAGGCCGATCCGGCGGAACCGGCGTGGGGCGATCCGACCGATGTCGTCGAGCTGGCCCGTGCGGCCGGACAGGACGGCGTGCACGGGATGACGGTGTCCACCGACCTCGGTGATCCGGCCCTGTTCGGCAGTGCGGGCTGGGTCACCCTGCTCACCGACCACGGCGCGGTGCCGACGGACCTCCGGGTGGAGCTCACCGAATCGGGGTGCGTGTACCGCGGGACCGGGACCGAGCGGGTGCGCGTCGCCGGCGGATTCGTCGAACTCGGCGAGATACGGCACATCCTGTGCGGGGACCACGTCGACGATGTCCGGATCACCGTGGGTCCGCCGGTCCGGGCGGTGGTCACGGTGAGCGCCGATGCACCCGACGATCTCCCCGACGTTCTGCGCGCGGCCTGCCCCAACGAGGTCCGGCTGCGGTTCACCGGTCCGGGTGTGAAGGCCACATCGTGAGCGGCGCAAGTAGTTCCGATCCGCTCACGGTGCACATGGCGGGCGCCGAATGGCCGCGCACCAGTCGTGGCGGCATCCCGAGCTACTTCGCGAGCCTCTTCGCCGCCCTGCGGGCGCGCGCGGACGTCGGGGTGAGCGCCGACGCCTTCGGTGACGCCGAACCCGGCGGCGGAAGCTGGGGCCCTCCGGAGGGCAACCTCCTCACGCGCGCGCGTGCCAGCTCGGCCGGCCGCGATGCCGATGTGCTCGATCGGCACTTCGCGCCCTACGGTCCGGCGCGGGGGCGTTCGGCGCTGGTGACGCACTTCCACGGTCCGTGGGCATTGGAGAGCGCCGCCTCCGGTGCGAGCCCCGCCGCGGTACAGGCCAAACGGGCCTGGGAGTGGGTTCGATACCGGCGCTCTGCAGCGATCGTCGTGCTGTCGCAGTACTTCGCCGATGTCCTCGTCTCGACCTACGGTGTGTCGCCCGAGGACGTGGTGGTGATTCCACCGGGCGCCGATCTGGATCGGTTCCGCCCCACTCCGATTCCGGACGGCCGACCCCGGGTGCTGACCGTGCGCCGCTTGGAACGGCGCATGGGAATCGACGTGTTGATCCGGTCCTGGCCCGCGGTCCTGGCCGCCCTGCCCGACGCGCGACTCGACATCGTCGGCACCGGTTCGCAGGCCGCGGAGCTCGCGCGGCTCGTGAGCGACCTGCGGCTCGGTGACTCGGTCCGGCTGCACGGCGCGGTCTCCGATGCCGAACTCGCAGCCGCGTACGGCGCCGCCACGGTGACCGCGGTCCCCACCCGATCGCTCGAGGGTTTCGGCCTGGTCGCGCTCGAATCCCTGGCCGCGGGAAGGGCGCCGGTGGTCACCGACGTCGGAGGGCTTCCGGATTCGGTGGTCGGGCTGGCGCCGGACCTGGTGGTACCCGCGCTCGACGAGGACGTGCTGGCGGATCGGCTGGTGCGCGCGCTGGAGGGCGAGCGGCCGGACGTCGACGCCTGCCGCCGGCATGCCGAGGAGTTCACCTGGCAGCGCTGCGCCGACCGGCACGTGCAGCTGTACCGGAGCCTGGTGCGATGACAAAGGTGGCCTTGCTCTCGCACTCCGCGGCACCGTCGGGCGCCGAACTCGCCTGGGCCCGCATGGCCCGGCGGTTCCCGCAGCACGGTATCGAGCCGCTCGCCGTGCTCACCGAAGCAGGCCCCCTGCAACAGATCCTGGCGGATGCGGGCGTCGAGGCGACCGTCGTCGACACCGGATTCGCGAGCTCATCCGTGTCGATCGCCGGATCCCGTCTGCGCTGGATCTCCGGTGCGGCGCGGATGGTGCGGGCCGGATGGCGCATCGGCGGCGTTCTGCGGGCAGCGGGCGCCGAGGCCGTGCTCGCCGAGTCGACCAAAGCGCTGTTGATGGGAACGGTCGCTGCCCGCCGCGCCGGGATCCCGCTGATCTGGCACGTGCACGATCGCATCAGCCCCGACTACTTCGGTCCCGTCGCCCTCATCCTGCGAGCCCTGGGTCGCGTCGTGGCCCGGGGATTCATCGCGAACAGCCGCACCACCCGCGACACCCTGTGGACCGGCAGCCGGCCGGCCGCGGTCGTCTACCCCGGCGTCGACCTGACCTCCGTTCCGGGGGGTGCGCCGCAGCGCGCACCCGAAGAGGCGCGTGTGCTGATGCTCGGTCGCTTGGCGCCGTGGAAGGGGCAGGACCTCGTGCTCGAGGCCCTCGCGAGAACGCGCACCGAGAATGCCGTCCGATTCGTCGGTGGCACGCTCTTCGGCGAGCACGAGTACGCCGATCAGCTGCGCCGGCGGACCGCCGAGCTGGGACTCGGCGAGCGCGTGGAGTTCGTGGGCAATGTCTCCGAGCCGCTCACCGAGGCCGCCGCCGCCGATGTGGTGGTTCACTTCTCTCGCCTCGCCGAGCCCTTCGGCCAGGTGGTCGTCGAGGCGATGGCGGCCCACTGCGCGGTGATCGCCGCGGCGAGCGGAGGCCCCACCGAGATCATCGACGACGGTGTCGACGGCGTTCTCGTCCCGACCGGTGATCCTGTGCTGCTGGCCGCGGCGATCGACCGGCTGATCGACGACCGGGACCTGCGGACCCGGCTCGCCGACAGAGCCGCGGCCCGCGCCGAGGACTTCGGCATCGATACGTCCGCGGAGCAGGCGGCGCATCTGATCCACCGGACGCTCGACGGACGGCGGCCCCGATGAAGGGCGCAGTAGGCGTGATGCGCGACGTCGCGCTCGTCTCGTTCGGGAAGTACGGCCAGTACCTCATCACCCTCATCACGCTACCGCTGTGCGCCCGGCTGCTCGGCCCGTACGGGATGGGTCTTCTGACAGTGGCGCTGTCAACTGTCTTCCTGGGTGCGCTCGTCACCGACCAGGGCATCACCGCCTTCCTCGCCGCACGGATCGGGGACCCCGGGCTCAGTGAGCTGCGCGGCGCCTACGGCTTGATGCGCGGCACGATGGTGGCGCTCCTCGGCGGACTCTGCGCGGCGACGCATCTGTTCTCCACATCCGACCTGCTCAACATCGCCACGCTCGGGCTGTTCGGCGGTGCGATCGGCGCCGCCGGGGAGGACTGGGTTCAGCTGGGGATGAAGCGATTCGGTGTGATCCTGATGCAACAGTCCGTGGGGCGCGCGCTGTATCTGCTCCTGCTCGTGGCGCTGCTACCGATCCGGCCGACCGCACACGTGGCGGTGCTGTGCATGATCGTCTCGTCGTTGGTGCCGGTGTGCTGGTCGTGGGTCTGGGGGTGCCGCGAACTGGGCCCGCCGGGGCGCCCCCGCGAGCTCGGAGATCTGTACCGGCTCGGGGCTCCGGTGCTATTGGCCCGGATGCTCGAGAACTCGTACGAGCAGGGAGCTGCGGCCCTCTTCGCAGGTGCACTGCCGCGGCAGGCGATAGGCCTCTTCAGCGCCTCCGACCGGCCGGTGCAGGCGACCGGTTCGTTGCTCGATGCGGTCGGCTGGACCCTGCTGCCACGGATGGCCGATCGCAAGCGCATCGGCGCCGACTTCTGGGGAATGGTGCGGCGCATGGTGCTGGTGGTGGCCGGACTCGGCGCGCTCGCCGCCCTGATGTTGACGGTGCTGGCGCCCTGGATCGTTCCGATCCTCTTCGGGGCTGAGTTCGCCGACGCGGTGCCGCTGCTCCAAGTCGGGGCGTGGTCACTGCCGGGAATGGCGGTGGCCTCCTTCGTCGCGACCGCGGTCCTGCCGGTGCTCAGCGACAAGATCGGCGTGGTGGCCGGTGCGGCGACCGGTGCCGTGGTCGCCTTCATCACGCTCGGCGTCGCCTTCCAGACCCACGCACCGATGACGCTCGTCGTCGGTATCGCGCTCGCGGAGACCGCCGCGGCCACCTTCTATCTCCTCCGCGCGGAGGCACTGCGCCGTCGCGGAGTCGCGCCGACCCTTGCGGAGGAGACACCGGTATGAGGATCCTCTTCGCGGGCGACAACTGGTACGGCAGCAATGCTCGTTCCCTCGCCGATGGCTTCCGGGCTGCGGGCCATGAGGTCGTCGTCGTCGACACCACCGCCGTGACCGTGCCGACGCGCGGCACGTCGGCGTGGTGGTACGCCAAACGCACCGGCGAGCGATCGCCGGCCACCGTCGACCGGGTGCATCGCGAGTTGGTGGAATGCGTTGCTGCCCTGCGTCCCGACCTCCTGTTCTGCTACAAGACGGTGCATCTCGATCAGGCCCGGCTCCTGTCCCTGCCGGTGCCGGTCAAGGTGCACTACAGCGCGGACGATGTGACCAATCCGTACAACACCACGCCGGCCTACCTCGAACGCGAGGCCGAGTGGGACGCGGTGATCACCACCAAGGCGCACAACGTGCCCGAGCTGGACGCCCGTGGCGTGCGCCGGGTGATCCACGTCTTCAGTGCCTACGACCCCGCCTGGCACCGCCCCGTGGCGCGGCGCGGCCCCGTCCGGTACGCCGCGGGATTCATCGGAGCGATGCGGCCCGACCGCACCGAATTCCTGATCCACCTAGCGGGCGAACTCGGTGACCGGTTCTACCTGGCGGGCCCCGGCTGGCGTCGGAACCTCGGAGCCAGGACCAGTGGCGCCCGGATCGCCGGCCCGCAGTACGGCGAGGAACTTTCGGCCGCGATCGCCACGATCGGCGCCAACCTCGTGCTCCTCAACTCGGATAACCGCGACACCCACACCTGCCGGACCTTCGAGGTCCCCGCGGCCGCCGGACTCGTCGTGGGCGAGCGCACCGTCGAGCACGAGGCGCTGTTCGACGACGGCCGGGAGGCCTACCTCTTCGACAGTCACGAGGAACTCGCCGAGATCCTGCGTCGCTGCACCGCAGCTCCCGACGAGGCCGCCGCGGTCGCCGCGCGCGGCCACCGCAGAATCGTCGACGGCGGCCACACCTATCGCGATCGGGCGGAACAGATCCATGCCGCCCTGGGTTGAGGTCACTCCGGGGTGGGCCAGCATCGTGCAGACCGCGATCCCCCTGATCGCGCTGGCCCTGGTCGCTGCGGCGGGGCGCGGCGCCCCGCGGGTGCTTTTGCTGATCCAATCGGCGTACTGGACGATCTCGTTCATCGCGCGCCCGGTCCTGCTGCTGGTGGCCACGCCGGCACCGTCGTTCGGCGACAACATCGCCGATACGCGGCTCTTCCACGCGGGATACGACCGCGGCGTCGCCCAGGTGCTCCCGCCGGTCGCCTCGGGGCTCTGGATCTACGTGGCCTGCGTCGCCGCCTTCGTCCTGTTCCAACGCCTGCAGTCGCCGGACCGGCGGCCCGACGCGGACCTGCCGAAGCAATCGGCCGCCGTGATCGCCACCTTCGCGGTGCTGTGGTGCGTGGGACTGGCCGCCAGGGGCTTCGCGTACCTCACCGGCACCGTGAGTCGCGCCGGTGAGGTCGCCGCGGCCAATCCCTACCTGGCGATCTTCACCGGGATGGGAGCCATCGGCGCCGTGGCCCTCATCCTCTACCTGCGGCTGGATTCGCCGTGGTGGACCACCATCGCCATGGCGGTGCTGGTGGGGGGCGAATTCGCGTGGGGTGTGGTGCAGTCGTCGAAGACCCCCTTCATGGGTGCTCTGATGGCGGTCACGGTGCGTCTGATGCTCACCGGATTCACCAAGACGCGAGCCGTGCTGCTCGCGGTCGGCGGGTTCGGCGCCGTGGGCGTCTTCGGCGCGCTTCAGGGCCTCAAGGTCGGGGCCACCACCGCGCACCTGACCTCGGGCATCGATGCGCAGTACCCGACCGCATGGGGGCCGCTCCTGCCGCTGATCCGGCGGTTCGACCTGTTCGAAGCCGCTACCGACAACACTTTCTACCGGGGGCCCGGCTATCTCGACATCTCCGATGTCCTGCTCCGTATGCCGTTGAACCTGATTCCCGCGCAGCTCGGTGTCGACAAGAAGCTCGCCGGGCCGGACTGGGCGGAGCGGGTGCGCGCCAGTTCCGTCGACATGTCGGGCGTACAGGTCTCGCTGGCGGAAGGGCACATCAACGAGGGCATCCGGATCGGCGGCACGCAGGGTGTTCTCGTGGAATCGGTCATCATCCTGATGGCCGTCTGGGTCGTATCACGCTGCCTGCGTGGGAGATCCGTCCCGGTGCTCACGATGGGGGTGGTTTTCGTCGCCCTCCCCGCCCTGTTCGAGCGGGGCGCGCTGGGGATCTCGGAGGTCGTGGGCAAGGGGCTGCAGCAGTGTGTGCTCGCCTCGGCGGTCTTTGCAGTTGTATGGTTCACCCGTATTCTGGGGGCGCGTGGTCGCCAGCGCGAACGGCATGCGTACACCGACGCCAGTGGGGGCGAAGGAGGTGCGCGGTCCGATTGCGGGACTTCGCCTTCGACGCCCAGCCCCGGAGTCGCCGCTCCGGTTCTTGCGGCAGTACCGAAAGGAATCCCATAGTGACGCTCCGTGACGCCACCCAGTTCGCGCGGCGCGGGTGGTGGCTCGTCGTGATCTGCGCGGTCGCCGGAACGGTGCTCGGCGTCGGGTACGCGCAGTCCAGGCCCGTGGTGTACACCGCGACGGCACAGTCCTACGTGGTGGTGAACAACTCCGGGACCTCGGGCGGCGACATGTACAACTCCGTCCAGGCCGCTCAGGCCCGGATGGCCACCTACGCCGAACTCGGTACCTCCCCGAAGATCACCGCCGAGGTCGCCAAAGCGCTGCAGCTGACGATGAGTCCGGAGGAGATCGCCGCCCAGGTGAAGGTGACCTTCGCCCCGGGGACGTTGTTGCTGCAGTTCACGGCGACCCACCCGTCCGACGTGATCGCGCAGGGGCTGGCGGGGGAGACCGCACGCCAACTGGCTCGCGAGGTGTCCGAACTCGAACTCCCCAGGCCCGGGTTGCCGCCGTGGGTGCGGCTGCTCCCCGTGACGGACGGATCCGGGGCCGTCGCATCGGTTGCCCCGGTGTCGAAGTACGGCGCCGCGGGTCTCGCGGTCGGTGTCCTCCTGGGGTGCGCCGCGGCCTTCGTCCTGATCAGGCTTCGTCCGCGCGTCGCGACGGCCGGCGAACTGGGCGACGACCTCGGCGTCCCGGTCGTGGGCGCCGAGAACGGCGTCGCGGTGCGCGATACCGTCGTCGCGGCCGCCGGTGCCGCCTCGGCGGAGACCGGTGTGTCGATTCTGGTGTCGGCGGTCGAGGGTGACGCCTGGCCGATGGCGCAGACCCTCGCCGAGGATCTGGCCGACACCGATTCCGCAGTGCTGCTGATCGACTGTCGCGCGGTGGGACCCGCGTCCGCCGCCCCGGCGTCGGCGGGCGAGGCGTCGGAGGGAGCGGAGCCGAGCCTGCGCGCTGCGTTGGCCGCGGGCGTCGACGGCGCTCAGAGTCTTTCCCGGACCCTGGTGCCGGAGGCGGGCACGTTGACGGTGCTCCCGTCCGGGGCTCGCTCCGGGGACGCACCGGATTCGACGGTGTCCGATCGCCTCCTGTCACCGCGCGCGCACGACGTGGTGCGCACGCTCGGCGCGGGCTTCGACTACGTGATCCTCGGCGGCGTGCCGGCGGAATCCCCGGCGCGGTTGGGCGAGAGCGTGCGCCTGGTGGTGGCGCGCCTGGGCACGCGATCGCCGGACGGGTACCGCCGGGCCCTCGGGATGAACGAGCCCTCCCGGGCCGGGCACACCGTCGTCGCGGCGCAGTCGAACCCCTGGTGGCAGCGGCTTCCGATCGGAACCAAGGCGTGACGGAGGTGACCGAGGAGCAGCGCAACAACGATCGTGCCGCCGCTGGCCCTGTCTCGCACCGCGAAGTGCACACCTACCTGGGAACGGATCCGGATGCGGTGTTCGGTGCGCTCCATCTGCCCGCTTCGGGCCGCGCCCGGGGATCGGTGCTCCTGCTCCCTTCGCTCGCGAAGGAGCAGTTCGATGCGACCCGCGGAATGCGGAGGCTCGCCGCACAACTGGCGGACCGGGGGCTCGCCGTCCTCCGCATCGACTACCTCGGTACCGGGGATTCCGCGCGCTCCGAAGACGGTGATGACGCCGTCGAGGAATGGGTGGCGAGCTGCCGGACCGGCTTGGCCTACCTGCGCGCACTGAACGCCGGGCCGCCCGCCGTCGTCGGGCTCCGGGCCGGTTGCCTGATGGCCGCCCGCATGCTGACCGAAGGACAAGAGACCGGGCCGGTCGTGCTGTGGGACCCGGTCTCCTCCGGGCGGACTTTCCTCCGCGAGCAACGGGCCCTGTACCTGATGGCGGTCGGCGCAGACGACCGATCGGCGTCCGGCTCCGTGCCGCTCATCGGAACCACGTTGTCGGCGACCGCGGCCGCGGAGCTGTCCGGGCTGCGCCTGGATCCGGAGAAGATCGGCACCGATGGCCGATGGCTGGTGGCGACCCGGCCGGGAGGCGGCGACCGCGGGGTCGAGGCCTTCGCGACGGCGGTCGACGCGGACCGCCTCGACGTCGAGCACATGGCCGAGTTCGTCCAGCCCTCCGACTACCTCGTGCGCATCCCGGATGACGCCATCGACGCGATCACCGACTGGCTCGACACGGCTGCCACCGGTCCGGAGGTTCCCGTCGACCCACCGATCCGCCGGACCGCACGCCTTTCTGACCCGGCGGGCGGCGAGGTGACCGAGAGCATCGAGTACCTCGGTCCCCATTCACTGTTCAGTATTCGGACGACGCCCCCTGGGCATAGACCGGAACCGGCTGGGGACGCAGCGCCCGGCGTTCTGTTCTTCGCGACGGCCAACGACACCCATCACGGCCCGAACCGCGAGTGGGTGCGTTTGGCCCGCAGAGTTGCCGGAACCGGTGTGGTGGCTGTGCGCTTCGATCGCCGCTACGCGGGGGAGTCCGGGGTGGTGCGTCGCGGAGAACGCGCGCACGGCTATTCGGAGGAGGCGTGCGAGGACGCCGATACCGCCGCTGCCGCTGCGGATCCGGGCTCGGCGGGACTCGCCGCAGTCGGCGTGTGCTCCGGATCCTGGTTGACGGCGTATCTCGGACGGGAATCCCGTTTGGACGCGGCGGTTCTCGTCAACCCCGTGATCTGGTCGTGGCGCACCAAACGGGCGCTGCGCAACGCTGATGGCCCGGACGCGCAGGGGGTGCCACGGTCCGATCCCGCTTTCCAACGCTCGTTCCGTGGACGGGTGAAGGCCCTGCTGCAGTCCCGGCTTCCCTACCCGGCCTGGCGCCTCCTCGGTATCGCGGGAATCACCCAGGTACCGGAGGTCCTCCTGCGCCCGCTGGCGGATGCTGATGTGCACACCACGGTGGTCCTCGCGCCGCCGGACGCCGAGTGGTTCACCGGACAGCGCGGTGCGGAGGGCCTCCGGAGCCTGAACCGGCGTAGTCCCGCCCCGCGAATCGACATCGTGTCCACCGAATTCGGCGATCATCCCGCCTACCACGCCGAGGTTCGCGCGGCGGTCGCGGAATCGGTGCTGCGGTGGTGCAGTGACCGCGGGGCCGTCGGGAGCGACCATGAGTGAGAGGGAGGCCCAAGGGCGTGCAGGGGCTCTGAGCCGGCGCCTCCTCCTGGGCCTGGGGGTTGGTGCGGCCGCGACGACCGCCGCTGCCTGTCGCTCGTCCGCCGAGCCCCCGACCCCCGTGGACCCCGGGCCCGACGGCCGGATCAGCATCGCCTCCTACGGGGCGGTCGGTGACGGGAAGGCCGATGCCACCGCCGCTTTCGATGCGGCGGTCCGCGCGGCTGCGGGCAGGGCCCCCATCTACGTACCGCCCGGCGCCTACCGCGTGTCCCGCTTTCCCGACCTCCCCGATTTCACGACGATCATCGGCGCCGGTGCCGACCTCAGCACGGTGGTGTACGACGGCGACGGCACGCTCATCACCCTCCGAGACAAGCACCGCGTCCCCTTCTCCCGCATGGGATTCCATCTGACCGGACCGAATGGGACGGCGGTGCAGCTCGCGAACTCGTTCCGCTGCTCCTTCGACGCGGTGACGCTCCGTGGAGAACACAACGCCGAGACCGCGCCGCGCTTCCACGGCCAACGCGGCGTGGTGATGGAGGAGAACACCGGCGGCACCAGTTTCATCAACTCCGATATCAACAACTTCGGGGTGGGCATCACCACGAAGTGCATTCAGAACTACGTCACCGCGTGCAAGTTCACTAACAACCGCATCAGCATCCTCGGGACGGGCGCAGACAACAACGCCGGACTCTCGCTCACCAACGTCGAGCTCGTGGGCACCGGTGACCCGCGGGTCACCGAGATGCACATCCGGGTGGAAGGCGCCGCGAACGACTGGTTCCTCACCAACTGTTGGTTCGAGGGCTGCGACACCGGCCTGGCCATCGGCGACGCCAACGGCGGACCGGCCCAGCTGGGCCTGGTGAACGTCAAGATCGGTGCCCGGAAGGTGGGGATCGATCTCAGGTACTGCCGGCAGCCATACCTCGCGAACGTCGCCTTCGATACCGATACCGCCACGACCGCGCCCCCGATCCCAGTGCAGATCGACGGCACGGGCTGCCCGCAGGGTACTGCCGTCAACCTGATCTCGGGAGCGGCCGAGGACCTCCCGTTGTCCCTCTTCCCGGAGGGATGGATCGTGCAAGGCCGCTACGGCGTCGGTGGTAGCACCGTGCTCGGTCCGATGCTGATGCGTGCGCCCACCGTCGCCGACTCACCGGCGGCCGGACCGGTGATTCGCAGCGATGACGGGTCCTACTGGCAGCTTGTCGTCGATGCCCGGGGAGCGCTCAGCACGAAGCCGCTCGGCTCGAAGCCCCCACGATGATCACCGCGACACCCACTGACCAGGCGCGCCGAGCGATACCGCGAGGTCGCGACATCCGACAGCCCGGGTATTCTCGACAATCGTGTATCTCAAGTCGCTGACGTTGAAGGGCTTCAAGTCCTTCGCTTCGGCGACCACTCTGCGCCTCGAACCGGGCATCACCTGCGTCGTCGGGCCCAACGGCTCGGGGAAATCGAACATCCTCGACGCCCTGCGCTGGGTGATGGGCGAGCAGGGCGCCAAGGGACTGCGCGGCGGCAAGATGGAGGACGTCATCTTCGCCGGTACCTCCGGCCGTGCGCCACTGGGCCGCGCCGAGGTCACGCTCACCATCGACAACTCCGACGGTGCGCTGCCCATCGACTACACCGAGGTCTCGATCACGCGGCGCATGTTCCGCGACGGCGCCGGCGAGTACGAGATCAACGGCACCAAATGCCGGCTGATGGACGTCCAGGAACTGCTCTCCGATAGCGGTATCGGCCGCGAGATGCACGTGATCGTCGGTCAGGGACAGTTGGCCGCGATCCTGGAGTCCAAGCCCGAGGAACGCCGCGCCTTCATCGAGGAGGCGGCCGGCGTGCTCAAGCACCGGCGCCGCAAGGAGAAGGCGGTCCGCAAGCTCGACTCGATGCAGGCCAACCTGGCCCGCCTCACCGACCTCACCACCGAGCTGCGGCGCCAGCTCAAACCACTCGGACGGCAGGCCGAGGTGGCGCGTCGCGCGCAGACCATCCAGGCCGATCTCCGAGACTCGCGCCTGCGCCTCGCCGCCGACGATCTGGTGCGCCGTCGCGCCGAACTGGCGGACCAGTCCGGCAACGAGGCAGCGGTCCGCGAGGAGCAGAACCTCGTGGCCGCGCAGCTCGATGAGGCGAACGCACTGGTCACCGAACACTCCGAGGCGGTGGCCGCGCTCGACCCGGCGGTGAAGGCCGCGGGAGAAGGCTGGTTCGCGCTCTCGGCGCTCGCCGAACGCGTCTCGTCCACGGGGCGCATCGCGGCCGAACGCGCACGCCTGCTGTCCGAACCCGTACAGCACGCACCCGGCCGCGATCCCGATGAGCTGGAGGCCGAGGCCGACCGCGTCGCCGAGGAGGAGGCAGAGCTCATGGAGGCCCTCGAAGAGGCCGCCATGATTCTGGAGGGTGCGGCCGAGGAACTCGCCGAGCGGGAAGAGGCCGCGCGGGCCGCCGAGAACGCGCACATGGCCGCCGTGGCCGCGGTCGCGGACCGACGGGAGGGGCTCGCGCGGCTCGCGGGCCAGGTCGAGACACTGCGAACCCGCGCAGAATCTGTCGACGCCGAGGCCGGCCGCCTCACCGCCGCCATCGCCGAGGCCGTCGAGCGGGCCGAGACCGCCGAGACCGAATTCGAGCAGGTGCAGGGACAGATCGCCGAACTCGATGCCAATGAGGCCGGGCTGGACGAGCACCACGAGCGCAGTTCCGCCGCGCTCGTCGCGGCGCAGGCCCGCGTCGAGGAGTTGCAGGCGGCCGAGCGCGCGGCAGAACAGAAGGTCGCGTCGCTGATGGCTCGGATCGAGGCGCTCACCCTGAACCTGGACCGGGGCGACGGTGCCGCCTGGGTCGTCGAGCACATCGATGGTGTGACCGCGGCGGTCGCCGAACGCCTGCAGATCCGCGCCGGGTACGAGAAGGCCGTCGCCGCCGCGCTGGGGCCGGTCGCCGAGGCCGTCGCGGCACCGTCGGTCTCGGTCGCGTCCGCGGCACTGGCCCGGTTGCGGGAGGCCGACGGTGGCCGCGCCGCCCTGGTGGTGGAGGGGCTGAGCGGGCCGTCCGCGCCCGGCGGGTCGCTGCCCGACGGTGCCGTCTGGGCGGTGGACGCCGTGACCGCGCCGTCGGCGCTATCCGGTGTGGTCGCGTCGGCGCTGGCGTCGGTGGTACTGGTCGATTCGGTGGATGCCGCGGTGTCGCTGGTGGACTCGCGGCCGGAGGTGCGGGCGGTGACGGTCGACGGTGACGTGATCGCCCATGGAGTGCTCACCGGCGGATCGGCGGCGCGGCAGTCCACGCTGGAGGTGCAGAAGGCGATCGACGCCGCGGAATCATCGCTGGGGGAGACCCGGCGATCGGTGGAGTCGGTATCGGCCGCGTTAGCCGGAGCGACGGAGGATCTGGCGGCGCGGCGTGAGGTGACCGAGGCCGCGCTCGCTGCGCTGCACGAGTCCGATGCCCAGCTGGGTGCGATCTACGAGCAGTTGGCCCGGCTCGGACAGGCCGCCCGCAGCGCGCGTGACGAGGCGGAACGCCTGGTGGCGCAGCGGGATCGGATCGAGTCGTCGCGAGACGAGACGCAGGCCGCGCTGGTCGAGCACGAGGAGCGGCTGCGGCTCGCGGAGCAGCTGCCCGAAGATTCCGTGTCCGTGGGCACCGAGGAGCGGGACGCGGCGGTTGCGGCGCTGTCCGCCGCGCGGAGCGTCGAGATGGAGGCGCGGCTGGCACGTCGGTCGGCGGAGGAACGTGCGGCCGGTGTGCGGGGTAAGGCCGAGGGATTGCGGCGGGCCGCGGCGGCCGAGCGGTCGAACCGGGAACGGATGGAGCGTGCGGCGGCAACGCGGATGGCTGCCGCCTCGGTGGCGTCCGCCGTAGCGGAGAGTGCCGTGCTGGTGTCGTCGCGGCTGGATCGTGCGGTGGCTCGTGCTGCGGCGCATCGAGATTCGCTGGAGACCACCCGGGCGCAGCGCGCGGGGGCGCTCGATGTGGCGCGGCAGGAGTCGACGGCGCTGTCGGCGCGGCTGGCGCAGTTGACCGATGCGGTGCACCGCGATGAGGTGGCACGGGCGCAGGCGGCTCTGCGGATCGAGCAGTTGGAGGAGCAGGTGCTTACGTCGTTCGGCATGGCGCCGGACGATCTGGTGGCCGAGTACGGGCCCGATGTGCTGTTGCCGCCGTCTGCGCTGGAGCTGGCCGAGTACGAGGAGGCCCGGGAACGGGGCGAGAACGTGGTCAAGCCGCAGGGGCTGCCGTTCGACCGGGCGGCGCAGGAGCGGCGGCTGAAGCTGGCGGAGAAGGATCTCGCGACGCTGGGCAAGGTGAATCCGCTTGCGCTGGAGGAGTTCGCGGCGCTGGAGGAGCGGTACAACTTCCTCTCCACGCAGCTCGAGGACGTGAAATCGGCGCGGCAGGATCTGCTGAACGTGGTCGACGAGGTGGACGCCAAGATCCTGCAGGTGTTCACCGAGGCGTGGGTGGATGTGGAGCGCGAGTTCGTCGAGGTGTTCGCGACCCTGTTCCCCGGTGGTGAAGGCCGGCTGATCCTCACCGATCCGTCGGACATGCTGACCACCGGTATTGACGTCGAGGCGCGGCCGCCGGGTAAGAAGGTGAAGCGGCTCTCGCTGTTGTCCGGTGGTGAGAAGTCGCTGACCGCCGTGGCGATGCTGGTTGCCATCTTCCGTGCCCGCCCCTCACCCTTCTACGTGATGGACGAGGTCGAGGCGGCCCTGGACGACACCAACCTGCGCCGACTGATCTCCCTGTTCGAGCAGCTGCGCGACAAGTCCCAGTTGATCGTGATCACGCACCAGAAGCCGACGATGGAGGTCGCCGATGCGCTGTACGGCGTCTCGATGCGGGGCGATGGGATCACGCAGGTGATCTCTCAGCGCATCCGTGGCCAGGAGCTGGGTGTATTGCCTGTGTGATGATCCCCTACTCCAGCGAGTATGCAACCGGCGCGGCCAGTCAACTAGGGCCAACGACGCGTACTCCGCCCGGCAGATAGGATAGGTAGGTATTTTGCTAATGTCGTCTGATACTCCGAATTCTTAGCGCATCGTAGGAGCGAACACGCTAATGATCGAACACGAAAGTTTCACATCAGAGTCCAAGTGGCGCGCTGCGGAGTTCTTTGCGGGGATTGGCCTCGCTGGTATCGGGCTGGAGAAAGCGGACATAAAGGTTGCCTGGTCTAATGATATCTCTCCAGTAAAGTACGCGTTGTACGAGAAACATTTTGGCGAGCGAGAAGGCCACCGCTACATTGTCGGGGATCTAGCTACTCTAGAAGCGTCTCAGGATCCAATAGATATCGACGTAGCGTGGGCGTCGTTTCCATGCACGGATCTTTCTGTTGCCGGCACTCGCGCCGGAATTCACCGCGGCACATCTAGCTCAGCATTCTGGTACTTTGTGAAGACTCTTAGCAGGATGAAGGAATCGCGACCGTCGGTGGTTGTTCTGGAAAATGTGAACGCACTTGCGACACGGCGTGGAGGTGAAGATATCGCGAGCGTTATTCGCGCCCTCAACGGACTGGGATACTCTGTCGACGTCATGTCGATCGATGCGAAACATTTCGTGGCACAGTCGAGGCCTCGTCTTTTTCTAGTAGGCGCAAAGAACGTAGTCGTGGAAGGGGGAAGCGGATCGAGCCTCCTCAGGCCACCATGGCTGAATGCAATATTTGAAGACGACTCGCTAGTTACCCACCGTGGTGCTCTACCCACGCTGCCTTCTACTGACAAAATCGGACTGGCATCTCATATTGACCGGCTCGACGACGACGATTCGCGCTGGTGGAACGAGGGACGCGTGGCAGCCTATCTGTCGTCCCTATCTGAGATTCAGCGTGAACGGTTAGATGCCCTCATTTCGGCTAACGTCCCTGCGGTGCGGACAGCCTACCGGAGGATGCGATCAGGTGAGCCGCGATGGGAAATGAGAAATGACGACATCGCGGGCTGCCTCCGGACTTCCCGTGGCGGGTCATCAAAGCAAGCGCTCATTGTGGTGAATGCCCATGGACGGCTGCAAATACGTTGGATGACTCCGAAAGAGTATGCGAGTCTCATGGGGGTTCCTGAGTACGATATTGAGGGAGTGAAGCCACATCACGCTTACTCTGGATTCGGAGATGCGGTTTGCACCCCGGTTGTCGAATGGCTCTCGAAGAACTATATCGTTCCGATCTTGGAATCGATCCAGCAAGACAGGATAGCTACCGCGTGCTAAGTGAACGGAACCTGATTAGGGCTTAGGGTAATCTGATAGGTACTCGTCGATTGTATCTTCGACGAGAATTTGCCAATATTCCGAGATCTCTTCGTTGAAAAAGTCGGCGGCTGTTCTTCCCTGTTTCTTTAGTTCAAATTCAGTTGGCACCGACGGAATTTCGAACTCCGAAATCAGGGGCTCCCCCGTGATCTCTCGCCCTCGGTTCAAGTGAGAGATCATCGGATTGAGTATTCCGCGGATAAAGTAGTTATGAAGATCTACCGTGAGCTCGATGCTGGTACCATTCAGGACGGTCACCTCGGACCGCCCGTTCGTGAGAAAGGCTGGAATGGATTTGTAATCCACGTTGAGCTTGAGATAGTCGCCAATCGATCGGGTTGCCCAGCCCGCGCCACCTTCGAACAGGCAGTATTGACTCGCAAGAAAATTCTTGCTCGTCAGATAGAAGATCAACGTATTTGAGTGGGTGATGCTATCCTTGATAATCATACTCAGGGCGCGGTCATCGAGGGCGTACTCAATATCGCCTGGACGTGACGTGAAGAATATTTCGTCTTTTTTTGCGCCTTTTAGCTGCAAAAGCTCGTCTATCATTGTCGCGAACGCACGATCCTTCCGCGCATGTGAAATAAATACTCGATACTTCTGCTTGGGTGAGACATCTCCCTGGATCTTATTGGTGATGACCATGTGAAGCTCCGCGCGACTGGTGTCTGATAGTTCTGTTCGTTGCGCGAGCTCTTCCTGGACTTCATGTGAGAACTGCTGCTTGCTTGAAGTGTCTCTACGTTCCTTCTCGGCCGTGACAGCTCGAGCAATCTCAGTTGCAATTTCCTGACGGCTGAGCATCAATCTGCGGACTATTGGTCGGACCAAAGCCTTGAGCAACGTGACTCGCCCATCAGTCTCATCGAAGTCTTGTCGATTTGATGTCGCGATATCCGGCAAGGTGTCTTCATCTAGGATGTCGAAGCTAATTTCACCTTCAATGTAATTGGTGTATGTCCCCGTTAGTCCGAGCTGAGACAGGAGACGGTCGCTTGCAAGCTTTCCACGGACGTACACGCGAATCTGAGCGGGGTTGTAGTACCGATTTTTTACAAACCGTGCGTCGTTCTCCCGTGCAGCTGCACTGTCGATGGTGGCGTGAACACCAATCCAGCCCGTGAGCTCAAATGGGACGTTGTCGTAAGTCTTTCGTTTGCGATCGACTCTTGATTCAATTTCCTTCCATGCTTCGTCTTCAAGGGTGTCATGTTGAAACTTTGTAAATTTGGCGGGTTTCAAAATTTCTCCGCCGGGAGCTCCCTTTGCCGGGATTCGCACAGACCTGCCCGACGGCTGAAAGTCAGAAGGCTGGGCGTCAGCGACATCTTCAGGATCGAAATTCTGCGACACCTCAACAAGATTCTTGTACGCGACGGTTTTTTCGACGGGGCCGTATCTGGGGTTTGTTTCATCGGCTCGCTTGCGTACCCAAATATGAATGGTCCCGCCTGAGTTGCTTTCCGGAAGGAGAAATTGATTTGCGAGCCTTGAACCAAGGGCGGTAATGGATTGTTCGCCGTACCCGGTGAGATCGACATTCTGTAGGGTGATTCGGGTCCCGGAAGCCAGGGAATTCCAAAGTGTTTCGTTTGGAGTTTCGGGACCTGCGGTCGTGGCCACAAGGCGCGGATGTTCATCCTCCGAAACCCTTTCATCTCGGGCGTCGAGTTCCCAACTTGTAGCGCTATCAACTTGTCGAGTGTGAAGGAAAAAGTGGTTAGATAGGTACAACGCTGCGAGTTTGCCGATTCCCTTTCTTCCTTTGGGTGGATTCTTTGCTGAGTTGTTTTCCGGTTCGTCGTTCCGCTTGTTTCTGCCGACCTGGGCGTATAAGCCGATCTCGTCCCTGCTCATACCGTCGCCATCGTCAATGACTTCCACCGTTGCGTTGGATTTGATGGATGCATCGATGTATACATAGACAGTTTCAGCGTTTGCGTCTAGACCGTTGGCTACGAGCTCGGACAATGCGCTCCATGGATTCGAATAGAGCCCCCGTCCAAGAAGTTTTAGTGCAAGCCAGCTGAAGCTAAACAGTTCTTCATCGCGCGGCGTGGTCACGTTCAATCCCCCTGGGGTGACGGGCTCTCATGGTCGTTCCAAATAGGGTACAGCACTGTGCTGATGCCGTGGTGTTGTTCAAAGATGAGGGCGGCCTGACGTCGACGGTGGTATTTGGTAGCTGGGGTGGAATGCGCGTTTGGAACCGACGGACTATCGGCCGCGGATGATTCAGGCTGTGCGATGAGTGGAAGAAGCGCGGGGGCAGTCATTGGGCGGCATAGGCTGAGGGAAGTAGGAAGATTGATCCTGCCGGTCTCAGGGCATTTCAGTGCGATCGTGGGTCATTCGAGGGGCTCGGCCGGCGTAGGGGGCGTGCATTGATGCTGATACAAGGGTGTGAATCGCATTGCTGATGGTATCGATCACTCGTTGGGAGTGTGCGTCGTTCGTGCTGATCGTGCCGTCGGAGCGGAGGCCGATGACGGACTCAACCAGCCGGAAGGGGAGCAGGGTGCGGGGGTCGTCCTTGTCGCCGATGGCGGCTGCGGAGAGGGAGCGGTAGTGCTCCGCCAGCTCGGCGCGATCACGACGGAACTCGGCGAAGGCGTCACCGGCCAGCTCGGGGAGATGGTAGAGCGCGCCCAGGTTGAAACGGGCCGTCGCCAACTGCTCGGCATCGAACGCCGCCAACTGCACCAGCCGGTCGATCGGCTCACCGTCGGCCGCGGCGAGCTGGCGGGCGAGCGCGAGTGGCGCCTGCACCGTTGCCTCCAGCAGCGCAGTCAAGATCTCGTCCTTGGTGGAGAAGTGGTGATACAGGGAAGCCTGCCGAATTCCCACGGCCTCGGCGATGGCTCTGGTGGAGGTTCCTGCATAGCCGCGTGAGGTGAACAACTCGGCAGCGGCGTCGAGAATCTCGTCGGCGGCGGTGGCGCCGGGGCGGCGCGGATCATTCGCGCGGGGCCGTCCCCGTCGTCCTGCGGATTCGCCCCCCGGCGCAGCGTCGCTCATCTCGCCAACCCTACTGCCCGCGAAACACGTTCGTAGCATCGGTTTCCCTGATCGCAACAGCGGCGATACGCGGATGACTCCGCGGGACGGTTTTCTATCACTTGACAGAAAACCTCGATCGGAAGCCGCCGCCCATGACCGCTACACAGGCCCGACAACTGGACTCGGACGACCTCACGCAACTCGGATACGAGCCCCAATTGCGCCGGTCGCTGGGCACATTCGCCTCCTTCGCCGCCGGGTTCTCCTTCGTCTCGATCCTCACCACCATCTTCCAGCTGTTCGGTCTGGGCTACTCCCTGGGCGGCGCCGCCTTCTTCTGGACCTGGCCCCTGGTGTACTTCGGCCAGTTCCTCGTGGCCCTGTGTTTCGCCGAGATGGCGGCTCGCTACCCGATCTCCGGCGCCATCTATCAGTGGTCGCGCCGGCTGGGCGGCGAACTGGTGGGCTGGTTCGGCGGCTGGTTCATGATCCTCGCCCAGATCTTCACCGCCGCCGCGGCGGCGATCGCCCTGCAGGTGGTGCTCCCCACAGTGTGGTCCGGCTTCCAGATCGTCGGCGACGATCCCGCCCTGACCAGCCCGAGTGGCGCGGCCAACGCGGTGCTCCTCGGTACCGTCCTACTCGTCCTCACCACCACGATCAACTGCATCGGCGTGCATTGGATGGGGCGGATCAACGCCATCGGCGTCACCTGCGAACTGGTCGGCGTGGTCGCGGTGATCGGCGCCCTCGCGATGCACGCCCGGCGCGGCCCCGACGTCGTCTTCGACACCTCGCACGTCACCGACACCGGCTCCAGCGGCTACCTCGGCGCCTTCATCGTGTCCGGCCTCATGGCGGCCTACGTGATGGTCGGCTTCGGCTCGGCGGGTGAGCTCGCCGAGGAGACCGTCAACCCGCGCCGCGTGGCCCCCCGCACCATCCGCTTCGCCCTCACCGCTTCCGCGATCGGCGGCGGCCTCATGTTGCTCACCGCACTCATGGCCGCCCCAACACTGGGGGCGGAACTCGCAGCCGGTGGCCTGCCGTACGTGCTCTCGTCCGTCCTCGGCTCGTTCTGGGGCAAGGTCCTGCTTCTCGACGTGGCCGTGGCGGTATTCATCTGCACTCTCGCCATCCAGACCGCGTGCAGCCGCCTCATCTTCTCCATGGCCCGCGACCATCGGCTGCCCTTCTCGGATCGGCTCTCGCGCGTGAACCCGCGCACCCAGACGCCGATCGCTCCCGCCGTGCTCATCGGAGTCCTCTGCGTCGCAGTGCTGCTGGTGAACGTGGGGAACCCCGCGATCTTCGCGACCCTCGCCAGCGTCTGCATCGTGCTCATCTACCTGGCCTACCTCTCCGTGACCGTCCCGATGCTCTACCAGCGACTGCGGGGCTGGCCGCACGGCGAAGAAGTCCGCGACTCCGATGGCCGCCCCGTGTTCAGCCTGGGGCGCTGGGGAATCGCGATCAACGCCGCCGCCGTCCTCTATGGCGCCGCCATGGTGATCAACCTGGCCTGGCCGCGTGCCGAGATCTACGACCCCACCGGCCAGTTCCCACTCCTGCAGTGGGCCGGCCCGATCACCGTGATCGCCGCCGTCGTTCTCGGCATCGCGTGCTTGCCGCGCCGTCCGCACCCCCGCCCTGTCGGGAACCCGTTCGCCACCCCGGAAGGAACCCCGGTATGACCACCTCCCTCGATAACACCGCCACCACCAAGGGCGCCCGGGACCACGCCCGCGCCCAGGCCGACCGTCGCGTGGACGGTATGCCGACGGTGCCCGCCACCGCCTGGCCCGCACCGCCCACCGGCGTCCCCGCGGACGCGCTCACCTGGGCCGAAACGGTTCCCGGGGGCCGCTACACGGTGAAGGCCCTCGCCCGCGGAACCCGGCTGCGGCTCACCGATCTCACCGGCACCGCCTGCGCCTCGGTCCTGTTGTGGCGCACCGATGCGCCCTGGGAACGGCTGAGCCTGGCCGACACCGTCAAGGTGCCCTGGCAGGCCTACCTCGGCGCCGGGCACCCGCTGCTCTCCGACCAGGGCCGCGTGCTCGCCACCATCGTCGCCGACGATTCCGGGCACCACGACGCGATCTGCGGCACCACCACCCTCGCCCAGAACACCGCCAAATACGGAGCGGGGGAGGCGCACTCGGACAGCCCCGCAGGCCGGGAACTGCTCGTCCTGGCTGCCGCGAAACACGGACTCACCCCTACCGATGTGGCACCCACCGTCTCGTTCTTCCACGGTGTGCGCGTCGAGGACGACGGTGCGCTCACCTCCACCGGGAGCGCCGGGGCCGGCCACTGCGTGGACCTGGTTCTGCACCTGCCGTGCATCGTCGCGGTCGCGAATACCGCGCACCCGCTCGACCCGTCACCCACCTTCGACACCGGCATGCTCGAACTAATGGCCTGGCACGCCGACGACGACCTGCAGGCGCTGATCGACGACACCACAGTCGACCCCGAATACCGCCGGGCCGTTGCCAACTCCGAAGACGCCCACCACGCCGCAAGGAGCATCCGATGATCGCCACCGTCACCCCGCGCGCCCCCTGGTCGGGCATCGTCCCCGCTGGTCACACCCTCACCATGACCGATCTGCACGGCAACCAGGCCGTGGACACCCTGTTCTACGGCGCCGACGATCACACCGTCCGCTACAGCGCCCAACAGACCATCCTGGGGCAGGGCAACATCTTCCTCGAAACGGGCACCGTGATTCGCGACCAGGAATCCCGGCCCATGATGACCATCGTCGACGACGAGGTGGGTAAGCACGACACCCTCGGCGGCGCCTGCTCGCAGGAATCCAACACTCTTCGCTACGGCCACCACACCAAACACCAGCACGCCTGCGTTGAGAACTTTCTCATCGAAGGCAGCCGCCACGGCCTCGGCAAGCGCGATCTGGTGGGCAACGTGAACTTCTACATGTACGTTCCCGTCGATCCGGACGGCACCCTCGGCATCGTCGACGGGCTCTCCGCCCCCGGGCGGAAGGTGGTGCTGCGCGCGGAGATCGACACGCTGGTACTCATCTCCAACTGTCCGCAGATCAACAACCCGTGCAACGGATTCGACCCCACCGCGGTCGAGCTCGAGATCTCGGAGGTGCCCGCATGACCGTCACCATCATCCGCCCCGGCCCGATGACCACCGTGCAGGACTGGCCCGGCCGCGTCGGCTACTGGAAGGTGGGCGTTCCCCCGTCCGGCCCGATGGACGACCTGTCGTTCCGGCTCGCGAATGTCGCCGTCGGCAACCCGGAGGGCGCCCCCGGACTCGAATGCACCCTCGGTGGACTAGCCCTCACGGTCGACGAGCCGACCATCATCGCCGTCACAGGGGCGCCGTGCACGGTGACCGTGGCCGGGAGGCCGGTGCCGATGGGGGCGTCGGTCGAGGTGCACCCCGGCGACCAGCTCGCGGTAGGTATGACGGGCAACCTCGGCATGCGCGTCTACGTCGCCCTCCGCGGCGGCATCGACGTCCCCGACTACCTGGGCAGCGCGTCCACCTTCACCCTCGGGAAGTTCGGCGGCATCGGGGGCCGCACCCTCACCGCGGGCGATGAACTCGCCATCGGGGGAGCGGAAACCCTCCAGCAACCGCGCCGCCTCCTCGCCGAGGAGGTGCCGGCCCTCACCACCCAGTGGAACCTCGCCGTGACCGTCGGCCCGCACTCCGCACCCGAGTACTTCACCGAGTCCGATATCGAAACCCTGTACGGCACCGCCTATGAGGTGCACTTCAATTCCGATCGCACCGGCGTCCGCCTGATCGGGCCGCAGCCCGACTGGGCCCGCCCCGACGGCGGCGAAGCAGGACTGCACCCCTCCAACATCCACGACACCGCCTACTCCGTGGGCGCTCTCGACTTCACCGGCGATACCCCGATCCTGCTCGGCCCCGACGGCCCCAGCCTGGGCGGCTTCGTCTGCCCCGTGACCGTGACCACCGCCGACCGCTGGAAACTCGGGCAGCTCCGTCCGGGCGACACCGTGCGCTTCGTCCCCGTCCGGGCCGTCACCGCCGCCTCACCGGCTGATCTCGGCACCGCCCGGCGCGCCGCGGTTCCGTACGTGATCGCCACCGGCGGTGACACCGACGACGGCATCCTCGGACGGTCGATGACCGCCGACGGCGAGACCACCGTCACCTACCGCCGCTCCGGGGACGACAACGTGCTCGTCGAATACGGGCCCATGGCCCTCGACCTCGAGCTCCGCGCCCGCGTCCACGCGCTCGAACAGCGACTGCGCGATGATTCTCCGCGGGGCCTCGTCGACCTCACCGCCGGCGTGCGCAGCCTCCAGGTGAAGTTCGACCCGACAGTGCTGTCCCAGAACGCCGTCCGTGAATGGATCTCCGAGGCCGAGGCGGAGCTCCCCGCTGCCGATGACATGATCGTGCCGAGTCGCACCATCTCGCTCCCGCTGTCGTGGGACGACCCCAGCACCCGCGAGGCGATCGAACGGTACGTCCTGGGCGTCCGTGGTGACGCACCGTGGTGCCCGTGGAACATCGAATTCATCCGCCGGATGAACGGCCTCGATTCGGTGGACGACGTGCAGCGCATCGTGTTCGACGCCGACTATCTGGTGCTCGGTCTGGGCGATGTGTATCTAGGAGCACCCGTCGCGGTCCCGCTCGACCCGCGGCACCGCCTGGTGACCACCAAGTACAACCCGGCCCGCACCTGGACCCCGGAGAACGCCGTCGGGATCGGCGGCGCATACCTGTGCATCTACGGTATGGAGGGCCCCGGTGGCTACCAGTTCGTCGGTCGCACCACCCAGGTGTGGAACCACCGTCATCCTGCCGCCGCGGGCGGATTCGAGCCCGAGCATCCCTGGCTGCTCCGCAGCTTCGACCGGATCAGCTGGTACCCGGTGAGTACCGAGGAACTCGCTGATCTACGCGCCGACACCGCCGCCGGGCGCGGCACCGTCGACATCACACCGGGATCGTTCTCCCTGTCGTCGCACCGGGCTTTCCTCGCTCGCGAGGCCGACGATATCGCCCGCGTGCAAGCGAACATGGAGATGGCCCGAGCCGAAGAGCGCGGACGCTGGGCTGCCGCAGGAGAATTCACCAGGAGCGCAGCATGAGCCGTATCGCCGATATCTATCGCCGCATCGCCGCCGACGACCGACCCGAGGTCTTCGTCACTCTCCGGCCCGAGACCGATGTCCAGGCCGACTACGACGCCGCCGTCGCCGCGGGTGGCCCACTCGCGGGAATCATCCTGGCGGTCAAGGACAACGTCGATGTCGCGGGCCTCCCGACCACCGCGGCCTGCCCCGGATACGCGTACACCGCGGAACGGGACGCCGCAGCCGTCGCGGCCCTGCGTGCCGCCGGAGCCGTGGTGATCGGAAAGACCAATCTCGATCAGTTCGCCACCGGCCTCGTGGGGACGCGGAGCCCGTACGGCGCCGTCCGCAACGCCCACCGTCCCGATTACGTCTCGGGCGGATCCAGTTCCGGATCCGCCGTCGCCGTCGCCCTCGACTACGCAGACATCGCGATCGGTACCGACACCGCCGGCTCGGGCCGGGTGCCCGCCGCTTTCCAGGGCGTCGTGGGCATCAAGCCCACCATCGGCGCCGTGAGCACCGACGGCGTGATCCCCGCCTGCGCGTCGTACGACTGCGTCTCCGTCTTCGCGCGCGATACCGATGCCGCGAACCGTGCCATGGCGATCATGGGCGCCACCGGGCCTCGTGCATGGCCGGCCGACGCGCCGCTGGCGGCCGCCCCCGATGCGACGGTGGCCGTACCTGCGGAACTCCCGGGCTTGAATGACGCATGGCGCCAGGCCTTCGAGCGAGTCGTCGCGCAGGCCGAACAGGCAGGGCTGCGCGTGACCCGCATCGACGTCGCCGACTTCCTGGCCGCGGGCCGGCTGCTCTACGGCGGTGCACTCGTCGCCGAACGGTACAGCGCCGTCGGCGAATACCTCGCGACCGCCGGTCCGGATGCCGGCGTGGATCCCATCGTGGCAGGCATCATCACCGCGGCCGGTGAGCTCCCCGCGTACCGTCTGGCAACCGACCAGCAACGCCTGCGCGAGCTGGCCGAGCGCACCCGCTCCATCCTCGACGGTTGCGCCGGGTTGCTCGTACCGACCGCTCCGCGGCACCCCACCATCGCGGATGTGGCGGCCGACCCGGTGGGCGTGAACTCCGAACTGGGCGCCTACGCCACCTTCTGCAACCTGCTCGACCTGTGCGCGGTTGCGGTGCCTGCGGGGGAAACCGACGACGGTGCGCCGTTCGGCATCAGCGTGCTCGCTCCGGCTGGACACGATGCGGTGGCACTCGACCTCGCCGCCAGGATCACCGGGGCACCGTCGCCCGAACCGTGGAACACCGAGTTCGTCGGTGCGCTGGATCTCGCCGTCTTCGGCGCGCACCTGCGCGGCCAGCCGCTGGAGCGCGAGCTGACCGCCCTGGGGGCACGGTGGGCCGGTCCGGTCGCGACCGCACCCGAGTACCGCCTCGTCGCACTCGACACCGTGCCGCCGAAACCCGGCCTCGTGCACGACCCTATCGACGGTCGCTCGATCCGCGGCGAGCTGTGGCGGATTTCGCCCGCGGCACTCGGCACGTTCCTGTCCCGGTTGCCCGCGCCGATGACGCTCGGTGCCGTCCGATTGAACGACGAGCGGAGCGTCGTCGGGTTCAGCTGCCAGGCCTCCGCTCTGGCCACCGCACGCCTGCTGCACGTGGATCACTGGCTCGATCGTGATGCAGCCCCGCGGTCCTAGCGCGACGCGCCGATCCCGGTGCTCACCGTGACGGCGCCGGAGTAGCCTGGTGGCCGAACGGCGACGGCCACGATGAGAGGTACGAACGAGCGATGACCAGCAACGACGCCAAGGCGAACATCGGTGTGGTGGGAATGGCGGTGATGGGCTCCAACTTGGTCCGCAACCTGGCCTCCCGCGAGGGCAACACCGTGGCCATCTACAACCGTTCGCCGGAGAAGACCCGGGAGGTGGTGGCCAACCATCCCGAGGCGAACTTCGTGGCATCGGAGTCGATCGACGACTTCGTCGCGAGCCTGGCCACGCCGCGCACCGCGATCATCATGGTGCAGGCCGGCGCGGGCACTGATGCGGTGATCGAGCAGCTCCAAGAGCGGTTCGAGCCGGGCGACATCATCGTCGACGGCGGCAATGCGAACTTCCACGACACCATCGCCCGCGAAGCACGGATCGCGCCGACTGGCATTCACTTCGTGGGCGCCGGAATCTCGGGCGGCGAAGAGGGTGCGCTCAAGGGACCGTCGATCATGCCCGGTGGCACCCCGGAGTCGTACGAGACGCTCGGCCCGATCCTCGCCTCGATCGCCGCGGTCGCCGAGGGCGAGGCCTGCGTGACCCATGTGGGAACCGACGGCGCAGGTCATTTCGTCAAGATGATCCATAACGGCATCGAATACGCCGATATGGAGCTCATCGGCGAGGCGTACGACCTGCTGCGCAATGTGGCCGGCCACTCGCCGCAGGCGATCTCGGACATCTTCAAGACCTGGAACTCCGGCCCGCTCAACAGCTACCTCATCGAGATCACCACCGAGATCCTCAAGCACATCGATGCCGAGACGGGCAAGCCGTTCGTCGACATCGTCGTCGACCAGGCCGGGAGCAAGGGCACCGGCGTGTGGACCGTGCAGACCGCGCTCGACCTCGGAGTTCCCGTGGGCGGCGTCGCGGAGGCCGTGTTCGGCCGGGCCGTCTCGTCCAAGCGCACGCAGCGCGATGCCGTCCGTGCCCTGGGCATCGCGCGCCCGGACGCACCGACGGTCGACGACTCGTTCGTCGACGATGTGGCCAAGGCGCTGTACGCATCGAAGATCGTGGCCTACGCGCAGGGTTTCGACGCGATCATCGCCGGCGCCGAGAAGTACGGTTGGAACATCGATAAGGGCGCCGTCGCCAAGATCTGGCGTGGCGGTTGCATCATCCGCGCGCAGTTCCTCAACGTGCTCGCCGACGCGTACGCCGAGAATCCCAACCTGGCAACGCTTCTCGAGGCGCCGTACTTCGCACAGGCGATCCGCGACGGTGAGGCCGCGTGGCGCCGCGTGGTGATCACCGCGACGCAGGCCGGCGTGCCCGTGCCGGGGTTCGCGACGGCGCTGAGCTACTTCGATTCGCTCAACGTCGACCGCTTGCCCGCCGCCCTGGTGCAGGGCCAGCGCGACTTCTTCGGGGCACACACCTACAAGCGCGTCGACAAGGCGGGCACCTTCCATACGCTGTGGTCCGGTGACCGCAGCGAGGTGCAGACCGACTAGGACGCAACTCGATGCCCATCGAGGTCCGCCCGGCCACCGTCTTCGACGATGTCCGGGCGGTGATCGGCCCCAAGAAGGAAACCTCCAGCAACTGCTTCTGCCTGTCGTACCGCATCGGCAGCACGGAGAACCAGCAGTTGCGAGGCCCCGCCAGGTTCGACCGTGTGCGTGGCCTGTGCTCCGAGAACCCGCCGCCCGGCGTGATCGCCTATGACGCAGCCGAACCCGTCGGGTGGGCGGCGGTCCATCCGCGCTCCGGCACCAGCTTCGCCCGGAACCGCAAGATTCCGCACGTCGACGACCTCGATGTCTGGTCGCTGTGGTGCGTCCGGGTGCGCGCAGGACACCGCAAGCAGGGGATCAGTCACCACCTGGTCGACGGTGCCGTCGCCTTCGCTCGCGCGTACGGCGCTCCGGTGGTCGAGGCCTATCCCGTGGACAACCAGGGCGAGAAGGTCGATCTCACCATGGCGTACGTGGGCACCCGCGCGCTGTTCGAGCGAGCGGGTTTCACCTACGTCACCGATACCGAATCGACCCTCGACGGGTTCACGCGCGTGCTCATGCGCCGCGCACTGCGCTGATCACCACGTTCCGAGGTCAACGCCACCCGAGGCCCGGAGCGACATCCTTGACCAGCGACTCCAGGAGTCGGGTGTTGTACGCCACGCCGAGCTGGTTGGGCACGGTCACCAGCAGCGTGTCGGCCGCGGCGATCGCCTCGTCGTCACGGAGCTGCTCGATCAACCTATCCGGCTCCGCAGCGTACGTGCGTCCGAAGACGGCGCGGAAGGAATCGATGGTGCCGAACTGATCGCCACCGCGGCCTTCGTGCCCGAAGTAGGCGCGACTCTCGTCATCGATGATCGGCATGATGCTGCGGCTCACCGACACTCGCGGCTCACGGTCGTGTCCGGCGGCCGCCCACGCCTCACGGAACGCGCGGATCTGTGTGGCCTGCTGCACGTCGAAGGGTTCACCGGACTCGTCGCTCTTGAGCGTCGAACTCATCAGGTTCATGCCGAGTCGCGCTGCCCACTGCGCCGTCGCGTCGGAGCCGGCACCCCACCAGATCCGCTCGCGGAGCGTGTCGGAGTGTGGTTCGACCCGCAGCAGACCCGGCGGATTCGGGAACATCGGGCGTGGGTTGGGCTGCGCGAATCCTTCGCCCTCCAACACCTGGAGAAACAGTTCCGTGTGGGAACGCCCCATGTCGGCGTCGGTCTTGCCCTCAGCGGGTTCGTATCCGAAGTAGCGCCAGCCGTCGATCACCTGTTCCGGCGATCCCCGGCTCACTCCCAGCTGCAGCCGGTGATCGGCGATGAGATCGGCGGCCCCCGCGTCCTCCGCCATGTACAGCGGGTTCTCGTAGCGCATGTCGATCACGCCGGTACCGATCTCGATCCGTGAGGTCTTCGCGCCCACCGCCGCGAGCAGAGGGAACGGTGAACCGAGTTGGCGTGCGAAGTGGTGCACACGGAAGTACGCGCCGTCGGCACCCACTTCTTCGGCCGCCACCGCGAGGTCGATCGATTGATGGAGGACGTCGGAAGCGCTGCGGGTCTGCGATCCGGGCGCATCGCTCCAGTGACCGAATGACAGGAAACCGATTTTCATAGCCGTCTCAACCCCGGACTGCGGTCCGAATATTCCGGTGGAGTGGACCGCGCGCGAGGCAGGAGCCGATGAGCGAGACGGCGCCCATCGACGAGATGGTCTTCGACCAGGGCCGGCACATCCTCGACGGTGATTCCGCCGTACCAGGCATCGTCCGGCTGCACGGTGACCACGGGGGCGTGGTTACAAGGGAATTGGCATCCGGTCACCGTCATCAACACATCGTCATCGTCGAGAGCCCGCCGCCGGAGCTCGGCGCCGAGCGCGGCCGACAGAGCCGCCGCACCCCGTGCCGAACACCGCGGGCCGCGGCACACCAGCACCTGGTGCCGATGGGACGGGACGTTCTCCCACGCCGCGGAGACGAGTGGCGCCGCATCGGGTGTCATCGGCCGCCCGCCTTCCGCGACCGCCGCAGCGACGAGATGCGACTGTGCCGCCGGCAGGAGCTCGGGTGCGAGGAGGACCGCGGGGACAGGAGCACCTGAGAGGAATCGCTCACGCATCCAATGCGCCGCAACACGCCGCAACCATGACCGCTTGGGACCGGGCTGCGCCCAACCGCAGCCGATCAGCAGCAGTTCCCGCGCGCCGCCGTCGGTGGCGTCATCGAGAACGTCGACCAGCGCCGGGTCGTACACCTGGAGGAAGGCCGCGTGCGCTCCCGCATCGGCGGCGAGGGCAGTCAGCTCATCCGGATCGATACCCGCCGACATCCCCACCAGGATCACGGTCACGGCAGGGCCCGGATCCCGTCGGCGATACGGCGCGCACCATCGAGCAACCGGACCCCGGACGTGGTCTCCGAGAAGGGGATCACCACGAACCGGTTATCCCGCACGGCGCGTAACCGGCTCATCGCCGGATCGGACCGAGCGAACTCGATGCGGGCCTGTGCCGGACTCCCGGTGGAATCGGCGACGACGATCACGTCAGGATTCGACCCGATCACATTCTCCATCGAGACATCGGCCCAGTTGCCCGGGCGGTCGGCGAAGACGTTGACACCGCCCACGGATTCGACGAGCAATTGCGGCGAACCCTTGCCCGCGCCGACGAACGGGATATCAGTCTTCGAATCCCACCACAGGATGCGTTGTCCCCGGGCAGCACCCGCGAGCGCCTCGCTGCCGAGCTCGGACTTCTGGTCCGCGGTGAGCTTCGCCGCGGCGGCCTCGGCGCCGAAGGCCTTTCCCGCCGCGGCGAACTCGTCCCAGATGAGATCCCAGGTGGCGCGTTCGGGCTTCTTCTCGCACCCCGCCGGGGCGAGCAGCGTGGGGACACCTCGATCCGCCCACTTCCGGCGTTCCCCGCCCGCCCGGTCCCGGAACGCGGAAGCGTACGAGGCGTACACCAGATCCGGATTCACCGACAAGATCTTCTCCTGCGTCGGGTACTTCGGCGCGAGCACGGTGACCTTCGCGTAGTCGTCCCGGTAGCGCGGGGCGACCTCGTCATCGAGATACCCGGTCCCCGCCATCCGACTGCGCATACCCAGCGCGAGCGCGACCTCGGTGGCGCCCTGATTCATGGTGACGATGCGCTGCGGAGCCGACCTCACCTCGGAGGCGAAGCCGCACGTGGTGACCGTGGTCGGGAAGGGACCCGTCGCGGCGGGCGGCGCGCTCGACGGTGCGCTGCCGCACCCGGCGAGCAGGGCTGCGGACAGGATGAGAAGAGGGGGTGCGGCGATGCGCATGGAAACTCGTTTCGTCGGCCACCCCGTGCGCGGGGGCGGCGATGGACATCACGAGCCGGGCGGTATCGGACTCGAGGCGGTTCGTTCACCGCCTCACACCGTTGCGCGCCAGTCCCGGATTCCCACCGGATTCCCGCGGCCGACTCGAATCGTGACGCTATCAGGTGGACCGATATGCCCGGACCGCTCCGTTCACCACCGCCGGCTCCCGGCGATGGTGAGCGCACCCGACCAGGCCGCTAGCACCCCCAGTGCCACCCACCACGGCCAACCGATCGTGTTCGCCGGGACTGCGATCGTGGCGAACTGCGCGTTCGTGGCGGGTAGCCAGGCGAGCACCGACCGCCCGAAGGGCAACGCGGGAATCGCGATGGCCTCCACCAGGAACCACCAGCCCACGACTGCACCGACCGCTGTCGTCGTCGACGAGGCGAGATACCCGACGGCCAGTCCGAGCACCGAGAGCAGCGCCCCCGCCGCCGGCGCGGCGACCAGTGCCCGCAGCACCTCCGACGCGGGTGCGGACAGTCCGGCTACCGCTCCGATCGCCACCGCCGCTGCTGCGGATACGAACCCCGCAGCGGCACCGCCGACCGTGACGACCAGTGACTTCGCGGCGTACACCAGCCCGGGCCGGGGAAGAAGTACCCGGGTCAATTGCAGCGTTCCCTGGTCACGATCGAGCCCCACCACCAGCGCACCGGACACTGCGAGCAGCGCGCCGCCCACCAGGCCGAACCCGTACACGGCTGTCGTCACCGTGGCGCCGTGGAAGGCGGAGGCGAACACCCCCACCACGATCGCCACCGTCGCGGTCACCGCCAGCACGGCACCGAGCACGGCGCGATACCCCGGCGACGTCCGGGCCTTGCGTGCCTCCGCGGCGACCGCCCGCCGCAGGGCGCCGTGCGAGGTCGGCTCGGTCGGGGCAGGGGAGATCGCGACGGTCGAGCTGTCACTACGGCCGTCGCTCGCGCCATCGTCTGCGAGCCGGAAGTACAGCTCCTCCAGTCCGGACCGGTCGGTCTGGGGCGTCGCAACGAGTTCCCGCAGAGGCGCATCCGCGACCACCACGCCGCCGCGCAGCGCCACCACCCGATCAGCGGTCTGTTCCAGTTCGGCGAGCAGGTGCGAGGACAGCAACACCGTACGGCCATCATCGGCGAGCCGTCGCAGCGTACCCCGGATCCACGCGATGGCCTCGGGATCCAGACCGTTCACCGGCTCGTCGAACACCACGGTGCGCGGATCACCCAGTACCGCACCGGCGATCGCGAGCCGCTGCCGCATCCCCAGCGAGTAGGAACCGACCGTCTGTTCGGCCACCTCGTGCAGCCCGACCAACTCCAGTGCGGCGTCCACCCGGTCGTCCGGTAGCCCCATCGCCGCGGCGAGCCAACGCAGGTGGGCACGCGCCGACCGCGACGGAGACACCCACTCCGCATCGAGTAGGACCCCGATCACCGTGCCGGGGTTCGGGAGTGCGCCGTACGGCGCACCGTCGATGGTCACGGTGCCCGAAGTAGGACGTTCCAACCCGGCGATCAAGCGCAGCGTGGTCGACTTCCCGGCCCCGTTCGGCCCGATCAGCCCGGTCACCGCCCCCGACGGCGCCACGAAACTGACGCCCTCGACGGCCACCGTCGAGCCGTACCGCACCGTGACATCGCGGAGCTCGATCACCGCGGCTTCGCGACCACGACCGGCGACGGTGCCGGACGCGGCGAGGACTTCGGCGGCCCCGGCTTCGCGGCGCCAGCTGCCCCTGGGGCGCCGCCCTTCCCGCTGCGGGCGAGCTCGGCCAGTTCACCCAATCCGCTGAACACGATCGGCGACCACTGGCCGGTCTGCAACCCCTTGAGTACCTGCGCTTCCCAGGCCACGAAGCAGGCGCCCAGTGGCGTCGCCACCATCTCCTGAAGTACCGGAGCGAGATCGTTGCCCGCTGTGGTGAGCGCGTCGATCACTTTTGGCCGGTACTGGGCGTACCAGGGTTTGATGGCGTCGTACACCGCTTGCTCGGCACCGTTGAGAGCCCCGACCGGGCCCGCCAGGGCGGGTTGCGCCTTCTCGATCTGCGGGGACAAGGCCGCCAGGAACGGCCCGAACAGGCTGAGGATCGGGTCGTAGGCCTGACCCGCCGCGAAGGCCTCGTCGGTGAACGCACCGGCCGCGGGCGCCAACAGGATGAGCGAAGCGAGACCGCCCTTCTCCGGGGGCTTGGGCCAGCCCAGCGGGCACTGGATATCAGCCGGGTTCACACCGGGAACCACGCCCGCGATACCCGGCGCGGCCGCCGTTGACGGTGCCGACCCCGCTGGTGCCGACCCCGCTGGTGCCGACCCCGCTGGTGCCGACGCCGCCGGTGGCGTGGGCTTCGGCGCGGGCGAGGGGGCGGCCGTCGCGGTCCCGGAGAGGGGAACGGTCACGGCGACCGCAGCGGCGAGCGAGAGGCCGAGAGTGCGCGGAAGGCGATACATGCGTGGCTCTTTCGTCGGATGAAGGGCAAGCGGGGAAGGTCAGCGGGTAGGCGGCAGACCGGGTTCGAAGACGCCTTCGAGATGCCAGACGCCGGTGAAGTCGTTGAACGGTCCACCCTGGATGTGACTGGTCCAGTCGAGGGTGAAGCGACGGGTCGCCGGATCGAACGTGCCGGTGGCGGCCGGGCCGGTGGATTTCGCCGCAGCGGGCTGCGCGAGCCACCGTTGCGAGACCACATCCCACGCCTTCGCCACGTTCTGCTGCCCGGCAGCGGTCGCATCGGTCTTCGGGACCGGCTTCGGAGCGCCCTGGTTGAACTCCTGGTTGTTCCAGGAGGCGGCCCACGCGGACACGTCCGCGGACAGCGTGCCCCCGGTCCTGGTCACCGACGGTGCGGGCAGCGCAGCCTTGGTCTGCGGATCGACGGCGTTGGTGGAGATGCCGAACAGCACGTCGAAGAACTTGGTGGGCGTGATCACCGAGCCGGAGACCGAATCGCCATTGCGGAAACCGGGACTGGCCTCCGATTGGTACGCACCGGTGCGGAGGCCGCCCGCCGTTCCGGGCTTGAGAGCAGTGACCTCGCCTCCGGCGATGGGGGAGTTGGCGTTCGATACGAACGGCCCCTCCGCGGTTCCGCCCACGATCGCCATCTTGAAGTAGGTGCCGGTGGGTTTGCCGTCCGCGAATCCCCCGGGGGTGAAGCGGAACAGGCCGACGAGTTGTTCGGGCGTCTCGGCCGGCGCACCGTCGGACTGCGAACCGCAGGCGACAGCACCGCCCAGCGCGAGCGTGACGAGCACGAGGGACAGGGACCTGCGGGCGGTCATGGGCCCACCTTTCGTCGGAGCGCGAGCACGGCGCCGGCTGCCGCGACGCCGAGTGCGAGCTCAACCCACGGGAGCAGGGCGAACGTGCCCCCGGGCGTCGGAGCGAGCCGATTGGTGCGCGCGAGCCGTTGGTAGTCGGGGAGGTTGTCGTTGATCGCACCGGTGAGGGTCGCGAGATCGGACGACACGGTCTGCCAGGACGCGGTGAACGCGCGGATCTCCGGGGTGCGGTGCACCGCACCGCCGCGGTCGATCTCGCCCACCGCACCCACCAGCGTGAGGAAGTCCTGCTGCAGCGTCACCACTTGCTGCTGCGTCATGATCGGCGCGAACCGATCGATCACCCGCTGAGCGGAGCCGGCGTTCGCGGCGAGACCCGATGCGAACGGATGGATCACCAGCACCGCCGCCGCGAGGAGCGCCGCCGCGGTGGCCCAGCGTCGGGGGCCGGTGGCCCGGACCCAGAGGAGTACCGCGCCCGCGACCCCGAGGCCGATGCCCACGAGCAGCAGAACCTGCGGCAAGGTGGCCAGACCCCGGATACCGGCGAGCCGATCCACATCGCCCCGGGCCGCGGTGGCCGAGTCGAGGAGCCCGCGTGCATTGCCCTCGATCGCCGCGGACCGTCCGGCGAACTCCGCGGTGCGTGGGGCATTTCGGAGCCGGCCCGCGGCGGCCTCGGTTCGGGTGGCCTCGCCGAACGCGGCCACGGCGTCGATGTCGCTCCCGAGCCGGGTGAGCGACTCGGTGGACAGCTGCGGGCCGAAGGCGTCGAGCATCTTCGTGGCCCCGGCGGTGGTCGTCGGAAGCCCGCCGGCGATCGCACCGACCGCGAGACCGAGGCCGATCACCAGGAGCAGCAGCCCCGGCCATCTCCGGGGCGGGGGCGTCGCCGCGGTCCGCGGCGGGGCCACCGCCCGGAGCCGGGGGACGCCACCGAGCAGTGCGGCGCCCGCGTCGGGCGCGGCGGTCACCCGTTGTAGGTGCCCGTGAGGTGCCACAGGCCGGTGAAGTTGTTGAACGGCCCGCCGACGATCTGGCTGGTCCACTGCAGCGTGTAGGTGCTGCCGTTGATCGAACCCGTGACCGCGCTGGTCTTGCCCGGGAAGCCGCCGCCCGGCTTCGGGGCGCCCTGGTTGAAGACCTGGCCGTTCCAGGCGACGCCGAACGCGGACAGGTCGCCCGACAGCGACGAGCCGTTGCGGGTGATGCTCGGCACCGACGTGCCCTTGCCGGTCTGCGGGTCGGTGGCCTTCGTCGAGGTCACGAAGTCGGAGCCGAAGAAGGTCCGGGCGCCGGTGACCTGCGACTGGTACGAGCCCGAGGTCAGTGAGCCGGACAGCGGCGTAATGGTCTTGTCCGAGTTGGTGGAGTTGCCGTTGGCGAGGAACGGGCCCGACTGCGAACCGCTCGGCAGGATCATCCGGAAATACGAACCCGAGCCGATCGAGAACGTGCCCTTGAGGGCGTCGGCATGGGCGGCAGGCGCGGCGACGATCGTGCTCGCTGCGGCGGCGACAACGGATACCCCTGCGATCAGGGCTCGGCGGGGGAAGTTCTTACGCATGAGTCGATCTCGCTTTCGGTGGAGTGAATGACCCGGTGGACGTGACGGTAGCCCCGGTAGTACGGACGGCGAATAATTCGGCTCACCACGAATCCGAAGGTGTGATCTGCGCTTCGTTGGGGGCTTGTCCGCTGCGTTCACCGGACGTAGATTTCAACGCATGATGAATACTAGGTGTCTCATCGTGGGCGGCGGCCCTGCCGGAATGGTGCTCGGCCTGCTGCTCGCGCGGGCCGGCGTGCAGGTCACCGTGATGGAGGAGCACAGTGACTTCCTGCGCGACTTCCGCGGCGACACCGTGCATGCCTCGACGCTGCGGCTGCTCGACGAGCTCGGTCTGGGCGCGCGGTTCGCGGCCATCCCGCACCGCCTGGTCGAACAGATGACGGTGCAACTCGACGCCGGTGACGCGGTGGTCGCAGACTTCCGCCGACTTCCGGGGCGGCACAAGCACATCGCGTTCGTGCCACAGTGGGACTTACTGGACCTGCTCGCCGAAGCCGCTGCCACCGAGCCGAGCTTCACCTTGGTGCGCGACGCCGAGGTGATCGACTTGGTCCGAGACGGGGAAGCGATCGGCGGCGTGCGATATCGCGATCGCCGGACCGGGGCCGAGCACGAGGTGCGGGCCGCGCTCACCGTCGCGTGCGACGGCCGCGACTCCGCCGTGCGCGCGGCGGCGGGAATCGTTCCGCGCCGGTTCGGGGTACCGATGGACGTTCTCTGGTTCCGGCTGCCCCGTCGTGCTGGCGATCCCGACGGGGTGTTCGGCCGCATGAGTGCGGGGCGATTCGCCGTGACGATCGACCGCGGGACGTATTGGCAGTGCGCCTATGTAATCCCGAAGGGCAGCGACATCGCGCTCCGCGCGGGCGGGCTCGACCGCTTCCGGCGCGAGGTTGCCGGGCTTGCGCCGTGGACCGCCGACCGCGTCGCCACCCTCGAATCGCTGGAGGAGGTGAAACTGCTCAACGTAGAACTCAATCGAGCGCGCGGATGGTACGCCGAGGGACTGCTCCTGATCGGCGACGCCGCCCACGCCATGTCGCCCGTTGGTGGCGTCGGGATCAACCTCGCCGTCGCCGATGCGGTCGCGGCCGCGCGGATCCTGGGGCCCGCCCTGAGGACAGGAGAACCCCTGCCGGTTGGGCTACTATGTCGCGTCCAGATTCGGCGGTGGCTCCCCACGGTGCTGGTTCAAGGTGTTCAGCGCGTCGTGCACCGGGCGGTGCTCGCGCCCGCGCTCGCCGCACCCGGCACCGTCGGTACGGAAAACCGGATGCCCCTGCCCATCCGGGTCCTCCGCCGATTCCCTGTGCTCCGGGGCCTGACGGCGCGCGGTGTGGCAATCGGACCACTGCCCGAACACGCCCCCGATTGGGCGTGCCGGGCGTCCGCATGAGCGCCGATCCGCACCGTAACGGCGTTGACTAGAGTCGTGGGGTGACTACTTCGACCATCGCGATCCTGATCGCCGTCGTCGCCGTTGTGCTGGTGCTGATCGCACTGGCGACCGGCTACTACCTGAACAAGCGGCGGCAGGTCTCGCTCAAGGACGAGACGGTCGAGCCCAAGAGCCTCGACAAGTCGGGCGGCTACAAGGCCGGCGGCGGGTTCAGCTTCAGCGAGGGCACCCACGAGAAGGAGCCCGTCCCCGCGACGTCGAAGGTCGAGCCGAAGCCGAAGGTCGAGGCCGCGCCGGTCGCCCCCGAAGCCGCGTCGGCGGAGCCGGCGGCACCAGCGGAACCCGAGCCCGAAATCACGCTCGCCGATCTGGCCGAGACCGAGGAGCAGCGGCTCGCCGAGGAGAAGCAGGCGCAAGAGGACGCGCGGCGCACCTTCGCCGAAGAGATCGCACCCGATATCGCGACCGTCGCCCCGCAGGCACCCACCGAGATCGAAGAGCTGGAAAACGAGCGCGCCGAGCACGGCGAGAGGCCGCTCACGCAGCTCGACGAGATCGCCCCCACCGAGGGCCGCCTCGACCGGCTCAAGGGCAGGCTGGCCCGCTCGCAGTCGACCGTCGGCGCCTCGCTGCTCGGCCTGCTCGGCGCCGGCGATCTGGACGAGGATTCGTGGGAGGAGATCGAGGACACCCTCCTGATGGCCGATCTCGGCACCCCCACCACCTTGAAGGTGGTCGAGGAACTGCGCGAGCAGGTCGCCACTCACGGCGTCGCGAACGCCGCCGAGGCCCGCGCCCTGCTGCGCAAGGTCCTCATCGCCGAGGCACACCCCGAGTACGACCGCAGCATCAAGGCGCTGCCGCACGCGGGTGCACCGTCGGTGCTGCTCGTGGTGGGTGTCAACGGCACCGGCAAGACCACCACGACCGGCAAGCTGGCCCGCGTTCTGGTCGCCGACGGCCGCCGCGTTCTACTCGGTGCCGCCGACACCTTCCGCGCCGCCGCCGCCGACCAGTTGCAGACCTGGGCCGAGCGGGTCGGTGCCGATGTGGTGCGCGGTAAGGAGGGAGCCGACCCGGCCGCCGTCGCCTTCGACGCGGTCGCCAAGGGCACCGAAGAGGGCGTCGACGTGGTGCTCATCGACACCGCGGGCCGCCTGCATACCAAGACCGGCCTGATGGACGAACTCGACAAGGTCAAGCGCGTCGTCGAGAAGAAGGCCAAGGTCGATGAGGTACTGCTCGTGCTCGACGCCACCATCGGCCAGAACGGCCTCTCCCAGGCCAAGGTGTTCGCCGAGGTCGTCGACATCACCGGCGTCGTGCTCACCAAGCTCGACGGCACCGCCAAGGGCGGCATCGTCTATGCGGTACAGCACGAGCTGGGCGTGCCGGTCAAACTCGTCGGCCTGGGGGAGGGCGCCGATGACCTCGCCCCGTTCGAACCGGGCGCCTTCGTCGACGCGCTGCTCGGCTGACCTGGAGCGGTAACACCGCCGTAACCGTGGGTCCGAAGTTCGCCCGGACCGGTTACACGAGAGCAACATCAGCGCGACCGGCGGGAAACCCCCGCAGCACAAGCTTTTCTCACCTGCGCCGCAAGGGCGCTCGCGAGGAGGTTTCACCCGTGCTCTTGGCATCCGTCCCCGATGAACTGTTCGGGAAAGTCGATACCGGCACGACCGCGTGGATGCTCATGTCCGCCGCGCTCGTGCTGCTCATGACGCCGGCACTGGCGTTCTTCTACGGCGGCCTGTCGCGCCAGAAGTCCGTCCTGAACATGATGATGATGTCGGTCGGCTCACTCGGCGTGGTCTCCGTGATCTACGTGCTGTGGGGCTACTCGACGTCGTTCTCGGGCGAGGGCAACTACCTGGGCCTCTTCGACAACCCGTTCACGTACTTCGGCCTGGACCAGCTCACCCAGACCAAGGAGGTCGCGGGGGAGACGCAGTACGTGCTGAGCGCGGCCGGCAGCGGACTTCCGGCCATCGTCTTCGCCGGTTTCCAGCTCACCTTCGCGGTGATCACCGTGGCCCTGATCTCCGGTGCGCTGGCCGAGCGCGTGAAGTTCGGCACCTGGCTGCTGTTCACCGCGATCTGGACCACCATCGTGTACCTGCCCCTGGCGCACATGGTGTGGGGTGGCGGCCTGCTCTCCGGTAAGGAGGGCGGCATCGCCGCCGCGATGTTCGGCACCACCGACGGTGCGGCCAACGTGGCGCCCATCGACTTCGCCGGCGGCACCGTGGTGCACATCAATGCCGGTATCGCGGGCCTGATCCTGGCCATCGTCGTGGGCAAGCGGCTCGGCTTCGGCAAGCAGTCCTACCGCCCGCACAACATCCCCTTCGTCATGCTGGGCGCCGCCCTGCTGTGGTTCGGCTGGTTCGGCTTCAACGCCGGCTCCGCGGGCACCGCGAACATGACCGCCGGCCTCGCCTGGGTCAACACCACCGCCGCCACCGCCGCCGCGATGCTCGGCTGGCTCGCCGTGGAGAAGTTCCGCGACGGCCACGCCACCACCGTCGGTGCCGCGTCCGGTGTGGTCGCCGGTCTCGTCGCCGTGACCCCGGCGTGCGCGAACATCAGCCCCGTCGGCGCCATCGGCCTGGGCATCGTCGCCGGTGTCGCCGCCGCCTACGGTGTGGGACTGAAGACCAAGTTCGGCTTCGACGATTCGCTCGACGTGGTCGGCGTCCACCTGGTCGCGGGCCTCATCGGCACCATCTCCCTGGGCTTCATCGCCAAGGACACCGGCCTGTTCTACGGCGGCGACTACAAGCAACTGGTGGTGCAGGTGGTGATCGCCCTGGTCGCCATGGCGTTCACCGCAGTTCTCACCATCGCCATCGCGTACGCGCTCAAGCCCCTCGGCTGGCGGGTCGACAAGGAGTCCGAGGCCGACGGCATCGACAACTCCGAGCACGCCGAGACCGCGTACGACCTGGTTTGAGCGACCGGCACCTAAGCTGACTCCCACCGACTGAGTAAGGAACATTCATGAAGCTGGTCACCGCGATCGTCAAGCCGTTCACGCTCGAGGATGTGAAGGCCGGGCTCGAGCAGGCCGGAATCCTCGGCATGACCGTCAGTGAAGTCCAGGGCTACGGCCGCCAGAAGGGACACACCGAGGTGTACCGCGGCGCCGAGTACTCCGTGGACTTCGTGCCGAAGGTCCGTATCGAGGTCGTCGTCGACGACGCCGTCGTCGACTCCGTGGTCCAGGTGATCGTCGACGGCGCCCGCACCGGCAAGATCGGCGACGGCAAGGTCTGGGTCACGCCCGTCGAGTCCGTGGTGCGGGTGCGCACCGGCGAGCGCGGCGCCGACGCGCTGTAGGGCGGGGAGCACCGGTGGCGGCTCCGCACGAGTCCACGACTCCCGGGCGTTCCGGCGCGGCGACCGAGCTGGTCGCCGCGCGGAACCGCCTGCTGGACCGGGCATCCGGGCCGCATCGCATCGACCCGCACACCCTGCGGTCATCGATGGCCGATCTCGCCGAGGTGTGGCTCGCCACCCACGGTGCGGCCGCGGGCATCGGCCCCGACAGTGGCCTCGCGCTGGTCGCGGTCGGGGGCCTCGGCCGCCGGGAGCTGCTGCCGTACAGCGATTTCGACCTGATCCTCCTGCATGACGACGGTGTCGCGCCGGAACGCGTCACCGAAGCGGCCGAGAGCATCTGGTACCCGCTGTGGGACGCCCATATCAAGCTCGACCACAGCGTCCGTACCGTGCCGCAGGCGGTCCAGGTGGCCGCATCCGACCTGTCCGCGGCGCTGGGGCTGCTCGACGCCCGGCACATCGTGGGCGACGAGGAGATCACCAACCTGCTGATCAGCGGAGTCCGTAGGCAGTGGCGCGCGGACATCCGCTCCCGCCTCGACGATCTGATCGCCCAGGCCGGCGACCGGTGGCGTCGCTCCGGTGAGATCGCTCACCGGGCCGAACCGGACCTCAAGAGCGGTCGCGGCGGCATGCGCGATGTGCAACTACTGCAGGCGCTCTCGTTGGCGCAGCTCACCGACGGGATCCCGACACCGTCGGGCTCGGGCGTGGGGCGGTCGGGCAACGACCTCGCCCACGCTTACGAACGTCTCCTCGACGTACGCACCGAACTGCATCGCATCTCCGGCCGCGCCCGCGATCAGCTGCGCGCGCAGGACGCCGACGAGATCGCCGCCGCCCTCCGTCTCGGCGACCGATTCGACTTGGCCCGGATCATCAGCGATAGCGGACGCACCGTCGCTTTCGCCGTCGACACCGGACTGCGCACCGCCTCGAACGCGCTGCCCCGCCGCGGTGTGTCCCGGCTGCGCCGCACGCCCGTCCGGCGGCCGCTCGCCGACGGCGTGGTGGCGCACGCCGGGGAGGTCGCACTCGCCCGCGACGCCCGACCTGAACGCGATCAGGGGCTCACCGTGCGCGTCGCGGCCGCTGCGGCGGCGTCGGGACTGCCCATCTCCGCGTCCACCCTGCACCGTCTCGCCGATGTAGCGCCGGCGCCGAGAAGCCCGTGGCCCGCCGAGACCGTCGCCGACTTCCTCGCCCTGCTGGGGGCCGGCCGCAACGCCGTCCCGGTGATCGAGGCGCTCGACCGCACCGGCCTGTGGGGACGTCTGCTGCCCGAATGGGGCGCGGTCCGCGACCTGCCGCCCCGCGACGCCGTGCACACCTGGACCGTGGACCGACATCTCATGGAGGCGGCGGCGTACGCGGCGAACCTCGCCACTCGCGTCGCGCGCCCCGACCTGCTGGTGCTCGGCGCCCTCCTGCACGACCTGGGCAAGGGGCGCGGCGGCGATCACAGCGTGATCGGTGCGGAGATCGCTGTCGCGATCGCGGCCCGGATGGGACTCAGCGCCACCGACACCGCCACCCTCGAGGCGATGGTGCGCCACCACCTCCTGCTTCCGGCCACCTCCACGCGGCGTGATCTCGACGATCCGGACACTCTGGAATTCGTCGCGGACCGGATCGGTCGCGACCCGGTTCTACTGGAACTACTGCACGCGCTCGCCGAGGCCGATTCGCTGGCCACCGGTCCGGGCGTGTGGGGTGATTGGAAGTCGGGACTCATCGGCGAGCTGGTGCGCCGCACCGGACGCGTGCTCGACGGCCATCCGCCGCCCGAGCCCGAGCCCGTGGACCCCGAGATCGTCGCGCTCGCCGCCGACGGCGGAACCCATGTGCGGATCGACCCGGCGCCGAAGCTGGGACCGCACACCTACACCGCCACCGTCGTCAGCCCCGACCGGCGCGGTGTGCTCGCGCGGACCGCGGCCGTGCTCACCCTGGCCGGGCTCCGGGTACAGAGCGCCATCGTCAACGTCGCCGGAGAGAGCGCTGTGGACAGCTTCGTGGTGGTCCCCGTGTTCGGCGATCCACCCGATCCGGCCGTCGTGCGCCAGCGCCTGCTGGCCGCCCTCGACGGCACCGATGTCATCGCCGAGCTGCGCGAGCGCGACGCTGCGGCGCCGGTCCAGGGCGACGAGGCGGCGCCGCCGTTGCGGGTCGCCGCGCCCCCGCAATTGCGCTGGTTCGACGGCACCGCGGGCACCGCGGTCCTGGAGGTCCGCGCGGGAGACACGCCCGGTCTGCTGGCCCGGATCGCAGCCGCCCTCGACCAGGCCGGGCTCGACGTGCGCTGGGCCCGCGCCGCGACCCTCGGCGCCACCGTCGACGACGTCTTCTGTCTCGATGCGAACGGCGACGAGACGGCGTTCCGGGCCCGTGCGGAGGCCGCCGTCGCCGCCGTTCTCCCCGAGGCCGCACCGCCCGCCCCACCGGAGGACACGCAACGTCCCTAGCCTCCGATAAGCTGGAGCAATGTTCGAATCCCTCTCCGATCGGCTCGGCGGCGCACTCTCGGGACTGCGCGGCAAGGGCCGGCTCACCGACGCGGACATCGATGCCACCGCGCGGGAGATCCGGCTCGCCCTGCTCGAGGCCGATGTCGCGCTGCCCGTGGTGCGCGCCTTCGTCTCCCGCATCAAGGAGCGCGCCAAGGGCGCGGAGGTCTCCGCCGCGCTGAACCCGGCACAGCAGATCGTCAAGATCGTCAACGAGGAACTCGTCGGCATCCTCGGCGGCGAGACCCGGCGGATCAACCTCGCCAAGACCCCGCCCACCGTGATCATGCTGGCGGGCCTGCAGGGCGCCGGTAAGACCACCCTGGCGGGCAAGCTGGCCCACCACCTCAAGAAGCAGGGCCACACGCCCATGCTGGTGGCCTGCGACCTGCAGCGGCCCGGCGCCGTCGATCAGCTCAAGATCGTCGGTGAGCGCGCCGGCGTACCCACCTACGCCCCGCACCCCGGCACGTCCGTCGGCGGCGAGGGCACGCTCGGCGTCAGCGCGGCCGACCCGGTCGAGGTGGCGCGTGGCGGTATCGAGGAGGCCAAGGCCAAACAGCACGATGTGGTGATCGTCGACACCGCCGGCCGGCTCGGTATCGACGAGGAGCTGATGGGCCAGGCCCGCGCCATCCGCGACGCCGTCGACCCCGACGAGGTGCTGTTCGTCCTCGACGCCATGATCGGCCAGGACGCCGTCACGACGGCGCAGGCCTTCGCCGAGGGCGTCGACTTCACCGGTGTGGTGCTCACCAAGCTCGACGGCGACGCCCGCGGCGGTGCCGCGCTCTCGGTGCGTGAGATCACCGGCAAGCCGATCCTGTTCGCCTCCACCGGCGAGAAGCTCGACGATTTCGACGTCTTCCACCCCGACCGGATGAGCTCGCGGATCCTCGGCATGGGTGATGTGCTCACCCTGATCGAGCAAGCCGAGCAGGTCATGGACCAGCAGAAGGCGGAGGAGGCCGCGGCCAAGATCACCTCCGGCGAGCTGACGCTGGAGGACTTCCTCGATCAGATGCTGATGATCCGGAAGATGGGGCCCATCGGGAACCTGCTGGGCATGCTGCCCGGCGCCGGACAGATGAAGGACGCACTCGCGGCCGTCGACGACAGCCAGCTCGATCGCATCCAGGCGATCATCCGCGGTATGACCCCGGCCGAGCGTGCCGATCCGAAGATCATCAATGCCTCGCGCCGGCTGCGCATCGCGAAGGGCTCGGGTGTCGCCGTATCGGATGTGAACCAGCTGGTGGATCGGTTCTTCGAGGCCCGCAAGATGATGTCGCAGATGGCCGGTTTCGGCGCTCCGAAGCGGATCCCGAAGCGGAAGCAGAAGGGCAAGAAGGGCAAGAAGGGCTCGGGACGCGGTCCCACCCAGCCGAAGATGCGCGGCGGTTTCCCCGGGATGCCCGCGGGCATGCCGGGTATGCCCGCCGGAATGGACCTGTCGAGCATGCCCAAGGGTCTCGATCAACTGCCCCCGGGACTCGAAGGCATCGATATGGCCGCTCTGGAGGAGCAACTGCGCAAGAAGCGGTGAACCGCTGAGCTAATGTGCCGGGAATGAGCAGTGTGCACTTCTCGGGATTCACCCTCCCCGGTGGGGAGCGCGACGAGTTCTGGGTGACCGGCGGTGCCATCACCCGCGACCGAGCACCCGCCGATGCCCGATTGACCGGCTGGGCCGTGCCGGGGTACGTGGATGCCCACTGCCACGTGGGCATCGTCGCCGACGGCGAACCCGATCTGGTACAGGGCCGGGCACTCGCCCTCGACGACGTCCGAGTGGGTGTCACCGTGATCCGCGAGCCCGGCTCCGACCTCGACACCAGCCCGTTGGACGGGCAGCCCGGGCTGCCGCGATTCGTCCGGATGGGCCGGCACATCGCCCTGGTCAAGCGGTATACGCGTGGCCTTGGAGAGCAGCTCGACGATCCGTCGCAGTTGGTGGACGCGGTGCGCCGGCGGACCGCCGAGGGGCATCCGTGGATCAAACTGGTGGGCGACTGGATCGACCGGTCGGCCGGTGACCTCGCCCCGCTGTGGCCGGACGACGTGCTCGCCGAAGCCGTCCGGGTGGCCCACGACGCCGGCGCGCGGATCACCGCCCACGTCTTCGGCGAGGATGCGCTGCCCGGTCTGCTGGCCGCCGGGGTCGATGCGATCGAACACGGCTCCGGGCTGACCGAGCAGACGATCGCAGTCATGGTGGAGAAGGGGATCGCCCTGGTGCCCACCATGATCCAGATCGAGAACTTCCCCTCGATCGCCGCGCCAGCACAGGAGAAGTTCCCGGTCTACCACCGGCACATGATCGCACTCTTCGAGCGCCGCGAAGAGACCTTCCGCGCGGCCTGGGAGGCGGGCGTGGCGATGTATGCGGGCACCGACGCCGGCGGCTTCAACGTGCACGGCGCCCTGCCGCGGGAGATCGCTGCCTTGGCGGCGGTGATGCCGCCGGAGGAGGCGATCGCCGCGGCATCGTGGCGATCGCGGCAGTGGTTGGGCTTCGCCGGGATCGAGGAGGGCGCACCCGCCGATCTCGTCGTGTACGCCGAAGACCCGCGGCCCGCACTGGCCGCCGGTGCGCTGCCCGCCCCGTCGGCCGTGCTGGTGCGAGGTGATCTGGTCCCGCTGTAACGCTTGACCAAATACCCCTAGGGGGTATGGTGGGCGGTGTCGAGAACCTCTCCATCGAAGGCGGACATCATGCGCACCTCCCGGACCCTCCTCGCCGCCGCAGTCGCCGTCGCGGTGGCCACCACCGTTGTGGCCTGCAGCAACACCGGCGACGACGGCTCCGGCGGCCATGCCGGCCACGGAGCGGCCCCGTCGGCCTCGTCGGCCTCGTCGCCGGCCGGTGAGCACGCCGGTATGCCGGGGATGGGCGATGACAGCCTCTCCGCCACCCGCAACGGCTACACCCTCACTGCGAAGGACCCCGGCCAGACCGGCGGCATCGCCTTCACCATCACCGGGCCCGACGGCAAGCCCGTCACCGACGTGGTGGACGAGCAGACCGAACCGATGCACCTGTACCTCGTGCGCAGCGACCTGACCGGATTCCAGCACGTGCACCCGAAGGCCGCCGCCGACGGTTCGTGGACCGCGCCGATCGCAGCACCCCTGCCCGGTGACTACCGCGTGTACACCCAAGTGATCCCGAAGGCGGCCGAGAAGGACGGCGCGATCATCCTGTCGACACCCGTTTCCGTCGCGGGCCTCGGCAAGGACGCCACAGCGCCGCTCCCGCCCGCCGCGGCTTCGGCCACTGCGGGCGAGTTCGGTGTGACGGTGGCCGGAACACCGAAGGCGGGCACCGAATCCCGGCTCTCCATCAGCATCTCCCGCGGCGGCGCCCCGGAGACCGCACTGCAGCCCTACCTGCAGAGCTTCGCGCACGTCACCGCGATCCATGAGGGCGATCTCGCACTCTCGCACCTGCACCCCGTGGGCGGGCCCGCGACCGGAACCGGTGGCCCCACCGTCGAGGTCGACGCCCTGTTCGGTACCCCCGGGAACTACCGGTTGTTCGTCCAGTTCCAGGTCGACGGGCAGGTGCGCACCGTGCCGATCACGGTCGCGGTGTCCTGATCGCGGGACGGCGCCTTACGGATGCGCCCGCAGGGCCGCGATCACCCAGAGCGCCACGGTCACCATCGCAGGCCGCGGCGGCCAGCCGTTGAGCACGCCCAACAGCGACCAGTAGCGCTCCACCCGGGCGTCGGTGAAGGTCACCATCTGATCCGCCATCGCGGCCCGGTCAGTTCCCACGGGGAGCAGTGCCTCCAGCAGGGCTCCCGCCTCCGCGGACGCCGGATCCGTTCCGGCCTCCGCGGGGCCACGGGCAGCCTCCAGATCCACCATCACCGGCGGCTCCGTGGCCTGCGCCCCGGTCACCGCCATCTCCCGCGCGCGGGCCCGGAACTCCGGATCGGAGACCAGGGCCGCCAACTCGATCCACGCGTCCACCTGTGTGGGCGTCGGATCGTCGGGCAGGACCGCCGGCATCGACCGCATCCCGGTGGCGATGTGCGCCCCGGGTGCCTCCGGCGCGATCCCGGCGAAAGCCTCGTCGACGAATTCATCAATGATCCGCTGCCGCTCGGCAGCCGACAACGTCGCCATCTCGTGCATGATTCTCAACTCCTCGGTCGTACTGTTCCTGGTCGCGACCGACCGGAGCACCGCCCGCCGCACGCGCAGCGTGCGGATCTCGGCATCGAGAGCCCTCGCATGGGCGTCCGCCACCTCGGCCAGGCTGGTCTGCTGTGCGAGAACGGAACGCACCGTCTTCACATCCAGCCCGAGGGTGCGCAGCGTGTGCACCAACTCCAGCCGGGCCACCGCCTCTGCGTCGTATAGGCGGTAGCCCGCCGCGCTGCGGGTGGCCGGTGGAACCAGGCCCTCGTCGGACCAGAACCGGATCGTCTTGACCGACAGTCCGGTTCGGGCGGCGAGATCAACGATGCTGAACAGCTCGTCTCGTTCGGTCACGAGGACCAGCCTGGAGTCTCCAGTGAGGGGAGAGTCAAGAGATCTGCTGCGGCGACCGCGCCGGACGGGGCTTCTGGCGGGGCCGGCCCACCCACCACTGCGCCTTCGGTGCGCGGCTGAGCAGTTCGACGATGCCGAGCGTGACCACGATCGTGATCACGTAGGCGACGACGGTGCCGACCGGGCTGGGGAGCACCGCGGTGAGCCACGGCGTCCCGTCTGCGGTCTTCGGCAGCAGCAGCGCCGACAACACCATCACGTGCACCAGGAACACGCCGAAGGAGCGCTTGGTGCCGTAGGCGGCGAACCGCGTCAGCCGGGGAACGCGGTGGCGGTGGCGAGCCAGCAGCAGTCCGGTGGTGTAGACGGCTGCCACCAGTGCCACGTACAGGACGAAGTTCGCAGGCTGGAACACCGCGGATGCCACGATCGGCGCGGTTTCGTCGTCGATCCGCATGCTGTAGAGCGCCAGCGCTCCCGCCATGGTGGCGCCCGCGACGCCGAACACGAGGGGCACGTTGCGCAGGAGCATCGCCTCGATCCGGTCGCGGTGGAAGGCGGTGAGAACGCCCAGCAGGATGAAGAACTGATACGGGATGAAGGTGGCGTAGATGTGCCAGAAGTTCTCGCCCCACCAGCCGGTGGTGGGATTCCAGTAGGTGGCCAGTGCGTAGATCGCCACCTGCACGACGCCGCTCACCACGAGCACCCGGCCGTGCGCGCCACGGGTGCGTTCGGCGAGCGCCAGCACCAGCGGGAACAGGAGATAGATCTGAATGGTGACGAAGATGAAGTACAGCTGGTAACCGTTGAGGCCGCCCCACTTCAGGTTGTCCCAGAACTCTCCGAAGTTCGACGGAATGGTCGAGAACCGGCCGTCCAGTGCCATATCGAAGACCCAGTAGGCGAACGCCCAGATCACGAACGGGATCACCACGAGGGGCAGTCTCTTGCGCCAGAACTGCACCGGGCTCAGGCGCGCGCCGCGCTCGACCACACCGTAGGCCAGCACCAGGCCGGTGAGCGCGAAGAACGTATTGCGGGTGAAATGCAGGTTCATCGCGATGGCGTTGGTGACGACGCCGTTCACCTCGTCGTTCGTGTTCGTCATGGCATGCATGAACACGACGAGAAGGAAGGTGATGGTGCGTACGAAATCGAGTTGATGCAGGTAGCCCCGACCTCGGGCCGCACCCGGCGCGACAGCCCGTGTGGGCGCCACCCTTCGGGTGCTGTCCAGGTACGAAGCCATGGAGAAGATGGTGCTGTCCAATCCTGCGGGGTTGCTGGACGCGGCCTGGCAAGGGGCTACACCGGGCAGTGGTGCGGAGCTCAGACTGCGACGTCCGTTGAGTTTACCGGTCGGTAAACTTGCTCCTGCAACGAACGCGCCGACAGTGGCACGGATCACGCGGCACCGTGTCCGATATCTAGTTTAGCCGTGTGCTTGTTCAGTAGTGGAACACCGACCGCGGGGCGGCGCGACCGTCCGCCGCGGACAGGCGCGTGAGCGCCGCCGCGAAATCGTCGCGCAGCTTGCCCGCCAGATCGCCGGAGAAGCCCTCCCGCACCACGATTCGCAGCACCGTCACCTCCTGCGCGTCGGCCGGCATCGTGTACGCCGGCACCTGCCAGCCGCAGGTGCGCAGCTCGTGCGAGACGTCGAACGCGGTGAACGGCGCGTCGTCGGCCAAGTGAAGGGTGACCACGGGCAGTGCCGAACCGTCGGTGATCACCGACAGGTACGGCTGCGCCGCCAACTGGCGTGCGAGCCAGGTGGCGGTGCCGCGCAACGACTCCATCACCCGGGTGTATCCATGCCGCCCGAGCCGCACGAAGTTGTAGTACTGCCCGATGATCTGCGCGCCCGGACGGGAGAAGTTCAGGGTGAACGTAGGCATGTCGCCCCCGAGGTAGTTCACCCGGAACACCAGGTCCTCGTCGAGGGCGGCGCGGTCGCGGAAGACCACGAATCCGATGCCCGGATAGGTGAGACCGAACTTGTGGCCCGAGACGTTGATGGACGCGACGCGGGGAAGCCGGAAGTCCCACTCCAGGTCGGGATCGAGGAACGGCGCCACGAAACCGCCGCTGGCCGCGTCCACGTGCACCGGCACATCGGGACCGCCCGACTCCGCCACTGCGTCCAGTGCGGCGCAGATGCCTGCGACGTCTTCGTATTCACCGGTGAAGGTGGTACCGAGGATCGCGACGGCGCCGATCGTGTCCGCGTCGACCGCGTCCCGCACCTGCTCCGGCGTGATGGTGTACCGGCCGGGCGCGATCGGCAGGTACACCGGCTCGACGTCGAAGTATCGGCAGAACTTCTCCCACACCACTTGCACATTGCTGCCCAGCACCAGTTTGGGGCGGCTCGCATCGCCGCCTGCGGCGAGCCGCGCCTTGCGCCAGCGCCACTTGAGCGCCAGGCCCGCCAGCATCACCGCCTCCGACGAGCCGATCGTCGTCGTTCCCGTCGCCGACAGTGGATCGGCCGGATCGAGGCCGGGAGCGTGGAACAGCTCGGCCACGATCGCGACGGTCCGCGCATCGATCGCGGAGGTCGCCGGGTACTCGTCGTGGTCGATGGCGTTCTTGTCGAAGGCCTCCGCCATCAACGCCTGACCCTGTGGTTCCATCCACGTGGTGACGAAGGTCGCGAGGTTCATCCGGGACTGCCCGTCGAGCATCAGCTCGTCGTGGATGAAGCGATACGCCTCGGCCGGCCCGGTCTCGTGATCGGCGAGCCGGGCACGGGGGACGGGCTCCGTTCCGAGCCGCCCCGAATACGCGGGCATGAGGACCGAATCATCATCGAGTGGCGTGCTGAACTCGCTCATGCGCCGCACGCTACCGGCGAACCGTCCCGTCGGCAGGGCGCCGCGGGCGGCCGTGATTTCCCCCTGCTCGCGGGGCATGGCAGAATGGACCGCTGCTGACCGGCGCCGGTACGTATGCCGCCCGGCGGTCACGCATCGAGATGGCAAAACCGGGTGCGCCACCCAGGCGCATCGCTGAATTGCACAGTGACTACAACGTAAGAGGAACACAGCAGATGTCTGTCAAGATCAAGCTCACGCGGCTCGGCAAGATCCGCAACCCGCAGTACCGCGTCGTGATCGCCGACGCCCGCACCCGCCGCAACGGCCGTGCCATCGAGTCGATCGGCAAGTACCACCCCAAGGAGGAGCCCTCGCTCATCGAGATCGACTCCGAGCGCGCTCAGTACTGGCTGGGTGTCGGTGCGCAGCCGACCGAGCCCGTGCTCGCCCTCCTGAAGATCACCGGTGACTGGCAGAAGTTCAAGGGCCTCCCGGGTGCCGAGGGCACCCTGAAGAAGGCTGCCGAGAAGCCCTCCAAGCTGGACCTGTTCAACGCCGCCCTCGCCGAGGCCGACAAGGAGCCCGCCGCTTCGGCCACCACGCCGAAGAAGAAGGCCGAGAAGAAGGCCGATGAGGCGCCCGCGGAGGCCGCCGAGGCTCCGGCCGAGGCCGCCGCCGAGGCTCCGGCCGAGGGCGAGTAAATGAGCGCCGTCGTCGCTGATGCCGTCGAGCACCTCGTTCGCGGCATCGTGTCGAATCCCGACGACGTTCGCGTCGATCTCATCACCGGCCGTCGCGGCCGTGTGATCGAGGTGCACGTGAACCCGGACGACCTGGGCAAGGTGATCGGCCGCAGCGGCCGCACCGCTACCGCCCTGCGCACCCTGGTCACCGGCATCGGTGGCAAGGGCATCCGGATCGACGTCGTCGACACCGATCGGGTCCGCTGACTCCGATGGAGCTGGTAGTCGGGCGGGTCGCCAAGTCGCACGGCATTCGCGGCGAGATCGTCGTGGACGTGCGCACCGATTCGCCCGAGCTCCGCTTCGCGGACGGCGCCGTCCTCACCGGACGGCGCCCCCGCGCGAAGGACACTCAGACGTACACCGTGGCAGCCTCCCGGGAGCATTCCGGGAGGCTGCTGGTGCGTCTGGAGGGCGTCACCGACCGGACCGCCGCCGACGAGCTGCGCGGCACGCTCTTCGTCATCGACTCCGCCGATGTGCAGCCGAGCGACGATCCCGATGAGTTCTACGACCACGAACTCGAGGGCCTGGCGGTGCGTACCGCGGACGGCACCGAGGTCGGCGTCATCGCCGAGGTATTGCACCCGCCCGGCGGCGAGCTGCTGTCGGTGAAGGCTCCCGACGGCCGCGAGATCCTCATCCCGTTCGTCACCGCCATCGTCCCGGTGGTCGACGTGGCCGGTGGGTTCATCGAGATCGATCCGCCCGAGGGGCTGCTGGACCCCGAATGATGCGCCTCGACGTCATCACCATCTTCCCCGAGTACCTCGCGCCGCTGCGCCAGGCGCTGCTGGGCAAGGCCGTCGACAAGGGATTGCTCGACATCGGCGTGCACGATCTGCGGGACTGGACCCACGATGTGCACAAGGCCGTCGATGATTCGCCCTACGGCGGCGGACCCGGCATGGTCATGAAGCCCACCGTATGGGGGCCCGCGCTCGACGACGTGTGCCCCGACGATGCGCTGCTCGTGGTGCCCACTCCGGCGGGCGTTCCGTTCACCCAGGCCATGGCCCAGGAGTGGGCGGGCGAACAGCACATCGTGTTCGCCTGCGGCCGTTATGAGGGCATCGACCAGAGGGTCTTCGACGACGCGGCCCGGCGTGTGCGGGTGGCCGAGGTATCGATCGGCGACTACGTCCTGATCGGTGGTGAGGTCGCCGTCCTCGTCATGGTCGAGGCCTTCGCCCGGCTGATCCCGGGAGTGCTGGGCAACAAGCTCTCCCATCAGGACGACTCCTTCTCCGACGGTGCCGGCGGTCTCCTGGAGGGCCCGTCGTACACCCGCCCCGAAACCTGGCGCGAACTGACGGTGCCGCCGGTGCTGCTGTCCGGCGACCACGCCAAAGTCGCCGCGTGGCGCCGCGAGCAGTCCCGGCGGCGGACTGCGGAGCGCCGCCCCGACCTCCTGGGTGAGTGACGAAAAACATTCTCGTACAATTGATTTCATCAACCTGAAGAATCTTTCAGGTTGCTTCAGGTGCGCTTCAGCCGACCGACGGCACGGTGAATGCATCGGAGCGAACGCTTCGACCCGGGAATCCGGGAACCTCGAAGGAGAACTCATGAACGCATCGACGATCCGACGCACGGCGGCCACCATCGGCATGCTCGCTCTGGGAGGCACCGCACTGGGCGTGGGCGCGGCTTCGGCTGCTCCCGCCGCGCCCGCCCCCACCCAGGATGCAGGGTGTGTCCTGATCACCGATCCCGCGGCACCGGAGGACTACTCGAAGGCGACCTGCACGCCGGTCAGTATCGATAAGGACGGAAACCTCCGCGACGCGACGGGGAAGATCTACGGCAAGGCCTCGGACGCGGTCGCCGCGCCCGACGCTGACACCCGCGGGCGCTAGCACCTCGCGGTACGACCGGCGGCGGTAATGTCGATGGCGCATGTGCGATCGCCGCCGGTCGTGGCCTGCGAAGGAGTTCATGGTGCCCAGGGTGCTCATCGCCGACGATGATCAGCGTCTCGTACGCGGGCTCAGTGAGGGGCTCGCGTGCGAGGGCTACGCCGTGGAGACGGTCGGTGACGGTGAGGCCGCACTGATCGCGGCGGACGCCGGGGAGTTCGATGTGATCGTCCTCGATGTCCAGATGCCCGGCCGCAACGGTTACCAGGTGGTGCGTGAGCTGCGGCGCCGGGAGAATTGGACGCCCGTGCTGATGCTGACCGCGAAGGACGGCGAGTACGACGTCGCGGACGGGCTCGACGCCGGCGCCGACGACTACCTGACGAAACCCTTCTCGTATGTGGTCCTGCTTGCGCGACTGCGCACCCTGCTGCGGCACGGGGCGGCGCGGCGGCCGGTGGTGCTGCGCGTGGGCGGTTTGGAGATCGATGTCGCGGCCCGCAGTGTGACTCGCGATGGCACGCCGATCAGTCTGACCGCCAGAGAGTTCGATGTCATCGCGACCCTCGCCCGCGAAGCGGGGCGGCCGGTCGCGAAGTCCGACCTCGCTCGCGCGGTCTGGGACGAAGCGGAAGATGTCGCAGGAAACCGGATCGAGGTCTACATCAGCGCATTGCGCCGCAAGGTCGACGCTCCTTTCGGTACGGAGTCGATCGAGACGTTGCGCGGCTACGGCTATCGGATCCGACAGTGAATCCGCGAGGCTCGGTGCGGCTGCGGCTCGCGTTCCTGACCGGTGCGGTGGTCTTCGTGGGGTATGCGGCCGTCGCATGGGGCTTGCTGTGGTTGTTCGGTGACTCCGTGGTCGCGCGGTTGGATGAATCCGTGGTTCCCGGTGATCCGTTCCGAGACACCGGCACCGTGGCGGTGGAACAGGTCTTCACCCGATGGGCGCGCATCGGCGTCGTCATCACCGCGCCACTGGCGGGACTGATCACGGGTGTCATCGCCTGGTACGTCGCCGGGCGGGCTCTGCGGCCGGTCGGGGCCATCGAGCAACGCTTCCGCGCGCTCGCGTCGGGCGATCTGAGTCTTCGGGTGCCGGAGCCCGGAGGGGACGACGAGGTCGCCAGGCTCGCCCGGACCATGAACGAGACGCTCGAACGCATGGAAGCAGCAGGGGAGCGGCAGCGGCGCTTCGTCGCCGACGCCGCCCACGAGCTGCGCGGGCCGATCGGCGCGGTGCGCACGGATCTCGAGGTCGCTGCCCGGTATCCGGATCGGATCGACGCGGCGGGTGCGCTGAACGAGGCACTGGTCGACGTCGAACGACTGCAGACGGTCGCGACCGATCTGCTCACCTTGGCGCGCCTGGAGTCGGGCGATTCGCCTCCCGCCACGACCTTCCGGATCTCGGACGTGCTCGACGAGATCGTCACCACCGGCGGGACGGTGACGCCCGTTCGGGGCGCCGTCGAAGCCACGGTGCGTGGTTCGCGGCCACAGCTCACTCGTCTGGTGCAGAACCTGGTCGACAACGCCGCCCGGCACGCGCGGTCGACGGTGAGCATCACGGTGAGCGCCGACGATACCGCCGTCACCATCGACATCGATGATGACGGTTCCGGAATCCCCGCAGCGCACCGAGACCGGGTCTTCGACCGGTTCTACCGCCTCGACGAGGCGCGCAGCAGTGAGGACGGTGGGTCGGGGCTCGGTCTCGCCATCGTCGCCGAGATCGCCCGCGCGCACGGCGGCACCGTCGTGGTCGAGGACTCGCCCCTGGGCGGGGCCCGCTTCCGCGTGCGCTTGCCGGCGGCGAAATAGCGCAATCCGGCCCGCGGTCCCGGTGCCACGCGCGAAGATGATCGCTGTGGGCGTGGGGGCGCCCGCAGACTTGGGGGAGTCATGTCCGAACACACCGCCGCCGCCGCGCTGCTCGCCGAGGCGCAACGGCGCGAAGCCGCCCTCACTGCGCTGGACGAGGAATTCCGTGCAGCCCGTGTCACCGCCCGGTCCGGCGATCGGCTGGTCGCCGTCACCGTCGACGTGCGCGGACACGTGGTGGAGGTCGAGCTCGCACCGGGCACACCGCGGTCGCATCCGCCCGAGCGGCTCGGTCCGTTGATCGCCGAACTCGCCGGGCGCGCAGCGGATTCTTTGGAGGCGCACTACCGGTCGCGGGCCGATCTCGCTGCGGTACCCCGATGAGCTTCGAACTCGATCCGGCGGCCTGGGAGCGCGCCGCACGCGCCGTGGACAACCTCGCGGACGGCCTCCCGGCCCCGGTGCACCTGCCGTTGCCGGAGGACCGCTATGTGCGCGCCCTCGGAACCGTGCCCACCGACTCCGATGCGGCAGCGGTACGGGCACACCGCGCCGCAGTCGCCGAACTGCGCGACCTCGCCGCCCGGATCCGCGCGGGATCGCGCGCCGCGGTCGACGCCGACGTGGCCGGGGCGGACCGGATCGCGGCCGCCGGATGAGTGCCGACGACTTCTGGCCTCGCGAGCCGGGGGAGTTCATCGACGCGCGCGCCGAATACCTCGACGCCGACCGCGAGGCTCGGCGCCTTGCCGCGGAACTCGGAGTGGCGGCACCGTCGGGCGAGCTGCGTGCCGCCGCCGAACTGAGCACCGCCCGAGCCGGATTCATGAGCGCCTATGCGGGCCTCGTGGAGCGCACCCGCGCCGAGCTGACCGCGGTGGCGGCGCGTACCACCATCGCCCGGCTCGAAGCCCGTACCGGTGCGCCGCCCGGAGATCCCGCAGCCGAACAGGCCGCGGACCTGGCCGATCTGCGCGGGCGGGCGGAGGCGGAGGAGGCCGCCGAGGCGGCGCAATCGCGTTCCGCGGAGCTCGCCGCCGGACACGGCGCCGCGCTCGGCGGGTTCGCCCCGATGACGGCGATGATGGGAGCCGCGGCCCGCGGCGGCGGTGGCGGGCTGCACCGGAGCACGCACTACGACGTACCGTCCTCGGCGCCGACGGACCTCGACCTGCGGCTGCGGGAACTCTGCGCCGGGCTCGACGGCCCCGCCCGCGACTGGGCCCGGCTCGCCGTGGCCGCCGTCACCGACGAGGCCGGGCGCCCCTGGAAGCTGATCGGGACCACCGAACTCGACGGCTACCTCCGGCCCGGAATAGTGCTCCTCGACGGCGAATTGGCAGCCGGCAACGAGGCGTGGCCCGAGCTGTCGATCGCCACCTTCTGCGCCGCACACGGCTTCGCACCCGGGCCCGTGGTCGGTGCCGTCGAACCCCCGCCGGAGGTCTGCGATCACCTGCGGGCGTTGGGATTCGAACCATCCTGGGCGTCGGATGCCTGGGATTCGTCCAGTTGGGAGCACGACGATGCATCGCTCCGCTAGCCTGCCCGATCTGATGGACGCGGTGGCCTCCGTCGCCCCCGATCGGCGGCACGCGGCGGCGCTCGCGGTCGTCGGCGACGCCCTCGACCGCACCGCGGATCCGCGATTGGACGGCACCGGAGCGGTGCTGCTCGACGAGATGCGGGCGCCCGGATCGAGGTACAGCGAGGCGCAGCGTATCGCCGTGGCCGTGGACGAGGCGGACCGCGATGCGCACGCCCGCCGTGCCGAGGGCGACCACACCGGTTACGTGCTCGGCTTCCAGGCGGCCCGTGCGCTGTCGGCGCTGCTGTTCCTGGTTCGGGACGGCGGCGCGGGGCTCGCCGATGTGGCGTACGAGGCGGTGATGGTGTGCGGCGCGACCGAGCCGGTGGTCGCGGTTCTCGTCGGTGGCCGTCGGTAGGGTGGCCGGGTGAATTCGAGCGCGCCCGTGAAGTCCGTGTCCGCCCGCATCGCCGAGGAACTCTCGGTGGGGGAGAACCAGGTGGCCGCCGCGATCCAGCTGCTGGACGAGGGGTCGACGGTGCCGTTCATCGCCCGGTACCGCAAGGAGGTCACCGGCAGCCTCGACGACGCGCAGCTGCGCCGGCTCGAAGAGCGGCTCGGTTACCTGCGCGAACTCGACGACCGCCGCGCCGCGGTGATCACCTCGATCGAGGAGCAGGGGAAGCTGACGCCCGAGCTGCGTGCCGCGCTGCTCGCGGCCGACACCAAGGCCCGCGTGGAGGACATCTACCTGCCGTACAAGGTCAAGCGGCGCACGAAGGCGCAGATCGCCCGCGAGAACGGCCTGCAGCCGCTGGCCGAACGGTTGCTCGCGGATCCGACCCTGGTGCCCGAGGAGCTGGCCGCCGAGTACCTCGGCGAGAACGTCGCCGATGCGGCGGCGGCGCTCGAGGGTGCGCGACACATTCTCGTCGAGCGGGCGTCCGAGGACGCCGAGCTGGTGGGCACGGTCCGCGAGAAGTTCTGGACCGACTCCACCCTGCGCACCGGACTGCGCGAGGGCGCCGACCCGCAGAAGGCGCAGAAGTTCCGCGACTACTTCGAGTTCTCCGAGCCGCTCGAGCAGATGCCCAGCCACCGCGTGCTGGCGGTGCTGCGCGGGGAGAAGGAAGAGGTGCTCTCCCTGCAGTTCGACGGCGGCGAGGACTCCTCGTACGAGTCGCTGGTCGCGTCCACTCTGGGGGTCGCGAACCAGGGCCGCGCCGCCGACAAGTGGCTCGGCACCGTGGTGCGGTGGGCGTGGCGCACCAAGCTCATGGTGTCCGCCACCGTCGACGCTCGCACCCGGTTGCGGCAGCGCGCCGAAGACGATGCGGTGAACGTCTTCGCGACCAACCTCAAGGACCTGCTGCTCGCGGCGCCGGCGGGTACCCGCCCCACCCTGGGCCTGGATCCCGGCTTCCGCAACGGCGTCAAGACCGCCGTCGTGGACGGCACCGGCAAGGTGCTCGACACGCTGATCATCTACCCGCACCAGCCGCAGAATCAGTGGGACAAGTCCAAGGCGTTGCTCGGTGCACTCATCGCCCGGCACGATGTGGAACTGGTCGCCATCGGCAACGGCACCGCCTCGCGCGAGACCGATGCCCTGACCACCGAACTGATCGCCGAGATCCGTGCCTCCGGTGGGAAGGTGCCGGCGAAGGCCGTGGTCAGCGAAGCCGGCGCCTCGATCTACTCCGCCTCCGAGTACGCCTCGCAGGAGCTGCCCGATATGGACGTCTCGCTGCGCGGCGCCGTGTCCATCGCGCGCCGGCTGCAGGATCCGCTGGCCGAGCTGGTGAAGATCGACCCCAAGTCGATCGGCGTGGGCCAGTACCAGCACGACGTCTCGCAGGCCAGCCTCGCGAAAAGCCTCGATGCGGTGGTCGAGGACGCGGTGAACGCGGTCGGCGTCGACCTCAACACCGCGTCGGTGCCGCTGCTCGCGCGGGTCTCCGGCGTGACCGAGAACCTGGCGGCCGCGATCGTCGCGCACCGCGACGGCGCGGGCGCCTTCCGCAGCCGCAAGGCGCTGCTGGACGTGCCGCGCCTGGGCCCCAAGGCCTTTGAGCAGTGCGCGGGTTTCCTCCGCATCAGTGGCGGCGACGATCCGCTCGACGCGTCCGGTGTGCATCCCGAGGCCTACCCGGTGGTGCGGACGATCCTGTACCGCTCCGGGTTGCAGCTGGCCGAATTGATCGGTAACAGCGCGGCGCTGGCGAAGCTCCGGCCCGCCGAGATCGCGGCCGAACTGGCCGACGAGCGGTTCGGTGTTCCGACGGTGACCGACATCCTCGCCGAGCTCGACAAGCCCGGCCGGGATCCGCGCCCGGCGTTCGCCACCGCCACCTTCGCCGCCGGCGTCGAGAAGGTCTCGGATCTGCAGCCCGGCATGGTGCTGGAGGGAGTGGTCACCAATGTCGCCGCGTTCGGCGCGTTCGTCGACGTGGGCGTGCACCAGGACGGCCTGGTCCACGTCTCGGCGATGTCCGATCGGTACGTCTCCGATCCGCACGAGGTGGTCAAGTCCGGTGAGGTGGTCAAGGTCAAGGTGGTCGACGTGGACGTCGAGCGCCAGCGCATCGGCCTCTCCCTGCGCCTGAACGACGATGCCGCCCCGAAGGAGCGCGGCGCGCGCGGAGGCCAGCAGCGCGGCGGGCAGAACCGGGCGAATCAGAACCGTGGCGGGCAGAACCGGGCGAACCAGAACCGCGGAGGGCAGAACCGGGGCGGCCAAGACCGAGGCCAGCGCGGCGGGGCGGCACCTGCGGGCTCGATGGCGGACGCACTGCGCAAGGCCGGCTTCGGCAGGTAGCGCGACGATCGATGGCTTTGACCTGGTATGACCGAATCCGGCGCTAGGTTGGAGGTATGTCCACCTGGTTCACCCGCGACATCGTGGAGGCGGGACGGCTGCCGCTGTTCGCCTTCTTCGTCGGGCTGATCGTGGGCTTCCTGTGCATCCGCGCCAGCGTGCGGTTGATCCGCGCCGAGGTCCGCTGGTGGTTCGGCAATGTCCGGCCCGGTGGCCTGCACGTGCACCACGTGGTGTTCGGTGTGGTGCTGTGCCTCGGTTCCGCGGTGGGGCTCATCGCGAACTTCGGCACCGCCACCCAGACCACCGCGGCGGTGCTCGCCGGGATCTTCGGTCTGGGGGCGGCGCTGGTGCTCGACGAGTTCGCGCTGATCCTCTATCTGCGCGATGTGTACTGGCAAGAGGAGGGACGCACCTCCGTCGATGCGGTCTTCGTCGCGATCGCGATGACCGGCCTGCTGCTGTTGGGCCTGCGGCCGCTCGACCTGGTCGACGTGGCCGGATTCCGGGATTCGCCGCAGCGCACCGCGCAGATCGGATTCGCACTGGTGAGTCTGGGGACGGCGGCGATCGTGCTGCTCAAGGGCAAGATCTGGACAGGTCTGCTGGGGTTGTACTTCTTCCCGCTGCTGCTGGTCGGCGCGATTCGACTGTCCCGGCCCGGCGCGCCGTGGGCTCGCTGGCGCTACGACCGGGACTCCCGCCGGATGCTGCGCGCGCTGCGCCGCGAGCGTCGGCTTCGGCGTCCGCTGATCCGCGTCAAGATCGCGGTGCAGGACCTGATGGCGGGGCGCCCCGACCTGCTGCCGCACCTGAGGGAAGACACGGAGAAGGAGTTGGACCGCACCGTCGTGCCCGCGCCGGCACCGCCGCAGCGACCGCGTTCGATGGCCAGCCGCCTCACGATTTCTCGAAAGCGGCGCCGATCTGGCACAATTAACAGGTTGCCTGGGCTGCGTGCTGCCCGGGCCTATCCGACTGCCCAGCAGTCGGCAAGCCAGGAGTACGAACCGGTCGAACCCCCACGGCAGTAGTCGTGACGGGCCGCCAGGGTCCTCTGCTCGCGAAGAAGAAGCAAGAAACGGTGATCCAGCGATGAACACGCTCGACTTCATTGACCAGCAGTCCCTGCGCAGCGATGTGCCCGACTTCCGCCCCGGCGACACCCTTGACGTGCACGTCAAGGTCATCGAGGGCAGCAAGGAGCGCGTCCAGGTGTTCAAGGGCGTCGTGATCCGCCGCCAGGGCGGCGGCATCCGCGAGACCTTCACGGTGCGCAAGGTGTCCTTCGGCGTCGGTGTGGAGCGCACCTTCCCGGTGCACTCCCCGAACATCGCCAAGATCGACGTGCTCACCCGCGGTGATGTGCGTCGCGCGAAGCTGTACTACCTGCGCGACCTGCGCGGCAAGGCCGCCAAGATCAAGGAGAAGCGCTGACACCAGCGCCGGTCGCGGTCCGGTTGGACGGCGCCGCCTCGCCCGCTCGGTAGGGTGTATCCCGTGCCCGAGCAGACGAACTCCCAGGAGACCCCCGAGCCCGACGATTCCGCATCGTCGGCCGGGGGTTCCTCCGTATCCGGGGCCGGTGAGCCCGCGCAGGGCGACGGTGCCCGTGGCCGCCACGCCGGCCCCGAAGAGGTGGCCGGCGACGACGCGGACGCGAAGAAGCAGAAGAAGACGAACTGGCCGCTCGAAGTGGCCGTCGTCGTGCTGGTCGCCTTGGTGCTCACTTTCTGCCTGCAGACCTTCGTCGGCCGTCAGTGGTACGTGCCGTCGGAGTCGATGGAGCCCACGCTCATCGGTTGCGCCGGGTGCACAGGTGACCGGATCGTGACGCAGAAGATCAGCTACTTCACCGGCGACCCCCAGCCGGGTGACGTGATCGTCTTCAAGGGGCCCACCTCATCGTGGGACGTCGAGGGCCGGCCCAGCGTGCGGTCGAGTAACACCGTCCTGCGCGGTATCCAGGAGGCGCTGTCGTACGTGGGGCTGCAGCCGCCGGACGAGAACGACCTCGTCAAGCGAGTGGTCGCCGTGGGTGGACAGACGATTCAATGCCGCCCCGAGACCGGTGTCACGGTGAACGGGAAGAAGTTGAACGAGCCGTACATCGCCGATACCGCGAAGGAATTCGCCGCGAATCAGGATGCGTGCTGGGGCAAGCCTTTCGGGCCGGTCACCGTGCCCGAGGGGAATGTCTTCGCGATGGGTGACAACCGGATGTTCTCCGCGGACTCGCGCTATCACATCGAGGACCGGCTGCAGGGCACGATCCCGAAGGCCGATATCCGCGGCAAGGTCGTGGCGATCATCTACCCGTTCGACCGCTGGCAGACCGTCAAGGCGATCAACCCGCAGCAGGGCTGAGAAACCGTGCGTGACCGTTGGCCGCCGCGCCCGGTGGTGCGGTCCTCGTCGGGCTTGTCGACCATGGAGTCGGTGCTCGGCCGGGCCGGGCTCGGTCCCGTGGCGGGGATCGACGAGGCCGGGCGCGGCGCCTGCGCCGGACCGATGACGGTGGCGGCATGCATCCTGCCGCGGAAGATCCCGCCCTCGCTGGCCCGGCTCGACGACTCCAAAAAGCTCAGTGAGATCGCCCGGGAGAGGCTGTATCCCGAGATCCTCAAGCACGCGGTGAGCTGGTCGGTGGTCACGATTCCGGCCGCCGAGGTGGACCGGCTCGGGGTGCACGTGGCGAACATCTCCGGGATGCGGCGCGCGATCGCCACCCTCCAGGTGACGCCCGGGTACGTCCTCATCGACGGCTTCACCGTGCCCGGCCTGGGCATCCCCTCACTGCCGGTGATCGGCGGCGATGCCTCGGCATCGTGCATCGCGGCGGCGAGTGTGCTGGCCAAGGTGACCCGCGACCGGGTGATGGCCGAATTGGACGCGGACTACGACGGGTACGGCTTCGCGGTGCACAAGGGATACTCGACCGCGGCGCACATGGCCGCACTGGGCGAGCTGGGCCCGAGCGACCAGCATCGGATGCGCTATCAGAACGTGCGGGCGGCGCTTCGGGCCACGTCGAATGAGGGAACGGCGGCGGCGCGTTAGTCTGATCGGGTCGTCGGTTCGGAAGAAGGTGAGGAGGCCCCGGTGAGCGCAGAGGATCTCGAGAAGTACGAGACCGCCATGGAGCTGTCCATGTACCGCGAGTACAAGGACGTGCTGAGCCAGTTCACCTACGTGGTGGAGACCGAGCGCCGGTTCTACCTGGCCAACGGGGTGGACCTGATCCCGCGCAACGCGGACGGCGAGGTGTACTTCGAGGTGCGGATGACGGATGCGTGGGTGTGGGACATGTACCGCCCGGCGCGCTTTCTCAAGCAGGCCCGCGTGGTCACGTTCAAGGATGTCAACATCGAGGAGCTGGACAAGCCGGACCTGCGACTGCCGGACTGACCTCGTGCCCGCGGAGCGGTTCCTTCGGCACTCATCAGCAGTGCCGGCGGTCACGGGGACCGCGTGGGACACGGAGGCCCTTCGGGGATCGAGCGGAGAGTCCCACCACCTCCATCCGACCCCCGAAGGACCTCCGCGTCCCGCGCGTCACCAACCCCGCCGGGGCGGTGCGTCACCGGGCCGAGGCGCGGATACCTCTGCTCCCCGGGGTGCGCTGCGTTGCGTCTGAATCGCTTGGATATCGATCAGTTCCGGGCGGCCGACGACGATGACGCGACCGTCGTCCAGCAGCACGTTCACGCGACCGGCCTCGGGCGAGGTGATCACAGATCCGTACGTGCACGGTTCGGTGAGCAAACGAACCCGATCACCCCTCTTCATGGCGGTCATCCTGTATCTGTGGACGGCGTTCATGTGAGCGCCTCCGGTGCGTCGCCGAAGTCCGGAACCGGCAGACGGACGCCGCCTTGGAGTGCTGATTGGTGCGCGGCGATCCCTGGGAGGGTGAATCGGGCGGCGGTCCATGCATTGATCGGAGGCAGCGTGCCGTCGATCGCGGCACGCACGAAGTCGTCGACCAGAAAGTGGTGGCTTCCCTCGTGGCCGGTGGGCACGCCGTCGAACTCCGCGGGTAGTCGGTCCACATCGTGCACCGCGGAGTGTCCTGAGACGAACGCTTCACGGAGCTCCGGTGCGATATCGGCGAGGCGCGGGTCATCGAGCGGCATGGTCGGTTGCGAATCGATCTGGTCGCTGATGTCGTAGGAGTCCGTCTTGTCCTGCCACACGCTCACGCGCGCAAGCTGCTCGAAGCTGCCCTCGGTGCCGAAGTAGCGGAACCGAGACTCACGGATCGGCGATGGGTAGCCGACGCGCCGCATCTCGTTGATGCGCATCACTGCTCCGGTATTGAGCTCGAACAGTGCACTGGCATTGGAGAAGTCGTTGTCGAATTGACTGACTTCCTTGTCGAACACACCGTCGCCGCGGTCGTCCTTGACTCCGATGCAGCTCACGCTGACGGCGTGGCCCGGGACCGCCCCGAGCACGCCGCCGACGGAGTGGGTGGGGTAGAGCATGGGCGGGTAGCTGGCGGTCTTCTTCCAGTCGGTGCCGCCGCTGTACTGGTACGCGGCGTAGAAGCCGAGGTCCATATCGTGGACGTAATCGCCTTCGGCGTAGAAGATCCGGCCGAACCTGCCCTCATCGACCGCTGTGCGGGCGAAGACGGTGGCGGGGTTGTAGTAGCTCGTCTCACCCATCATGTACGTCAGACCGGTGGCGCGGACCGCATCGATGATCGCGCGGATCTCCTCTTCCGAAATGGCCATCGGCACAGCCGAGTACACGTGCTTCCCGGCTTCCAGAGCCCGGAGGACGAGGGGGCCGTGGGTCCAGCGCTGCGTGAAGATCGCGACTGCGTCCACATCCGATGCCAGTACCGCATCGAAGTCGGCGAACGTGCCCGCGAGAGCCTCGCGTTCCGCGAGGTCGGCAGCGCGCTCGGGGATCAGGTCGGTGACGTACACGCCATCGACGTCGGGGTGGACCGCGAACAGCATGGCGAAATGCGCAGCGAACTGTCCGGCACCGACCACGGCAATGGAGATCGTGTTATCGGCTCGGGTAGGCAATGACCCTCCTGCTTTCTGTCTGGGTGCGGGGCGCTCAGCCGAGCCGCAGGCCGGTGTCCGAGGAGAACCAGTGGACCTGGTCGGGGAGGACGCCCAGCCGAATCGACGTTCCCGCCTGCGGTGCCGGCCGGGTGTTGAGGCGCGCGATGATTCGTCCCGTCTCGGGACCCACCAGGTCACCGTGAACGAACTCGTCCGCGCCGAGATCTTCGACCAGCGTGACGGCGACGGTCGCTCCGTTCTCCTGCGCGACCCACCCCTCCGGTCGCACGCCGACCGTGACCTCTCGAGCGTTGTTCTTGGCCGCGATCTCGCGCGGCATGGGGATCGCCAGATCACCGACGAACGCAGTCGAGCCCTCGACCCGCGCGCTCAGCAGGCTCATCGCGGGCGAACCGATGAACCCGGCGACGAAGGTGTTGATCGGCCGGTCGTACAGCTCGCGCGGCGAGGCGCACTGCTGAAGCAGGCCGTCCTTGAGGATCGCGACGCGGTCACCCATGGTCATGGCCTCGACCTGGTCGTGAGTGACGTACACCGTCGTCGTGTTGAGCCGACGCTGCAGTGCCCCGATCTGCGAACGGGTCTGAACCCGCAGTTTCGCGTCGAGGTTCGACAGGGGCTCGTCCATGAGGAAGACCTGCGGCTCGCGGACGATCGCGCGCCCCATCGCGACACGCTGACGTTGGCCGCCGGACAGCGCACCGGGCTTACGGTCGAGATACTCCGTCAGGTCGAGCAGTCGGGCCGCCGCGGCGACGCGCTCGGTGATCTCCGCAGCGGATCGGCGAGCGAGCTTGAGCGAGAAGCCCATATTGTCGCCGACCGTCATGTGCGGATACAGCGCGTAGTTCTGGAAGACCATCGCCACGTCGCGGTCCTTCGGGGGCACCGCGGTGACGTCACGATCGCCGATACGGATCGCACCCGAGTCGACCTCCTCGAGTCCCGCCAACATGCGCAGTGACGTCGACTTGCCGCAACCCGAAGGGCCGACGAGTACGAGGAATTCGCCATCCTCGACGACCAGGTCGAGCTTGTCGACTGCGGGCTTGTCGGTTCCCGAGTAGAAGCGAGATGCCTGATCGAATGTTACTGAGGCCATTGGTCGTCTTCCTTCGTGAGAGCGGTGTGGCGGGAGGAACTATCGGTGGTCGGTGTGGCCGGGATTCGTCGGTCGACGCTGACGAGTCCGTGTGCGGGACGCGCGGGCAGTGGTAGCGCCGCCGGTCCGAGTGTGATGGGCCTCACAGTAGCATCATTATCGCACTTAATACAACGAAAAGCAACACTTGCGAACACGAGATGAGTGTGCAAATGTGTGTCGCACGCCACATTCGGGTCATGTTCGCGCGGTTGCCGGCGAAACAACCAGATGTTTCACAAGACAAATGTTCAGTGTCGTTCGGTTCGCGCTCCGTGGCGTGCGGCGGACCGTGCCGCAGAGGTCGCGTCCGGAGGCTGTCGTGGATCTGTCCCACCTCGGGTGTTGGTCGGGCGATCCAACTGTTCCGCCCCCGGACGGCCTCGCGCGTCGCCGCGACCTCCCGATCGCGCGCCGCTATCTCGTTTCGTCGCCCTGGGCCGGCGGAGGGCCCTTCATCGAACGGAGACACCAGAAATGACAGCAGTGACCAGAAGACCCGAGGGCAGGCGGAGAGCGCGACGTTCCGACGACACCCGGCTCGCTCTGTTGTTCATCCTCCCCGCGGGGATCGGGCTCGCTGTCTTCATCATCTGGCCCCTCATCCGGGGCATACAGCTCAGCTTCACCAAATACAACATGCTCACGCCCGCGGAGTTCAACGGGGTCGAGAACTACGTGCGCATGTTCCAGGACCCCGTGTTCTGGCACTCAGTGCGGGTCACGCTCTACTTCGTGGTCCTGAACATCGTGGTCCAAATGGTTTTCGCCTTGGTCATCGCCGTGCTGATGCACCGCCTGACGCAGTCGTCGTTCGTCCGCGGGATCGTGCTCTCCCCGTACCTGATGGCCAACGTGGTCGCCGGCATGCTCTTCCTCTGGATCCTCGACTACCAGATGGGCATCGGCAACCATGTCCTGGAATGGATGGGGCTCGACAAGCTGGCGTTCTTCAACGATCCCGATCTGGCGATGCCCACCATCGTGCTGGTGAACGTGTGGCGCCACGTCGGTTACACCGCCCTCCTCATTTTCGCCGGGCTGCAAATGATCCCCGCCACCGTCTATGAAGCGGCGAAGTTGGACGGAGCCAGCGAGACCGCGATGTTCTTCCGCATCACCGTTCCGCTACTGCGCCCGATCCTCGCACTGGTGCTCATCGTGTCGGTGATCGGTTCGTTCCAGGTGTTCGACACGGTCGCGGTGACGACCGCCGGCGGTCCGGGCAATGCGACACAGGTGCTGCAGTACTACATCTACGACGTGGCCTTCGGCAGGTTCCAGTTCGGCTACGCGTTCGCCATGTCGGTGGCGCTCCTGGTCCTGCTGTCAGTTATCACCTTCGTGCAATACCGATTGACGCGGGCCGACTCCTCCGACTTGGACTGAGAGGGAACAGACAATGACGGATACAGCAATCGTCGACGGAGCGCCGTCGGAGAACCGTTCCGAGCGGGGAGCGGCGAAGGCCCGCATCGGCCGCATCGGTGCATGGATCGTGATGGTGGCGGTGATCCTCGTCAGCGTCCTGCCGATCTATTGGGCGCTGCGCACCGCACTGTCGAGCAATGCGGCTCTGTACGCGGGCAATTCGAGTCTGCTCCCAGCGGACTTCACCTGGGACGCGTTCAAGCGGGTGTTCGGTCTGCAGACGGGGCAGGAGGCGGTCGATGCCGGCGGATCGGGACAGGCGATCAAATTCTGGCAGTACCTGTTCAATTCGGTGGTCGTCGCCACGCTCGTCACCGTGGGGCAGGTGCTGTTCTCCGCGATGGCGGCGTATGCCTTCGCTCGGCTGCGGTGGAAGTACCGCAACCTGGTCTTCTCGGTCTTCCTCGCCGGCCTGATGGTCCCGAGCATCTTCACCTACCTGCCCAACTTCGTGCTGATCAAGCAGTTGGGCCTGGTCGATACGCTCCTCGGGATCGCCTTGCCCAACATGCTGATGACGCCGTTCGCGGTGTTCTTCCTCCGCCAGTTCTTCCTGGGCATCTCGCGCGAGATCGAGGAGGCGGCCACGATGGACGGCGCTTCCAAGGTGACCATCTTCCGGAAGTTGATCCTGCCGATGTCGGTGGCGCCGATATCGACGCTGGCGATCCTGACGTACATCACCACGTGGAACGACTATCTCTGGCCGCTCATGGTGTCGTACACGGACTCGTCCCGTGTGCTCACCGTTGCGCTGGGTGTGTTCAAATCCCAGACCCCGCAGAGCGGTCCGGACTGGTCCGGTCTGATGGCGGCGACCCTGGTGGCGGCGCTGCCGATGTTGATCCTGTTCGCGGTGTTCGCCAAACGCATCGTGAACTCGATCGGATTCAACGGACTCAAGTGATGAGTAGGACGATGAACAAGACGTTTTCTCGATTCGTGACAGCGGTCGCCGCGGTATCCGTGGTGACCTCCACTGCAGGGTGCGGTTCCGGTGGCACGGCGCCCTCGAACGTGATCAATTACTGGCTGTGGGATAACAATCAACAACCCGTCTATCAAAAGTGCGCTGACGCTTTCGAAGCGGCGCACCCGGGCCGGAAAGTCGCGATCACCCAGTACGGCTGGAGCAGCTACTTCACGAAGCTCGCATCGGGCTTCATCGCCGACACCGGACCGGACGTCTTCACCGATCACGTGTCCAAGCTCGGACAGCACCTCGACCTCGAGGTGCTCCAGCCCCTGGACGAACTCGCCGCCACCAAGGGGATCAAGGACGAGGACTACCTTCCTCAGCTCGCCGCGCTGTGGAAGGGGCCCGACGGTCGGCGGTACGGCGTGCCCAAGGACTGGGACACCGTCGCGTACTTCTACAACAAGGACGCCACCGCCGCCGCAGGCGTGACCGACGCCGAGCTCCAGAGCATGACCTGGAACCCCGACGACGGAGGCACACTCGAGAAGGTCCTCGCCCGGCTCACCGTCGATGAGAAGGGTGTACGGGGTGACCAGCCCGGCTTCGACAAGACGCGAGTGAAATCGTACGGTCTCGCGGGGACGGATTCGGGCTACGGCGGATTCGGGCAATCGCAGTGGTCGCCGTACACCGGTTCGATCGGGTGGAACTTCACCGACAAGAATCCCTGGGGCGCGAGGTTCAACTTCGATGACCCCAAGGTCCAGAAGACGATCGACTGGTACTTCGGGTTGGCGAAGAAGGGGTTCATGGCCCCCTTCGCGGTGGCCGGTAACAACACGTCCGGGATCGGTGCCGACAAGCAGATGAGCGCGGGCAACGCCGCCATGGCGCTCGCCGGATCCTTCATGATCTCGTCCTACTTCAAGCTCGTCGATCCGCAGGGCAAGCCCCTCCCGATCGGTTTGGCGCCCACGCCCGTCGGGCCGTCCGGGAAACGGGCGTCGATGTTCAACGGACTCGCGGACGTCGTCTCGAAGCAGTCGAAGAATCCGGAGCTTGCGGGGGAGTGGGTGGCGTTCTTGGGAAGTGACGCGTGCCAGGACATCGTCGGGGACTCCGGTGCGGTTTTCCCCGCCCGGCCCAACGGTATGACCATCGCGAAGCAGCGCCAGGCGGCGGCCGGTGTGGACATCACCCCGTTCACGATGCATGTGGACGACGGCACGACATTCACGATTCCGGTGACCACCGATGCCGCCGACATCGTCCCGCTCATGCAGTCTGCGTTCGACCCGATCTATCTGGGATCGGCGTCGGGATCGTCGCTGTCCACGCTGAATCGGCAGATGAACAGGCTGCTCGAGAGCAACAGCTGACACGCGAATTCCGCCGAGGGCGGGTCGGGCGCAATCATGGCCACGGTCGTGGTCGACGGTCTCCCGGCCCGCCTCGTCGTCGCTCACGGATCGCCCGTCCGACGACCGAAGCACCGAGGAGAAGTAGTGACCGCCCCCGATATCAGACTGCGGTTCATGTCCCCTGGGCTCCTGCTCTTGCCCTGGGACCGTCCGCTCGCGCAGTGGAGTGTGCCCGACGTGCCGCTGCGCGACATCGCGGTCGGTGTGAGCCGGAACCTCGTGAAGTTCGTCGAGACCGATGGTGATGTGTGGGCGGTGAAACAGCTGTCGGTCGAGTCGGCGGAGCGCGAGTACCGAGTTCTGCGGCGCCTGCAGGAGTTGGAGCTCCCCGCCGTGCGGCCGGCGGGAGTGGTCAGGCAGGCGGGCGGCAGGGCGCTGCTGGTGACGCGGTACCTGTCCGGATCGTGGCAGTACCGCAGGCTCTTCATGCGGTTGCCGCTGGACGAACCGAAGCATCGAGCGCGGCTGTTGGACGCGATGGCGAGTCTCATGGTCGAGCTGCACCGACACGGAATCTTCTGGGGCGATTGCTCACTCGCCAATACGCTGTTCTGCCGCGACGGCCAAGTCCTGCAAGCGCAGCTCGTCGACGCGGAGACGAGCGAGATCCATGCCGCGCTCAGCGACGGCCAGCGCGGATACGACCTCGACATCCTCGTCGAGAACGTCGCCGCCGGCTTCTTCGACATCTGCGAACGCCTCGGGCAATCGGAGATGGCGGACGGCCTGATCGCCGAAGCGCGTGGGATCCGGCGCAGATACGAACGGCTCTGGGCGATCCTGCACGACGAGCCCGTCGTGGGCTACTCCGATCGGTTCCACATCGACGGGAAGATCCGCCAGCTCAACGACTTGGGGTTCGCGGTGGAGGAGCTGACGCTCAACCCCGTTGAGGGCTCGGCCGACGACCTGCGGGTGCGCGTCGCGGTCGGCGATCGGAGATTGCACTCCAATCGTCTGCTGAGGCTCACGGGTTTGGAGGCCGGAGAAGGCCAGGCGCGCATCCTGATCGGTGACATCCAGGGATACCAGGCCCAGCTGTGCATGGAATTCGGGCAGGACGTGGACGAGTCGACAGCCGCGCGATTGTGGATGACCGAGGTGGCGATGCGTGGCATGCACGTGGCGCACGAGGCGGTCGGTGGTCGCGGCTCGGCTGTGCAGGCCTACTGCGATCTGTTGGAGATCAGGTGGCTGCTCAGCGAGCGTGCCGGCCGGGATGTCGGAACGGATGTCGCCCTGGCGGCGCTCTCCCGCGAGGGTGCGCCGGAGGGGTCCGCGGCGCGGCTCGCCGTCATCGAGACCCCGACCAGTCCGCTGCCGATCGTCGAGATCGATACCGACGGCGCGTGATCGATTCCGGACGGTCCGCCCGGCGGGACCCGATAACGCGCGGATAGGCACTGCCACGCTTCCGAATGAACCGCCGGCGGCGGTGCACGGGTTGGCGGTGCTTCGTCCCCAGTTTGGGTATGAAACGTTCATTTCTCCACAGGTGGCGTTCGCGGGGCGCGGAGCGTCCGGAGCCCGGCGCAGGATCGCCGCATGGGCAACAACGAGGTGGGTCGCGCCGGCGAAGACCTGGTGTGCGAGTACCTGACCGGCCGGGGATGGCGAGTACTGGACCGGAACTGGCGGTTCTCGGGTAGCGGCCTGCGCGGCGAGCTCGACGTGATCGCCCAGAGCGCGGACGGAGTGCTCGCGGTGGTGGAGGTGAAGACCCGCTCGGGCACCGCATACGGCAGTGGATTCGAGGCGGTCACGCCGCGGAAGGTCGCGCAGTTGCGGGCGCTCACCGCGCGTTGGCTGGCGGAGAGCGAGAACGCCTACCGGCGGGTGCGGATCGACGTGGCGTCGGTGTTCACCCCGCCCGGTGGCCCGGTGACGCTGGAATACCGGGTGGGGGTCGCCTGATGTCAGCGCTGAGCAAGGTGCACTCGGTGGCGATCACCGGGATCGACGGTGCGGTGGTCGAGATCGAAGGCTGCATCGGAGGTGGCCTGCCGGCGGTGCACCTGGTGGGCCTGCCCGACACGGTGCTTCAGGAATCTCGCGACCGGGTGCGTGCGGCGATCGTCAACATCGGGCTGAAGTTCCCTGATACCCGTGTCACACTGGCACTCTCGCCCGCCACGCTGCCGAAGGTGGGATCGGTGTACGATCTGCCGCTCGCGATCGCGATCCTGCGTGCCGCAGAGCGGGTTCCGGAATCACTGCTCATCGGAAGCGTCCTACTCGGGGAGCTGGCACTCGACGGACGGGTGCGTCCGGTGCGGGGTGTGCTGCCCGCGGTTCTCACAGCGAGGGAAGCAGGATTCACCCGCGCTGTAGTGCCGCTCGGCAACCTGGACGAGGCCGGGCTGGTCGACGGGATCGAGGTGCTCGGCGCACTCCATCTCGCGGACGTGGTGGCCTGGCTCGCCGGTGAGGGCGTGCTGGTCGCGCCTTCGGACGCGCTCCCCGCGCAGGAGAGACCGGCATACCCGGACCTCGCGGATGTGGTCGGGCAGCCCGAGGCGAAATTCGCGCTGGAGGTGGCGGCCGCGGGCGCACACCACGTGATGATGACCGGGCCGCCGGGGATCGGAAAGACGATGCTGGCCTCACGGTTGCCGGGAATACTGCCGCCACTGGGTCCGCGAGAGGCGCTGGAGGTCAGTGCGATCCACTCGATCGCCGGGAACCTGCGCGCCGACTGCCCGCTGATCACCGTGCCGCCCTTCGTGGCACCGCACCAGACCTCGTCGGTGAGCGCACTGGTGGGCGGCGGCAGTGGGCTCGCCAAGCCGGGTGCGGTGTCGCTCGCCCATCGCGGTGTGCTGTTCCTCGACGAATGCGCCGAGATGGGCCCGAAATCGTTGGAGGCGCTGCGCACCCCGCTCGAGGAGGGGCAGATCCGACTGGCCCGGCGCGACGGGGTGGTGAAGTACCCGTCGCGATTCCAACTGGTGCTGGCGGCGAATCCCTGCCCCTGCTCGCCCGCGCGGGACAGTGATTGCACCTGTACGGCCACGGTGCGCCGACGCTACCTCGGACGCCTGTCCGGGCCGCTGCTCGACCGCGTCGATCTGTGGGTACGCATGGAGCCGCCCGGCACCGGTGCACTGCACCAGGACGACGAGGCGGGCGAGTCGAGCGAGGTGATCCGGGCCCGGGTGCGTGCGGCGCGTGAGGCGGCCGCCGAACGCTGGTCCGCCGAGGGGTGGCTGACCAACTCCGAAGTCCCCGGGGTGGTGTTGCGGCGCCGCTTCCGGCTCTCCCGTGCCGCGTTGCGACCGCTCGAGAGCTCGCTGCGCGAGGGGCGCACCACCGCACGCGGCGCGGACCGCTGTCTGCGCGTCGCGTGGTCGCTCGCCGATCTGCGGGGCCTGACGATGCCGGGGGAGGCCGAGGTTGCCGGCGCGCTCGGTTTCCGGGATCGGGACCGGCGATGACCGGCGCCCGAACGCGACGTGCCTGGGCATACCTGAGCCGGGTGGCGGAGCCGCCGTGCGCGCCACTGATCGCACTGATCGACGCGGTGGGACCGGACGCCGCTGCGGAGGCGGTGCGACGCAGGGAGTTCCCCGCCGGATTCGAGGATGTCGCCGAGGCCACCGCCGCGCGCGCTGATCGCGACCGCGCCGAGGCGGATCTCGACCACATCGAGCACCTGGGCGGCCGCCTGCTGACCCCGGACGACGGGGAATGGCCGGAGTACCGCCTTGCCGTGCTGGCGGCGCGCCCCCGGACGCCGGCGCAGGTCCATGAGGATCAGTGGCGCGAACTGCGGCCGATCGCCCTCTGGATGGTCGGCGGCGGCCACCTCGACGATCTGCTCGATCGATCGGTGGCGATGGTGGGTACGCGGGCGCCGTCGGGCTACGGGGAGCGGGTGGCCGATCACTTCGCGGGCGATCTCGCCGCGGAGGGGTTCACCGTGGTTTCGGGCGGCGCCTACGGCATCGACGGCGTGGCCCACCGCGCTGCGCTCGCGGCGGGCGGACCGACGGTGGCGTTCGTCGCGGGCGGCCTGGACCGTCCCTATCCCGCGGGGCACGCCGGCCTGTTCCGCAGGATCGCTGAGGACGGCGCCGTGATCTCGGAGTATCCACCGGGCACCGTTCCCGCGAAGCACCGCTTCCTGCAACGCAATCGGATGGTGGGTACGGTGACCGGCGGGGTGGTGGTGATCGAGGCGGGACTGCGCTCGGGAACACGCAATACCGCCACCTGGGCCGGGCACCGGGACGTCCCGGTGTGCGCAGTGCCGGGACCGGTGACGGTGGCCACTTCGGTCACCTGTCACCAACTGATCCGGGACGGCGCGCGGCTGGTCACCCGGCCCGCCGAGGTGATCGAGGAGGTCGGCCGGATCGGCGAGCTGGCGCCTGAGCGGGAGGTGCCCGTGCATCGCACCGACGGTCTCGCCGCCGGTGAGTTGCGGGTCTACGATGCGCTGCCGGCGCGATCGGGTCTACCGGTGTCCGAGATCGCCTCCGTGGCCGGCCTACCCGCTCGCGCGGTCCTCGGGCACCTGGCGATGCTCGATGCCAGGGGCTTGGTCACCAAGGACGGGGCACTGTGGCGCTTGCGCTCACCGACGGAGGACCGCTGACACCGCATGCGCTCCGACTACTGCTCGGACGACCGGGGTTGCGGGAGAGGGCGACGCAGCGTGGTGCGGGTCCGGTACCTGATCCGCATCGTGTGTTCGATCAGGTTCGGTACCGGGACGCCGAATGTCCGGGCGACGTCCGCGGTCGCAGTGGCGCTCCGGGCGTGTGCATTCCAGGCTTGGTCGAGTGCTTCCTTGGGCATGAGGAAATGGCAGGCGAAAGCGTTGGCGAACAGGTCGGCGTGCGGGTCGGGCGGGCGAGGCGGGTACGTACGGACGAAGTCCGGGCGGTCACCGCCCCGGTGCGCCTCTCGCTCGCGCATCAAGACGTAGTGGCCGAGCAGGGTGGCGGTGGCGAAGGTCCGGATGGTCTCGGTGACATCGCTGTTGACCAGGAGTGTCAGCTCGCCCGCGACACGCCGTAGTGACGCGGAGGTGGTGCGATCGAGTGGCAGCTTCCGGACGGCCATGTGCAGGGTCGTGGCCGCGACGGCCGGGTCGACCTTCGTCGTGGTGACGTGGAGGGCTGTCCGGAGCTTCTGCGCTGCGGATTCGGCTGCGATATCGGTGTCGATGCTCGGATCCTGAGGTCGAGGGCTGAGGGCTGAGGCTGAGGGGGCGGTGCCGTGTCACGGAAGGTCAGGTCAGGAGATCGTGGAGGGTGCTGATGAAGATGACCAGGCTCACGGCGAAACCACCGAGGATCACGATCAGCGAGAGCCCCACTCGCCAGGACCAGAAGCGGTCCTTGTTCGATGGCGGTTCATCGGCTGTCATGGCGGTGCCTGTCCGGAGAGAGGGGATGGTGCCCGCTTCCGGGCCCGGCGCAGAGAGGGGCGCCGAGCCCGGAGGGGCCACCCGCGATACGAGGAGCGCGGAAGTGTGGGGATGTCGCGGCCGCGGCGGCGCAGGACTGCGAGCGCTGGGACCGGTCGCGTGGCACTGTCTCGCGTCGGATCACACCGGTCACCTCTCTTGCCGCAGGCTGATGGCATAACACGTTGTGCAAACGAGTAGAGTATGCAGTGTTCGCGATCGATTCTTCGTGAATGTAGCGTGCCGTCCATTGTGCCACAAGAGCGGAACGTGAACATTCCACAACTGTGCGCATACGGCGCGTGTATCGGTTCCCGGCGTGCCCTGCGCGTCTGCATGGTGTACGCCGTACAGAACTGATCGCGGGACGACCGTGTTCACAGAATCGTCATAAACGCCCCAACTGGAACGCTTTCGGGAGCGCGATGCGTGCGCGTCATTTCTTGATCGTGGGGTGGCCGATCCGTCCGGTGCGGCTGCCGGGGCGTCGTCATCGCGGAGGGGGAGACGGTCACATCCGGAACATTCATATTCCAGAAATGCTCTCGAGTAGCCGGCGGAGGGGTCAGTCCGCCAGCGTGAACGCGCGCAGGTTTCGGAGGACCTCGGTGGCGAGGGGTGTGGGATTGTCGCCACCGGACAGGTCCACGTTGAGGCGGCCGTCGAACGAGGAGACGATGGCGAAGACCATCTTGGCGGCCATCGCCGCCCAGTCGGCGGCGCCCGGTCCGTCCGGTACCTCCAGGTGGAACGCGGGGTAGAACTCGCTGAGCGACAGGCCCTCCGGTGTCGGAAGGTGGGGCACCGGACCCCAATTTGTGATCACCGCGACGGCGCAATCCTCGGGAAGGGCGCCGCCCGCCCCCATCGGGCCGGCGGCCATCGACATCGGTCGCTGCACCAGCCCCGCCTCGAGATCGCCGGCGAGCCGTGCGCCCACCTGGGCGGCCAGCTCATCCAGACTCGGCTCCTCGGTCTCTGCCTGGAAGAAGGCCATGCCGAGCGCATTGGTGACATCGGTGAATCCGGCGGCCGGTTCACCCAGGCGTCGACGCAGGTCGACGGGATAGCCGTAGAGCACGCGCGTCGTGCCGATCCCGCGGACGGCGGCGGTGGCGGCGATGAAGGCTGCCGATACCAGCTGATTCACGGTGCGACCGGTGCGGTGGCCGTAATCGATGAGTGCCGTTGTCTCCGCTGCGGAGAGTTGTGCCCGAGTCAGCGCGGGCACACCTGAACCCGCCCCTGCGTTGTCGTGTCCAGCTGAGGTCGCGGTGGTGACTGTGGGGGCCGGCTCGGCGGCCGCGGGGTCGATCAGCGGCTCGCTCGGATAGCCGCGCTCGGCGAGCATGTCCTCCAGCGCTACGGGAAAATCCGGACGCTCCGCGAGGTCGCCGTCGCCACCTGCGACGATCGCGGTGTACGCGGTCCACAGCTCGTGCAGCAGAGCGAGGGCGTGGTGGCCATCGGCGAGCGCGTGATGCACCAGCAGGTACACCGCCTGCTCGGCGCCGTGGCCGGTCACGACGTGAACCTGGGCGATCGCGGTGCCCTGGTCGATCGACAGTCCGTGCAACTGCTCCATCCGGGTGGGATCGGGCCTTACCCCCTGTTCTTGGACACGTGTAATCCAGCACATGGCTGGGGGAAGTGAGAATCCAAGGATGGCCAGGAAGAGTTACACCGATGAGTTCCGGTGCCGGGCGGTGGACTTGTATGAGTCGACGCCGGGTGCGACGTTGCAGGGGATCGCGGCGGATTTGGGTGTGTCCCGGGGATCGTTGAAGGGGTGGGTCGACAAGCTCGGCTCCGGGACGAGGACCGCGTCGGCTGCGGCGGGGGTGTCAGTGGGGCGGCGGGAGTCGCAGGCGGCGAGGATCACGAGGCTGGAGGCCGAGAATGGGGTGTTGCGGGTCGAGCAGGCAAAGCTTGCTGAGGAACGCGACATTCTCCGTCAGGCGGCGAAGTATTTCGCCGGGGAGACGAGTTGGTGAACCGCTTCCAGTTCGTTGAGGACCACAAGGACGCCTACGGCGTGAAGCGGTTGTGCCAGGTGATTGGGATCGCGCGGTCGTCGTTCTACGCGTGGCTCGCTGCAGCGCAGGGGCGGGCCGCGCGGACGGCGGCTGACTCGGTGCTGGCGGGCCGGATCCGGGTGCTGCAAGACCCGAAACAGGGCGGGGATCGTGCTTACGGAGCGCCTCGGATCACCGCTGACCTCAACGCCGGCGCAGCCGAGAGTGAGCGGGTCAACCACAAGCGCGTGGCGCGCGTGATGCGTGAGCACGGCCTGGCCGGAATCCGGCTCCGCAAGCGTGTGAAGACAACCGTCCCGGATCAGTCCGGTCGACGCTTCCCAGATCTGATCGGCAGGAACTTCAGCACCGGCGGTCCTGGTCGCCGCTACGTCGGCGACATCACCTACCTGCCCATCGCCGACGGCAGCAACCTCTACCTCGCGTCGGTCATCGACCTGGGCTCACGCAAGCTGGCAGGCTGGTCGATGGCCACTCACATGCGCACCGAGCTCGTCGAAAACGCACTACGGGCCGCGCAGCGCGAACGCGGCACCCTGGCTGGGGCGATCTTTCACTCCGACCACGGGTCGGTCTACACCTCGAAGGCCTACACCGCCCTCTGCGAGCACTTCGGCGTGACCCAGTCGATGGGAGCGATCGGCTCGTCCGCGGACAACGCCCTCGCTGAGAGCTTCAACGCGACCCTCAAACGCGAACTCCTCCAAGGCCGACCAGCGTTCGGCGACCAGGCCACGGCCTACCGGGCCGTGTTCCGGTGGGCCAACCGCTACAACACCCGCCGCCGGCACTCCGCGATCGGCAACATCACACCAAACACCTACGAAACCGCCTACCGCGCTACGCTCACGCAAGCGGCATAACCGAAATGACATCGTGTCCAAGATCCAGGGGCAAGGCCCATCACCGGGCGACGTGGTCACGGCCACCGGTGTGTCGCCGTCGTTCACCACGAACGTTCCCTCGTTGCGATCTCCGGTCTCGATCCGCGCGCGCAGGCCCGGGTACGCGGCGCTGAGCCGGGCGGCTGCCGCCGCGAGCGCGTCGAGGTCGACCGGGCCGTTGGTCACCACGCCGTAGCCGACGTACATGCCTGCGCCCAGGGTGAAGAAGGACTCCGTCGCCGCCAGTGTCCGGATAGGAGCGGGAGAGATGTTAGTTGCGTATCGCATGTAATTCACGATAGGCGGGTCCGGGAGTTGTGTACCACCATCTGTGATGGATGGCATACGGAATCCCGGCGCACCGCGCGGAGTCTTTCGTTCGCTGTTCACATGGTCGTGAACAGGGCGTCCGTCCGGGTACGATTCCCCGGATCCTCTGCTGGATCACCCGTTCCCGAGCCCGAGGAAGCCGATGACGACCGAAGCGAATCCCGCGGTGGCGGCGCATCGACGGCGGCAGATTCTCACCGGCTCGGTGGGGCATCTCGTCGAGTACTTCGACTGGAGCGCGTACTCCTTCCTCGCGATCTACTTCTCCCGGCAGTTCTTCCCCGGTGACGCCGGATCGGTCGTCCCACTGCTGTCGACCTTCGTCGTCTTCGCACTCGGCTTCCTGACCCGCCCCATCGGTGGGGTGCTCATGGGCCGCATGGCAGACCGCTACGGACGCCGACTCGCGCTCACCGTCGGCGTTGGGATGATGGGCGTCGGGAGCCTGATGATCGGTCTCGCTCCCACCTACGCGCAGGTCGGGATTCTCGCGCCGATCATCCTGGTGGTCGCCCGCCTGATCCAGGGCCTGTCCACCGGGGGCGAGCTCGCCGCTGCGAGCGCCTTCCTCATGGAGTCCGCACCCGCGCACCGTCGCGGGGTGTACACCAGCCTCACCAACATCAGCTCCAGCCTCGGCAAAGTGCTGTGTCTGGTGCTCATCACCGTGCTGGTCAACGCCGTCGGCAGCGATGCGATGGCCGAGTGGGCGTGGCGAGTGCCCTTCCTGCTGGGCGCCGTGGCCGCCCTGGTGGCGTGGTGGATCCGGCGCCGGGCCGAGGAGACCTACCGGGCCGACGGCGCGTCGAGCGCCGGGCCCGCCTTCCGCGAGCTGGTCACCGAGCACCGGCCGGCGCTGTGGCGCGCCTTCGTGCTCGCCTCCGTGACCGCAGCCATGTTCTACACCTGGAGCACCTACGCGCCCACCTGGGCGGTGATCACCGAGGGGCTCGACAAGCGCCAGGCCGTCACCATCTCCGCGATCGCCTTCGTCGTCTACGGACTGGTCCAGCTCCCGCTCGGGCAGCTCTCAGACCGAATCGGTCGGCGGCCCATGATGTTCGCCTTCTACGCCGGCAACATCGTTTTCACCGTCCCGTTGTTCGCGGCCATGTCGGCGAATCCCACGACGATGCTGCTGGTCCAATGCGCGGGCATGTTGCTCTCGGCGATCCTCATGTCGGTGGCCGCGGCAATGCTCGGGGAGATGTTTCCTGCACGGATCCGGGTGCTCGCGACGGGCGCCGCCTTCTCGGTGGCGACCGCCCTGTTCGGCGGCACGGTGCCGGCGATCGGTACCGCCATTCATGAGGCCGGCGCCGATGTCGCCTTCCCGATCTACCTCGTCGTCCTCAACGTCATCGCGCTCGCGCTGACGATCCGCCTCCCGGAGACAGCGCACGCACCACTGCCGAAGTGACGGCTATGGGGCGCCGATCAGCCGGCCGCTCTTCGACAGTTCCGGATCGGTGCACGACGCGAGGTCGAAGCAGCACGGCCGGCGCTTACCGGAGCGCATCTTGTCCACCGTGACGTCGATCCGCTTCGCGCGGGTCGCCGGGTTCTTCGTGGCGCCCACCCACCGGACCCACTCCCAGCGGGCCATCGGGGTGATGTCGTCCCACACGTCCTCGATGTCCGGTGCCGCGGCGAGGGCGGCCGACAGATCGTCGGGGACCTCCGGCTCCGGCCACTGTTTGGTCGGCGTGATCTCCAGCGCCACCGGCCCGTCGCCGTGGGCGCCGGGGAGCTCGTCGAGGTCGAGCCAATGCCCCTTGCGCCCATCCGGTTCGACGACGGTGCCGAACTCCCGGCCGTCGACGGTGCCGGTCACCGCGACCTGACCGCGGGACGGCAACGCCGCGCTGGCCTCGTCGGGTAGCCGCAGGATCGTCCGGCCGGCCAGCTGTTCGGGTGCCGCGGTGAAGCGGATCGGGGTGAGGGTCTTCGCTGCCATGGTTCCTCCTGGGGCGGTCGTCTCCACGAGACTACGAGCGCCGCACCGCCTCGGCTTCTCGATTCGTGATCGATACCGCGACCGGCCGTAACCGGGTCCGGACCGTTTCATACACGCATGAGTCAAACCCCGGGCGGACCGTCGAACCTGGTCAGTCGACAATCGGACGAACCCGGACCGGTCGTTGTATCGCGGATGTACCAACCGGTAGGTATCGTTGCGCAACCGGGAGAACCCCGTATCCATCGACGTTGGAGAAACAAAGCCGTGAAGATGAAGCGTTTCGCGCTCGCCCTGGTCGTGCCCCTCGCCCTCGCCACTACCGCGTGTGGCTCCGGCTCGGGCGACGGCGACACCATCAAGATCGGCGTCACCGACGGCGCCCAGCAGTTCTGGCAGGTCTACAAGGATCTCGCGAAGGAGCAGGGCATCACGGTCGAGACCACCAACTTCAGCGACTACCAGCAGCCCAACGCCGCGCTCAACGACGGTGACCTGCAGATCAACGAGTACCAGCATCTGCAGTTCCTGGCCGAGTACAACGTCAAGAACAAGACCGAGCTGGTGCCGATCGGCGCCACCGCGATCTACCCGCTGCCGCTGTACTCGAAGAAGCACAAGTCGGTCGCCGAGATCCCGCAGGGCGGCACCGTCGTGGTTCCCGACGACCCGACCAACCAGTCCCGCGCACTCGGTGTGCTGTCGTCGGCCGGCCTGATCAAGCTCAAGGGCGAGGTCAATCGGCAGGTGACTCCGGCCGATATCGATACCGCCGCCTCGAAGGTCTCGGTGAGGCCGGTCGACGCCAACCAGACCGCACTCAGCCTCGACAGCGTCGACGGCGCCGTGGTCAACAACGACCCCGCCGAGAACGCCAAGCTGGGTAAGGACCTGATCATCGCCAAGGACGATCCGGCCAGCCCGCAGTCGCAGCCCTTCATCAATGCTTTCGTGGTCCGCAAGGCCGATAAGGACAACGCCACCTACCTGAAGCTGGCGCAGCTGTACAAGGACCAGAAGGTGCTCGATCAGCTGAAGAAGGACAAGGGCGACTCGTTCATCCTCGTCGATAAGCCCGCCGCCGAGCTGCAGAGCCTCACCGAGAGCCTCCAGCAGCAGGTCACGGCCCGCGGCACCAAGTGACCGAGCGCACCCGCCCCCGGGTGGCCATCGAATTCCGCGATGCCACCCGGGATTTCGGTTCGACCAAGGCGCTCGATGGCGTCAGCTTCGCGATCGACGAGGGCACCATCACCGGCGTGATCGGGCAGTCCGGCGCCGGCAAGTCCACGTTGATCCGCACGATCAACGGCCTGGAGAGCACCACCTCCGGTGAGGTCCGGGTGCTCGACACGGTGGTCGGTGACCTGGGGGAGCGCGACCTGCGCGAGCTGCGGGCCGGCATCGGCATGATCTTCCAGCGGTTCAACTTGATGAACTCGCGGACGGTGGCGGGCAACGTCGAGTACCCGCTCACCCTCACCGACATGCCCAAGGCCGAGCGGAAGAAGCGGGTGGCGGAGTTGCTCGACTTCGTCGGCATCGGTGACAAGGCGTCGCAGTACCCCAGCCAGCTCTCCGGCGGCCAGAGTCAGCGCGTGGGTATCGCGCGCGCGTTGGCCCGGAACCCGAAGATCCTGCTCGCCGACGAGGCCACCAGCGCGCTCGATCCCGGCACCACCAGTGAGGTCCTCGACCTGCTGCTCCGGGTGAACAAGGAGTTCGGGACCACCATCGTGGTGATCACCCACGAGATGGACGTGATCCGCCGCATCTGCGACAGCGTCGCCGTGCTCGACCGCGGCAAGCTCGTGGACTACGGGCCGGTCTACGACGTCTTCGCGACCTCGGAGTCCGAGGCCACCGCGAATCTGGTGCACGCGGCCGTCGGCGACGATGTCGCACCCGAGACGCTGCAGCGGCTCCTGGACGCGAGGCCCGGCACCGTCGTGACAGTGGACGTCCGCGACGATATCGACGCCCCCGACGCCGCGGAGGTCTTCGCGACGCACGGCGCCACCGCGCGCGTGCTGTACGGCGGTGTCGCCGAGGTGGGCGGCCGCCCGTTCGGCTCGCTGACCTACTCCGTGACCGGCGACGACGCCGCGATCACGCGGGCGATCGACCAGCTCGGACCGCTCGCCCACGTCAAGGATCCGCAGACCGGGCAGGAGGTCGCTCGATGACCGGCAACTACGTGACCTTCCTCGACGACGTCTTCCCTCCCGGCACGAAGGAGGTCTTCGTCGATGCGATCTTCGAGACCATCCGCCTGGTCGGCATCACCATGGTCGTCGGCGGCCTGCTCGGCCTGGTGTACGGCACCCTGCTGTACGCCACGCGCCCCGGCAACCTGCTGGAGAACAAGTTCGTCTTCGGCGTGCTCAACGTGCTGGTGAACATCATCCGGCCGATTCCGTTCATCATCTTCATCACGGCCATCGCGCCGATCACGAAGGCGGTGATCGGCACTCGGATCGGTGTCGAGGCGGCGGCGTTCGCGATGACGGTGATGGCCACCTTCGTGATCGGCCGCGTCGTGGAGCAGAACCTGGTGACGGTGGATCCCGGTGTGGTGGAGGCCGCACGGTCGATGGGCGCCAGCAAGTGGCGCACCCTGGCGACGGTGGTGATCCCCGAGGGGCTCGCACCGCTGGCGCTGGGATACACGTTCATGTTCGTCGCTGTGGTCGACATGTCGGCCATGGCCGGCTACGTCGGTGGCGGCGGTCTGGGCGATTTCGCCCGCCAGTACGGCTATCAGCAGGCCAACTGGCAGCTGACCCTCGTGGTGATCGTGGTGCTGATCGTGGTGGTGCAGGTCGTCCAGTTCTTCGGTAATTGGCTCAGCCGCCGCCTACAGCACCGCGGCTGACCCGCGAATCCCATCCCGCGGCTGAGCCGCATCTCCCGATTGAACACTGTTACCGTGTGCGTTTTCCCAGGTGGCGACCCGCGGTAACGGTGTTCAATCGGACGGTGGGGTGGGGGTAGGCCCTATCGTTGGGGTATGAGCGGGGCGCTGGCGGAGTACGAGCGGTATCTGCGGCTCGAACGCGGGCGTAGTGAGCACACGGTGCGTGCGTACCTCGCCGATCTCACGGCACTGTTCGAATTCGCCGCCGAGCGTGGGGTTGCCGTCGACCGGCTCGATCTCGCGACGCTGCGGGCGTGGTTGGGCGAGCGTGCGGCTTCGGGGGCGGCCCGTACCACCCTGGCGCGGCAGGCCTCCTCGGCGCGGAACTACACCGCGTGGGCGGCCCGGCGCGGTCACCTCGACGGCGATCCGGGCGCACGACTCAAGGCGCCCCGTCCCCGCCGGACCCTGCCCGGGGTCCTCTCCGCCGACGATGCCGCGGCGGCGCTCACCAACGCCGCCTCCGGTGCCGCCGAGGGCGATCCGATCGCCGTACGCGATCAGGCGATCACCGAACTGCTCTACGCCACCGGCATCCGCGTCAGCGAGCTGTGCGGCCTCGACGTGGGCTCGGTCGACCGGGACCGCCGCGTGGTCCGGGTGATCGGCAAGGGGAACAAGGAGCGGACCGTGCCCTACGGCGCGCCCGCCGCCGAGGTATTGGGCCGGTGGGTCGACGAGGCCCGGCCACAACTGGTGGCCGAGAAGTCCGGCGCGGCCCTCTTTCTCGGTGCCCGCGGTGGCCGGCTCGACCCGCGGCAGGCGCGCACCGTCGTGCATCAGGTGACGGGTTCGGTGCCCGGTGGACGCGAGGTGGCGCCGCACGGGCTGCGGCACACCGCGGCGACCCATCTGCTCGACGGTGGTGCCGACCTACGGGTGGTGCAGGAACTCCTGGGACACAGCTCACTCGCTACCACCCAGCTGTACACCCACGTGAGTGTGGCTCGGTTGCGCGCGGCGCACGAGCAGGCGCACCCGCGCGCCTGACGATGCGCCGGGATACGGTCGGCGGGTGACGAACCCGGTCTTCTCCTACGGAACCTTGCGGCTGCCGAGCGTGCAGGCGGCGATCTTCGGCGGCCCGGTGCCCGCGCGCGCCGCGGCGCTGGTGGGCTATCGCAGTGAACCGCTCACCATCACCGACCCCGCGGTGATCGCGCGGAGCGGCACCGATGTGCACCCGATGCTGGTGCCCACCGGCGACCCGGGCGACCGGATCGAGGGCACCGTCCTCGAACTCGACGACACCCAGTTGGCCGCTGCCGACGACTACGAGGTCGACGACTACCGCCGGGTCCGGGTGCTGCTCGAGTCCGGCGAACAGGCGTGGGTGTACGCGTTCGCCGGGTGACTCAGTCGTGCCAGCTGCGTTCGAACGGCAGCCGCCAGGCGTTCGGCGCGATCAACTGGTGGATGGAGTTCGGGCCCCATGAACCGGGCTCGTACAGCTTCACCGGCGGCGGATCGTCGAGGAGGGGAATCGAACGCTCCCAGAGGGATTCGATACCTTCGGCGGTGGTGAACAAGGTGTGGTCGCCGTGCATCGCGTCGAGGATCAGCCGCTCGTAGGCTTCCAGGACATCGCCGGCGCGATCGGTGTCCTCGGTGGAGAACTGCATCGCCAGTTTCTCCAGCCGCATCCCGGGGCCGGGCCGTTTGCCGTAGAAGGACAGTGACACCTTCGACTCGTCGGCCAGATCGAAGGTCAGGTGGTCGGGGCCCTGCTGACCGATGCCGGAGCCGGCGGGGAACATGGACTTCGGCGCTTCCTTGAACGCGATCGAGATGATCCGCATCCCTTCGGCCATTCGCTTACCGGTGCGCAGGTAGAACGGCACACCCGCCCAGCGCCAGTTGTCGATCCGGGCCTCCAGCGCGATGAAGGTCTCGGTGTCGGACTCCGGATCGACGCCCTTCTCGTGCCGGTATCCGTTGTACTGCCCGCGCACCACATCGTCGGGCCGGATCGGTTCCAGCGACCGGAAAACCTTGTTCTTCTCCTCCGAGATGGCTCGCGGTTCGAGCGCGGTGGGGGGGCTCCATCGCGACGAAGGCCATCACCTGGAACAGGTGGGTGACCACCATGTCCTTGTACGCGCCCGTGGGCTCGTAGAACGCGGCGCGGGCGTCCAGCCCCAGCGACTCGGGCACGTCGATCTGCACGTGGTCGATGAAGTTGCGGTTCCAGATCGGCTCGAACAGGCCGTTGGCGAACCGGAACGCCAGGATGTTCTGCGCCGCCTCCTTGCCCAGGAAGTGGTCGATCCGGAAGATCTGCTTCTCTTTGAAGGTCTTGTGCACCTCGGCGTTCAAGGCCAGCGCGGATTCCAAGTCCTCGCCGAAGGGCTTCTCCATGATCACCCGTGACCCCTCGGTGAGACCCGCTTTGGCGAGGGTGTCGATCACCGAGGTCGCTGCTTTCGGCGGCACGCTGAGGTAGAACAACCGGCGCACTCGCTGCCCGCGGCCGGCGCCCAGCTCCCGCTCCTTCTCGGCGACCGCCTTCGCGAGCCCTTCAGGGCCCGCGGAGGTGTTCACGTACGACAGATCGGGCGCGAACTCGCGCCACTGCTCAGCGCTGAGCTTGCGGGCGCCCACCTCGTCGACCGCGGTCCGGGCGAATTCCCGGAACTGCTCGTCGGTCATATCGTCGAGGCTGGTACCGATCACCCGCATATCCGGTCCCAGGCCCGAGACCGCCAGGTATCCCAGGCCGCACAGCAGCTTCCGGCGCGACAGGTCACCCGTCGCGCCGAACAGCACCACCACCGTCGGATCGTGTTCGGGCTTCTTGCGCCGGCTGCCGCCGGACATGCTGGGGTACGCGATGGTCTGCGCCTCCTGGAGCCGTTCGGCCTTGGCGTCGTCGTCCGCCGCCGCGGGGGCGGTCGCAGGGGCGGGAGTGCTGTCTGCCGGTTCGCCTGTCACCCTGGCATCGTTGCACTCCGAGCCGAAGAGCGCGCGGCGCGCCCCGGCGTTCAGCCGGACGGTGCTGCGCCGGCGTCCGGTAGCAGACGCACGGGAGCGGCACCGACCAGCAGCAATGGATTGAAGTATCGCGCCGCGTGGCCGGACCCGCGGCGCAGTCCCCAGTGCAGGCAGACGGCGACCGGGCAGCCCGGATGACCGGCGGCGAGGGTGCCGAGCGCAGTGCCGACGGTCACCTCGTCGCCCTCCGCGACGCCGGATTCGGTGATCGGCTCGTAGGTGGTGAGGAGGCCGTTGGGATGCAGCACCGAGATCACGATGCGGTCGTCCACGCGGCCTACGTGATGGACCCGCCCGGCGCCCGCGGCGTGCACCGTCTGTCCGGCCGAGCCCGCGAGGTCCACGCCGCGATGGCCCGGTTGCCAGCGCTCATCGGGATTCGCGAACGGACGGGCCACGGCCGGCCGTGGGTCCAGCGGCCACGCGTACTCCGACGCCGCCCGGACCGGCGTGGCCGCGGGCAGCAGGAGGCAGAGCAGGAACCCGGCGATGATGCGCATGCGCCGAGCATCCGCGACGGCAGGACCGTGGCGCCGGCCCGGCGGCGATGCCTGTGCAGGAATCGAGTTCCTCCACAGGTGCGGTCCGAGGCCCTTGCGGGATCAGTCCTCGTCGTGCTTGCGCGCCGAATTCCGGCGCCACTCGTCGATCTTGCGGCTCACGCCGGTCGCGACATCGGTGACGCCCTGCCCGACGGTGTTCACCGCCGACGCCCCGTAGTCACGCAGCGTGGTGATCAGCGGGTCGGCGGAGGCATCGAAGTTCTCCTTGTAGCCCTTCGCCGCGCTCTTGAACTCTTCGGCGGGATTCGCGCGAGTATCGTCCTCGCGCCGCGGATAGTCGCCACCTACGATGCGGCCGTAGTCGCCACGCTCGACCCAGCGGTTCAGATCTCCGGCACGCAGGACGGAGAACGGGTGCGACTGCAGTTCCAGATTGAGCAGCTTGAGCACGCCATCGCGCAGGTCACCGGTCCGCTCGTACTCTGCCGCCTGCGCCAGGAACCGCTGCGAATCCATTGCGGCGAGCCGAGTTCCGCCCGCCGTCTTCATGTGCACCCGCAGTGCCACATCGGGATCCTGCACGCAGAGTAGCCCCGCCCGGTCGCCGGACAGCTCGGACTTGCGCTGCCACTCCATCAATGCGGCGACCATCGCCCGCAGGCCCCAGCCGCCGATCGGGACCCAGCCGAAACTCCCCGCCAGTCTCAGCAAATGCATGAGCATGGTGCGGTACACGGCGTGCCCCGACAGCGCGTGTCCCAATTCGTGGCCCAGGACGAAGCGCTGCTCCTCGTCATCGAGCAGGTCGAGTAGGCCCGTGGTGACCACGATGAACGGTGTGTCCATGCCGATGGTGAGCGCGTTCACCGTGGGCGACTGCACCACGTACAGTTCCGGCACCGTATCGGTATCCAGGATCGAGGCGCATTCGTGCAGTGTGGCGTGCAGGTCGGCGAACTGTCGCTCGTCGGCGCGGACACCGGAGGCGAGGTAGAGCAGCCGGTGCTGACGCTCCCGGAGCAGCGCCGAAATGCCCTTGAGCAGGGTGTCGAAGCCCCGGAGGCTGCGCAGGGCGACGAGAGCGGCGCGGTCGGCGGGGTGCTCCCACGCACGCGTACTGATCCCCGGAAATTCGGCTCTTTGACGTGAAAGTGTCATACAACAAACTTAGCGCGCGGCGGTTGGCGCTCGCTTGGCCGCGACGAAAGCCATCAGGGCACCGACGGCACAGACGACCATCACCACCCCCAGCACCGTCGGATTCCCGCCGATCCCCGCGACCAGCGCGGCCAGGCCGCCGAAGACGAAACGTGCCGAACCGAGCGCAGCCGACGCGGTGCCCGCGAGCGCGCCGTGATCCTCGAGTGCGAGAGCGGCCACCGTCGGCATGACGAGACCGAGGCTCGAGACCGCGAGGAACAGCGAGCCGACGAGGAGGGGCAGAAGATCGGCGCTCAGGGCCAGGACCGCGACGCACGAGCCCAGCGCCATTCCCGCCAGCCCGGTCCACACCAGCACCGAGGTGGACACCCGGCCCACCAGTCGGCCCCCGATCAGGTTGGTCACCAGCAGGCCCACCGCGTTCGCGGCGAAGACCACGCTGAACTGCGTGGCGGTGAACCCGTAGTGGTCCTGGAAGACGAACGACGAGGTGGAGATGTAGGCGAACATGACGGCGAAAGCGAGGCCGCTGGTCGCGGTGAGCGCGACGAACCGCCGGTCACGCGCCAGGCTGTAGTAGCCGGCGCCCACCGCGCGCCACCCCGAGGGGCGACGGTCCGCCGTGGGCAGCGTCTCCGGCACCAACAGCGCCGCGACCGCGAGGAGCGCGACGCCGAGCACCGCGAGGACCACGAACAGGCCGCGCCAATCCAGCACGCGCAGCAACTGTGCTCCGGCGAGCGGTGCGACGATCGGCGCGACACCGCTGACCGCCATCAGCGCCGCGATCATCCGCGCGGCGGCCACACCATGGAACAGGTCGCGCACGATCGCCAGGCTCAGCACGATGCCCGCCGCGCCGGCGAGCCCCTGCAGCAGCCGGGCGGCGTCGAGCAGGTACACGGACGGGGCCACTGCGCACAGCAGCGAACTCACGATGAACAACGCCATTCCGGCGATCATCGGGCGGCGGCGGCCGATCGAATCCGACAGCGGTCCCACCACGATCTGTCCGATCGCCAGGCCGACCAGGCACGCTGTCAGCGTCGCCTGCATCGCCGGCTGCGATGCACCGAGATCCTCAGCGGCCGAAGGAAGCCCGGGGAGATACAGGTCGGTGGTGATCGGCCCGAACGACGACAGTGAGCCGAGGATCAGGGCGATCCGCAGCTTCGGAGGCGCCGGGCGTTCGGTCGGGGTCACTACTGGTCCTTTCGCTCGCGAAGCATCACCCTACGCGGACCGCGGTTCGCTCCGGGGCCCGGCAGGGGGCTACCGTGGTCGGGTGCAGTGCCTCCTGACGAGTCGACGCTTCGTCGACCAGGTGCAGACGGCCAGCGCGCTCTGTCGCCGCTGAAGCCCGTCGACCTCGCTGCACCCTCTTCCTGATTCCAGGACCACACATCTCTGACAAGGACACCGTCATGTCCACTGCCGCTACCCCGGCTACGGCCCCCTCCCGCATTCCGCCCCTGATGAAGAACTTCGGCTTCCAGATCACGCTCGGCCTGATCGTCGGCGTGCTGCTCGGCCTGCTCGCGCGCCGACTCGGCCCCGCCGCCGACGGCAACGAGAATTGGCTCGCGGGCACACTCGACACGATCGGCTCCAGTTACGTGAAGTTGCTCACCGTGGCCGTGGTGCCGTTGGTGGTGACCGCGGTGGTCGCGTCGATCGCCAACCTGCGCAACGTGACCAACGCTGCGCGCCTGGCGGCCAAGACCCTGGTGTGGTTCGCCATCACGGCCTTCATCGCGGTGGTGATCGGCATCATTCTCGGCCTGGTGCTGCAACCGGGCGAGCACACCACCGTCACCGGGGAGGGCAAGGCGCCGTCGAGCTCCGGTTCCTGGTGGGCCTTCCTCACCGGCCTCGTCCCGTCGAACTTCCTGGGCCTGCAGGCCAAACTGTCCAACGGCTCGGTGTCGCTGAGCTTCAACGTGCTCCAGGTCCTGGTGATCGCCATCGCGATCGGCATCGCCGCGCTCAAGGTCGGCCAGAAGGCCGAGCCCTTCCTCCAGTTCAACGCCTCGCTCCTGGCGATCGTGCAGAAGGTGCTGTGGTGGATCATCCGGCTCTCGCCGATCGGTACCGCCGCGCTGATCGGTAACGCGGTCGCCACCTATGGCTGGAGCTCGATCGGTTCGCTCGGTGCCTTCACCGGGGCGATCTATCTGGGGCTCGTGATCGTCGGATTCGTCGTGTACCCGATCCTTGTGCGGGTGCACGGCCTTTCGGTGCGGCAGTTCTACTCCGGCGTGTGGCCCGCCGCGCAGCTCGGATTCGTTTCGCGCAGTTCGATCGGCACACTCCCGGTCACCGAGCGGGTCACCGAGCGCAACCTCGGTGTGCCACGCGAGTACGCCTCGTTCGCCGTCCCGCTCGGCGCCACCACGAAGATGGACGGGTGCGCCGCGATCTACCCGGCGATCGCGGCGATCTTCGTCGCCCAGTACTTCCATATCGACCTCCAGTTCACCGACTACCTGCTGATCGTGGTGGTCGCCGTGATCGGCTCCGCGGCAACGGCCGGCACCACGGGCGCCACGGTGATGCTCACGCTCACCCTCTCCACGTTGGGACTCCCGCTCGCGGGTGCCGGTCTGCTGCTGGCCGTGGAACCGATCGTCGATATGGGCCGTACTGCGCTCAACGTGACCGGACAGGCACTGGTGCCCACGTTGGTCGCCAAGCAGGAGGGCATCCTCGACGAGGACGCCTACAACGCGCCCCGTACGGACGTCTACGCCGACGAGTCCACCGATGCGGAGCCTGTTACCGCAGCGTGAGAACCACCCGCTTGCCCGCCGGATCGCGTCGCCAGATCTCGGCGATCCGCTCGGCGGGCACCGGGTCGACGTCCATCGTGATGCCGAGGCCGCGGATCGCGTCGAGGATGTGCGGCCGTGCCGCCGCCAGCTCGTCGAGGGTGAAGGAGCCGAACCCGCTGCCCAGCAGCCGGATGTCGGTGGAGCGCAGCAGTGCCCCGGGCAGCGCGATCTCGGCTCCGGCCATGGTGCCCACCTGGACGAACTCGGCGGGCCCGCGGTGCGCGAGAGCTGCGAGCGTGAGTTCGGCGGGCCGCCCCCACAGATAGTCGAGCACCACGTCGATCTTCTCGGCGCCTAGGGCGGCTGCGACCTCGCCTTCCGGCGCGGTGAGGTCGATCGTCGCGTCGGCGCCCACGGCGGCGAGGGTCTCGGCGTTGCGCCCGGCGGCGATGACGCGGGCGCCGAGGTGCCGCGCTACCGCGACGGCGGGGCGGCCCGACCCACCGGTAGCGCCGAGAACGAGTACCGTCTGCCCGGGCCGGACCTGGGTGCGCACCGTCATCGCCATCCACGACGACATGACGGCGTTGACCGCGGCGGCGGCCTGCACGTCGTCGAGCCCGTCCGGGACCTCGGTGAGCGCGGATTCCGGGACGTGGACCACCTCTGCCGCCGTGCCGGGCGTGGTGACGTAGACCCGGCGCCCGTCGGCGGTGATGCCCACTCCGTCCACGCCGATCACGAAGCCCGGATCGGCGGGGGAGGCGTAGTGCCGGCCATCGGCGACGCCGCGGGTGAGGTTGTGCAGCGCGACGGCCGACATGTGCACGGGAATCAGGACGTCCGACGGTGTCGGGGCGGGCAGGTCGGCGAGGACGGGGGTCTCGGCGTAGGTGGCGATCACGGCTTTCACGACATCTCCTTAACGGCGTTAAATCAATCTCGAATCTAACACCGTTAAGGTGTGCGGGTGGCATTGAATCGCGCGGACGTGGTCGAGGCGGCGCTCGCCGTACTCGACGAGGTGGGTATCGACGGGCTGACCCTGCGCCGGATCGCCGACCGCCTGGAGGTGAAAGCCCCGGCTCTGTACTGGCACTTCGCCTCCAAGCGCGATCTCACCGATGCGATGGCCACCGAGCTCATGCGACGCGCGCTGCCGGATACGCCGCCGTCGGGCGACTGGCGCGCCGATCTCGCGGCCGGTGCCCACCGATTGCGGGCCGTGCTCCGCGCGCACACCGACGGTGCCCGGGTGTTCAGCGGCTCGAAGTTCACCGACATCGATGTGGTGCGCGCGAGCGAGGCGCCGCTGCGCGCTCTCGTTGACGCCGGCTTCGAGCTGCGCGATGCGGCTCTTGCGTCGTCGACCCTGCGCGATCTGGTCGTGGGCTTCGTCATCGAGGAGCAGGAGGTCTTCGGGATTGACGGTGCGCCTCGGCCGGGCTACGACCCGGCCGCTCGCGCCGCCGCGATCGGGGAGCGTGAATACCCGTTGGCCGTCGCCGCCGGGCCCACCGCCTGGGGCGCGCCTGACGAACGTTTCGCCGATGCGGTGCGATTCCTGATCGACGGCCTCGCCGCGCGCCGGCGCGAGGGCGGGGCTACCTGACCGGTCAGGCCGGGGCGAAGGGTGTCGGCGGGCGGTCCTGCCAGATGCGGCGCGAACGCTCCTCGGGATACGGCGCCGTCGTCGACGGGTCGTCGACGAGCCGGGTGCTCCGGCGCTCGGGGTCGTAGCGGGGCCAGCCCGGATCGCCCGTGGCGCAGAACCGCACCCAGGAGCGGAGCAACTCGTCCGACACCGCGCGCGCACCGTCCGGCGCGTCCTCGCCGAAGAAGAGGACACCCGTGGGGCAGTCGAGAGTGCCGAAGGCGAGTGGGACGTCGATGCTGTGGCAGGCGCCGTAGACCTCGGACTCCCAACACATCTCGAACAGGAACGAGGTCCCTCCGGCCGCGGCGTTCGCCTCGGCGAGCAGCACGGATGGCATGCGAAAGGTGGCGTCGGAGTAGACGATCTCGACGGTCTCGTCGGCCGTTGCGCCCGGATACGCGGCGCGGTACTCGGCGGGGTCGCCGGGCGCGAATACCTCGAGGGCCGTGGCGGCGTCCTCCTCGGTGAAGGTGCCGCGCACGCCCATCATGATGCTGAACAGTCGGAACTCGTCGCGCATGTGTCCGGCGAGCAGGTCGACGCCCGCGGCGTTTCCGTCGGCCAGCGCCTCCCATGGGGTCTGCGGCAGCAGGTCCCCGTCGATGACCGGGCAGACGACGATCCCGAGGTGGGCGAGGCGTCCCCACCGGTTCTTGTACGCGGGGGAATCGGCGCAGAGCGCGGTGACCTCCTCGGCCAGGCGTTGCGGCGGGACCTGTGCGAACCCCGCCGCCGTCGGCGCGACGCGCAGGCGCTCGGCGAGCGCGGCCGTGACCTCCGTCGCCAGCGCAGGGGTGATGTTCAGGCCGGGGACGGAGTGGGTGATGGCTCGCCGGAACAGGGGGCGCGCACCGGGGATCGTGAGCAGTGCCGCTACGGATCCCGCTCCGCCGGAGGTCCCGGCGATGGTGACCGCATCGGGATCGCCGCCGAACGCGGCGATGTTCCGCTGGATCCATTCGAGCGCGGCGATCTGGTCGAGGAGACCGCGGTTCGACGGTGCGCCGTCGAGTAGCGCGAAGCCTTCGGCGCCCATCCGGCACTGGACGGTCACGACCACGAGGCCCGCGGTCGCGAGCGCGGTCGGATCGAACATGGGATCCGCCGCGGTGCCGGCCATGTAGCCGCCGCAGGAGATCCACACCAGGACCGGCAGCGCGGACCGTCCTGGGTCCGGGGTGCACACCGCCACTGTGAGCCAGTTCGCATCGTCCGACACCTCCGCCTTCGGGCCGGGGCCGGATTGCGGAGGCGGGGGGCCGAACTCGATCGCGGGGCGGACACCGTCCCAATGCGGGACCGGCTCGGGGGCGGCGAACCGCAGCGCGCCGACGGGCGGCTGTGCGTAGGGGATGCCACGGAAGGTCGCGGTGCCGTCGCGGTACTCGCCCTCGACGGTGCCTTCCGCGGTCGTGACCCTGGGTCGCTCGTGCATGCCGCGGTCTCCTTCGGCTCGGCGTGTCCTCGCCTCCGACGTTATCAGCCATCTGTATTATTTCAAGTGTATTGGTGAGGATCGGAGGGTGGCCGGGTGCCGAAACAGGTGAACCATCAGGAGCGACGCGAAATGATCGCGCGGGCGCTGTGGCGCGTCGTGGACCGGCACGGGGTGCTGAAACTGAGCCTGCGCGAGGTCGCCAAGGAAGCGGGCATGTCGCACGGCCAGCTCCAGCACTACTTCGCGAGTCGTCGCGAGCTGCTCGCGTTCGCCATGGACTTCGCGTCCGAGCAGACCGCCGCCCGGGTGGCCCTCGGACTCGCCGAGCTCGGGCCGGACCCGCACCCCCGCGATGTGCTGCGCTTGACCCTCACCGAGATGCTGCCCCTGCATTCCGACGCCCGGGTGACCAGTCGTATGAGCGCCGCCTACATCCTGGAAGCGCTGCACGACACCGAGATCCGTGAACGCGCCCGCGACGGCATGCAGCAGGGGCGGTCGCAGGTCCAGTCGCTCATCGCGGGTGCGATCGCCGACGGCTCCATCGCGCCGGAACGGGACCCGGTCGTCGAGACCGATCGCGTCCTGGCGCTGACCGGTCTGACGCCCCTGCTGGACCTCGGCGTCCTCGGGCCGGCGGAGGCGCTCGCCGCGGTCGACCGGCACCTCGAGGAGCTGTTCGCGTAACGCAGCTTTATCGAGGCTTTGCAAAATGTTTGTTTCGGATTGACGCATCACCGCCTCGCGTGCCGTCGTGCTGCGTACGGTCGGACCATGTCAGAGCTGATCGCAACGCTGAACGAATACGTCTGGAGCCCGCCGCTGGTGTTCCTCTGCCTCGGTGCGGGGGTGTACTTCAGCATCCGTTCGCGATTCGTCCAGGTGCGGCAAATCCCGGCGATGATCAAGCAGCTCATCGGCGGAGAGAAGTCCGACAGCGGGGTGAGCTCCTTTCAGGCGCTGGCGATCTCACTGGCGGGACGGGTGGGCACCGGCAATATCGCGGGCGTCGCGACGGCCATCGCCTTCGGCGGCCCCGGCGCGCTGTTCTGGATGTGGGTGATGGCCTTCCTCGGCGCTTCCACGGGCCTTGCCCCTGGATCTTGGACACGATGTCATTTCGGTTATGCCGCTTGCGTGAGCGTAGCGCGGTAGGCGGTTTCGTAGGTGTTTGGTGTGATGTTGCCGATCGCGGAGTGCCGGCGGCGGGTGTTGTAGCGGTTGGCCCACCGGAACACGGCCCGGTAGGCCGTGGCCTGGTCGCCGAACGCTGGTCGGCCTTGGAGGAGTTCGCGTTTGAGGGTCGCGTTGAAGCTCTCAGCGAGGGCGTTGTCCGCGGACGAGCCGATCGCTCCCATCGACTGGGTCACGCCGAAGTGCTCGCAGAGGGCGGTGTAGGCCTTCGAGGTGTAGACCGACCCGTGGTCGGAGTGAAAGATCGCCCCAGCCAGGGTGCCGCGTTCGCGCTGCGCGGCCCGTAGTGCGTTTTCGACGAGCTCGGTGCGCATGTGAGTGGCCATCGACCAGCCTGCCAGCTTGCGTGAGCCCAGGTCGATGACCGACGCGAGGTAGAGGTTGCTGCCGTCGGCGATGGGCAGGTAGGTGATGTCGCCGACGTAGCGGCGACCAGGACCGCCGGTGCTGAAGTTCCTGCCGATCAGATCTGGGAAGCGTCGACCGGACTGATCCGGGACGGTTGTCTTCACACGCTTGCGGAGCCGGATTCCGGCCAGGCCGTGCTCACGCATCACGCGCGCCACGCGCTTGTGGTTGACCCGCTCACTCTCGGCTGCGCCGGCGTTGAGGTCAGCGGTGATCCGAGGCGCTCCGTAAGCACGATCCCCGCCCTGTTTCGGGTCTTGCAGCACCCGGATCCGGCCCGCCAGCACCGAGTCAGCCGCCGTCCGCGCGGCCCGCCCCTGCGCTGCAGCGAGCCACGCGTAGAACGACGACCGCGCGATCCCAATCACCTGGCACAACCGCTTCACGCCGTAGGCGTCCTTGTGGTCCTCAACGAACTGGAAGCGGTTCACCAACTCGTCTCCCCGGCGAAATACTTCGCCGCCTGACGGAGAATGTCGCGTTCCTCAGCAAGCTTTGCCTGCTCGACCCGCAACACCCCATTCTCGGCCTCCAGCCTCGTGATCCTCGCCGCCTGCGACTCCCGCCGCCCCACTGACACCCCCGCCGCAGCCGACGCGGTCCTCGTCCCGGAGCCGAGCTTGTCGACCCACCCCTTCAACGATCCCCGGGGCACACCCAAATCCGCCGCGATCCCCTGCAACGTCGCACCCGGCGTCGACTCATACAAGTCCACCGCCCGGCACCGGAACTCATCGGTGTAACTCTTCCTGGCCATCCTTGGATTCTCACTTCCCCCAGCCATGTGCTGGATTACACGTGTCCAAGAACAGGGGGTAAGGCCCCACATCCTTCGTCGAATGCACGCTCGGTCAGATCTACAAGGAACGCGACCGGCTGACGGGGGAGTACCGCGGCGGGCCCGCGTACTACTTCTCCCGTGCTTGGGCGCACACCCGATACGCTCTCGCCGGCCGGGTGTACGGCCTGATCTTCGCTGCGGTGACCGTGCTCGCCTGCGGACTATTGATGCCCATGGTCCAGGCCAACTCGATGGCGGTCGCGATGGACGGCGCGTGGGGTGTGCAGCCCTGGGTGGCCGCCGTCGGCATCGTGATCGTTCTGGCCTTCGTGATCATCGGCGGTGTCAAGCGGATCGCCACCTTCGCCACCGTCGTGGTGCCGTTCATGGCGATCGTCTACATCGCCGCAGCCCTGGTCGTGATGGTCGTCAACGCCTCCGTGGTTCCCGAGGTCTTCACGCTGGTGATCGCGTCCGCCTTCGGCCTGGAGGCGGGGATCGGTGGCGCCGTCGGTGCGGCGATCATGTGGGGCGTCAAACGTGGCATCTACTCCAATGAGGCCGGCCAGGGCACCGGGCCGCACGCCGCGGCCGCCGCCGAGGTCAGTCATCCCGCCAAGCAGGGCCTGGTGCAGGCCTTCGCGGTCTACGTCGACACCCTCTTCGTATGCTCCGCGACGGGGTTTCTCATCCTGAGCACCGGTGCCTACAAGGTCTTCGACGGCGATGCGCAGACCGCGCCCGTGATTGCGGACGGTGGCGCGCTCACCGGCGATCCGACCGTCGGGCCGGCCTATCCGCAGCAGGGCTTCGACACCGTCTTCCATGGCGCCGGAGCCAGCTTCATCGCGATCTCTCTGGCCTTCTTCTGCTTCACCACGATCGTCGCCTACTACTACATGGCCGAGACGAATCTGCGGTTCCTGATGGGCCGAGCGGCGACCTACGTGATCCCGGGAATCAACTCGCCGCTCGGGCGCACGCTGACGCTCCTGCTTCAGGCGTTGATCCTGGTGTCGGTCGCCTTCGGCGCGGTTGCGACGGCGAAGGACGCCTGGGCGATGGGTGATCTCGGTGTGGGCCTGATGGCCTGGCTGAACGTGTTGGGGATCCTGGTGTTGCAGAACGCGGCCTTCGCGGCATTGCGCGACTTCGAGCGGCAGCAGAAAATGGGGATCGACCCGCAGTTCGACCCCGCCGGCCTCGGCATCGTCGGTGCGGACTTCTGGGACAAGCGCGCTGAGGAACGTCGCGCCGACCCCGTCGACGCCTAACGCGGTGTGTGCCGCCCACCTGCGAGATCGCGACGATTTCGCAGGTCGACGACTGCGGCGTACACTGGATTCGCGCTCCGTCCCTATGGCGGAGTGACTTCGCGTGTTCCCCCGGCGCCCCAGGGCGTGCCGAGCAGCGCGGTCTCCCTTCCCCAAGGGAGTGCAGCTCGACGGAACACCAGGACACCGCGCCCGATCTCGACCCGCTGACCAGTGGGAACGAGGTCGTCGCGGCGTGAGAAACTGCAACTACGAAAGAGGCATCATGGCAGTCGTCACCATGAAGCAGCTGCTGGACAGCGGCGCGCACTTCGGTCATCAGACCCGCCGGTGGAACCCGAAGATGAAGCGTTTCATCTTCACCGACCGCAACGGCATCTACATCATCGATCTGCAGCAGACGCTGACCTACATCGATAAGGCCTACGAGTTCGTCAAGGAGGCCGTCGCCCACGGTGGCACCGTTCTCTTCGTCGGTACCAAGAAGCAGGCCCAGGAGAGCATCGCCGAGGAGGCCACTCGCGTCGGCATGCCCTACGTGAACCAGCGCTGGCTGGGCGGCATGCTCACCAACTTCCAGACGGTCCACAAGCGTCTTCAGCGCATGAAGGAGCTGGAGACCATGGAGCAGACCGGTGGCTTCGAGGGTCGCACCAAGAAGGAAATCCTCATGCTCACGCGTGAGAAGAACAAGCTCGAGCGCACCCTCGGCGGTATCCGCGATATGGCCAAGGTCCCCTCGGCCATCTGGGTCGTGGACACCAACAAGGAGCACATCGCCGTGGGCGAGGCGCGCAAGCTGGGCATCCCGGTCATCGCGATCCTCGACACCAACTGCGATCCCGACCTCGTCGACTACCCGATCCCGGGCAACGACGACGCCATTCGGTCTGCTGCCCTGCTGACCAAGGTCGTGGCTTCGGCCGTGGCCGAGGGCGTGCAGGCCCGCGCCGGTGTCGCCGGTGGCGACGCCAAGCCCGAGGCCGGTGCCGGTGAGCCCCTCGCCGAGTGGGAGCAGGAGCTGCTCGAGTCGGCCACCGTCGCCACCGCCGGTGACGAGGCCAAGGCCACCGAGGCTCCCGCCTCGGCGCCCACCGAGACCCCGGAAGCCTGATCGGGCGACCGGTCGCACGACCTTCCCTTCTACGAACAGGAGTCGCACATGGCGAACTACACCGCCGCTGATGTCAAGCGTCTCCGCGACCTCACCGGGTCGGGGATGATGGACTGCAAGAACGCGCTCACCGAGACCGACGGCGATTTCGACAAGGCCGTCGAGGTGCTGCGCATCAAGGGCGCCAAGGACGTCGGCAAGCGCGCCGGTCGTTCCACCGCCGAGGGCCTCGTGTCCGCCAAGGACGGCGTGCTCATCGAGCTCAACTCCGAGACCGACTTCGTCGCGAAGAACGAGGAGTTCCAGCAGCTCGCCGACGCGATCGTCGGCGCCGCTGCCGCATCGGACGCCGCGACCGTCGAGGCCGTACTCGAGCTGCCGCTCGACGGCGAGACCGTCGCATCGCGCATCGAGGCCGCGTCGGCCAAGCTGGGCGAGAAGCTCGTCCTGCGTCGCGTCGCTCGGTACGACGGCCCCGTCGCCGTCTACCTGCACAAGCGCAGCTCGGACCTGCCGCCCGCCGTGGGCGTGCTCGTCTCGTACTCGGGTGACGGTGACACCGCCGCCGAGGCCGCCCGTGGCGCCGGTATGCAGGTGGCCGCGCTCAAGGCGCGCTACGCCAGCCGGGATGAGGTTCCGGCCGACGTCATCGAGAACGAGCGTCGCATCGCCGAGGAGACCGCGCGTGCCGAGGGCAAGCCGGAGCAGGCGCTGCCGAAGATCATCGAGGGCAAGACCGTGGCCTACTACAAGGACACCGTTCTCCCCGATCAGGCTTCGGTGACCGACAGCAAGAAGTCGGTCCAGCAGGTCCTCGATGAGGCCGGCGTGAAGGTGCTCGCCTTCACCCGCTTCGAGGTCGGCCAGGAGTAATCCTTTCCGCCCTTCGGGCCGTCCGGGTGCTGTTCGCAGCGCCTGGACGGCCCGAAGTCGTTTCGCGGGTGTGCGGAAATCTTCAAGCCCGACGGTGCCGCCGGGTGTCAGGGTGGAGTCATGAACACCACACGCACCGATACCAACATCTGGCCCGGACTCACCTACACCGACCCGCTCGCCGCCCGGGACTGGCTGCGCCGCCTCGGATTCGAGGACGGCATCGTCGTCGAGGGCGACGGTGACGGCGAGGTGGTCCATTCCGAGATGCTGTGGCCCGACGGCGGCCGCGTGATGATCCACTCCGCCTGCAAACAGGACAAGACCTTCTCCTCGGTGCCCGGCAGCGGCAACCTCTACGTGGTGGTCGCCGACCCCGATGCCGTCTACGCCCGGGCCAAGGACATCAACGCCACCCTGGTGCGCGATATGGCCGAAGAGGACTATGGGTCCCGGGGATTCTCCGTCGCCGACCCGGAGGGCAACACATGGAGTTTCGGTACCTACGCGGGGTGACGCACCCCGCGATCGCCCGGGCCGTTGCCTACGACATCAGCGGAGTCGTCCCGGGCACCCACCTCGCCGTTCCCTCGCCGACGCTCACGATGATCATCGACCTCGGCCACGGCCTGGACCTGACGGGGCCGGGTCTAACCGGGCGCACCACCTTCCGGCGCTGCCTGTCCGGGATGCACCCGACGCCGTATTGGGTACATCACGACGGGCTGCAACGCGGTGTCCAGGTGGACGTCGCACCCAGCTTGGTGCGGGCCCTCACCGGCGCCCCCGCGGCCGAACTCGCAGGAGAGGCCGTCGAACTCGACGACCTCCACCCGCGGCTCGCCGCCGAGTTGCACGGGCGGGTCGCCGCGGCGTCCGTCGCCGACCGGGAGACCATCGCCGCCTCGGTGCTGGCGAGGTACGCCACGTCCGGCCGCGAGGTCCAGCCCGACGCCGCCGCGGCCTGGTCGCTCCTCGCCGCCCGCCGCGGGCGGGTCACCGTCGCCGAGCTCGTGGAGCGATCCGGCTGGTCGGCTCGGTACCTCGCGATGAAGTTCACCGCTGAGTTCGGCATGGGCATCAAAGAGACCGCTCGCCTGATGCGCTTCGACGCCGCACGACGCGACCTCGAAGGCGGTCGCGCCGCCGCCGAGGTCGCCGCGCAGCGCGGCTATTCCGACCAGGCGCACCTCAGCCGTGAGGTGCGCACCTTCCTGGGGCTCACCCCGTCGGCCTACCTCGCGCTCCGCGAGAGCGAGTTCGTCCCTGTGTAGTGTCGCCGGGGTGTCCGGGACCCGTCGTGCGATCGCAGTAGTGGTCGTGCTCTGCCTGGTCCTGGCGACCGGAGCCTCCACCCTGATCGGCGGCGGCAGCGGTTACGTCCACTATCAGACCAACGCCACCAGCTACATCCCCGACCTTCCCGGCGGCGCACAGTACGTGTCCATGGGCGACAGCTACGCCGCGTCCGGATCCCGCAAGAAGGTGCAGGCGATGGACCTGTGCGCCCGCAACGGCGACGACCTCGGGCACGTGCTGGCACAACGACTCCAGCGCTACTCGTTCACCGACCGCGCCTGTTCCGGCGCCACCCTCGACGACCTCACCCAGCCCTCGCCGAAACCCAACACGTCCCCGCAGCTGTACGGCGTCGGTCCGTACACCCGCCTCGTCACCATCCTCGCGGGCGCGAATTCGATGGGCTTCGGGGGAGTGGTCATGCACTGCTTCGCCGAGCCCGATGAGCAGTGCCGTGCCGTCGCGGAGCAGAACCTGCCCGGCACCCAGGGATGGGCCTTCGTCCGCGCCCAGTACGCCGCCACCGTCGACGCGATCCGCAGGGCCGCCGCTCCCGATGTGCGGATCGTGCTCGTCGGTTACCTGCCGCTGTTCACCCTCTCCGGGCCCGAGAACGCCGCCTGTCTCGACAGCGCCGGGATCCCGCCGGAGAACGTCGACCACTGGCGCCGCTGGTACGCCGGGATGGAGAAACTCATCGCTGAGGTCGCAGCCGATCGCGGCGCCCTGTACATCGCGCCGCCCACGTCGCGGCCCGCGTGCGCGGCGGAACCCTATGTGGCACTGGGAGGCGTGAAGCTCAAGGCGCAGGAGCCGGACGCCAACGGACTGCATCCGACGGAGATCGGACAGCGCGCCGTGGCCAACCTGATCGAGGACCGGCTCCGAGGAATTGATCGGCCCGCATAGGATAGGGGCCGTGACAGACGTGGCCCAAGGAACTCAGCAGGACTCTTCGCACGATCCGGCACGGCACGGCTACAAGCGCGTGCTGCTCAAGCTGGGCGGTGAGATGTTCGGCGGCGGAGAGGTGGGGCTCGACCCCGACGTCGTGAGTGCGGTGGCGCACCAGATCGCCGAGGTGGCCCGCAGCGGCCACGAGGTGGCCGTGGTGATCGGCGGCGGCAACTTCTTCCGCGGCGCAGAGCTGCAGAACCGTGGCATGGACCGTGCTCGATCCGATTACATGGGCATGCTCGGCACTGTGATGAACTGCCTCGCCCTGCAGGACTTCCTGCAGAAGGAGGGGGTCGACACCCGCGTGCAGACCGCGATCACGATGGGGCAGGTCGCCGAGCCCTACCTGCCGCTGCGCGCGCGCCGGCACCTGGAGAAGGGGCGCGTGGTGATCTTCGGCGCAGGCATGGGCATGCCCTACTTCTCCACCGACACCACCGCCGCGCAGCGCGCGTTGGAGATCGGTGCCGAGGTGGTCCTCATGGCGAAAGCCGTGGACGGGGTCTACGACAGCGACCCGCGCACCAACCCGGACGCCGAGATGTTCACCGAGATCACCCACCGCGAGGCCCTGGAGAAGGGCCTCAAAGTGGCCGACGCGACGGCGTTCAGCCTCTGCATGGACAACAAGATGCCGATGCTGGTGTTCAATCTCCTGGTGGAGGGGAACATCGCCCGCGCCGTCGCCGGCCAGAAGATCGGCACGCTGGTCCGTCCCTGACGGCCGCACACCCTCCCACCGACTGCCTACACGAAGGACGACACCGTGATCGACGAAGCACTCTTCGACGCCGAGGAGAAGATGGAGAAGGCCGTCTCGGTGGCCCGGGAGGACTTTCAGTCGATCCGCACCGGCCGCGCGAACCCCTCGATGTTCGCCAAGGTGATGGTGGACTACTACGGCTCACCCACCCCGATCACCCAGATCAGCTCCATCACCACGCCCGAGGCGCGGCTCGTGGTGATCAAGCCCTACGAGGCTAATCAGCTGGGCAACATCGAGACCGCGATCCGCAACTCCGACCTGGGCGTGAACCCGACCAACGACGGGCAACTGATCCGCGTGGGCATCCCGCAGCTCACCGAGGAACGCCGCAAGGAGCTGGTCAAGCAGGTCAAGAGCAAGGGCGAGGATGCCAAGGTGTCCATCCGCAACGTGCGCCGCAAGGCCAACGAGCAGATCGCCAAGTTCGTCAAGGACGGTGACGCCGGCGAGGACGAGGGTTCGCGCGCGGAGAAGGACCTCGACAAGACGACCGCCAAGTACACCGCGCAGATCGATGACCTGGTCAAGCACAAGGAAGCCGATCTGATGGAGGTCTAGCCGTGGCTGATACCCCGGAATCGGCGACCGGCGAACCCGACGCCGAATCGCCGCCGGCCAAACGCCGGATCAGTGCCGGACGCAACCTGCCCGCCGCCATCGCGGTGGGCGTGAGCCTGGGCTTGATGATCGTCGCGATCCTGGTGTTCGCGCCGCATCTGTGGGTGCCCCTCGTGGCCGCCGCGGTGGCCGTGGCCACCTGGGAGGTGGTCAAGCGGTTCCGCGCCGCGGGCACCAACCTGGAGCTGTGGCCGATGCTGATCGGCGGGCAGGCCATCATCTGGCTGTGCTGGCCGCTCGGGCCGGAGGGGGTGCTCGCGGCGTTCACCGCCACGGTGTTGGTGTCGATGATCTGGCGGCTGCTGGGTCATCAGAGCACCGCCGCGCCGAACTCCTTCACCCGCGACATCTCCACCACCGTCTTCGTGCTGGCCTGGGTGCCGCTGTTCGCGGCCTTCGGAGCCATGCTGGTGCTGCCCGATAACCGCGGGCCGCAGCGGGTCGCGGCGCTGATCATCCTGGTGGTCTGCTCCGACGTCGGCGGGTACGCGGCGGGCGTGCTGTTCGGTAAGCATCCGATGGTCCCCGCGATCAGCCCGAAGAAGTCCTGGGAGGGTTTCGCCGGGTCGATGGTGGCCGGCGCGATCGGCGCCGTCCTCGTGCTCAAGTACCTGCTCGATGTGAACCCCCTGTGGGGGCTGATCCTCGGTCCCGTCGTGGTGATCACGGCCACCCTGGGTGATCTGCTCGAATCTCAGGTCAAACGCGACCTGGGGATCAAGGACATGGGCACCCTGCTGCCCGGTCACGGCGGCATCATGGACCGCCTGGATTCGCTGCTGCCCAGCGCCGTGGTCGTCTGGGCGGCGCTCACGGCCCTCATGCCCGCCTAACGTTCCGGGGAGGGCGTTCGCCGCACCACTTCGCGGAGTGGGCGGGGCGTGATCCCATCGCGACGTCGTGCTTTCCTGCGGGTGATGATCACGCCGATCAGCGCGATCGCCCACAGCGGATACTGCGCCATCCATGCTGCCCGGAACCCGTCGAAACTCAGGCCCTCACCCGATCCCATGATCGAGCCCATCGCCTGGATCAAGACGAGGCTGGCGAGGAAACCACCGATGTTCACCATGCCCTGCGCGGTGCCCAGCACCCGGGTGGTGTTGAACGAGCGGGCGTAGTCGAAGCCGATCGCCGAACTCGGGCCGCCCACCGAGATCACCAGGACGAGCAGTGTGAGCAACCACGCCGGCGATGGCTCGTCGCGCACCAGGACCGCCGTCCACACCGTGGCGCTGGCGACGATGATGCCGATCACCATCCACGACCGGCGCATCGGAAAACGACCGGTGAGGAAGCCGATCACCGGCCCAGCGGCCAGCGTCGCGGCCACACCGAAGCTCACGATCGCGCCCGCCGATGCCGACGAGAGTCCTTGTCCCAGGGTGAGATACGGGACACCCCACATCAGCATGAACGCGGTCACCGAGAACATCGCGCCCATATGCGTGAAGAAGCCGAGCCGGGTTCCGGGGTGCATCCAGGTCGACCGGAGGATCCCGGGTATGTCGCCGACGCGGACGGTGACCCGGGGCGCCACTCGATCGGGTGGGGCGTCGCGGACCACGGCGATCACCGACACCGCCGCGATCAGGCCCAGGCTTGCGGCCCCCAGGTAGGCGGGCGTCCAGCCGGACGCATGCAGCAACGCGAGGAAGGGCACGGCCGAGAGGATCTGGCCGAGCTGGCCCGTCATGCCGGTGAGCTGTGTGACCAACGGGATGCGCCGCACCGGGAACCATGCGGGCACCAGGCGCAGTACCGAGACGAACGTGAGGGCGTCACCGACTCCGACGGCCACGCGGCCGGCGATCGCGACCGGAAGCGATTCACTGAGCGCGAGTGTCATCTGCCCGAGCGCCATGATCACCGCACCGGTGAACACGAGGCGGCGCGAGCCGAAGCGGTCCAGGAGCAGACCCGCCGGGATCTGCATACCCGCGTAGACCACGAGCTGGAGCACGACGAACGCCGACAGGGTCGCGGGTGCGGCGCCGTACCGCTCGCCGGCCTCGGTGCCGGACACGCCGAACGAGGTGCGTTGCAGAACGCCGATCACATAGGCGAACGTCGCCACTGACCAGACGACCCACGCACGCATGGGTCCATCGTTTCACCGCGGCACTGTGGGGCTCGCGGCGGCCCGGACGTCAGTCGCGCATCTTCTTGGCGGCGCGGCGCAGCTGGAAGATGCGCAGTCCGCCCGCGGAGCCCACCACGAGCGCGCCCAGGATGGCCGCGATCAGCAGGGATACTCCGAGCGGCAGGTTCGCCTCCCAGAAAAGAAGCTTGATCTGGGTGTTCTGCTGATTCTGCACGATGAACGCGAGCAGCACGAGCAGGATGATCGCGCCGCCGACCAGTCCGGACCACAGCGATGCCGACCGCGTGTGCTTGACCTGGTCGTAGGCGTCGAGGGTCACCCCGTCGCCCTTCGTGGCGGGCGCGGTCGACGGTGCCTCGGCGTCGGGGTATGCCGGAATCTCCACGGGCTCTTTGCTGTCCCGAACACGGTCTTCGTTCGCTGCCATGCGGCTTATCCTGCCACCTGATCGCCCACCGCGAAACCGTGGGACACTGGTGGAGACATGAGCACCTCCCTTCCCCTGGTATTCGACGCGCCCAAGCGCGGCAAGCCCCCGCGCCACCTGGCCGACCTCACCGACGACGAGCTGCAACAGGCCGTCGTCGACCTCGGTCTGCCCAAGTTCCGCGCGAACCAGCTCGCCCGCCACTACTACGGCCGGCTCGAAGCCGATGCCGCCACCATGACCGATCTGCCCGCGTCCGCGCGCGGCACCGTCGGCGAGGCGCTCCTGCCCGAGTTGATGTCACCGATCCGGCACATCGCCACCGACAGCGGCACCACCCGCAAGACGTTGTGGCGCCTGCACGACGGGACGCTGCTCGAGTCCGTGCTCATGCGCTACACCGACCGCGCCACGCTGTGCATCTCCAGCCAAGCCGGCTGCGGTATGGCCTGCCCGTTCTGCGCCACCGGTCAGGGCGGCCTCGACCGGAACCTCTCGACCGCGGAGATCGTGGACCAGGTCCGTAGCGCCGCCAAGGCCATGCAGGACGGCGATGTCGCGGGCGGCCCCGGCCGGCTGTCGAACGTCGTCTTCATGGGCATGGGCGAGCCGCTCGCCAACTACAAGCGGGTAGTGCAGGCCGTGCGCCGGATCACCTCACCGGCGCCGGAGGGGCTCGGGATCTCGCAGCGGCACGTGACCGTGAGCACCGTGGGCCTGGCGCCCGCCATCCGCAAGCTGGCCGACGAGGGTCTGTCGGTGACGCTCGCCGTCTCGCTGCACACGCCCGACGACGAGCTCCGCGACACGCTGGTACCCGTCAACAACCGCTGGAGCGTCGCCGAGGTGCTGGACGCAGCGCGGTACTACGCCGATCAGACCGGACGCCGCGTGTCCATCGAGTACGCACTGATCCGCGATGTGAACGATCAGCCCTGGCGCGCCGACATGCTGGGGGAGAAGCTGCGCACGAAGCTGGGCCAGTTCGCGCACGTCAACCTGATCCCGCTCAACCCCACACCGGGTAGCGAGTGGGACGCGTCGCCGAAGGACCGGCAGGACGAATTCGTGCGCCGCGTGATCGCGCAGGGTGTGTCCTGCACCGTGCGTGACACCCGCGGACAGGAGATCGCCGCGGCGTGCGGGCAGCTCGCGGCAGAAGAAAACGCCTGATCCGCGTTACGGATCAGGCGTTCGTCGGGACGCTAGCGGTCCGTCAGTTCTTCCACTTGCCGCGGCTGGTGTACCAGTTCACCGCGATGGCGCCGAGGATGGCGACGGCGAAACCCACCAGCCAGATGTCCTCGGTTTTACCGGTGTGGTTGCCGATCGTCATGCCGAGCAGCAGCAGCGCGAACAGCACGCCGGCGATGCGGGCGGCGTTGGGCGCGGTGCCGCTCCAGCCCCAGTCCTTCGAGGGCACGTCGGCCTCGTCGACCGTCGAAGTGCTCTGACGCTCCAGGTCGGTGGTTGCCACTGAATCTCCTTCGTCGCTGCCTACCGCGGTTCCGGGAGGCGAAGTCCCGGGGTATGCACGAATCCTATCCCGCTACGACGGTTCGTCGTATCAGGGGCGGCGCAAACGCGCGGTAGCGTCGTCCGGGTGATCTTCCACCTGGCCTTCGTCGCCGACTGGGACGCCGCGCAGGCGCCGGGCGAATACACCGTCTCGACCCGCGGCGCCTCGCTCGCCGACGTCGGATTCATCCACTGCTCCACCGCCGAGCAGTGGCGCGGTGTGCGGGAACGCTTCTACGCCGACGTTCTCGCCGCCGATCTCGTGCTGCTGTCCATCGATCCGACGGGGCTGGACGTGCGCCACGAGCCGCCCGCGCCCGGTGCCGAGGAGCTCTTTCCGCACCTCTACGGTCCGTTGCCGGTATCCGCCGTGACCGGCACGGCGCCGGTCGAGTAGTTCACGGAACGACGGTGCCGTCCGGCGCCAGGATCAGTCGGCTGGGTGAGCCGGGGAGACGTTACCGCGGCGTGATGTCAGCGGCGGTATCGGTAGCGGCGCAGAGGAACATCCCCGGGGCGTATCGCGTCCTCGATCCACCGACCCTCGAACAGGAATCCAAGGCGCAGGGCCATCGCTTCATTCACCATCCATCCGAAGCTGTGGTCCTCGTCATAGTTCACACCGATCTCGAAGGGCATGCGCTCGCCGATGTCGTCATAGATGTCGCTGTCCGCCGCGGCGAACGCACGGACCAGTCGCCCCTCGCTCCAGTGCCCGTAGCAGCCCAGACCGACCGTCGATTGCAGGACGAAGTGGTCGACACACGTGTACGGCTCCGTGGAGACGACCGCGAGCGGCAATGCCGTTGATTCTGTGGCCAGCTCGCGCGCCACGACGATCGCGAGCGGACCGAAGACCCCCGCGGCGACCATGTCCTCGAAGGGCGCCGTGCCGCGCCCGAGGTCGGTGGCACCGTCGAACACGAGATCGCCTGCGAATCTGCGTGCGAGGCGGTCGGTCGCCTCGGCGTCGAGGGGCGGAAGATCGTCGAACCACCGCTTGGGGTCGCCGACCGACAGGACGATGAAACTGCAGCTTGCTCCCATGGCCCGGACGCTATGGGCGGCCGCTTTCGGCGCGCTTGTCGCCGACTAGTGGACGGCCCGCGGGGCGCGCCGGATGGTCGAGACCGGCCACCGCGCCGATACGCTGAGCCGGTGACCACCCGCGTCCTCATCCTCGGCAGCACCGGTTCCATCGGCACCCAGGCCCTGGAGGTGATCGCCGCGAACCCCGATCGGTTCGAGGTGGTCGGCCTCGGGGCCGGCGGTGGCAACCCGGACCTGCTGGCCGAGCAGGCCCGCGCCACGGGCCTCGATGGCGCCCGCATCGGCATCGCCGACCCCTCGCGAGCGGCGGCCTTCGACGGTGCGCTCACCGGACCGGACGCCATGACCCGGCTCGTGGAGACCATCGATGCCGACGTCGTGCTCAACGGCGTCGTCGGCAGCCTCGGCCTCGGTCCCACTCTCGCGGCTCTCGACAGCGGTGCACGGCTCGCCCTCGCCAACAAGGAGTCGCTGGTCGCGGGCGGCTCGCTGGTGCTGGGGCGCGCCGCGCCCGGCCAGATCGTGCCCGTCGATTCCGAACACTCCGCCATCGCTCAGTGCCTGCGCGGCGGCTCGGCGGCCGAGGTCGACCGCCTCGTCCTCACCGCATCCGGTGGTCCCTTCTTCGGCCGCACCCGAGCCGAACTCGCTGATGTCACGCCCGAGCAGGCCGCCCAGCACCCCACCTGGTCGATGGGGCAGATGATCACGCTCAACTCGGCGACGCTGGTGAACAAGGCCCTCGAAGTCATCGAGGCGCACCTGCTGTTCGGTGTTCCCTACGACCGCATCGACGTCACCGTGCACCGTCAGTCGGTGGTGCACTCGATGGTCACCTTCGTCGACGGGGCGACCATCGCGAAGGCGTCGCCGCCGTCGATGAAGCTGCCGATCGCCCTCGCGCTCGGCTGGCCCGACCGAGTGCCGGGCGCCTCCGTGGCCTGCGACTTCAGCCAGGCGCACACCTGGACCTTCGCTCCGGTCGACGACCAGACCTTCCCCGCGATCGCGGTCGCGCGCGACGCCGGTACCCGCGGCGGCAGCCTGACCGCGGTGTTCAACGCCGCCAACGAGGTGGTCGCGCAGGCCTTTCTCGACGGCCGCACCTCCTTCCTCGCCATCGTCGACACGGTGGCTCAGGTGGTGTCCGACGGTGCCCAGTGGCAGGCCGAGCCGCGGGACGTGGCCGATGTGCTCGCCGCGGAGGACTGGGCCCGTGCCCGCGCCGCAGAACTCGTGGGGCTCGCCTGAGCGAGGGCGCCGCCCGCGAATTCGGCCCTGAGCGGAAGCGCGGATCACGCGGTCCGTCTCAGTCGCGGACCCCGGTATCCTGGTGTCCATGATGTATGGCCTGGGTATTGCGGCGTTCGCGCTGTGCATCCTCGCCTCGATCGCGTGGCACGAGTGCGGGCACATGTGGGCCGCACAGGCCACGGGAATGAAGGTGCGGCGCTACTTCGTGGGCTTCGGGCCCACGCTGTGGTCGACCAGGCGCCCTAAGGGCCCGGACGGGATCGAGTACGGGGTCAAGGCGCTGCCACTGGGCGGCTTCTGCGATATCGCCGGAATGACGCTGCTGGACGAGCTGAAAACGCCCGTTGAGCAGGAGAAGGCGATGTACAAGCAGGCCGCGTGGAAGCGGCTTTTCGTGCTCTTCGCCGGCCCTGCGATGAACTTCGTCCTCGGTATCGCGCTGATCTATGGCGTCGCCGTGGTGTCCGGGCTGCCCGCAATCAACACTCCGGCGCAGGCAGCCGTCGCCGGCACCGGCTGTGTGGCCGAAGCCACCACCAAGCCCACACCGGAGGGAAAGCCCGGCCAGCCGATCGGCGAGTGCAAGCCCAGCCCGGCGGCCCAGGCCGGCTTGCAGTTCGGCGACGTCATCGCCTCGGTCAACGGCACGCCGGTCAACGCCGACACCGTGATCGACGCGCTCCAGAACGCGTCGGGACCGATCGCCCTCGGCATCGTCCGGGACGGCCAGGACCAGACGATCACCGTCGACCCGATCATCTCCAAGAAGTGGCGTAAGGCGCCGGAGGCCAAGGATTACACCGAGGTCACCGGTCCAACGATCGGCATCACCGTCGGCACGCTCGGCGGCACGAACCACTACAACCCGCTCACGGCGATCGGTGGCACCGCGGCCTTCACCGCCGACCTCGGCAAGCGCACAGTGATCGCCATCGGCCAGCTGCCGCAGAAGGTGCCCGCCCTGATCAAGTCGATCCAGGGCGAGGAGCGCGGCCTCGACACTCCGCAATCCATGGTGGGCGCCGCGATGATCGGGGGCGAGGTGGCTGAGCGCGACATGTGGCAGGTGTTCTTCCTCCTGCTCGCCGGGCTCAACCTGATGCTGGGCCTGATCAACCTGCTGCCGGTCCCGCCCTTCGACGGTGGCCACATGGCGGTCGTGATCTACGAGAAGCTGCGCGACCTGGTCACCCGGCGCAAGGGCGGCCCCGTCGACTACATGAAGCTCGCGCCCCTCACCTATGTGGTGCTCGCCCTCGCCGGCGGGTACATGTTGTTGGTGCTCACGGCCGATATCGTCAATCCCATCAAGCTCTTCAACTGAATTGGAGTAGCAGCACATGTCCGTAGGTTTGGGAATGCCGGCAGCCCCGGCCCCGACGCTCGCCCCTCGTCGCACGACCCGCCAGCTCAACGTGGGTGGCGTCGGTGTCGGCAGCGACAGCCCGATCTCGGTGCAGTCGATGTGCACCACCAAGACTCACGACGTGAACGCCACGCTGCAGCAGATCGCGGAGCTCACCGCATCGGGCTGCGATATCGTGCGCGTCGCCTGCCCGCGGCAGGAGGACGCCGACGCGTTGCCGATCATCGCGAAGAAGGCGAACATCCCGGTGATCGCCGATATCCACTTCCAGCCCAAGTACATCTTCGCCGCGATCGACGCCGGCTGTGCCGCTGTGCGGGTGAACCCGGGCAACATCAAGGAGTTCGACGGCCGCGTCAAGGAGGTCGCGAAGGCCGCCGGTGACGCGGGCATCCCGATTCGCATCGGCGTCAACGCCGGCTCGCTCGACAAGCGGATGATGGAGAAGTACGGCAAGGCCACCCCGGAGGCGCTCGTGGAGTCCGCTCTCTGGGAAGCGAGCCTGTTCGAGGAGCACGGTTTCGGCGATATCAAGATCTCCGTCAAGCACAACGATCCGGTGATCATGGTGGAGGCATACCGGCAGCTCGCCGCGCAGTGCGATTACCCGCTGCACCTCGGCGTCACCGAGGCCGGCCCCGCCTTCCAGGGCACCATCAAGAGCTCCGTCGCCTTCGGCGCCCTGCTCGCCGAGGGTATCGGCGACACCATCCGGGTCTCGCTGTCCGCGCCGCCGGCCGAGGAGATCAAGGTGGGGGATGCGATTCTGCAGTCGCTGAACCTGCGGCCCCGCAAGCTGGAGATCGTCTCCTGTCCGTCGTGCGGCCGGGCGCAGGTCGATGTCTACAAGCTGGCCAACGAGGTGACCGCCGGCCTCGAGGGCATGGAGGTGCCGCTGCGCGTGGCCGTCATGGGTTGCGTGGTCAACGGTCCCGGCGAGGCCCGTGAGGCCGACCTCGGCGTGGCCTCCGGCAACGGCAAGGGCCAGATCTTCGTCAAGGGTGAGGTGATCAAGACCGTCCCCGAGGCGCAGATCGTGGAGACCCTGATCGAGGAAGCGCTGCGGATCGCCGAGGAATCGGGGGATAGTGAGGGGACCGGTGCCCCTGTGGTCACCGTGTCGTAGGTAGGCCGTCGCCAAGCGTGAGGAGTCGCCCGTGTTGAGGATGCTGCACGAGAGGCCGGTCCCGCCACGGGACCTGCCCAAGGTGCTGTCCGTCCTCGACGCCGACCCCATCGCCGCCTGCATGGTGGCGGGCCGCGTGCAGGAGTACGGCACCGATCCCGGATCACTCGGCGGTGAGCTGTGGTCGCATCGCGATTCCGCGTCCGCGCTGTGCTTCGCCGGGGCGAACCTGATGCCGCTGCGCGGCGATCTCGACGATATGCGGTACTTCGCCGGCCGCGCGGGCCGGGGCGCCCGCACCGCCGCGTCGGTGGTGGGCCGCGCTGAACTGGTGCTGCCGCTGTGGTCCGACCTCGAAACCGCCTGGGGCCCCGCCCGGGAAGTGCGGGACGAGCAGCCGCTGATGGTGATGGCCGGGGCGGCGACCGCACCCCACCGCGGTGTACGGCCGGCCCGGATGGCCGAACTCGACCGCTACCTCGACGCCTCGATCGCCATGTTCACCGCGGAGGTGGGCATCGATCCCCGCGTCGGCGATGGCGGCCGCGCCTACCGCCGCCGGGTCGCCAACACCATCCTCGGCGGCCGTGCCTACGTCTACTTCGACGGGCCCGATGTCGCCTTCAAGGCCGAGGTCGGGGCCGTCTCGCGCACCGTCGGCCAGATACAGGGTGTCTGGGTGCGGCCCGATCTGCGCGGACAGGGGCTCGGCGGCGCCGGCACCGCCGCGGTCGCCGATGCGGTGCGTCGCACCGGTCGGGTGCCCAGCCTGTACGTCAACAGTTTCAACACGCCCGCCCGCCGCGCCTATGAGCGCGTCGGATTCGAGCAGGTGGCCACCTTCGCGACGGTACTGCTGACCTGAGCACGATTCGCGATCCTTGGTGGTGGCCGGTGCGGCCGGCCGAACGCGGTGGACTTACATCCAGCAGCGAGATTTGCCGCTAACATTCGTGCGTGAACTCGTGGGGCTACGTCGCGGTCGTCGCGCTGATGGTGTTGGGGCTGCTCGGCATCGTGATTCCCGTGCTGCCGGGATCGACACTCGTGGCACTCGGCATCCTGATCTGGGCGATCTTCACCGGCGGTTCGGCCTGGGGTGTGTTCGCCGCAGCGCTTGCCGTCATGGTGCTGGCCTGGGCGATCAAGTACTTCGTCGGCCACCGCACCATGGCCAAGGCCGGGGTGGGCAAGTGGTCGCTCGTCGCAGGCGGTGTCACCGGCATAGTGCTGTTCTTCGTGATCCCGGTGATCGGGTTGCTGATCGGCTTCATCCTCGGCACCTTCGTCGCCGAAGCGGTGCGGCTCAAGGACGTCCGGGCGGGCTGGACCGGCGCGATCGCCGCCACCAAGGCGGCGGGCCTGCTCATCCTCATCGAGCTCGCCGGGGCTCTGTGTGCCGTGTCCATCTGGCTCTACGCCGTTCTGGCGTGAGTGTCAGTCCTCCGCCTCGGCCGAACCCTTGCGGTTGAGTCGCTTGAACTTCTCGGTGTTGTTCTGCACGATCGCGCTGGCCAGTGATCCGCCGACGGTGACGAACAGGCCGACCACGAGGATCGCGTACACGAGGGTGAAGATCTTCGACAGCGTCAGCGTGGGGCTGAGCGGGCCGTTGCCCATGGGCAATCCCACCGAGACGGCGTAAAACAGCGAGTCGATCACCGACCACTTCTCAGCGAGCGTGTAGAAGATCGTCGCCGCGGTCACGATGATCGCCAGGCTGAGTACCGCCCCGCGCGTCGACGGGTCCCGCCAGCTCGTGCGCACGGCGCCGAAGAATCTCTTGAACATCAATGTGAGACCCAACATCGCTCCAGCCTAACGGCGTTGGCACGTAGGGTGTCCGCATGCGATCCGAGGTGGCGGCACTGTTCGACCTGACCGGACGCACCGCATTGGTGACCGGCGCCAGCTCCGGGATCGGAGCGGCCGTCGCCGCCGCGCTCGACGGTGCCGGTGCCCGGGTGTTGCGTGCGGGCCGCGATCGCGGTCGGCTCGGACCCGATGGCATCAGCGTCGACCTCGCCGGTGGTGTCGAGGACCTGATCGCCGCGGTCGACGCCCGCGCCGACGCCGTCGATATCCTGATCAACTGCGCTGGAACGAATCCGCGTCCGCCGCTCGGCGAGATCAGCGATGCGCTCTATCGGGAGATCCTTGCGGTGAACCTCGATGCTCCGTTCGTGCTCGGACAGCACTACGGCCCACGGATGGCCGAGCGCGGCTGGGGTCGCATCGTCAACGTCGCGTCGACGCAGGCGCACCGCGCCTTCGGCAACAGCGGGGCCTACGGCGTGGCGAAGGCGGGTATCACCGGGCTCACCCGTTCGCAGTCCGAGGCCTGGGCGCCGCGCGGGGTCACCGCGAATTCGCTCACTCCGGGGTTGGTCGCGACGCCGATGACCACCGCCGTGCTCGCCGATCCCGCACGCGCCGACTACTTCCGGCGCCGCGCCCACACCGGCACGCTCGGCGCACCGTCGGACTTCGCGGCCGCGGCGGTGTTCCTGTCGGGGGAAGGCGCACGGTTCGTGACGGGCCAGAACCTGTGCGTCGACGGTGGCCTCTCGGTCACCTGATCAGTCGACGCGCTCCAGCACCACGCTGGCGCCGTGCCCACCGGCCGCGCAGATCCCGAGTAGCGCGGTCTTCTTGCCCGTGCGGGCCAGTTCGTTGGCCATCGTGGTGGCCATCCGCGCTCCGGTGGCGCCGAACGGGTGACCGATCGAAACGGAGCCGCCGTGCACGTTGAGCTTGTCGGCGTCGATCTCACCGACCGGGGTCTCGCGGCCGAGCCGTTCCCTCGCCCAGGTGGGGCTGGCGAGCGCGTCCAGCACCGAGAGGGTCTGCGCGGCGAAGGCCTCGTGGATGTCCACGAGGTCGACATCCTCGAGCTTCAGGCCCGCTTTCTCCAGCGCGCGGGGCATGGAGATGGCGGGCCCGATCAAGACCTCGTCGGCCGGGTCCACGCTCACATAGCTCCACGACCGGATGGCGGCGAGGGGAGTGAGCCCCAGTTCGCGGGCCTTCTCCTCGCTCATCACGAGGACGGCGGCGGCGCCGTCGGTGAGCGGGCTGGCGTTCCCCGCGGTCACGGTGCCGTCGCGGTTGAACACCGGCTTGAGGCCGGCGAGCTTCTCGGGGCTGGTGTTATCGCGCACGAGACCGTCGCGGGTCACGGTCTTCCCCTCGGGCGTGGTCACCGGCACTACCTCGTCGTCGAAGCGGCCCGAGGCGATGGCTGCTGCGGCGCGCGCATGGGACCGGGCGGCGAACTCGTCCTGCGCCTCGCGGCTGATGTGGTGGATCGTGCCATCTTGTCGGCCGATTCGCCCATCACCTCGCCGGTGGTGCGTTCGGAAATCGTCGGACGGCTGGGGAGCAGCCCGGTGAACGGGGCCAGGCGCAGCACGGCGCCCAGGTAGTCACGGGGCGAGGGTGTGCCGAGCGCCAGGGGAGCGGCGGTCTGTACCAGCTTGGCGGGCAGGTTGACCGGCGCATTGGAGACCGAATCCGAGCCGCCCGCGATCATGATGTCGTACTCACCGCGCTCGATCGCCGACGCGGCGGTGGTGATGGCCTGGAGTCCGGAAGCGCAGGCGCGGGTCACCGTGTGCCCCTCGACGCCGTGGCCGAGTCCCAGGTCCAGGGCGATTTCGCGGGCGATGTTCGGGGCGCCGGAGGGGAGGATCACACCGCCCCACACGATGGCTTCGATGGCATCGGCGACGGCCGGGACGCGGTCGAGTAGTCCGCGCACGGCCTGATCGGCGAGCGCGATGGAGTCGAGATGGACGTAGTCGCCGAAGGCGCGGACGAAGGGCGTGCGGGCACCGGAAACGATCACGGCGCGGCGACGCGATGGAGTGGCCATGGCGCTATCTTACTCATGAGTCAGTTCTGTGGCAGGTGAGCGGCACCGATCACTTCCGCCTCAGTCTTCACACCCCCGCGCGGCAACCGGAACCGGTCCGCGCAGCGTCATACCCTGGCCCGGTGAACAAGCTGGGTACCCGCGTGGTCGTGATCCTCGCTCTGGTGGCGATGGTCGTGACCGGCGGCTGCGCGCCCGCGAACAGCAACGGTCCGGGGCCGGTCGCGGTGCGCTTCGGTGCGGCGCTGGCCGAGAAGAACCTCGACGGTGCCGCCGCACTCACCAGCTCACCCGCCGCGGCCAAGGCCATGTTGCAGGGCACCTTCGACGGGCTCCAGGCCCGCGGCGTCACACTCAAAGTGGGCCAGGTGCGCACGCAGGGCTCCACGAGCGCCGTGGACTACGAGTACGTGTGGGACCTGCCCGCCGACCGCGGCAGGTCGAACCGCACGTGGACCTATCAGGGCACTCTCACCGCGGTCCAGGAGAACGGGCAGTGGAAGGTCCGCTGGGATCCGACGGTGCTCCATCCCCGGCTCGGTGCGAACCAGACGATGGTGCTCAAGGCGTTGCCCGCGCCCAAGGCGCCGGTGAATTCCGCGTCCGGCGGTTCGGTGCTGGTGCCCGGTGTGGTGACCCGGATCCGGCTGGAGGCCGCGAAGGTCACCGCGCCCACCACGGTGTTGGATGTGGCCGGGCAGCTCACGCGCGCACTGCAACCCATCGTCCCCGGCCTCGACCCGGTGCAGCTCACCGAACAGGCCACCTCGTTCCAGGGCCCGTACGTGGTGGCCACGGTCAACCAGGACGACCTCCGCAAGCTGGCCGGCGACGTCACGGCGCTACCCGGAGTGAGTCTCGTCGAGCAGGCCGACCTGGTGCCCACCGACCGGACCTTCGCGCCGGCTCTGATGTCCTCGATCAAGAAGAACGTCGAGGGCGACCTGGGCGGCAAGGACGGCTGGGAGGTGGTGGTCCAGGCCGACACCGGCGCGCAGGTGGTCACGCTGACCAGCACTCCTGCGCAGACCGCTGCGGCCGCTACCGTGAGCATCTCCCCGATCGCGCAGGCTGCGGCGCAGGCCGCCGTGGATACCCGGCGCGACCGACAGGCGATGATGGTGGTGATCCAGCCGTCCACCGGTGATGTGCTCGCGGTCGCTCAGAATCCCGAGGCCGACAAACAGGGTTCACTGGCCACCTCCGGCCTGTATCCGCCCGGTTCGACCGGGAAGATCGTCACCGCCACCGCGGCCATCTCCACCGGCACCGCGACACCCGACACCATCGTCCCGTGTCCCGGCACCCTGACCATCGGCGAGCGCGAGATGCCGAACTACAACCGGTTCGCGCTCGGCGACGTCACCATGCAGCGCGCCTTCGCCCGGTCGTGCAACACCAGCTTCGCCTACCTCGGATCGAAGATGGCTTTCGACGCCCTGCCCACGGCCGCATCCGAACTCGGCGTGGGGCCGGACTACGACATCCCCGGCCTACCGGTGGCCTCGGGTGGATACCCGACGCCCAAGGCGATGGTGAATCAGGTCGAGGACAGCTTCGGGCAGGGCGAGGTCCTGGTGAGCCCGTTCTCCATGGCGCTCGTCGCGGCAGCGGTCGCGAAGGGTGGCGCGGTCACGCCCCGGTTGCTGGGCGGCAAGGCCACCAAGGTCGACGGTGACCGGCCCCCGCTGGACCCGCGCGCCGTCGACGGGGTGCGGGCGATGATGCGCGAGGTGGTCGCCTCCGGAACGGCTGAGTTGATCCGCGGGTCCGGTGACATCCTCGGCAAGACCGGTGAGGCCGAGGTCGAAGGCGGCTCGCACGCCTGGTTCGTCGGCTATCGCGGCGACCTGGCGTTCGCCACGATGGTGGTGCTGGGCGGCAGCTCCGACAACGCCGTCGGCGTCACCAAGGAGTTCTTCGACCGATTCGACGCCCCCGTCGGCGCTGTGCCCAACTGAGCCGGAATTCGGTTGCCGCGCCGCGCCCGATCGCGAGACGGTGACCCGATGGACATCGAGCTGATCGCGCCGCGAGCGGACCTGCACGGGGAGTGGCTGGGCAACGCCGCCGAGTGGGGCGGCGTGACGCACCATCCCGGCTCGGGGAACGCCCTCGCCCGTGACCTGAACCTGCACGAGGCCATCGATTTCGCGGTCTGGGTCGACCGGCTCACTGCGAACACCACGGTCGTCCGCTCCGGCGACCTGGTACCGGCGACCAACCGGTGGATCGTGCGCGGGGACCGTTACCTCGGTGCGATCCAACTCCGGCACGAGCTCACCGAGGTGCTCGCCGAACTCGGCGGGCACATCGGCTACCACGTGCGGCCCTCGGAGCGGCGCAAGGGCGTCGCGTCCACGGCACTGGCCCTGATGATCGCCGAGGCCGCCCGCGTCGGCCTGCCCGAGGTCCTCGTCACCTGCGACGAGAACAACCTCGCCTCCCGTCGTACCGCGGAGTCGGCCGGCGGCGTGCTCACCCGGATTCGTCCCGTCGACGACTACGCCGTCGGCCACGGCTTCCCCGAACCCACCTGCCACTACTGGATTCCCACCGCCGCCACCAGGTCCGCCACCCCCGCCCGCAGCAAGGGGGGTGGGTAGCGGAGCGCGATAGGTGGGAGAGGGGGCAGACGTGGCGGGGTGATTAGGCTGGGGGGATGACCCGCTCTGCACTCGTCCCCGGCACCGTCTCACCCCGCCTGGCCGTCCCGGCGACGATCGAGCGTCCCGAATACGTCGACAAGCCGTCGGCGAACGAGGGTAACGAGCCGTGGGTGCAGACTCCCGAGACCATCGAGAAGATGCGCCTCGCTTCCCGGATCGCCGCCGACGCGCTCCAGGCAGCGGGGGCCGAAGTGGCGCCCGGAGTCACCACCGATCACCTCGATCGGGTGGCGCACCAGTACATGATCGACCACGGCGCCTACCCGTCGACACTGGGTTACCGCGGTTTCCCCAAGAGCTGCTGCACCAGCCTCAACGAGGTGATCTGCCACGGCATCCCGGACTCGACGGTGATCGAGGACGGCGACATCGTCAACATCGACGTGACCGCCTACATCGACGGCGTGCACGGCGATACCAACGCCACCTTCCTGGCCGGGGATGTCTCCGAGGAGCACCGCCTCCTGGTCGAGCGCACCCGCATCGCCACCGAGCGCGCGATCAAGGCGGTCAAGCCCGGCCGTGAGCTCAACGTGGTGGGCCGCGTGATCGAGGCGTACGCGAATCGGTTCGGCTACACCGTGGTCCGCGACTTCACCGGCCACGGCATCGGCGAGACCTTCCACAACGGCCTCGTCGTGCTGCACTACGACGAGCCGAACGTCGACACCGTCCTCGAACCCGGCATGGTCTTCACCATCGAGCCGATGATCAATCTCGGCGGTCTGGACTACGAGATCTGGTCCGACGGCTGGACCGTGGCCACCACCGACAAGAAGTGGACCGCGCAGTTCGAGCACACCCTCGTCGTGACCGACGACGGTGCCGAGATCCTCACGCTGCCCAGCGAATAGCGCGACGTGCACGGCGCCCTCCTGATCGCCGGCGCCACCAGCGACGCCGGGAAATCGACCATCACCGCCGGCCTGTGCCGGCTGCTCGCCCGACGGGGTGTGCGCGTCGCGCCGTTCAAGGCGCAGAACATGTCCAACAACTCCGTGGCAACCGTCGAAACCGATGGCACCAGCGGGGAGATCGGCCGTGCCCAGGCGACCCAGGCGCTCGCGTGCGGGCTGGCACCGTCGACCCGATTCAACCCCGTGCTCCTCAAGCCCGGTAGCGACCGGCGCAGTCAATTGATCCTGCACGGCCGGCCCGTCGGCGACGTGGGCGCCCGCGACTACATCACCCGCCGGCAGTGGCTCCTCGACGAGGTCACGACCACGCTGCAGCGCCTGCGTGACGAGTTCGACGTGGTGCTCTGCGAGGGCGCCGGCAGCCCCGCCGAGATCAACCTGCGCGCCACCGACATCGCCAACATGGGCCTCGCGCGCGCCGCGGGCCTCCCTACCGTCGTGGTCGGCGATATCGACCGTGGGGGAGTACTCGCGCATCTCGCCGGTACCGTCGCCGTGCTCGACCCCGACGACCAGCGCCACATCTACGCCTTCCTGATCAATCGGTTCCGCGGCGACGTCTCCCTCCTGACACCGGGGCTGGAGCAACTCGAGGACATCACGAGGCGCCCTACCGTGGGCGTACTGCCGTACCTGACCGACCTGTGGCTCGACGCCGAAGACTCCCTCGCCGCCCTCGGCTCCGACCTGGTGGGGCCCGGATCGCGTCGCCCCGACCCACTCCGGGTGGCCGCGATCGCCCTGCCGCGGGTGTCCAACACCACCGATGTCGAGGCGCTCGCCTGCGAGCCCGGCCTCACCGTCCGCTGGACCACGCGTCCCGCTGATGTGGCCGCTGCCGACCTCGTCGTCCTGCCGGGCACCAAGGCCACCGTCGCCGACCTGGCGTGGCTGCGCGAGCGCGGCCTCGCCGATGCACTCGTCGCGCGGGCGGCGGGGGGCCGGCCGATCATCGGTGTGTGCGGCGGCTATCAGATGCTCGGCCGTTCGATCGGCGACCCGCACGGCATCGAGGCTCCCGTGGGGAGCCGGGTCGACGGCCTCGGGCTGCTCGACCTCGATATCGAGTTCGCTGCGGACAAATGCGTCCGGAACGTCGCGGGCACGGGACTCGGCGTCCGGGCCACCGGCTACGAGATCCACCACGGCACCGTCGTGCGGAGCACCGAGTCGCATCTGCTCGACGGTCCCGACGGTGCGGAGGGTGCGCTCGCCGGACCTGTCCTGGGTACGCATTGGCATGGCCTGCTCGGTTCCGACGAGTTCCGGCGCGCCTACCTGCACCGCGCCTTCCCGGGATTCGATCCCGGACCGGTCACGAGCTACGACGGTGCGCGGATCGCCCAGCTGGACAGGATCGCCGATGCGATCGAGGAACACTGCGATGTGGACGCGATCGTCGCACCTTTGCAACTGTCTGGCGTGTTTTCGCCCATCCTGCCGCGCCTTCGCATCGTCAGTGACTAGCGTTATCCACCATGCCGATCGATACTCCGAGCACGGTGCAGGTTCCCGTGGGGTCGTGGACCTTCGACGTCTCGGTCGGGGGACCTGAGCACGGGGTTCCCGTGCTACTGCTGCACGGGTTTCCGCAGACCGAAGCGTCCTTCGACCAGGTGCGCGAGCGCCTGCACGAGGCGGGTCTGCGCACTGTCGCGCCGCGCCAGCGCGGCTACAGCGCGGGGGCGCGCCCCGAGGGCGTGGACGCGTACACGATGAAGCAATTGGCGGAGGATGCCGCCGGCGTCCTGGACGCGCTCGAGATCCCTTACGCGCACCTCGTGGGTCACGGCCTCGGCGCCACGGTCGCGTGGCACTTCGCCGCGGCGTACCCGTTGCGCGCGATGAGCCTGACCGCCGTCTCCTTCGGCCATCCGTCGGCGTTCGGCGAGGCGATGGCCTCGGATCCGGATCAGCGGCAGCGCTCGCGCTACCTCGAACTGTTCCTCACGGCGGGAGAGGCGGAGAAGCAACTCCTCGACAACGGTGCGCGCACGCTGCTCGCCACGGCGCCGGGCGGCGGTATCGAGGCGGTCGCGAACGACGCCACGCTCACCGCGGGACTGAATTGGTACCGGGCCAACATGGTTCCCGGTGGGGAGGGACTGGACTGCCCGCTGATCGAGGTGCCGACCACGCTGGTGTGGGGCGCGCGCGATGCGATCGCGGGGCAGGCGCAGGCCAGAGGTACCGCCCGGTACCTCCGCGCCGATTACCGGCTCAGCGAGGTCCCGGACGGTGACCATTGGCTTCCGCTGCGCAATCCCTCGGCCCTGGCCTCGGAGATCGCGCTGCGGACGCTACGGAACTGAACTACGTGTCGGAGCCGCAGCTGCAGCTGTCGCCGCAGGTGCAGTTCTCACACGTGCAGTTGGGGTTGGAGCAGCCGGGCGCATTCAAATCATTGTGATTCATGCATATGACTCTATCGCTCGGTGTGCAGGCCGAGCAAGGCGTTCTCGACCAGTTCGGGTAGCGCCGGATGGATCCAGTACTGCCCCCGTGCGAACTCCTTCGCCGGGATCGAGAACGACATGGCCGTGATCGCCGACTGGATCAGCGCGGAAGCCTGGTGACCCACGATGTGCGCGCCCACCAACAGCCCGGTCTCCCGATCCGCGATCAGCTTGCACACGCCCTCGGCGTCCCCCATCGCCCAGCCGTAGGCGATGTCCGCGTACCGCTGCTCCACCACCGCCACATCGATACCGCGGTCCCGGGCCACCGCCTCGGTGAGCCCCACCGAGGCGACCTGTGGCCGGCTGAACACCGCACCCGGCACGAAGCGATGATCAGTGGTGGCGGCGGGCGCGTCCCAGCCCGACAGCAGATTCTCGGCCACCACCCGCGCCTCGTGGTTGGCCACGTGCCGCAGGGGGAACGGGGTGCTCACATCGCCGAGCGCCCACACGCCGCGCACGGGGGTGCGTTGGTGCTCGTCGACGGGGACGCGACCGGCGCCGTCGAGCTCGATGCCGATCGCCGAGGTGGCGAGGGTGTCGCCGTTCGGAGTGCGCCCGGTCGCCACCAGCAGCACGTCCCCGGCCACGGTGGACCCGTCGGTGAGATCGACTTCCACTCCATCGCCGGCGGCGCGGGTCGCCGTGACCTCGGTGCTCAGGCGCACGTCCCAGCGCTGCGAGACGGCCTGGGTGAACGCCTCCGCGATGGTCTGATCCTGGGAGCGCAGCAGGCGCGGGCCGCGGGCCACCACCGTGACCTCGGCGCCGAGACCGGCGAAGACGTGGGCGAACTCGGCGGCGATGTACCCCCCGCCCACGATGATCACGCGGCCCGGCAGCGACTCCAACCGCATGATCGAGTCGTTGGTGTGCACCGGTGCCGACCCTTGGGCGAACACCGGCGGGATCACCGGTCGCGACCCCGCGGCCAGCACCACGTCCCGTCCGGCCACCACGGTGCCGTCCGCCAGTTCGAGTCGGTGCAGGCCGTCTCCCGAGGCAGGCAGGAACCATGCCTGCTGCTGGAAAACCGTCACGTTGGGACACGTGTCCACGCGATACCGCAACCCGCCGGCCGCATAGCGGTCGATCCGGCCGAAGACGCGGTCGCGGATCTGCGCCCAGTGCGTGGCGGTGACCTCGGCGTCCACGCCGATCGGACCGGCTTCGCGCGCCTCGTCGGCCACGTCGGCGGGATAGACGAACATCTTGGTGGGAATGCACCCCACGTTGAGGCAGGTACCGCCGAAGGCCCCGTTGTAATCCTGGCCCTTATCGACGATCGCGATCGACCGATCGTCGAACCGCTCGTCGGGGATGGTGTTCCCGGCGCCCGAGCCGACGATCACCAGATCGAAGACCTGTTCACTCATGCGCGCGCCTCGATCTCGCGCGCGAGCCACGCCCCGAGCTCGGCGTAGGCGGTCTCCCGCGCCGGCTGCTCGGAGAGGAAGACGTCGTGCTTGGCGTCCGGCACCGGCACCACGGTGAGCCGATTGCCCAGCGCGCCGGACCACTTGGCGATCTGCCGGGTGTCGAGCACCACATCGGCGCGGGCCGCCTCAGGGCTGTACTCCTTCGGAGCGAAGCTCTTGGTGGATCGCAGCACCAGCGACGGCACGCCGATGTCGAGGCCGCGGTGCAACAGGCTGTGCGCCACGCGTACCGCCCGCAGCCAACCGAACCGCACGGGGAAGCCCTCGATCGGCTTGATCGCGGTGTCGAAGTCGAACTCTCCGTGCTCGCTGGCGTGGATGGTCTGCCCGTACACGCCGACCGCCTCGACCGGTACCGGCCGGGTACCGACCGCCTTGCCGATGAGTTTGACCACCGGGGTGGCGACCTCACGGAGCACGGCGGAGCCCTGCAGGTCGAACCACGGGCTGTCCAGCACCAGGCCCACGATCGGCGCGGTGCGGCCGGCCTGACGCCGCCGGTCCAACCACAGCGGGGTGATCAGGCCACCGGTCGAATGTGCGGCCACCACGACGCCCAGTCCGGGGTGCTCGGCCGCGATGGCCTCGACCGCGAGATCGAGCTCGGTGTCGTAGACGGTGAAGTCGGTGGCGTAATGCGCCGACTGACCTTCGCGCAGCGACCGCCCGCATTTGCGGAGATCCAGTGCATAGAAGGCGTAACCGCGGTCGGCGAAGAACTCCGCGACCGCGGTCTGGAAGAAGTAGTCCGAGAAACCGTGCACCCACAGCACAGCGCGTTGTGGAGCGTCCGGGCCGGCCACATGCTTGACCAGGGTCGCCGCGATATCGCCTCCGGGCTCGCCGTCGGGATCGGGCCCCAGGTCGAAGGTGTGCGCAACGTAATCGTCGCCGAGGATGTCGGGGGAGTAGGTCAGCTCAGTGGTCGCCACGTCATCACTGTAGTGAGGGCGGCCACCTGACGTGCCGCGCGAGGGCTCGGTACCGCAGAGTAAGGTTCTGGCGCAGACGCGAGGTCAGGCAACCCGGCCTCGAATGCGAAACACCTCGAGGAGTGAATAGCCTGATGGCCCGTAACGTGATCACCACGGACGTCGCGCTCGTGGGAGCCGGGATCATGAGCGCCACGCTCGGCACCCTGATCCGCAAGCTGGAGCCCAGCTGGTCGGTGTCGGTCTTCGAGGCGCTGGACGCCGCGGCCGCGGAGTCGTCCGATCCGTGGAACAACGCGGGTACCGGCCACTCGGCCCTGTGTGAACTGAACTACACGCCGCAGGCCGCCGACGGCTCCGTGGACATCACCAAGGCCATCGCCATCAATGAGCAGTTCCAGGTCTCGCGTCAGTTCTGGGCCTACTCCGTCGACGCCGGCATCCTCGACCGGCCGTCCGAGTTCATCAACCCCATTCCGCACGCCAGCTTCGTGCACGGCGCCGACAACGTCGAATACCTGCGCAAGCGGTACGACGCCTTGGCGAACCAGACCCTGTTCGAGGGGATGGAGTTCTTCACCGATCCCGCCACCTTCAGCGAGCGCCTGCCGATCATGGCCGCAGGCCGCAATTTCGGCGATCCGGTCGCCGTGAACTGGTACGAGGGCGGTACCGACGTGGACTTCGGCTCGCTCACCAAGAAGCTGGTGAACTTCATCGGCAAGGGCGGTTCGGTGCACTTCGGCACCAAGGTCACCGACCTCAAGCGCAAGGGCGATGTCTGGCGCCTCACGGTCAAGAACCAGCGCACCCTCGAGACCACCTATGTCGACGCGCGGTTCGTCTTCGTCGGTGCCGGCGGCGGGGCGCTTCCGCTGCTGCAGAAGTCGGGGATCAAGGAGGCCAAGGGCTTCGGCGGTTTCCCCGTCTCGGGACAGTTCTTCCGTTGCCACAACCCCGAGCTCATCGACAACCACGCCGCCAAGGTGTACGGCAAGGCCGCCGTTGGTGCCCCGCCGATGTCCGTGCCGCACTTGGATACCCGTGTGATCGATGGCAACAAGGGCCTGCTGTTCGGTCCCTACGCCGGGTTCTCGCCCAAGTTCCTCAAGGCCGGTAAGTACACCGACCTCCCGTTGTCGGTGAAGCCGAACAACCTCATCCCGATGATGGCCGTGGGCCTCAAGGAGATGGGCCTGACCAAGTACCTCATCGGCGAGCTCACCCAGTCGCCCGCCGACCGGGTCAAGACCCTGTCGGAGTTCGTGCCCCGCGCCGAGGGCGGCGACTGGGACCTGATCACCGCCGGCCAGCGCGTCCAGGTGATCCGTAAGGGTTCCGGTGGCGGCAACCTCGAGTTCGGCACCGCCGTCATCGCCGCGAAGGACGAGTCCATTGCCGGCCTGCTCGGTGCCTCGCCCGGCGCATCGACCGCGGTGCCCGCGATGCTGGACGTGCTCGGCAAGTGCTTCCCGAAGCACATGCAGGCGTGGAAGCCGCTGCTGCAGGAGATGATCCCCTCCTACGGCACCACTCTCAACGACAACAAGCCGCTGTTCCAGCAGGTCTGGGACTGGACCGACCGCACCCTTCAGCTGGCCCCCGGAGTCGGGGCGGACGCCCAGGGCTGAGCGGTGCGCCGCGCCACCGGCGATGAGCTCGATGCGCGCTCGCTCTACGCGCTGTTGAAGCTGCGCGCCGAGGTGTTCATCGCCGAACAGCAGAGCCCCTGGCTCGACGTGGACGGCCGCGACCTCGATCCGTCCACTGTGCACCTGTGGTTCATCGGCGAGAACGGGTCCGCGATCGCCACGGTGCGAGTCACCGACGAGGGCGCCGACGGGGTGCGGATCGGTCGGGTCTGTGCGGCACCGTCGCACCGTGGTCGCGGCTTGATCGGCACGCTGATGAACGACGCACTCGCCGAGGCCGGCGGACGCCCCGCCCTGCTCGACGCGCAGACCCACCTGGCGCCGATGTATGCGAAGTACGGCTTCGCGATCACCGGCGACGAATTCGTCGAGGACGGCGTTGCGCACGTCCCCATGAGGAGAGCAGCCGATGTCTGACCGGTACCCGTTCAGCGCCGTCGTCGGCCACGACGAACTGCGTCTGGCCCTCACGCTCTGTGCGATCGCCCCCGCGGTCGGCGGCGTCCTCGTGCGTGGTGAGAAGGGCACGGCGAAATCGACTGCGGCACGGGCCTTGGCACCATTGCTGCCGCCGCGGCCCGATGGTGCCGACGCCCGGCTCGTCGAGTTGCCCATCGGTGCCACCGAGGACCGCGTGGTCGGTTCGCTCGACCTGCACCGAGCCCTTGGTGAGGGCGCGGTCGACTTCACCCCGGGACTGTTGGCCGACGCCGACGGCGGCATTCTCTACGTGGACGAGGTGAACCTGCTCTCGGACCACCTCGTGGACGTGCTGCTCGATGCCGCCGCGATGGGCCGGGTCACCGTGGAACGCGATGCCGTGTCCCGTTCCTATCCGGCCCGATTCGTGTTGGTGGGCACCATGAACCCCGAGGAGGGAGAGCTGCGGCCGCAGCTGCTCGACCGATTCGGTCTCGCAGTCGACGTGCGTGCCAGCCGCGAGGTGGACGTCCGGGTCGAGGTGATGCGCCGACGTCTCGCCTTCGAGTCCGATCCCGCCGGATTCGCCGCCGAGTACGCCGCCGCGGACACCGCTCTCGCGGACCGGATCGCCACGGCCCGCGAGCGGCTCCCGCGGGTGACGCTGCCCGATGCCGAACTGCGCCGCATCGCCGCCGTGTGCGCCGCGTTCGACGTGGACGGAATGCGCGCCGATCTGGTGATCGCCCGGGCGGCGCTGGCACACGCCGCCTGGCGCGGCGTCGACGAGGTGACCGAGGACGATGTCCGGGTGGCGGCCGCGCTCGCTCTGCCGCACCGTAAGCGCCGCGATCCCTTCGACGAGCCCGGCCTCGACGATCAGGAACTGGACCGCGCCTTCGACGACGCCCGCCAGAACGAGGACCCCGACCCGGACACCGACCCCGATGGCCCGGACGACCCCGAAGGCGGCGGCGAACCGTCGGATCCGACCCCGCCGCAACCGGACTCGGCTGGGGACGATCGGCCCGGCACTCCGGAGGGCGGCACGCTGCCCACCGCACGACACCGCACCGTCGCCAAACTGAGCGTGCCCGGGCTCGGCACCGGCGGCGCCGCAGGGCGCCGCTCCAAGGCCCGGTCCGACCGCGGCAGCGTGGTCCGGGCGGCGCCCGCGGGCACGGGCTCGGGCCTGCACCTCGTGGCGACGCTCCGCGCCGCGGCGCTGAACCAGGGGAGCCGCGGTCGCAGCAGCGGGCCGCTGCGCCTGGCGCGAGAAGACTTGCGCGCACCGATCCGGGAGGCCACCGAGGGGAATCTGGTGGTCTTCGTCGTCGATCTCTCCGGGTCCATGGCCGCTCGCGACCGGCTCGCCCTGGTCGGCGAGGCGGCGGTCTCCTTGCTGCGCGACGCCTACCAGCGGCGCGACAAGGTGGCCGTGATCGGGTTCCGCGGCACCGAGGCAACCCTGCTGGTGCCCCCCACCCGCTCCGTCGACGTGGCCGTCGCCAGGCTCGCCCGCGCCCGCACCGGCGGCCGCACCCCACTCGCCGAGGGCATCACCGAGGCCCGCCGACTGTTGCGCCGGGAGTCGCTGCGGCCCGATGCTCGGCGCCCGCTCGTGGTGCTGCTCACCGACGGACGTGCCACCGCGGGGCGCGATCCGTTGCCCCGCGCCGTGGCCGCCGCCGCGGGACTGCGCGCTGACGGTCATGCGAGCGTCGTGGTGGACTGCGAGACCTCGATGGTGCGACTCGGGCTCGCCGCCCGGGTGGCGAACGCGCTGGGGGCCGAACTGATCCCGCTGGGTGGGCTGAGTCCCGCCGATCTGGCCCGCGTCGCCTGAGCAGAAGGAGCACGAAATGCCCCAGGGCAAGGTCGAATCGGTGCCGCAGGACGGTCTCACCACGCGGCAGCGCCGCAACCAGCCGGTGCTCGCCGTGCACACCGGCGCCGGGAAGGGGAAGTCGACCGCCGCGTTCGGCATGGCCATGCGCGCCTGGAACCAGGGCTTCAACATCGGCGTGTTCCAGTTCGTCAAGAGCGCGAAGTGGAAGGTCGGCGAGGAGGCGACGATGGTGGCGCTGAACGAGGTGCACGAGCGCACCGGCGCCGGCGGACCGGTCGAATGGCACAAGATGGGACAGGGCTGGTCGTGGCTGCGCCGCACCGACGATGCCGAACAGGACCACGCCGAGGCGGCTCGCGCGGGGTGGTCCGAGATCGCCCGCCGGCTCGCCGCTGAACAACACCGCTTCTACGTGCTCGATGAGTTCACCTACCCGCTCAAGTGGGGCTGGATCGACGTCGACGAGGTGGTCTCGGTGCTCCGTGACCGTCCCGGCAACCAGCACGTGGTGATCACCGGGCGCGACGCGCCGCCAGCGCTCATCGAGGCCGCCGATCTGGTTACCGAGATGACCAAGATCAAGCACCCGATGGACGAAGGACGCAAGGGGCAGCGCGGCATTGAGTGGTGACACGCCCGCGGTGGTGATCGCCGCACCGTCGTCGGGCAGCGGCAAGACCACCATCGCCACGGGCCTGATGGGCGCGCTCGCGCGGACCGGCACCGTCGCCCCGTTCAAGGTGGGGCCCGATTACATCGATCCCGGCTACCACGCCCTCGCGACCGGCCGGTCGGGCCGCAACCTCGACCCGGTGCTGTGCGGCGACCACCGGATCGCGCCGCTCTACCGCCACGGGGCCGCGGAGGCCGACGTCGCCGTCGTCGAGGGTGTGATGGGCCTGTACGACGGCAGGATCACCGCCGACGGCCGCACCCAGGGCATCGGCTCCACCGCCGATGTCGCCGAATCCCTCGGCGCGCCCGTCATTCTCGTCGTGGACGTGCGCGGCCATTCCCAGTCGCTCGCCGCGCTGCTCGCGGGTTTCGCCACCTACCGCCCGGGAATCGCCGTCGCCGGCGTGATCCTCAACCGGGTCTCCAGTCCGAGGCACGAGCGCGTGCTCCGGGACGCATGCGCCCAGGTCGGGCTCGAGGCCCTCGGTGCCGTCCCCGGTGCGGCCGAGCTCGAGGTGCCCGCCCGGCATCTCGGCCTGATCCCCGCCGCCGAGCGCGGCGCCGCCGCCGTCGACGCGGTCGCGGCGATGACCGATCTGGTCGCGCGGCACGTGGACGTCGATCGGATCCGGGATCTCGCGCGGCCGGTGCCCGCCGGTCCCGCGTGGGACCCCTCCGCGGAGGTCGCCCGGGTGGGCGGCCCGACGGTGGCGCTCGCCGGGGGACCGGCATTCAGTTTCGGGTACGCCGAACACGAGGACCTGCTCACCGCCGCGGGCGCCCGGGTGCAACGATTCGACCCGCTCACCGACGAATTGCCCGGCGGGGCCGCCGCCGTCGTCCTTCCCGGCGGGTTCCCCGAGGTCTACGCCGAGAAGCTCGCAGCCAATACCGCTCTACGGGAGCAGATCCGACGTCTGGTGGCCGATGGTGGCCTGGTGCACGCCGAATGCGCCGGCCTGCTCTACCTCGCCGAATCCCTCGACGGCGTACCGATGTGCGGCGTGGTGCCCGGTGCCGCGAGCTTCACTCCGCGGCTGCGGCTGGGCTACCGCGACGCCGTTGCACTCACCGCGGGATCGCTGTTCGCGGTGGGGGAGCGCGTGACCGGACACGAATTCCACCGCACCGCGCTCGCCCCGTCCGGCACCCCGGCGTGGGGCTGGCGTGACGGCGACGGTGCCCCGGTCACCGACGGCCACGTCGCCCCCGGGGTGCACTCCTCGTATCTCCACGTGCATCCCGCCGGATACCCCGAGGTGGCCGAACGCCTCGTTCGAGCGGCGCGCTGAGGCGCCCGCCCGATCGCGTTCCGCACCGCATCCGCACCACCGGCGCCGCGCGCACCCCCCGGCGAGCGAGGCCAGCCCCGCGTATCGCTCCGGCCTGCGCTCACTAAACTGCTGGGAATGACGGATCCCGGCGTTGCGCGCGACCCCTACCTCGTCGGATTGGATCTGCGCGGCCGGCGGGTCGTGCTGGTCGGCGCCGGCACCGTGGTCCAGCGTCGTCTGCCTCCACTCCTCGCAGCGGGGGCAGACGTGCACGTGATCGCGCCCGAGGCCACCCCGGCAGTGGAATCCACTGTCGGGATCACCTGGCACCGGCGCGAGTACGCCGACGGCGATCTCGCCGGTGCCTGGTACGCGCTCGCCGCCACCGACGACCCCGCCGTGAACGCACGCGTCGTCGCCGAGGCGCAGGCGCAGCGCACTTTCTGCGTGCGCGCCGACCTCGCCCGCGAGGGCACCGCGGTGACGCCGGCGACCGTCGCCACGGACGGACTCCAGGTGGGGGTGCTGGCTGCCGGGGACCATCGCCGCTCGGCAGCCGTTCGCAACGCCCTCGGCGCCGTCCTGACCGGCGACGAGGCCGCGCGCCCGACCCGCAAACCCGAGGGTGTCGCTCTCGTCGGCGGTGGCCCCGGCGACCCCGATCTCATCACCGTGCGTGGTCGGGCGCTGCTCGCGGTCGCCGACGTGGTGGTCGCCGACCGGCTCGCGCCGCCCCGGCTGCTGGCCGAGCTGGCCCCCCACGTCGAGGTGATCGATGCGGCGAAAGTGCCCTACGGCCGCGCCATGGCCCAACAGGCCATCAACCAGGTGCTCATCGACCGGGCCCGCGAGGGTAAGTTCGTCGTGCGCCTCAAGGGTGGCGACCCTTATGTCTTCGGCCGCGGTTACGAGGAACTCGAAGCGCTCGCCGCCGAGGGCATCCCGGTCACCGTGGTTCCCGGCATCACCAGTTCGATCGCCGCACCGTCAGCGGCCGGCATCCCGGTGACCCATCGCGGCGTGACCCACGAGTTCGTGGTGGTCTCCGGGCACGTCGCGCCCGGCCACCCCGACAGCCTCGTCGACTGGGATGCGCTCGGGCGGCTCCGCGGCACCGTGGTCGTCCTCATGGCGGTCGAGCGACTCGGCGTGATCGCCGAGGCCCTGATCGCGGGCGGTCGCCCGTCGGACACCCCCGCCGCTGTCGTCGAGAGCGCCACCACGGGCGGCCAGCGCACCGTCCGGGGCACGCTCACCACCATCGCCGCCGACTCCGCAGCGGCCGAGGTGGCGCCGCCGGCGGTGCTCGTCGTGGGCCCCGTCGCGGGTTTCACACAGTCGGATGAGTCCGAAAAGCCATCCGCCGGGTAGGTTTCGGGCGTGTCGCCGCAATTGTGACCGGCCGCGATGAGACGCGGTCCGCGGGCCTGCGATCGGACCCCTGGACTGCGGAAACAGGCTCGTTTGATGGGTGCGGGCCGCACGCAAATTTCGCCACATCCGCATCTTCCGCCCCAAAAGACGCCGTGATTGATTTCCGGCGAGGTTCTACCGCCCGGTAGCCTCGGACCCCATGACCTCAACGATGGCACCCGGAGCCCCGGCGCAGACGTACCGCGTCAAGGGCAGCGCTCTCGGAGTCGCCATCGTGGTCCTGTCCGGCATGATGTTCCTCGCTGTCCTGGACGGCACCGTGGTCTTCATCGCGATGCCGAGCATCCAGGATGCGATGCATCTGTCCGACGCCGCGAAGATCTGGGTGTTCGGCGCCTACGTCCTCACCTTCGGCGGATTCATGCTGTTGGGCGGGCGGCTCGGCGACACGTTCGGCCGAAAACGGATGTTCATCGTCGGCGTGGCCGGGTTCACCCTCGCCTCGCTGCTGACCGGCTTCGCCAGCAACGAGGTGTGGCTGCTGGCCGCGCGCGCGGGCCAGGGCCTGTTCGCCGCCATCGCGTGCCCCACTGCGCTGGCCCTCATCGCGACCACCTTCGCGCCCGGCAAGGCACGCAACCAGGCGTTCGCGATCTTCGGTGCGATGGCGGGGCTCGGATCGGTCGCGGGCCTGGTGGCGGGTGGCCTGCTGGCCACGATCGACTGGCGACTGGTGTTCTGGATCAACATCCCGGTCGGCGTCGTCTGCGTGATCGGCGCGATCGTCGCGCTCGAGGAGTCCACCGCCGAGCGTCGTCACTCGCTCGACGTCAAGGGGGCGTTCCTCGCGGTCACCGGCTGCGTCGCCGGCGTCTACGCCCTGACCATGGGGCCCGAGGTGCACTGGCAGAGCCCGTCGGTCTACATCGCCGCCGTCGTGTGCGTCGTCTCCCTCGCTGTGTTCTTGCAGGTCGAGCGCACTGCGAAGAACCCGATCCTGCCGTTCTCGCTGTTCCGCAACAAGAACCGAGTCGCCGCGATGATCGCCATCCTGGTGTGCGGCGCACTGATCCCCACGCTGGGCTTCTACGTGGCGCTCACCTTCCAGCAGGTGCTCGGCTACACCCCGCTCGAATCCGGTCTCGCGCTCGTGCCCTTCGCGGTGGGTATGGGTATCTCGGCCCCGATCTCCAGCCAGCTGGCGCTGAAATTCCAGGCCCGCTGGCTCGTGGCGATCGGCGGCCTCATCGTCTTCCTTCCCTGCCTCTACGTGCCGACCCTCATGACGAGGGACCCGTCGACGGTCAGCTACTTCCCGTACATCGGGATTCCGGTGTTCATCATCGGCCTCGGCGTCGGGCTCGCGATCGTGCCGCTGCCCATCTGTGCGCTCGCGGGCGTGCGTCCCTCCGAGACCGGTCCGATGTCGGCGCTGGTCGAGGTGTGCCAGAACCTGGGCGGCATCATCGGCCTCGCGTCCGTCCAGGTGCTCGTGACCTCGCGCATCATGAAGGAGGGCGGCCCGACCACCGGCGAGATCAGCCACGACGCATTGTCCGAGGCGCAGCGGCACGCGCTCGCCTCCGGTTACGGCCTCGCCTTCATCGCGTGCGCCGCGATCCTGATCCTGGCCGGCCTGGTCGTGGTGCCGTTCATGCGGTTCACCCCCGACGAAGTCGCCGAGGGGCAGGCGGCTCAGGAGTCCAACAAGTCCGGTGGTTCCATCCCGTCGACCTCGTTCCCGGCGCAGGCCTTCGAGGACGACGATGTGGACGACGACTGGGAGCCGCTGGAGGGCGATGTCACCTCCGGTTCGTTCGCGGCGATCCGGCGCGAAGACTTCGATCGCGCCTACAACGAGCAGCCCGGCGACCCCGAGCCGGTGTACTTCACCGACCGGTTCCGTGCGATCAAACGCCCGCATGAGCCGCAGCCGCCCACCCGGAACGTGCCCGTCGCGCCCCCGCAGCGCCCCGTCGCTCCGACCGGGCCGCAGCAGGCGTACTCGCACCCCAGCGATCCGCTGCCGCGCCGCACCTCGCAGCCCGGCGACGATCTCGCCGGCGTCGCGCGACCGTCCGGCCCGATCCGCCGGGAGAGTGCAGACCTGCAGCGGCCCGCCGTGCCCCCGCAGCCCGCACGGCCACCGGCAGCGCGGCCCGCCCCGAGCGCGCAGTACCCCGTGCAACCGTCGCAGCGCCCCGTCGGTCCGCGCGCGAGCCAGCCGATCCGCCGGCCCGGACCGCCGCCCCAGCATCCGAGCGCACCGATGCAGCGCCCCAGCGGCGAGCTCCGCCCGAGTGGCCCGATGCAGCGGCCCAGCGCGCCGATCCCGCGTCCGCACGAGTCGCAGTTCGTTCCCCCGGCCCCGCCGCGCACCGGCGGACGGCACGCGATGCCCGACGACGATATGCATCATCCGGCACCATCGGCCCAGGCCGAGCGTGTCAGCCGCGGTCGCCGGCACCGCCGCGATGAGGGTTGACCTCGCCACGAGACTGGTCACATCAGTCACTTGTGACCCGATTGTCACCCTGATCCCATTACGGATACCGCCCCTGAGCCGGTAGCCTCGGAGCCCATGACCGTAACGATGGCCCCCGGAGCCCAGGCTCCGTCGTACCGCGTCAAGGGCAACGCCCTCGGCCTGGCCATCTTCGTGCTCTCGGGCATGTACTTCTTGGCGGTGTTGGACGGCACCGTCGTGTTCGTGGCCATGCCGGCGATCCAGGAGGCGCTCAACCTCACGGATGCCATGAAGGTGTGGGTGTTCGGCGCCTATGCGCTCACCTTCGGCGGGTTCATGCTGCTCGGTGGTCGCCTGGGAGACACCTTCGGCCGTAAGAAGATGTTCATCCTGGGCGTCTTCGGGTTCACCGTGGCCTCCGCGCTAGCGGGCTTCGCGACCAGCGAGGCCTGGATGCTGGCCGCTCGTGCCAGCCAGGGCTTCTTCGCCGCGATCGCCAGCCCGACCGCGCTCGCACTCATCGCGACCACGTTCGCACCCGGTAAGGCGCGCAATCAGGCCTTCGGCATCTTCGGCGGCATGGCCGGCCTCGGCTCGGTCGCGGGCCTCGTGGCCGGAGGTCTCCTCGCCACCTGGGACTGGCGCCTGGTGTTCTGGATCAACGTGCCCGTGGGCCTCGCCTGCGCGATCGGCGGCTACTTCGCGCTCGACGAGGCCACCTCGGAACGAAGACACGCACTCGACGTCAAGGGCGCCGTGCTCGCCGTCGCGGGCTGTGTCGCGGGTGTCTACGCGCTCACCTCCGGGCCGGAGCTGCACTGGCGCAGTCCACTGGTCTACGCGGCGCTCGGCGTGAGCGTCGTGTGCCTGACCGCGTTCCTGGTCGTCGAGCGCACCGCCAAGAATCCGATCCTGCCCTTCTCACTGTTCAACAACCGCAACCGGGTCGCGGCGATGATCGGCATCCTGGTCTGCGGTGCACTGATCCCGACGCTCGGCTTCTACGTCGCGCTCACCTTCCAATTGGTGCTCGGCTACTCGCCGCTGCAGTCGGGACTCGCGTTGTTGCCCTTCGCCGTGGGCATGGGCATCTCGATCACCGCCAGCACCAAGCTGGTCCAGTACATCCAGGCCCGCTGGCTGGTCGCCATCGGCGGCCTCATCGTCTTCTTCCCCTGCCTCTACGTGCCGTCGCTGATGAGCAAGGCACCCGAGACCGTCGCCTACTTCCCGCAGATCGGTGTTCCGGTGTTCCTCATCGGCCTCGGTGTGGGATTCGCCATCGTGCCGTTGCCGCTGTGCGCCCTGGCCGGCGTGCGGCCCACCGAGATCGGCCCGATGTCGGCGCTCATCGAAGTGGGGCAGAACCTCGGCGGCATCATCGGCCTGGCCTCGGTGCAGGTGGTGGTCACTTCGCGGATCATGGCCGAGGGCGGCCCGACCACGGGACACCTCAAGCACAGCACCCTGTCGCCCGACCAGATCAGTGCCCTGGCCTCCGGATACGGTCTCGCGTTCATCTCGTGTGCGGTGATCCTCATCATCGCGGGACTGGTGGTGGTGCCGTTCATGCGATTCACGCCGGCCGAGATCGCCGAAGGGCAGATGGCCGAGGCGTCCAGCAAGTCCGGCGGCGTGGTGCACTCGACATCGTTCCCCGCGCAGGCCTTCACCGAGGGGGAGGACGACGTCGACGACGATTGGGAGCCGCTGGAGGGCGATGTCACCTCCGGTTCGTTCGCGGCGATCCGGCGCGAGGACTTCGATCGGGCGTACAACGAGAAGCCGGGCGATCCGGAACCGGTGTACTTCACCGACCGGTTCCTCGCGATCAAGCGCCCACCCCCGCAGAACGTCCGGGTCGCCCCGCCGCGACCCGGCCCCCCGCACGGCCAGCAGCCCGGCCCGCAGCCGCCTCGACCGAGCGGCCCCGTGCCCCGGCCCGCGCAGCCGGGTGACGGCCTCGCCGGTGTGGCGCGACCGTCCGGCCCGATCCACCGCGACAGCACCGACGTGCCCCAGGGCCAGCGTCCGCCCGTCCCACCGCAGCGACCCTCCGGACCCCGCTCCGGCCCACCGATGAACCGGCCGAGCCAGCCCATCAACCGGCCCAGCCAGCCGCTGCATCGCCCCAGCCAACCGATGCAGCGACCGAGCGGTCCGGTCCAGCGCCCCAGTCGGCCGATGCCGCGCCCGCCGCAGCCACCCGTACCGCCGCAGGACGGGGGCCGGCACGCGCTGCCCGAGGATGGGATGCACCGTCCGACCCCGTCGCCCCAGGCCGACCGCGTGCGTCGCGCCCGTCGTCACCGCCGGGACGAGGATTAGCGGCGACACCTCGGGCACGAACCGCGCCGCGACTAGCCGGTGGTGACGACCGTGACCTCGGTGGGGGACGAGAGCTCCGCGCGCAATCCGGCCTTCTGGGCCACCTTCACCACGCCCTTGGCGTCGTCGGGCTCGGCGCGGCTGATGACCAGCGCCCGGGCCAGCAGTCCCTTGTGATGCTTGTTGAAGTGCGAGACCACCGCCCGCGACCCGTCGGGCCTCTCCGTCACCACGGTGGCGGTGACAGCGCCGGGCACCTTTCCCAGCGCCGCGTAGCCCCCGGACCGCAGGTCCACCACGAGCCCGCGATCGGCCTCGGCCAGAGCGTCCGCGAGTGCGGGCTTCCACTGGGCGGCCAGCGTCCCCAGACCCGGCAGCTTCGATCCCGACGAGAGCCGGTACGCGGGAATGGGATCGACCGCGCCGACCACCCCGAACAGGGCCGAGCCCACGGCCAGCCGGACATCCGCCTTCGCGCGCTGCGCCCTGGTCAGGCCGCGCACGTCGAGCGCGTCGTAGAGCACGCCGGTGTACTGCTCGATCGCGGGCCGGGTGGGTGCGGAGCGCAGCACCCGATTGCGTTCGAGCTCATCGGTCTGTCCGTCCGACAGCCCGAGTGCGGCGCGGGCGGCGCCGTCGTCCTGCGAGACGTCGACGAGCGCGTCGACGAGACGCTCGCGGATGGCCGTCAGCGACGGAAAGGTCAGCCGGCTCAGGTCCAGGGGGGCACCGCGACCGCCACCGGCCTTGGTTTCGGACGGGGGAAGCAGGATCAGCACAGTGGGCACACTAAGCTATGGCCTCGTGATCACCCGATTCTCCCAGCTCTTCCTGCGCACGCTCCGCGACGACCCGGCCGACGCCGAGGTTCCCAGCCACAAGCTGCTCGTCCGCGCGGGCTACGTCCGCCGCATCGCTCCCGGCGTCTACTCCTGGCTGCCGCTGGGCCTGCGGGTGCTGCGCAACGTCGAGCACGTCGTCCGCGAGGAGATGAACGCGATCGGCGGTCAGGAGATCCTGCTGCCCGCGCTGCTGCCGCGCGAGCCCTACGAGACCACGAACCGGTGGACGGAGTACGGCGACAGCCTGTTCCGCCTGCAGGACCGCAAGGGCGCCGACATGATGCTCGGACCCACTCACGAGGAGATCTTCGCCCTCACCGTGAAGGGTGAGTACAACTCGTACAAGGACCTGCCGGTCATCCTGTACCAGATCCAGAACAAGTACCGCGACGAGGAGCGGCCCCGCGCGGGCATCCTGCGCGGTCGCGAGTTCGTGATGAAGGACAGCTACAGCTTCGACACCTCCGACGAGGGGCTCTCCGAGGCGTACGCCAAGCACCGCGCCGCCTATCAGCGGATCTTCGCGCGCCTCGCGATCGAGCATGTGATCGTGTCGGCGACCTCGGGCGCCATGGGCGGTAGCGCCTCGGAGGAGTTCCTCGCCGTGAGCCCGGTGGGCGAGGACACCTACGTGCACTCCACCGAATCGGACTACGCGGCCAACGTCGAGGCCGTGGTCACGCCCGCGCCGCCGGCCATCCCGCTCGACGGGCTGCCCGCCGCGCAGGTCTACGACACTCCGGACACCCCGACCATCGACACACTCGTCGCCTGGGCCAACCAGGGCGCCGACGGTGCCTCCATCCTCGGTCGCGAGGTGACGGCGGGCGACACCCTCAAGAACGTGATGGTCAAGACCCGCGAGCCGGGCGGCGAATGGGAACTGCTCGGCGTGGGGATACCCGGCGACCGCGAGGTGGACTTCAAGCGCCTCGAAGCGTCGCTGGAGCCCACCGAGGTGGCGCTGATCGAGGCGGAGGACTTCGAGAAGTACCCGTTCCTGGTGAAGGGGTACATCGGCCCGAAGGCACTGCAGCAGAACGAGGTCCGCTATCTCGTCGACCCGCGCGTGGTCGACGGCACCGCCTGGATCACCGGAGCCGACGCCCAGGGACAGCACGTGGCGAACCTGACCGCGGGCCGCGACTTCACCCCGGACGGCACGATCGAGGCCGCCGAGGTGCGCGACGGGGATGCCTCGCCCGACGGGCGCGGCACGCTGGTCTCCGCACGCGGTATCGAGATCGGTCACATCTTCCAGCTGGGGCGCAAGTACACCGATGCCTTCGAGGTCGATGTGCTCGGCGAGAACGGCAAGCCGGTGCGGCTCACCCAGGGCAGCTACGGCATCGGCGTGTCACGGCTGGTCGCCGTGATCGCCGAGCAGCAGCACGACGACAAGGGGCTGCGTTGGCCGAAGGGTGTCGCTCCGTTCGACGTGCACGTGGTCATCGCGAACAAGGACGAGGGTGCCTGGACCGGCGCCGAGTCGCTGGCCGCTGAGCTGGATGCCGCCGGCCTACAGGTGTTGCTCGACGACCGGAAGGCCTCGCCCGGTATCAAGTTCAAGGACTCCGAGCTGCTGGGCGTCCCGACCGTGGTCGTGGTCGGGCGGGGCTGGGCCGACGGTGTCGTCGAGCTCCGGGACCGTCTCACGGGGGAGTCCCGCGAGATCCCGGTTGCCGAGGCAGCCGCGCAGATCGCCGATGCCGCACGCTGATCGGTCGGCGCCGCGGGCGGTCGACTGTAGCGGCGCGCGAGTTCTCAGAATTCATTAAGGATAGGCGTCCGGGGGCGGGGTGGAATCGAACATGAGAGCTAGGTCGGGGGATCTGGGATGCATGGTTCGAATATCGCCGAGGCGGAACAGGCCTCCGACTATGAGCCGTTCTGGCGCGATTTCTCCGCCTTCGATCGCACCTCCGTCGTCGAGCTGATCGACGAGTCAACGCGGATCATCAACCACGAGGTAGCGCGGCGGTGCGCCTGGATCGCGACGCGACACGACCAGATTTACGCCGAATGGGCTGATTCATCGGCTGTTCTGGGGCCGGAAGGTGACTGTCGGGCCGGGTTCACCGATGAGTTCGATCAGCTGGTCGGAGAGGTCGGCGCGGTGATCGGTCGCGGCGCCGGCGCAGCCCGTGCCTTGATCGAGCTGAGTCTCGCGCTGCGCGACCGCACCCCACTGGTGTTCGACATGCTCTACGAGGGCAGGATCGGCGAGACCATCGCCCGCGCCGTCGTCACCCGCGCCGCGGCGATCACGGATCCGGCCGTGATGCATAGCTACGACCAGGCCGTCTCCGGGCTCCTCGGCTGCAAGCTGGCCCGCGGGCGGGCCGTGGTCTCGGAGAGCGCCGCTCGCCGACTTGCCGACGGCGTGCTCGCCACGATCGATCCCGATGCTGTGCCGGTTCCGGCGAGTGCTCGGCGGCGCGGGGTGTGGTTCGACGTTCGCCGTGACGGGCTGACCGAGATGGCCGCAGTCTTGTTCTGTGAGGACGGGGCCTACCTGGATCGCGAGGTCGAGCGCATCGCCACCACGGTGTGCGGCAAGGATCCGCGGAGTCTGGGCGAACGGCGGGCCGATGGTCTGGTTGCCTTGGTGCAGGGCTACGAGACACTGGGGTGCCGCTGCGAATCGGACGGTTGCGAGGTGCAGGCGCAGGTGCTGAAACATGCTGCTGTCGAGGCGAAGACGGTGGCCGATGTGACTGTGGTGCTCAACGAATCCACCGTGGCCGGCGCAGATGATGCGCCCGCGCTGATCGGTGGGCAGCCGGTTCCCGCCGCCCTGGCGCGCGAGGTGATCGCTCGCGTCGGCGAGGCCCGATTCCGCTCGCTCGGGAAGCCTACGGGTGCGCGGGTGTGCGCCCACGACGTTGCAGGCTACCGCCCCTCGGCATTGCAGGCTGACTTCCTCAAGATCCGCTACCCGGAGTGCGTGTTTCCCGGCTGCGCCGTGCGATTCGACGCGTGCCAGCTCGATCACGTCACCGAATGGAACCATCGCGACCACGCCGTGGGCGGGAAGACGCGGATCGGGAACCTCGTTCCGCTGTGTCCGCGACATCATCGGCTCAAGACCGAGCAGAACTGGCTTTCCGATGTGCTCCCCGGTGGAGAAGTGGAGTGGCACACGCCCACCGGACACGTCTACCGCACGGCTGTGGTCACCGGCGACGATCTGTTCCCCGACCTGGACCTGATCGAATGGCTCGCACCAGTACGACGCCTGAAACCCGCGGTGCCCCGCTCGAATGGTCCCACTCGGGTGGAGCTGCGTAACGCTGGGCGTGAGGCTCGGCGCGAGAAGTACCGCCGTGCACGGGAGACGCTGCGCGACGAACATCCCGGCGATCCGCGCTGGAACGATGAGCCGCCGCCCTACTGACCCGGCTCGCACGCATGGGAGTCGATTCCTCAAGCGGCGGTGGGCCCGCACCGGCAGTCGATGCGGGCCCTCATCTGGACATATGTCAGCGCAGCACGCCGAGTAGGTAGTCGGTCGACGACGGGTCCGAGGCGAGCACGGCGATGAAGAAGATGATCGCGGCGATCGCGAGCAGGATCGAGACGGCGCCGGTGATGACGCCGGTCAGGCCCATGCCATAGCCGTCCTGGCCGGTCTTCTTGGTCTGGTTCATCGAGATGAAGCCCATGATCACCGCGGGAATCGCGAACAGGAGGCCGGAGCCCCAGAAGCAGGACGCGGGCAGCGAGACGATGCCGAGGATCATCGAAGCGATCGCCAGGCCATTCGTGCCCGATTGCGCGGGCTGACCGTAGGTCGGGTAGCCGAGGCCGTTCGGATTCGGGTAGGCCGGGTACTGCGGCAGTGCACCGCCCTGCGGCGCCTGCGCGTACGGATCGGCCTGCGCATAGGGATCCGCCTGGCCCGCCTGGGCGTACGGGTTCTGCTGGGCCGCGTACGGGTCGGAGGGGGCGTACGGGTTCGGCTGGGCCGCATACGGGTCGGACGGGGCGTACGGGTTCTGCTGGGCGGCGTACGGATCCGCGGGAGCGTACGGATTCGGCGGGGCGGTGTACGGGTTCGATACGGCGTAGGGATCGGCCGGAGCGGCGTACGGATCCGGTGTCGTGGAGTGGACCGTGGTCGGCGCCTCGGCATCCCCCGTCGAGGGCTGCGCGGTTCCGTCTGCCTGCGGCGCGATCACCGTCGGATCGTTCTCCCCGGTGCCGGGCTGTTGCGGATCGCTAGAAGTCATGTCCGCAAGTGTAAAGGTACCGACGGATCAGCTGCGGATACCTGGAAACGGCCCGGTCACCGGCGTCACACCGAGTGCCACTCGCCACCGAGCGCCCCGTACCGCGGCGGCACTGAGCCCCGTCACGCCCAGGTGGCGCAGCCCGTCGCTGTCTCCGCGCGAGAGCACGCCGCGGTACGCCGCGGCGCTGTCATCCTCGATCGCAGCGGCCACCTTCGCGGCGCTCACCGGATCGGTCACCGGCTCCGGCGGCGCGTACGCGGCAGCGGCGACCGGCACCGGCACACCGGCAGCGCCGAGGGCCGTCTGCAGTGCATCGCGCTGCGCCCGATGTTCTGCCGCGAACTTCGCGATATCGGCCCGCCGGGTGGGGGAGGCGTAGGCGTCCACCACGCCGTACAGGTAGATCGCGGCGTACTCGGCGTGAAGCGCTGCGACCACGGCCTCCTGCGCGGGGGTCATCCGAGCACCACCTCGGCATGCACGCGGGTGGCCGCCGCCACCGAACCCAGAAGCGCCGCCTGATAACCCGATGCTGCGACCGCCGCATCGCCGGCGTCCTTGGCCGAACGCGCCAGTTGTGCCGCGAAATTCTGCCGATTCACCGAACCCGCTGGTGCCGGGGAGGACGTCGGCGCCGGTGTCACCGACGTCGGCGTGCGCAGGTACCGGGACAACTCGTCGGAGAGCGCGCTCGCGTGCTGGCCGCGTTGGTCTGCGATCAAGCGCATCTGCGGCCCGACCGCGCCGTCGAGAACCGCGAGCCCGCGCGCGGCATCGGCATCGGCCTGCGCCGCTCGGGCCGCCGCTTCGAGCCGGACCGCCTGCGGATCGTCGGCCTTCTCCTCGGGCGCGCAGCCCGCGAGGGCGGACGCGCCCAGCAGGGCACCGCCTGCGACGAGCGCGGACGTGAGCGCGGTTCGCCGGTCGACGGTGCCGCGACGGGATTGCTCGGGTTCGGGGCGCACGGTTGACGAGTCTAGGGGGACCGCGCGGACCGTGGTCGCGGCGAGTCGCTTCGCGGGTACACTGATCGGAGCGTTCGGCACGGGGCGATGTGTCCGGTGACAATTTCACAGGGAGGCGCGTATGGCATACGACGAAGCGGCGGTCAGCACCGTCATCGCACCTCACCTGGCAGATGCCGGACTGGATCTGGAGCAGATCCGGATCACGAACGCAGGCCCGAAATCGGTCATCGCCGTCGTGGTCGATTCCGACGCCGGTCCCACGCTCGATGTGCTCGCCGATCTCGCCCGCACCCTCTCCGACGCCGTGGACGGCGCCGATGACGTCTTCGGCGGCCAGGCCTTCACTCTCGAGGTCACCACCCCGGGGGCCGAGCGACCCCTGCGCGAAGCCCGGCATTGGCGACGCGCCCGGGGACGGCAGGCCGCGATCGAACTGGCCGGCGGCGATACCCTGCTCGCGCGGATCGGCCCACTGTCCGACGATGAGACTTCGGTCACCGTCGTGCTTCCCGGCGTCAAGGGCGCCGCACCGAGCACCCGGGACCTCGCACTCGCCGATGTGGCTGCGGCCGCCGTGCGAGTCGAGTTCCGCAAGCCGAACCCCAAAGAACTGGAACTCTCGGGCATCACGCCCGGGCGTGTGCTGTCGGGCGCCGAACCGGTGGACCCGACGACTGGAGAAGAGGACTAGATGAACATCGACATGGCGACCCTGCGGGCGATCGAAGCGGAGAAGGACATCTCCGTCGAGACCGTGATCGAGGCCATCCAGGTCGCGCTTCTCACCGCCTACAAGCACACCGAGGGACACGAGCCGCACGCTCGGATCGACGTGAACCGGCGCACCGGCGAGGTGAAGGTGCTCGCCCAGGAGCTCGACGCCGACGGCAACATCATCACCGAATGGGACGACACCCCTGAGGGATTCGGCCGCATCGCCGCCGATTCGGCCCGCCAGTTGATCACCCAGCGCCTGCGCGACGCCGAAAACGACCGCACCTTCGGCGAATTCGCCGTCTACGAGGGCGAGGTCGTCTCCGGTGTGGTGCAGGCCGATGCCCGCGCCGCGGCCCGCGGCTTCGTGGTGGTCCGCATCGGCAGCGAGCGCGAGGGGCACGAGGGATTGCTCCCGCCCGCCGAGCAAGTGCCCGGGGAGAACTACGAGCACGGCGACCGGATGAAGTTCTACGTGGTGGGGGTGAGCCGCGGCCAGCGCGGCACCCAGATCACCCTCTCGCGCACCCACCCGAATCTGGTCAAGAAGCTGTTCGCGCTCGAGGTCCCGGAGATCGCCGACGGCAGCGTCGAGATCACTTCGGTGGCCCGCGAGGCCGGCCATCGCTCCAAGATCGCCGTGCGCACCTCCGTTCCGGGCCTCAACGCCAAGGGCGCGTGCATCGGCCCGATGGGGCAGCGTGTGCGCAACGTGATGAGCGATCTCGACGGCGAGAAGATCGACATCATCGCCTACGACGACGATCCCGCGGTGTTCGTGGGCAATGCGCTCTCCCCGTCGTCGGTGGTGTCGGTCACTATCGTCGACCCGAAGGAGAAGGCGGCCCGCGTGGTCGTCCCCGACTTCAAGCTGAGCCTCGCGATCGGCAAGGAAGGGCAGAACGCCCGCCTCGCCGCCCGGCTCACCGGCTGGCGGATCGACATCCGGTCCGATGCCGATCCTGCCGCCGCCGAGTGAGCGAACCGGTCCGCACCTGCATCGGATGCCGGCGCAGGGCCCCGGCGACGGAGCTGATCCGCCTGGTCGCGTCGGCCCCGCTCGACGGTGCGCGGACCGTCGTCGTGGACGCGCGGCACCGGCTGCCGGGCCGCGGGGCGTGGTTGCACGACCATCCGGAATGCATCGCGCTGGCACGCCGCCGGAACGCGTTCCGGCGGGCGTTGCGGGTATCCGGTCCGCTGGACGACTCCCTGGCGTGAATCGACTTGCCAGGACGCGCTACTATTGACAACGGTCTGAAGACGGTCGGTCTGCAGTGACCACCGGACGGAAGAATCGAAGGAATCGAGCTGAAGACATGAGCAAACCGTGAAGCACCAGCGATGAACGGCAATCGGTGTAACTAACCGAGGTCGGCGGGACCTTTCCAGTGCCCTCGACCTCGCAGATGAGGAGAGTAGTGGCAGGCAAGGCCCGTGTGCACGAGTTGGCTAAAGAGCTCGGTGTCACCAGTAAGGAAGTTCTCGCACGGCTCAGTGAGCAGGGCGAGTTCGTGAAGTCCGCGTCGTCGACGGTGGAAGCACCCGTCGCGCGACGCCTGCGCGAGTCGTACGGATCCAAGTCCGACGCAAGCGCGAAGCCGGGGCCCGCCCCGGCCAAGAAGCCCGGCCCCAAGGCCGCGAGCACCCCCGCCCCGTCGTCCGATGCGGCTCCCAAGCCCGCCGCCGCGCGCCCGGGACCCCGTCCGTCCGCACCCGCGGCGGAGCCAGCCCCCGCGCCCGAGGCGCCGGCCGCACCCGCGGCTCCCGCCGCGAGCGCCCCGGCACCCTCGACCGAGGATCGCCCGGCAGCGCCGTCGCGGCCCGGTCCGCGTCCGGCGGGCCCCAAGCCCGGCCCGCGCACCCCGAAGGTCGGCAACAACCCGTTCTCCTCGCAGGCTCCCGTCGAGCGTGCACCCCGTCCGCAGCCGGGCCCCGGAGGTCCGCGCCCGCAGGGCGGTGCGCGTCCCGCACCCGGTCAGGGCGGTCCCCGTCCGCAGGGTGGCGCCCGTCCCGCACCCGGTCAGGGTGGACCCCGTCCCCAGGGCGGTCGCCCCGCGGCCGGTCCCGGTGGACCCCGTCCGACGCCCGGCAGCATGCCTCCCCGCCCGAACCCCGGCGCCATGCCCTCGCGGGCTGCGCGTCCGGCCGCCCAGGGCCGCCCCGGCCCCGGTGGTCGCGGTGGGCCCGGCGGTCGTCCCGGCGGCGGTGGCGGTGGCTACCGCGGTGGGCCCGGCGGCGGCACCGGAGCACCCGCGGGTGGTTTCCGCGGTCGTCCCGGTGGCGGCGGTCGTGGACGTCCCGGTGGTACCGCGGGTGCGTTCGGTCGTCCCGGCGGCGCGCCGCGTCGCGGCCGCAAGTCGAAGCGGGCGAAACGCGCCGAGTACGAGAACATGCAGGCGCCGATCGCCGGTGGCGTTCGGCTCCCGCGCGGCCAGGGTGAGACCATCCGTCTCGCTCGTGGTGCCTCGCTGAGCGACTTCGCCGAGAAGATCGACGCGAACCCCGCATCGTTGGTCCAGGCGCTGTTCAACCTGGGCGAGATGGTCACCGCGACCCAGTCGGTGAACGAGGAGACCCTCGTGCTGCTGGGCGAGGAGATGAACTACGTCGTCCAGGTCGTCAGCCCCGAGGACGAGGACCGTGAGCTGCTCGACAGCTTCGATCTCACCTACGGCGAGGACGAGGGCGGCGAGGAAGACCTCGAGTACCGTCCGCCGGTGGTCACCGTCATGGGCCACGTCGATCACGGTAAGACCCGACTGCTCGACACGATCCGCAAGGCCAACGTCCGCGAGGGCGAGGCCGGCGGCATCACGCAGCACATCGGTGCCTACCAGGTGCTCACTGAGCTGAACGGCGACGAGCGCCTGATCACCTTCATCGACACCCCGGGTCACGAGGCGTTCACCGCCATGCGTGCCCGTGGTGCGAAGGCCACCGACCTCGCGATCCTCGTGGTCGCGGCCGACGACGGCGTCATGCCGCAGACGGTGGAGGCGATCAACCACGCGCAGGCCGCAGACGTCCCGATCGTGGTGGCGGTCAACAAGATCGACAAGGAGGGCGCGCAGCCGGAGAAGATCCGCGGCCAGCTCACCGAGTACGGCCTGGTTCCCGAGGAGTACGGCGGCGACACCATGTTCGTCGACATCTCCGCGAAGCAGGGCACGAACGTCGAGGCACTGCTTGAAGCGGTGCTGCTGACCGCCGACGCCTCGCTGGACCTGCGGGCCAACCCCGACATGGACGCGCAGGGCGTCGCGATCGAGGCCCACCTCGACCGCGGCCGCGGTCCCGTGGCCACCGTGCTCATCCAGCGCGGCACCCTGCGGGTCGGCGATTCGATCGTGGCGGGCGACGCCTACGGTCGCGTCCGGCGCATGGTCGACGAGAACGGTGACGACATCACCGAGGCGACTCCGTCGCGTCCGGCGCAGGTCATCGGCTTCACGTCGGTCCCCGGTGCAGGCGATAACCTGCTCGTGGTCGACGAGGACCGCATCGCCCGGCAGATCGCCGACCGGCGCGCGGCGCGTAAGCGCAACGCCCTGGCGGCCCGCTCGCGCAAGCGTGTCTCGCTTGAGGACCTCGATGCCGCGCTCAAGGAGACGAGCCAGCTCAACCTCATCCTCAAGGGCGATAACTCCGGCACCGTGGAGGCTCTGGAAGAGGCTCTGCTCGGAATCGAGATCGACGACGAGGTGCAGCTGCGCGTCATCGATCGCGGTGTCGGTGGTGTCACCGAGACCAACGTCAACCTGGCGTCCGCGTCGAACGCGATCATCATCGCGTTCAACGTGCGTGCCGAGGGCAAGGCCACCGAGCTCGCCAACCGCGAGGGCGTGGAGATCCGGTACTACTCGGTGATCTACCAGGCGATCGACGAGGTCGAGGCCGCGCTCAAGGGCATGCTCAAGCCGGTCTACGAGGAGAAGGAGCTCGGCCAGGCCGAGATCCGCGCGATCTTCAAGTCGTCCAAGGTGGGCAACATCGCCGGTTGCATGGTCCAGTCGGGCATCATGCGGCGCAATGCGAAGGCGCGCCTGCTGCGCGACTCGACCGTGGTGGCGGAGAACCTCACCGTCACCTCGCTCAAGCGCGAGAAGGACGATGCGACCGAGGTCCGCGAGGGCTACGAATGCGGTCTGACGCTGTCGTACTCCGACATCAAGGTCGGCGACGTCATCGAGACCTACGAGCTGGTCGAGAAGCCGCGCACCTGACGGCCTCGCCCATGTTCATCGGCGCCCTCGAGATCGATCTGCTGCTCGGGGATGTGCATTCGCTCAAGCAGAAGCGGTCGGTGGTCAAGCCCATCCTCGCCGAGCTGCGGAGGTTCTCCGTCAGCGCGGCCGAGGTGGGCGGCCACGACCTGCACCGTCGTGCGGTGATCGGGGTCGGCGTGGTCGGCCCCGATCAGCCGCACGTCTCCGAGATCCTCGATCGGTGCGAGCGCGCCGCAGCGGGACACCCCGAGGTGGAGCTGCTCTCGGTGCGCCGGCGGTGGTTCGGTCCCGAGGACTGACGCGGTGCTGCGTCCCGATCGTGTAAACAAGGTCGATATATGCTCGCTCACATCGAGTTGATGCGGGCGCGAGAATGAGGGGTTCACCGATGGCTGATCCGGCACGGGCCGCCAAGCTCGCCAAGCGGATCGCGACGATCGTCGCGACCGCGATCGAGCACGACATCAAGGACCCGCGGCTCGATTTCGTGACCGTGACCGACGCGCGGGTCACCAACGATCTCCATGACGCCACGGTGTACTACACCGTGATGGGGCCCACGCTCGATGTGGAACCGGACTACGAGTCGGCCGCGGCGGGACTGGAGAAGGCCCGGGGCCAACTGCGCAGCAAGGTGGGTGCAGGCACCGGGGTCCGATTCACACCGACCCTGCGGTTCGAACCGGACACCGTTCCGGAGGCGGTCGCCACCATGGAGGCGCTGCTGGCCAAGGCGCGAGAGCAGGACGAGCGCGTCGCCGCTGCCGCCGCGAACGCGAAGCCGGCAGGGGAGGCCGATCCGTACAAGCACGAGGACGAGGACGCCGCCGCGCCGTCGGACGAGGACGAGGCGGAACGGTGACGTCCGGCCTCACCGCCGTCGCTGACGCGCTCGACGGTGCCCGTCGCGTAGCGGTGTACTGCCACATCCGGCCCGACGCCGACACCATCGGCTCCGGTCTGGCACTGGCCCGGGTTCTGCGTACGCGTGGAGCCGAGGTCTCCATCAGCCATCCCGGTCCGGCGTTGCCCTCCGGAATCGGCCGGCTCGCGGACGCGGCCGCCTTCCGCGAGCCGATCGACGTGGCGGATGTCGCCGTCGCGGTCGACTGCGCCAGTTCCGAGCGCCTGGGGTCGCTGGAGGAGTCATTTCTGTCCAGCCCTGTCCGCGTGGTGATCGACCACCACGCGACCAACACCGGCTTCGGTACGGTCAACCTCATCGATCCGGCGGCGAACAGCACCACCGAGTTGGTATTGGCCGTCGCGGATGCGCTGCAGGTCCCGCTCGATGCCGAGACCGCCGACTGCCTGTACGCCGGGCTGGTCACCGACACCGGATCCTTCCGGTGGACCTCGCCGACCGGCCACATCATGGCGGCCCGGCTGCTCGGCGCCGGAGCGCAGGGACGGGAGTTGGCCCAGGACCTGCTCGACACCCACCCACGGGGCTGGTTCACCATGGCCGCCGGTGTACTGGGGTCCGCGCGCGCCGCGCTGGACGCCTTCGGCGGACTCGGTGTGGTGTACGCCGTGTGCTCGGCGGCCGACCGGGGCACGCTCGGTTGGGATGCCGCCGAGTCCCTCATCGACCTGCTGCGCACCGCCGACGACTGCGAAGTGGCCGCGCTCTTCAAAGAGGGGGAGCCGGGCACCTGGTCGGCCTCCTTGCGGGCCCGTAGCGCCGTGGACGTCGCCGCGTTCGCGCGTGAGGTCGGCGGCGGTGGGCACCGCCTCGCCGCCGGATACACCACCCGCGGCACGGCCGACGAGGTGGTGCAGGCCTTCCTCGAGCGCGTGTGACCGAGGTCGTCTCGGGTCGCCGCCTCGGCCGGAGGATCCTCGGGCAGGCACTGCCCGCCCTCGGCGTCCTCGCGGCCGAACCGCTCTATCTGCTGTGGGACACGGCGATCATCGGTCGCCTCGGTGCGCTGCCGCTCGCCGGACTCGCGGTCGGTGGGCTCATCCTCGCCACCGTCTCTACCCAGCTCACCTTCCTGTCGTACGGCACCACGTCACGGTCCGCGCGACGGTACGGCGCCGGTGACACCGACGGGGCCGTGATCGAAGGTGTCCAAGCCACGTGGCTCGCGCTCGCCGTCGGGGCGGTCCTGCTGGCTCTGGTGCAGGTTCTCGCGGGTCCGGTGACGCGGGCGATCGCGGGCCGCGACGAGATCGCGACCGCCGCCGAATCATGGCTCCGGGTGGCATCCTTCGGTATCCCGATGATCCTGCTGACGATGTCGGGGAACGGTTGGTTGCGGGGCGTGCAGCGGCCACGACCACCCCTGGCCTTCGTGCTCATCGGGTTGGGACTGTCGACGGTGCTGTGCCCGATGCTCGTGCACGGTGCCCTCGGGCTGCCCGAGCTGGGGCTGGTCGGGTCGGCATGGGCGAATCTCGCCGGTCAGGCGGTCAGCGGAACGCTGTTCCTGGGCGCCCTGATCCGGGCTGCGACCTCTCTGCGCCCTCGACCGTCGATCGTGCGGGCGCAGGTGGTGCTGGGACGCGATCTGATCGTGCGGAGCCTGTCGTTCCAGATCTGCTTCATCTCGGCGGGGGCGGTCGCTGCGCGCGCGGGCGCCCAGTACGTCGGCGCGCACCAGATCGCCCTGCAGTTGTGGAACTTCGTCGCCCTCGTTCTCGATTCATTGGCGATCGCCGCCCAAACGCTCGTCGGCGCCGCACTCGGCGCGAAGGACCGGATCGGCGCGCGGCGCCTAGGATGGCGGGTCACCGTCTGGTCGACGGGTTTCGCGGTCGTGATCGCCGCGGGACTCGCCGCCGCGAGCGGGAGTCTGCCGCACGTCTTCACCACCGACCCCGCGGTGCTCGAGGCACTGCGGGTGCCGTGGTGGTTCCTCGTGGCCATGATCCCGGTCGCCGGTGTGGTCTTCGCGCTCGACGGCGTGCTCCTCGGTGCCTCCGATGCCGCGTTCCTGCGCACGGCGACGATGGCATCCGCGCTGGTGGGCTTCCTGCCGCTGATCTGGTTGTCATACGCGTTCGGGTGGGGGCTCGCGGGTATCTGGTCGGGGCTGGCCGCGTTCATGGCGTTGCGCTGCCTCACCGTCGTGCTCCGGTTCTCCGGTACCACCTGGGAGCGGGTCGGCGCTCCGGGCTGAGGTTGCGGCTTGCAATGCCGCCGGAAATGCGTTCGTATGTCACACATGATGAACACTGTGAACTTCGGCACGCCGGCGGTGCGGCGCGCGCTGGCCGGTGGCGCCCTCCTCGCCGGACTGGGCGCCGTGGTCGCCTGCTCCCCGTCGAACGGCGGGTCGATGCCCTCGTTCACCGTCAATCCGTCGGCACCGGCGACGGTGTCGGCGACGCCGAGCACGACCGCGTCGTCGGCGCCCGCGACGACCACGGCGCCCGCACCACCGCAGACCACCTACCCGCCGGTCCCGGAGCAGACCACCCAGCAGACGCAGGTCCCGACGCAGCAGGAACCGACGCAGCAGTACCCCACGCGGGTACCTACGACGATCCCGCGAACCATCGTTCTGCCGTCCGGGATTCAGCTGCCCCCGGGAGTGCCGCCCACGATCACGCTGCCGCCGGGGATCCCCACCGAACTGCCGCGCTGATCCGCCCCGTCAGCGGGATGCGTGCGGCGCGCCCTGGCCCGGGTCGATGCGCGTCGGTCCGTTCTTGCCCGGGGTCACGTCGAAGTCGAAGATCGACGTCGGGATGTACACGGTGGCACAGGAGTTCGGAATGTCGACGACGCCCGACAATCGTCCCTCGATCGGTGCGGCGCCGAGCAGCAGGTAGGCCTGCTCCGGGCTGTAGCCGAATGTGGTGAGGTAGTCGATCGCGTGCAGGCAGGCCCGCTGGTACGCCAGATGGCTGTCGAGGTAGCGCTGTTCGTCGTCGAGGGTCACCGAGGTGCCCGAGAACGCGAGGAATTGCTCGTACCGCGGGCCCACATCGCCGCCGGGCAGGAAGATCGCGTTCTCGCTGACGCCGTAGGTCTGCATGCCGCCGGAGATGATGTCGACGTGCAGGTCGATGAAGCCGCCCATCTCGATGGCGCCGCAGAAGGTGATCTCGCCGTCGCCCTGGCTGAAGTGCAGATCGCCCACCGAGAGGTTCGCGCCGTCCACGAACACCGGGTAGAAGACGCGGGTGCCGCGGGTGAGGTTCTTGATGTCCTGGTTGCCGCCGTTCTCGCGCGGCGGAGCGGTGCGGGCGGCCTCGGCGGCGGCCGCGGTGAAGGCGTCGCCCGTCAGGCTGCCCAGGACCGCGTCGTTCGGCTCGGGCGGCAGCGCCAGCGGCGGAACGCGATCGGGATCGGTCGCGATGAGTGCCGCCTCGCGGGCGTTCCATCGGGCCAGCAGATCCTTCGACGGCGCCGTGCCCATGAGGCCCGGGTGAATGATCCCGGTGAAGCTCACGTGCGGGACGTGCCGCGACGTGGCGGTGTGGCCGGTGAAGTCCCAGATCGCCTTGTATGCGTCGGGGAACTGGTCGGTGAGGAAGCCGCCGCCGTTCTCCTTGGCGAAGATTCCGGTGTAGCCCCAGCCCTGTCCTGCCAGCGGCCCGCTGTCCTCCTGGGGGATCGGGCCCACGTCCACGATGTCGACGATGAGTAGGTCGCCCGGCTTCGCGCCCTCCACGGCGATCGGCCCGGACAGCGTGTGCACCGTGGTCAGGGGAGCGTTGAGGATGTCCTCGGCCGAATCGTCGTTGTGGATGGCACCGTCGAACCACTCGCGGCAGTGCACTCGGAAGGTATCGCCCGGCTTGACGGTGACGGCCGGTGGGATGGCGTAGTGCCACCGGTTGTGTCCCACCTTTTCCTGATCGGTGAACTTCTTGCTGGAATCGAGTGGGAAGACGACCTCTGGCATGAGCGGACCTCTCTTCTTCGGTGGGGTGTTCAGGGGCGTGGGAGCGCGGCGTGGCGAGGATTCGACGGTGCGCCGCCACCGGCCCGGCGCGGGGGAGCCGAGACCACGGCGGGGCGTTCGGCGGTGGCCCGTGTGGCGTCGATCAGGCGTATCGCGCTCGTCGCGCCGCTGCCCAGCCGCGGCGCGGTGATTCCGCGGGGCGCCGCCGCGCCGCAGGTGCATGCGGCGCTATCGGGGACCTCCCGCATCGAATAGACCGCGTCGAACGGTCCGCAACTGCGGCAGCGGAATTCATAGGTAGGCATGAATGGACGGTATCCCGTTCGCCCGATTTCCGCGCGGTATTCGAGGCCGGGGTAGCGTTACCCGCGATGCCACCGAAGAGCCGCAGCCGCAAGGCCGTGATCGCGCGGCGCCGAGCGCGCCGCGTGGCCGCCGCCGACAACGATCTGACCCCCGAGGACTGGGGTCTGCTGGTGCAGCTGTGGGGTGCCTGTGCGTACTGCGGCGGCGAGGGACCGTTCCAGAAGGACTGTGTGCTACCGATCTCTCGCGGTGGCCGCTACACCCGGGAGAACGTGGTGCCGGCGTGCCGCTCGTGCAATGCCAGCAAGTGCAACTCCGAGGTCACCGGGTGGATGCGTCGGAAGCGCTTGGACGAGAAGGCGTTCCTCCAGGGACACGCGGAGATCCTGTACCGCCTGCGCCAGTGACGTCTGGCTGCGCGGATGCCCGCTTGTCCTGATCATCCTTGCGTTGCACCGAGTCCCGCATCTGGTCGATGTTCTCGCGCAGCACATCGGAGACCAATTCGTCGGTGCGCGGGTCCTTGAGCACCTGGAAGACCATCCGGAACACGGTATCGGCGATCAGCCGGATGATGTCGTCGTGGAACGGGATGTACTTGACCCGCTTGGTCTGCGGGTCGTTCTTCACCATATCCAGGATCATCGCGTCCATCTCGTCGCGGTTCTCCTCGAGTGCTGCGGCGATGTTGGCGGTGTAGTTGCCGGTGCGGAGCACTTCGGCGACCTCGTCGAGCACGGCCACCGTGATCGGCCGCTTCACCGCCTCGACCACGGTGCCGGTGGCCCGGGTGACCACGGCCGCGGTGATGCGGTCGCCGTACACCCGGTCGATCGCGCGAGCCAGCCTCGCCAGTGCGACGACGATGCGCAGCAGCCGGAAGGCGCGGAACCACGGCGCGGTCAGGATGAAGGCGGGCACCATGCCCAGCACCTCGTACCAGTTGTAGAGCAGGAACTTGGGGTGCCAGCCCACCCGCCGCCAGCGCCACAGGAACTCCGCGGCGAAGATGGCGCAGATCACGCCGTCGATGATGAAGATGGTGCGTTCGGTCGAAGCGGCGACGTCGAAGAAGCTGATCCATGCGATGAGGGCGACCGAGACCACGGCGAGTGCCACCATGGCCCAGTCGGTCCACAGGACGGGCGGTTTGCGCGGGTAGGCGCCCAGGGCTTCGGTTTCGGTGGTGCTCATCGCCCCCGAGACTACTGAGCCGAGTCCGGTAGCGTGGAGGGGTGGCGAAGCTCTTTGCGATCAGTGACCTGCATGTCGGGCACCGCGGAAATGAAGAGATCGTCGACCGGATCCGTCCCGAGACGCCGGACGACTGGTTGATCTTGGCCGGCGACATCTGCGAGCGCACCGATGCGCTCGACGAGGTGCTGGCGGCCGTCGCTCCCCGATTCGCCACGGTGATCTGGGTGCCCGGCAATCACGAGTTGTACACCACCGCGAAAGACCCGATGCAGGTCTTCGGGGCTGCGCGGTACGACCATCTCGTCGATCTCTGCCGAAGCCACGGCGTGCTGACGCCCGAGGATCCGTATCCGGTGTTCGACGACCCCGCCTCGGGACCGGTCACGATCGCCGCGATGTTCCTGCTCTACGACTACACCTTCCGCGACCCGGACAAGACCAAGACGCAGGCGCTCGCCGCGGCGCGGGAGAACAATGTGGTCGCCACCGATGAGTTCCTGCTCTCGCCCGAGCCCTATGCCACCCGCGACGCGTGGTGCGCCGCTCGATTGGAGTACACCCGGAGGCGGCTCGCGGCACTGCCCGCCGGCTCGCGGACCGTGCTGATCAATCACTGGCCTCTTCGCCGCGAGCCCACCGAGGTGCTGTTCTACCCTGACTTCGCGCTGTGGTGCGGCACCGTCGAGTCCGCCGACTGGCATCTGCGCTACCGGGCGGAAGCGGTGGTGTACGGGCACCTGCACATCCCGCGGACCATCTGGTACGACGGCGTCCGGTTCGAGGAGGTGTCGGTGGGCTACCCGCGCGAGTGGAAGCAGCGAGGACTGCCCGAGCCGCTGCTGCGGCAGATCCTGCCGGCTCCCGAGTACACCGAGGAGTCGTTGGGGGAGTACGGGGTTCATTTCACGGTCGATCCCGCGGAAGCCGCGAAAGCGCGGCAGCGAGCGGTGAACATGCGTGATGCGGCGCGGGCGCGGGTTGCGCAACGCCGCGCCGCACGCGAGGCTCGGAAGGTGGAGGAATGATTCTGCAGTCGATGCTGCCCCGCGGCGTGGTGGCCCGGGAGGCACAGTCCGACGTGGATGCGCCCCTGCACCCTCGTGAGGCGGCCCAGATCGCGAAGGCGGTGCCCAAGCGGCAGGCTGAATATACGACGGTCCGCTACCTCGCGCGGGAGGCGTTGGGAGAGCTGGGGATCGGTGACGCGGTGCTGGTGAAGGGGGAGGGCGGCGGCGTGGACTGGCCACGCAACGTGGTCGGCGCGCTCACGCATTGCGATGGTTACCGCGGTGCGGTGGTCGGTTACCGGATGGGCGTGCGCACCGTCGGCATCGATGCGGAGCCGCACCTGCCCCTGCCCGATAAGGTGCTTCCCACGGTCTCCGTCGAGTCCGAACGCGAGGTGCTCGCCGGACGCCCCGATGACGGCCTGCACTGGGATCGACTCCTGTTCTGCGCCAAGGAGGCCACCTACAAGGCGTGGAACCCGATCACGGGCCGGTGGCTCGGCTTCGAGGACGCCGAGATCTCCTTCGCACTCGATGACCGCACCGACGACTCCGCCGAGGGCAGGTTCTCCTCCCGCATCCTGATCGATGGGAAGGCCACGGACGGCGGTCCGCCGGTCGCCTCGTTCGACGGGCGCTGGCGCATCGTCGACGGCCTCATCGTCACCTCGATCGCGGTGGTGTGAGGTGGCGTACCTGGAACCGGACGGCGCCGGACTGATCATCGTCGACAAGCCCGCCGGCCTCACGAGCCATGATGTGGTGGCGCGGTGCCGCCGTGCGATGGGCACCCGCAAGGTGGGCCACGCGGGCACGCTCGATCCCATGGCCACCGGCGTACTCGTGATCGGAATCGAGCGCGCCACCAAGTTGCTCGGTCATCTGGCGCTCACTACCAAGGCGTATTCGGCGACCGTCCGGTTGGGCGCCTCGACCTCGACCGACGACGCCGAAGGGGAGATCACCGGCGGCGCAGCGGCCGCGGGACTCTCCGATGCCGACGTGATCGCGGCGATGGCACCGCTCACCGGTGACATCGAGCAGGTTCCGAGCACCGTCAGCGCCATCAAGGTCGACGGTAAGCGGGCCCATCAGTTGGTGCGCGAGGGCGCCGATGTGCAGCTCACGGCGCGGCCCGTCCGGGTGGACGAGTTCGCCGCGCATGCATTCCGGCGTGACGGTGACTTCCTCGACGTCGATGTGCACGTGGAGTGTTCGTCGGGCACCTATGTCAGGGCCCTGGCTCGTGATCTGGGCGCCGCCCTCGGCGTCGGTGGACACCTGACCGCGCTGCGGCGCACCCGCGTCGGGCCGTACGGTCTCGATCTCGCTGTCACTCTGGACGAGCTGTTCGAAACACCGCGGCTGTCCTATGACATCGATGCCGCGATCGCGACGGGGTTCGCCGTCCGGGAGATCACCGATGAGCAGGCCGTCGACCTCTCGCTGGGCCGGTGGCTGGACCCGATCGGTATGCCCGGTGTGTACGCGGCCGTGGCTCCCGGTGGGCGAGCGATCGCGCTGCTCGAGGAATCAGGCAACCGGGCGAGCTCGGTCTTCGTGGTGCGCCCCTCCGCTTGACGCGCCGACGGACTGTTCCTGGTAACGGGTCCAGGCGGCCCGGGGGGTCGCCTCGTCGCCTCTGGTGGGCAGCGCGGTGCCTTCGGATTCGAAGCCGAGCGCGGTGAGCTGGGAAGTGGCACTCGCATGACGGTCGGCCAACGCCAGCGTGAGCCGCCGGGTGTCCTGGCGGTCGGCGAGGGCGCGACAGGCGGCGACGAGTGCCGCGACCGCGGCCTGCGGCTGCTCCTCGTCGCGCAGGCGATCGATGACTTCCGTCGTCGAGGTGCCCGGATCGCCGTGCACCTCCACCTGGCCCATCTGCGTACCGTCGACGGTCACTGTGTAATACCCGCTCGGGTCGAAGGTGAACTCGATGTCGTGCCCGTTCTGGGCCGAGTGGGTGGGGAGGAGTCGAGCTGTCTCGACCGCTCTCGGACGCAGGCCGGCGCGCGCCCGGCGTACACCCACGCGGGCAAGGCCCAGCAGGACCTCCGGCGAGGGGGCGATGGTGCGGCGTGGCCGGATCGGCTCCGGGTTGAACGAGGACACGATCTTCGCCAGCATGCTTCTCGACTCGAGGCTGTTGGCGAGGGCGTACACGGTGTGGTCGATGGGGTGACCGTTGTACTCGCGCAGGCCTCGTTGGTCTTGCACCCAGGTGAACCCGCTGGCCTTCGCCAGCGCGATGGCAGGCGCATTCGTCACCGCCAGTGGTGCCGTGATGTAGCGCAGGTGTGGATTGAGGCGGAGAACCTCGAGTACGCACATTGCTGACATCCACCGCGCGATCACGGCCGAGTCATCCAGGCCGGCGATCCACGTGGAGACTTCGGCGTGGCCGGTGCGCGGATCCGGGCCCGCATAGGTTTGCTGACCGACCATCCGATCGGAGTCGCCGTCGTCGACCATCAGCACCCGGGAGAGTGGGACGCCGGCGCCCGAGCGCGCGGCCAGCCAGGTGTGCGCCCACTCGGCGGCGGAGTGCGCCGCCTCCCAGTCGGAGTGCGGGCTGCCGAATGCGGGACGCAACCGATCCTCGTGCTCGAGATTGGTGCGACGCCATGCCTTGGCGTCGGACAAACGGGGGGCTCGGAGTTCGACGACGCGGTCGCCGACGCGGAAACGTCCGGAGTAGGGGCTCAACATTCCAGGTATGTTATTGCAACATCAGCGCAATGGAGGTGTCGGTATGGCGAAAAGTTGAGGCACTGGAATTCAGGTGCCTCACACGCCGGGGATGGGCTGGGGCCCGGTGTACCGCGCGGACGGCCGAATGATTTTACCGTCCCGGGCCTGCTCCAGGACGTTCGCGGTCCAACCGACCGCCCGCGCGACGGCGAAGGTCGGCGTGAACATGGTGGGTGGCAAGCCCGCTTCGCTCATCACCACGCCGGCGTAGTACTCGACGTTCGCGTACAGCCAACGCCCTGGTTTGAGCTCGTTGATCGCTGCTTCGATCTCGCGCTCCACGGCCGTCGCGCGGCGCACCAGCGCGCTGTCATAACTCAGGGCGACCTGCTTGAGCAGTTCTGATCGCGGGTCATGGGTGCGGTACACGGCGTGACCGAAGCCCATGATCACGTCGCCGTTGGCGACGCGCTCGCGGACCCAGGCTCGGGTGTTCGACGGGTCGCCGATGGCGTCCAGAGAGGCGAGAGCCCGGCTCGGAGCGCCGCCGTGCAGTGGCCCGAGGAAGGCGCCCACCGCCCCCAGGATGCAGGACGCCATATCGGAGCCGGCGGAGGCGATCACGCGCCCGGCGAACGTCGACGCATTGAAACCGTGGTCGATGGTCGCCACCAGGTAGGTCTGGACGGCAGCGACGTCGCGGGCGGCGCAGCCCCCGGTGGCCATCCGGAGGTAGTCCGCGGCGTGTCCCGCGGACGGATCCGGTTCGAGCACGTCCGTTCCGGACGCCAGACGGTGCGCCGCGGCCAGGATCGTGGGGAAGACGGCTGCGTAGCGCAGCGCCGCGTCGCGTCGGTCCTCCTCCTGCAGGTCGAGGAGGGGAAGGTCGGCGAGGCCCACTGCGGAGATTGCAACGCGTAGAGCCCGGAGGGGATCGGTGCCGTCGGTGACCGTGGCGCGGAGGAGGTCGACGATCCTGCCTGGAATAGTCCGCAGCTCGCCGACGCGGCGGCTGAACTCGGCGGATTCCTCGGTGGTGGGCAATGCCCCGTACATCATCAGGTGCCAGACGTCCTCGAACGTCCGGGTGCGGGCGAGCACGGTGGCATCGCGATCGCGGTAGTGGAAGAAGCCCTGTTCGCCGCGCACGTCACCCAACTCGGTGTCGGCGACGACGACGTTCTTGAGCCCGCGCGGAGCGGTGATCGCAGTGGTCATGTCCTGAGTGTGTCGATGTTGATCAACCCTCGCAATGTTGATTGAATCAACCCGTGGACGCCTGGATCACCACGTCCGAGGCCGCGCAGCGACTCGGCGTCAAGCGCAGCACGCTGTACTCCTATGTGAGCCGCGGCGTGCTCCTCTCCCGACGCATGCCCGGCCAGGCGGAGTCCTTGTTCGACCGCACCCAGGTCGATTCTCTGGCCGCCGCCAAATCCGACGGTCGCCGTGAGGCAGACCGACTTCTGCGCTTCCGGGCGGTGACGACTCGGGTGTCCGCGCTGCGTGAGGACCGCCTGTTCCTACGCGGGCGCGGTATCGAATCCGTCTGTGCGGATCTGAATTTCGACGGCGCTGCCCGGTTCGTCCTGGAGGCCGACGTGGTGGTGCCGCCGCCGACGGTCGATCTCGACGTGGCGCGGGCCGTCGGGCTGGAGCGGCGGATCCCGCTCGCCGTCGCGCTCCTCGCCGCGCACGATCCACTGCGCGCCGATCGCTCGGCGATCCCGGAGCGTGCGCTCGGACTGCTCCCGGTGCTCGCCGACCTGGTGCCCGAGGTGCGACTCGATCATCCGTGGATCGATGCGATCGCCACCTGTCTGATCGACAACGGTCTCGCCGCGTCGACCACCGCGGCCCGCGTCGCCGCGTCCGCGCGAGCCGGACTGCTGGATGCATTGGTGGCGGGCTACGGCGCGATGTCGGGGCCGCTGCACGGCGGCGCGCCGCTCGCCGCGTACCGGCTGCTGGAACGCGTGCTCCGCGGCGACGATGTGGCCGACGTGATTGCTGAATCCTCGTCGGCTGGCGTTATTCCCGGATTCGGGCACATCATCTACCGGGACCACGATCCGCGGGCGACGGTGGTACTGGATCGGGTGCGTGCCGAGGAGCCCGATGCGCCTGCACTCGCAGCACTGACCGAGGTGGCGGCACGAGTCGAGCGGCGGATCAATATCGATCTCGCGAGTGCGGTCGTCGCCCTCACGCTGGGGCTGCCGCCGCAGACCGGTGAGGTGCTGTTCCAGTACGGGCGCACCGTGGGAATGGCGGCGCATATCGCCGAGGAGTACGACGAGGCGCCGCTGCGCTGGCGCGGTGGTAACGGCAGGAGTGAGCGATGACCGAATTGGCCGACCGAATCCGGGCCGAACTCCGCGCTGCCGCGGATGCCGATCGCGCGCCGAAGATGCAGGCGTACATGAAGTCCGAGATGCCCTTCCTCGGTGTACCAGCGCCGCTCGCCCGGTCGATCACCGGCGCCGCGCGGCGCGCGCATCCGCCTGCCGGTCTCGACGAGTTGCTGGTGACCGTTGAGGATCTCTGGGACGGTGCCGAATTCCGCGAGGAGCGGTATGCCGCGCAGCATCTGATGCGCGACCGGCTGACGAGGGGAGTGCTAGAACTGCTTCCGCTGCACGAGAAGATCGCGGTGACGGGCGCCTGGTGGGACCACGTCGATGAAGTAGCACGGCATATCGCGGACCTCCACGACGAGTATCCCGCTGAGACCGCCGACGCGGTGCGGCGATGGAGCCTGGGTGAGAACCTGTGGTTGCGCAGGTTGGCGATCATCTCGCAACTAAGCCGGAAGGACCGGCTCGATACCGGCGTGCTGACCGAGGTGATCGAGCCGGCTCTCTCCGAGCCGGAGTTCTTCCTCCGCAAGGCGATCGGGTGGGCACTGCGCGAGCACGCCAAGACTGATCCCGATTGGGTGCGAGCCTACGTCTGCGACCATGAGGACGTGCTCAGCGGGCTCTCCAGGCGTGAGGCGCTCAAGAACCTGTGACAGCGGTCAGTCGCGGACCCAGATCGACTGGGCGGCCACATCGCCCAGGTCGAGCGGCGCACCGTCGTTGACGGTGACCGCCACCGTCCCGAGGAACTTGCGCAGCTCCACGACCTCGATCCGGGCGTCCGGCGAGATTCCCACATCCTGGAAGTACCGGAGCATCTCGGGGTCGGCGTCCGAGATGCGCGCGACGGTGCACGTCGCCCCGGCGTCGAGTTCGGAGAGCAGCCGGGCATCGGGTGTGGGAACGGTGCCATCGGGCTGGGGGATCGGGTCGCCGTGCGGGTCACGCTCGGGGAACCCGAGTCGCTCGTCGAGGCGCGCCAGGAATCTTTCGGAGACGGCGTGTTCGAGCACCTCCGCCTCGTCGTGCACCTCGTCCCAGCCGTACCCGAGCTCCGAGACCAGGAAGGTCTCCAAGAGGCGGTGCCGCCGGACCATCGCCGTGGCTGCGGCCCGACCCTCGTCGGTGAGCGTGACGGCGCCGTACTTCGCGTGATTGACCAGTCCCTGGTCGGCGAGCTTGCGGATGGCCTCGGACGCGGTGGAGGCGGACACACCGAGCGCATCGGCCAACGACTTGGTGCTGACCTTGACATCCGCCCACTCCTGGGCGGTCCAGATCTGCTTCAGGTAGTCCTGTGTGACCGCGGACAGCTCGCCGACGGGCCGGGGCGACTCAGACAGGGGAGGCTTACTCACGCGTCCACCATAGGCCGTCCGATAGGGTGAGTGCGTGCTTCGCTGGCGAGGGCTCAATGACGTTCCCGCGGACTGGGGACGCTGTGTGGTGACGATCGGCGTGTTCGACGGTGTACACCGCGGCCATGCCCAACTGATCGCACGCGCGACCGCGGAGGCTCACGAACGTGGCCTCCCGGCGGTCCTGATGACCTTCGACCCGCATCCCGCCGAGGTGGTGCGGCCCGGATCGCACCCGCCTCAGCTCACCACGCTCACCCGGCGCGCCGAACTCGCTGAGGAGCTCGGCATCGATGTCTTCTGCGTGATGCCCTTCACCGCCACCGTCATGGCACAGCCCGCCGAAGACTTCGTGCATTCGGTGCTGGTGGAGCGGCTGCACGCCGCTGCGGTCGTGGTGGGCGACAACTTCACCTTCGGCAACCGCGCTCTGGGCAACGTCGAGATGCTCGGCCGGCTCGGCCAGAAGTTCGGTTTCTCGGTCGATTCGGTGCCCCTGCTCACCGAGCACGCGGTGACGTATTCGTCGACCTACATCCGCTCCTGCGTGGACGCCGGTGATGTCAAGGCTGCCGCCGAGGCCCTGGGGCGCCCGCATCGCGTGGAGGGGGTCGTGGTCCGCGGTGACGGACGAGGCCGCGAGCTCGGCTTCCCGACCGCCAACGTCGCCCCGCCGATGTTCGCCGCGATCCCCGCCGACGGCGTGTACGCCGCGTGGTTCACCGTGCTCGGTGCCGGACCGGTGGTCGGCCAGGTGACGCCGGGGGAGCGGTACCCCGCGGCAGTGTCCGTGGGCAGCAATCCCACGTTCTCCGGGCGAACTCGCACCGTCGAGGCCTTCGTCCTGGACACCTCCGCCGATCTCTACGGCCAGCACGTGGCGGTCGATTTCGTGGAACGCGTGCGAGGTATGGAGAGGTTCGAGTCCATCGACGATCTGCTCACGGCGATGGGCGGCGACGTGGAGCGCACACGGGCGATTCTGGGAATCGCCTGACCTCTGGTAACGTGGTCGTTCGTGCCTGCTGTGGTTCGCGGCGGCGGTACGGATGTTGACGACGCGATACTGAGAAGGAGCCTATCCATGTCGCTCACCACTGAGCAGAAGAAGTCGATCCTCGCCGAGTACGGCCTGCACGAGGGCGACACCGGTTCGCCCGAGGCCCAGGTCGCGCTGCTCACCAAGCGCATCGTCGATCTCACCGAGCACCTCAAGCAGCACAAGCACGATCACCACAGCCGCCGCGGCCTGCTGCTGCTGGTCGGCCGTCGTCGTCGCCTGCTGAAGTACGTCGCCTCGGTCGACATCAACCGTTACCGCTCGCTCATCGAGCGCCTCGGCCTGCGCCGCTAAGAACGTCCTCACCGACGGCCCGCCCCATTGATCGGGGCGGGCCGTCGGCGTTGGCGGCCATCGCGTTGCGCTCCAGCGCGGTTCATCGGCGCTTCACCCGGCGTGGCCGGGGTGGCCATCTCGAAGTGTCGCGCGGGTCACATTCGTTCGGTAACACCTGTATCCATGTCGCACCGATCAGCCCCGTTCGATGTCCTGCCCGGCCGCACCGTCGTCGCGGGTACGTCCCGCCGCCGGTTCATGACCTGGATGGGCGTGGTCGGCGGCGTCGCCTTCACTCCGCAGCTGCTGCGCCAGACCGTCGCCGCGGCGGACCCGGTCGCAGCCGGTGATCCATTCACGCTCGGCGTGGCCTCGGGCGATCCGCTGCCGGATTCGGTGGTGCTGTGGACGCGGCTCGCGCGCCGGCCGTTGCAGCCCGGTGGGGGCATGCCCGACCGACCCGTTCCGGTGCAGTGGGAGATCGCCTCCGATCGTGGATTCCGCAATGTCGTCCAGCGCGGCGATACCGCAGCTGTGCCGCAGGACGGGCACAGCGTGCACGTCGATGTCCGGGGGCTGCGGGCCGCCACCGACTATTTCTACCGATTCCGCTGTGGCTCCGACGTTTCGCCGGTAGGTCGTACCCGCACAGCGCCCGCCGCGGGGGCGCGGGTGGGTGCGATGTCCTTTGCTGTGGTCTCGTGCCAGGCGTGGACGGACGGCTACTTCAACGCCTACGCCGATCTCGCCGACGCAGCACCGGACGTGGTCTTCCATCTCGGCGATTACGTCTACGAGTACGAGATCAAGCCCGCGACGGTGCGCCGCCCCACCACGGACGTGCCCAAGTCGGCGTGGACCGAGATGACGACCCTCGCCGACTACCGCGATCGCTACGCGCTGTACAAACTCGACCCCGATCTGCAGGCCGCGCATCGTGCGGCGCCGTTCATCTGTGCCTACGACGATCATGAGGTCGAGAACAACTGGGCTGCTGGTATTCCGGAGAAGGGACAATCGCCGTCCGAATTCATCGTGCGCCGTGCGGCGGCGTTCAAGGCGTGGTGGGAGAACACGCCGGTGCGCGCGGCCCTGCGCCCCGATGGTGCGGATATCCGCATGTACCGGCGATTCGAGTTCGGTGACCTCGCCCGGTTCAGCGTGCTCGACACCCGGCAGTACCGCAGCGACCAGGCCAACGACGACAAGGACAGTCCGCAGGATGCGGCCACCGCCGACCCCGGTCGCACCATCACCGGTGCGGCGCAGGAGAAGTGGATCCTCGACGGCCTCGGCACCGGCGGTGCGCGGTGGAACGTGCTGGCGCACCAGACCACCATCGCCGACCTCGCGCGGAACAAGGACGGCGTCCGCATCGTCTCGATGGACGGGTGGAGCGGCTACGAGGCCTCACGGGCCCGCATCCTCGACGGTGCCGCACAGCGAAAGGTGCCCAATCTGGTCTCCATCGTCGGCGATATCCACCGCAACGTGGTCTCGGAGCTGAAGTCCACCTATACCCGCGACGTTCCCACGGTCGGTGTGGAATTGGCGGGCACGTCGATCGCGTCCGGAAAGGACGGCAAGGACAGTGACTCCGCCGATCAGGCCATCAAGGCGGCCTCACCGCACGTGAAGTTCGGCAATGCGCAGCGCGGCTACATGCTCAACCGGCTCTCCCACGAGCAGTGGCGGGCGGAGTTCCGGGTGGCCGATTCGATCGCCAATCGCGGCCTGCCGTTGCATCGCCGCGCGACCGTCACGATCCCGTCGGGTCGGCCCGAGATCACCGTGGACTGAGTCTCAGCCGCGACCGAGCAGCGTACTCACGGCGTAGGCACGCGTCGCGGAATCTGTCCGCGATGAGCACGGAGCGCGACGATCCACGGATGGCGGGGGTGCGCGAGGCCAAGGGCGGACAGCAGCCACCCGCTCTGGGCGGGGGCGAGGCGGGGTAGGCAGGCGTCGAAGTCCGCCTGATCCTTGGCGCGGAGCCCGGGCGCCTTGTGGAGGAGCTGGACCTCGGGACTTAGGTACCGCACCCCGTCGAGGTCCCACAGGGCATCGTCGAGCGTGAGTTTCACTCGCCGGTCGCGCTCGTACGTCCAGGTGGCTGCGCTAGTGATCGCGAGGAGCACGTCGAACTCCCATGGGGCGTCGCCATGTTCGCGGAGCCATAGATTGCTGCACGTCGGGGTGACGGTGTCGGCATCGTCGACCATCGGGCGCAGTGTGCCGGAGTCGGCCTGCCACACATCGAACTGTCCGGCCACATGCCGGCGCAGGACTGGCACGTCCGCGCGGGGAATCGAGACATCGAGGTCGCTGTGAGGGCGTGGAGACTTGGTGAACGCCTCGATCGCGTGGCCACCGGCCACCCACCAGAGTCCGGGGTAGTTCTCGAACAAGGCGAGGGCGTCTGCGGTCGTGTTCGCTCGCCACGAGCCGTATAGGCGCGCCTGTTCTTCGACCACCGGGCTCAGCGGTCCTGGGGTTTGATGAACGGGAAGGCCAGCGTGGCGCGGATGTTCACTCCCGCAAGCAGCATGATGATCCGGTCCACACCGATGCCGAGACCGCCGGTCGGTGGCATGGCGTACGACAGGGCATCCAGGAAGGACTCATCGAGTTCCATCGCCTCCGGATCACCGGCGGCCGCGGCCATCGACTGCTGGGTGAGCCGCTCGCGCTGATCGATCGGATCGGTCAGTTCCGTGTAGGCAGTACCCAGCTCGGCGCCGAAACCCACCAGGTCCCATTGTTCCGTGAGTCGCGGATCGCGGCGGTGTCTGCGCGCCAGTGGCGAGACCTCGATCGGGAAATCGCAGTAGAACGTGGGGAACTCGGTCTGCTTTTCCACCAGCCCCTCGTACAGTTCCATGACCAGCTTGCCCGCCGACGCTCCCCGGGGAGCCGCGACGTGCCACTGCTTGCACAGCGCCTCCAACTCCTCGACCTCGCTGTCGGGTGTCACCGACGTGCCGACGGCCCGGGAAACAGCCTCGTGCACCGTGATCACCGGCCATTCGGCGGTGAGGTCCACCTCGCGTGTTCCACCGGAACCGTCGGGCCGTACCGCGATCGGCCGGCCGTTGACGGCGATCGCGGCGCCGAGGATCACCTCGCGGGTCAGTGTTCGCATGGTGGTGTAGTCGCCGTACGCCTCGTAGGCCTCGAGCGAGGTGAACTCCGGGTTGTGGGTGGCGTCGGCGCCCTCGTTGCGGAAGTTCCGGTTGATCTCGAAGATCCGGCCCATGCCTCCCACCGCGAGCCGCTTGAGGTAGAGCTCCGGCGCGATCCGGAGGTACAGATCCATGTCGTAGGCGTTGATGTGCGTGGTGAACGGGCGTGCCGCCGCGCCGCCGTGCACCGACTGCAGCATCGGCGTCTCGACCTCGGTGAAGCCGCGATCGGTGAACGCGGCGCGCATTGCCGCGACCGCCCGCGAGCGGCGGTAGAGCAGGTCGACAGCACCGTCATCGGTCATCAGGTCGAGGGAGCGGCTGCGCGCCCTGGTCTCGTCGCCGAGTCGCACCCGCGGCTTCGGGACCGGTGAGAGGCACTTCCCGGCCATGGCCCAGTCCTGGAGCAGAACCGAGAGCTCACCCGTGTGCGAAGTGACCATCTCACCGGTCACCGACACCAGGTCGCCCATGTCGATCGACTCGCGCCAGAAGGCGCGCACGTCGTCGGGAGTACGACCGCGCTCGGCGATCACCTGCAAGGTGGCCCTGTCCTCGTGAAGATCGACGAAGGTGACGCCACCGTAGTCACGCACGCCACGCACCCTGCCGGTCACGGAAACAACGGTGTCCGTCGATGAATCGGGGGCCAGGCCATTGAGGTGCCCGCGAACCTCGGCGAGCGAGGCGGTGCGCGGCACCGAGGGGGGATAGCCGGGCATCCCCGCCGCCTCCATCGCCGTGAGTTTGCGGCGACGCACCCGCTGCTGTTCGGAAAGCCGTGGTGCGGGCGCCTCGCGGTGCAGTAGGCGCTCCTCCTCGGCGAGGAGGCGCACGACGAATTCTGGGTCGCGCTGATCCTGCTCGTCGGGAACAGTGGGGCCGGAGAGGAACTTCGGCCCGATCTGCGGCAGAAAGCCCTCGGCGGTTCCCACCGCGATACCGGCTCGCACCGCGGTGAGCGTCGGGTCGTAGCACAGGATCCGAGGCACCCAGTCCGGTCGGTACTTGTCGTTCGACCGATACAACGTTTCCAACTGATAGAACTTCGACGCGAAGCTGAGCACCGAATCCACCATCCGGGTGACGGGCCCCGCGCCCACCCGGTCTGCTTCGAAGAAGACAGCGCGGAAAACGGCGAAGTTCAAGGAGATGCGACGGATGCCGATCTCCGCGCTGGCCTCGACGAGTTTGGCCACCATGAACTCGTTGAGCCCGTTCTCCGCGTTCCGGTCGCGACGCATCAGATCGAGCGAGAGGCCGCGGGTGCCCCAGGGCACGAAGCTCAAAAGACCGCGCACCTCGCCGGCGGCGTCGTGCGCGGTCACCAGCACGCACCGACCGTCCACCGGGTCGCCGATCCGGTTGAGGGCCATGGAGAAGCCGCGCTCGGTCTCCTCGCCGCGCCACTTCTCCGCGAGCTGTGCGACCTGCGTCAGCTCCTCGGTGGTGAGGTCCGCGTGGCGGCGCACCTGCAGCGTGTACCCGGCGCCGCTCACGCGGGTGACGGCTTGCCGTACCGCACGCATCTCGCGCCCCTTGAGCGTGAACCGATCGACGTGGATGATCGCCTCGTCGCCGATGTTGAGTGTCCGCAGCCCGGCAGCCTCGTACACCGCGGCACCGTCGATGCTCGCCGCAAGGACCGCCGGGTACAGGCTGTGTCGGCGGCAGTCCTCCAGCCAGGCGTGCACGGCGGCGGGCCACGACTCGCGGTCGCCGATCGGATCGGCGCTCGCCATCGACACCGGGCCCACCACCCGGCTGGTGACCACCGCTCTGCGATCGGGAGCCGCGATCACCGACTTATCGCGCCGGGTGGCGAAGTAGCCCAGTGAATCGTCCTCGCCGTAGGTGAGCAGCAGGCGGCGCACCTCCAGTTCCTCCGGTTCGGTCATCAGCTCGTCGCCGCGACCGGCGCGCCAGAACGCCATCAGCGCCAGGATCAGCACCGTCGCCGACATGATGCCGGCGAAGGAGTAGATCCACTGCGGGCCGGAGTGACCGTTGAGCAGCAGGTCCAGCGGGCGGGGGAGTGAGACGCCGAAGGTCGAGCGCAGCGCCCACACCGCGATCTCGACCGGACCGCGTAGCCGGCCCGGGAAGGTGAACGTGAGCGCCAGCGTGACCAGGTACGACAGCAGTAGCCCGCCCACCAGGACGCCGAGCGCCGCGCGGCGGGACCCGTGGGCCAGCTTCGCGGGGAAGGCGGGCCGGGCGGCGATGACCAGGGCGAGCGTCGCCGCGCTCACCGCAGCCGCGAAGGCCGCGCCCGGCAACGAGTAGCGGGCCTCGAAGTAGTTCGCCAGCAGGGCCGGCACGCGGGCGCTGCCGTCGTCGTCGCCGAGCTCCTCGGTGACCACGAGCACCAGGACGAAAATGTTCGCCGCGACCTCCGTGGCCATGAGAGCGCAGGCCACGGTGTGCGCGGCCCGGAGCCGCCGGCGCAGCGCCCCGCTAAGCACCGTCAGCAGCGCGACGAACAGCAGGCTGGGGAACGAGGGGATGCCGAGCACGCCCAGCACATCGGCGAGGATCGGCAGGATGCGGTCGCCGTGGACCAGCGCGCCCAGCAGTGAGACGATGGCGGCGAAGAACATCGTCCGGGCCAGCCAGGTGGCAGTCGCCTCGGTGGTCCGCTCGCGGACGCTCTGCTGCATCGGCTTCCTCTCTCGGCGTGCCTGCACGGCGTGTACGACTCACGTGGAAAAGACTCCAAATGATAGCCTTTCCACAGGTCCGTTCGACGTCGGCGCCGGTTTCGGCCGGTCACGACGATGCGGTGCGCCACCACGGTGTCACTCCCTGCGGGGTGGTCCTCGGTAGTGGCCGCCGGAGTCCGCGACAGCATTCTGTCGACGGTGTATCCGGCGGCTTCGATCGATGACCGCACCGGGGCGCTCCGCCGCCGCGTCGAATGACGAGGTCTCCGCGCAGTCTGCGTGAGGCCGGGCACGGACGGGCCTGGGTACCGAAAGGTTCTGATTCACTACATGTCCGACAACACTCAGGTCGAGTTCGACGACGACATCACCGAAGCGGTGGCCGTCATCGACAACGGCTCCTTCGGCACGCGCACGATCCGGTTCGAGACCGGTCGGTTCGCGCAGCAGGCCGCCGGCTCGGTGGCCGCCTACCTCGACGACGAGACGATGCTGCTCTCGGCCACGTCGCACAGCAAGCACCCGAAGGAGCACTTCGACTTCTTCCCGCTGACCGTCGACGTCGAGGAGCGCATGTACGCCGCGGGCCGCATCCCCGGCTCGTTCTTCCGTCGCGAGGGTCGCCCGTCGACCGACGCGATCCTCACCTGCCGCCTGATCGACCGGCCGCTGCGCCCGTCGTTCGTCGACGGCCTCCGCAACGAGATTCAGGTCGTCGTGACCGTCATGTCGCTCGATCCCAAGGATCTGTACGACGTGGTCGCGATCAACGCCGCCTCGGCGTCGACCCAGATCGCCGGCCTGCCCTTCTCCGGTCCCGTCGGCGGCGTGCGCGTCGCCCTCATCGACGGCCAGTGGGTCGCCTTCCCGACCGTCGAGCAGCTCGAGCGCGCCGTCTTCGACATGGTCGTCGCGGGTCGCATCGTCTCGGGCTCCGGCAAGGACGCCGACGTCGCGATCATGATGGTCGAGGCCGAGGCCACCGAGAACGTTATCGAGCTCATCGCGGGCGGCGCCACCGCGCCCACCGAGGCCGTCGTGGCCGAGGGCCTCGAGGCCGCCAAGCCCTTCATCGCCGTGCTGTGCGAGGCGCAGAAGCAGCTGGCCGCTGGTGCGGCCAAGCCGACCGGCGAGTTCCCGCTGTTCCCCGCCTACCAGGACGACGTCTTCGCCGCCGTCGAGGCCGCGGGTGCCGCGAAGCTCAACGATGCGCTGTCGATCGCCGGCAAGCAGGAGCGCGATAACGCCACCGACGTCGTCAAGGCCGAGGTGCTTGAGGCCGTGGGCCCGCAGTTCGAGGGCCGCGAGGGCGAGATCGGCGCGGCCTTCCGCTCGCTGACCAAGAAGCTGGTGCGCCAGCGCATCCTCACCGACCACTTCCGCATCGACGGCCGTGGCATCACCGACATCCGCTCGCTCAGCGCCGAGATCGCCGTGATCCCGCGCGCCCACGGCAGTGCGCTGTTCGAGCGTGGCGAGACCCAGATCCTGGGCGTCACCACGCTGGACATGGTGAAGATGGCACAGCAGATCGACTCGCTCGGACCCGAGAAGTCCAAGCGCTACATGCACCACTACAACTTCCCGCCGTACTCGACCGGTGAGACCGGCCGTGTCGGCTCGCCGAAGCGCCGCGAGATCGGCCACGGCGCCCTCGCCGAGCGCGCCCTCGTGCCGGTACTGCCCTCGGTGGAGGAGTTCCCCTACGCCATCCGTCAGGTCTCGGAGGCGCTGAGTTCCAACGGCTCCACCTCGATGGGTTCGGTCTGCGCCTCGACGATGTCGCTGCTCAACGCCGGTGTGCCGCTCAAGGCGCCCGTCGCGGGCATCGCCATGGGACTGGTGTCCGATGAGGTCGACGGCCAGGCCCGCTACGTGGCCCTGACCGACATCCTCGGCGCCGAGGACGCCTTCGGCGATATGGACTTCAAGGTCGCCGGCACGTCCGACTTCGTCACCGCCCTGCAGCTCGACACCAAGCTGGACGGCATCCCGTCGCAGGTCCTGGCCGGCGCGCTCGGCCAGGCGAAGGATGCCCGGACCACGATCCTCGAGGTCATGGCCGAGGCGATCGACGCCCCCGACGAGATGAGCCCGTACGCCCCGCGGATCACCACCATCAAGGTGCCCGTGGACAAGATCGGCGAGGTCATCGGACCCAAGGGTAAGACGATCAACTCCATCACCGAGGAGACCGGCGCCAACATCTCGATCGAGGATGACGGCACGGTGTTCGTCGGTGCGGCCGACGGCCCGTCGGCCCAGGCGGCGATCGACCGGATCAACGCCATCGCCAACCCGCAGCTGCCGAAGGTGGGCGAGCGCTTCCTGGGCACCGTGGTCAAGACCACGGCGTTCGGCGCCTTCGTCTCGCTGGTCCCCGGCCGCGACGGTTTGGTGCACATCAGCAAGCTGGGTAACGGCAAGCGCGTGAACAAGGTCGAGGATGTGGTCAACGTCGGCAGCAAGCTGCAGGTGGAGATCGCCGATATCGACGAGCGCGGCAAGATCAGCCTGATCCCCGTGGTCGAGGACGATAAGGCGGCCGAGCCCGTTCCCGCCGCCGCGGCGACCGAGGAGTAGCACTTGAGCGGCCTGAAACGACAGGCTGCACGGACGGGGGCATCCGCACCGGGTGCCCCCGTTCGTCGTAGCGTTCTGCCCGGTGGCCTGCGAGTGGTCACGGAGACGGTGCCGGGTTCCCGGTCCGCCGCCGTGGGCCTGTGGGTCGCCGTCGGCTCCCGTGATGAGCATCCGGCCTCCGCCGGCGCGGCACACTTCCTCGAACACCTACTGTTCAAGGCGACGCCGCACCGCGATGCCGCCTCACTCGCCGCGGAGGTCGACGCGGTCGGCGGGGAGATCAACGCCTTCACTTCGAAGGAACACACCTGCTACTACGCCCACGTGCTCGATACCGATCTGGACCTGGCGGTCGACGTGGTCACCGACGTCGTACTCGGCGGCCTGTGCCGGCCCGCCGACGTCGAGGTGGAACGCGAGGTCGTGCTCGAAGAACTCGCCATGCGCGACGACGATCCCGAAGACCTGGTCAATGAGGCAGCGACGGCGGCCTTGTTCGGCGGCCACCCACTGGGCCGGCCGGTGCTGGGCACCGAGGAGTCCGTCTCGTCGATGACCGCGGCGCGGCTCCGCGGTTTCCACCGGCGCCGCTACACCCCGGAGCGGATGGTGCTCGCGGTGGCAGGCAATGTCTCCCATGCGCGTGTGGTGGCGTTGGCGCGCAAGGCCTTCGAGGGACGACTCGACGGCGCGGCGGAGTCGGCCCCGGTGCGTTCCGGGATCCGGCGGTTACCCTCTGCACCCTCGCTGACCGTGCTGGGCCGGGAGGGAGAGCAGTCGCACCTGGTGGCCGGTACTCGCGCCTACGGCCGGTTCCACCCGGACCGGTGGGCGCTGTCGGTGCTCAATACGGCGATCGGCGGCGGTCTGAGTTCGCGTCTGTTCCAAGAGATCCGGGAGCAGCGCGGGCTCGCGTACACCGTGTACTCCGCGGTCGACACCTTCGCCGACACAGGTGCCTTCTCGGTGTACGCCGGATGCTCACCGGAGCGTCTCGGCGAGGTGGCGGCGGTCGCTCGGGCGGTGCTCGAAGACGTCCGTGACAACGGGCTCACATCCGACGAGCTGGCGCGAGCGAAAGGGTCGCTGCGCGGCGGCCTCGTGCTGGGGCTCGAAGACGCGCAGTCCCGGATGCACCGGATCGGCCGGAGCGAGATCAACTACCAGAACCAGCGCACGGTCACTCGTACTCTTGCCCGGATCGACAGGGTGAGTGCGAACGACGTGAACCGTGTGGCGGCTGACCTGCTCTCGCGGCCTTTCGGTGGTGCGGTACTGGGTCCGCACCGCGGCAAACGGGGCCTGCCGGCCACAGTGCGGAACTGGCTCGACTGATCCAGTCGGGGCGAGGGCGTCCGCCCGCGACCGGGAGCGACGTGGCCGCCCCGCTGCGGCTACGCGCGGTACGCGGGCGGCAACGTCGTGCCCTCGGCTGCGAGCACACTGCGCAGACGGGTCGGGTAGTCGGTGATGATGCCGTCGACACCGAAGCCGATCTGTCTGCGCATCTCTGCCTCCTCGTTCACCGTCCACGGGATCACCTGCATCCCGGCGGCGTGGGCGGCGGCGACCAGCTTCGCGTCCGACAGTGCGTAATCGGGCGAGAGCACATCGAATCCGGCCGACTTCGCAGCGCGCACCACGTCACCGCCGGACTTCTCGAAGCTCACCGCACCGAGCCAGGCCGAGTTCCGCTTCCAGGTGGTGGCGTCGTAGAGCGCGACCAGGGGCACCGTCGGTGCCTGCGCCCGCACCAGCGGCAGCGATCGCCAGTCGAAGCTCTGCACGGAGATCCGGTCGAGTACGCCCGCGGTCCGTGCCGCGCCTAGGATCCGGTCCACGAACTCCTGCGGCTGCGCCGACTTCGCCCGGTCCTCGGCCTCGATCTTGGTCTCGATGTTGTACCGAATCGTGTTGCCCCGATACCCGGCCACCAGGTCGAACAGCTGTGGCAGTGTGGCGATCCGGTTGCCCTGAACCACCTTCGCATCGGGGAACTTCGGCAGTTTCTTATCGCACCGGAGAGTCTGCACCTGGGCGTAGCTCAGGTCGTGGATCACCTTGCCGACGTAGGGGAACTGCGGGTCGCCCGGGGTCACGGGCGCGGTATCGGTGCACTTGTCCGCCTGCACCGTCGGGTCGTGCCAGATCAGCGGCACCGTGTCTTTGGTGAGCACGATGTCGAGCTCGAGGGTGGTCACTCCCAGCTCCACGGAGCGGGCGAATCCGTAGAGGGACTCCTCGGTGTGTTCGCCCCGGCCCCCGCGATGTGACTGCAGGTCGAAAGAGGACGACGGTGCCGCGTGTACGGGTGCGGTGACGGCGGCGCCGCCCAGGACGACGATGGCGGTGGCCGCTGCGGCGGCGATCCGGCGAACGGTGCGGGGGCTGGTAGGCATGGCGGAACCGTAGCGGTGGCGGGTGAACCGGTGGTGAATGCCCGAACGCCCGCGAGGCCGGGACCTCGCGGGCGTTCGGCACACGGTCAGTCCTGCTTGTCGTTCGCGTGCGTGACCTTGTTCTCCACCGCATCCTTGATGCTCCACTTCGGAGCGAGGTCGCCGCCGAGGTGGTCGAAGACCTTCGGCTTCACGATCACCCAGCTGATGAGCAGCGCGATCACGAAGATCGGCAGACCGATCACCACGACGACGAAGTTGGTCTTGTCCCAGAAGGCATCGGCGCTCTTCCAGCCCGAGTAGGCCATGCCGACGATCACGAAGAACAGGAAGGCCAGGCCGACGTAGCTCATGAACGGCGCGAGCGGAGCGCGGAACGAGCTCGACGGCACCAGTCCGAGATCGGACAGCTTGCGGTAGCGGATGTGGCTGATGAAGATCATCGACCACACGCCGACCACGGCGATCGCGGATGCCTCGAGCGCGATATCGAACGCCTTACCCGGGACCAGGGCGTTGAGTACGGCACCGGCGACGTAGAACAGCGAGGTCACCAGGATGCCGGTGGCGGGCACGCCCGACTTGCTCATGTTCATGAACATCTTCGGGGCCTCGCGGCTGGCGGCGAGACTGCGCAGCATGCGGCCGGTGGTGTACAGCCCGGCGTTGAGCGAGCTCATCGCGGCCACGATCAGGACCGCATTGATCAAGTCGGCCATCCAGCCGATGCCGAGCCGCTCGAAGACGGTGACGAAGGGCGAGGAATAGTTGCCCTGGTTGTCGGTGACGCCGTACTGGCTGGTGGGCAGGATGCACACCAGCAGGAAGATCGAACCGCAGTAGAAGACGGCGATCCGCAGGATCACCGAGTTCACGGCCTTGGGCACCTCGCGCTGCGGGTTCTGCATCTCGCCCGCGGCGATGCCGACCATCTCGATGGCCGCGTACGCGAACACGACGCCCGACATCACGACGATGGGTGCGAGCCAGCCGAAGGTCTCGCTGTGCGGCCAGAAACCGCCGGGATTGCTCCACAGGTTCGAGATGCCTGCCTGGTGTTCGGGCTGTGCGGGCAGGCCGAGCGCGGGGTCGGCGTCCTTGCCCTTGATGGTGACCTGGCCGATCACCAGGACCAGCCCGACGACCAGGAACAGCACGATCGCGCCGACCTTGAGGATGGACGCCCAGAACTCGAACTCGCCGAAGGCGCGCGCGGAGAGCAGGTTGATCGCGAGCACGATGGCCAGCGCGATGATCACCGTGACCCAGTTCGGCGCGTCTATCCACTTCTTGGTGTACTTCGCGACCGCGGACAACTCCGCGACGCCGGTCAATGCCCAGAAGATCCAGTACAGCCATCCCGCGGCGAATGCCGCTCCCTCCCCGAAGAACTCCCGGGCGTACGAGACGAACGCGCCCGAACTCTGCCGGTACAGCACCATCTCGCCGAGGGCACGCATCAGGAAGAAGGCGATCACGCCGACGAAGGCATAGCTGAACAGCAGGGCGGGACCGGTGCTGTTGAGGCGGGTGGCGGATCCCAGGAACAGGCCCGTGCCGATGGCGCCGCCGATGGCGATCATCTGCACGTGTCGCCGACCGAGGGTCTGCTTGTAGCCCTCCTGCTCGGCGGCGAACTTATCGACGGGTTTCGTCATGGATGGGTCTTTCTCCTCGACGTGAAGGCGCGTGGGTTCTGCGCTGGATGGGAATGTAGACCCCGCAACCGTTCCGCGGACGTGTTACCGCGAGATGACTTTCGTATCTCCATCGATGGCGGCGTGTAAACATAGGGCATGACCGACTTCTCCGACCTCGGGGAGCTGTTCGCCTTCCTCTCACAGCACGCGCCGTTCGACGGACTGCCGGACGAGGAACGTGCCCGCCTGGTGGCCGATTCGACGGTCAATGAGTACGCCCGGGGCGTGCTCATCCTCGATGGGATGTCGGCATCGCCGGAGCACGCGTACGTGGTGCTCTCCGGCCAGGTGGGGCTGTGGAACCTCCCCAACGTCGCTTCGGTGGACCGGGGCGATGTCGACGAGGTGGTCGGGCCCGGTGGTGTCTTCGGTTACGTGGTGATCCTGGTGGGGGCCAAGGGCGGCCCGCGCGCCGTGGCTCTCACGGACGTCACGCTGGCGCAGTTGCCCGCGTGGGCCGTCGCGGACATGTTCTCCACCCCGGCCGGTGCAGCCTTCCTCGCCACCGAACTGGCCAAGCCGGCGCCCGGCCGTTCGTCCGAGCAACTCAACGAGCGCAACGTGGGTGAGATCGTCCGGCGGGACCCGGTCACCTGCCCTCCCGATGTGAGCATCCGCGATGCCGCCACCGCGATGACCGACGCCAAATCCGGCTACGTCGTGGTGCAGAACGGCGCCGGTGAGCCCTTGGGCATCGTCACCGACCACGACCTGCGGGCGCGGGTGATCTCCCCAGCCCGGCCGGTCACCGATCCGGTCTCGGCGGTGATGACAGCGCCGTTGCATGCGGTCCCGGCCTCGACCCTCTCCAGCGACGTGCTGATCGACATGCTCGACCGCAAGCTGCACTACATGGCGGTGCTGGATCCGAAGGGCGTCGTCCAGGGGGTGGTGCAGGACGTCGATTTCCTCACCGTGCCCACCACGTCCACGTTCGCACTGCAGCGGCGGATCGAACGCGCACCGGCGGAGGAACTGCCGGACATCGGTCGAACGATCCGTGAGATCTTTCCGGTGCTCACCCGGCAGCACGCGCCGGTCCGGCACGTCTCCGGTGTTGCGGCAGTGGCGATCGAGGCGATGGTGCGCCGCTGTATCGAGCTCGAACTGACCGTGCACCCGGACCTCCGCGAAGGTGATTTCACCTGGCTCTCGCTCGGTAGCGTGTCGCGGCGGGAAGTAGTGCCGAGCTCCGATGTGGATAGCGCGATCATCCTCACCGATATGCCCGGCGCTACCGACGAGGAGATCGAACAGCGCCGCTCTGCGGCGCTGGCGCTCGCGACCGCTGTCCACGACCGGCTTGAGGAATGCGGCATCCCGTCCGACACCAACGGTGCGGTCGCCGCACAACCGCGGTTCTGCCGGACCGAGTCCGAATGGCTCTATGCGGCAGGCGAATGGATCGACGCGCCGCTCTCCAACAACGCCATGATGATGGCGTCGCTCCTGGTGGACGGCCGCCCGGTGTGGGGCGATCTGACCCTGCAGCCGGTGGCCGGTGTGTACCAGCACCTGTCGGAGCATCAGCACGCTTTCATGCTGATGCTCCGCGAGGCGCTCACGGCGAAGGCCAGGATTCGCTCCATGCGTGATGTGATCTCGCTGCGCGGCGGCACCTTCGACATCAAGGCCCATGCGCTGGTTCCCGTTGTCAATATCGCCCGGTGGGCGGCCTTGAGTCGGGGTTCGACCAAGCTGCAGACCCGCAACCGGCTTGCGGCCGGTGCGGATTCGCCCGTCTTGCCCGATGATTCGGCCGAAGTGCTCCGGGACTGCTTCTCGATCCTCGAACGCATCCGGATGGAGTATCAGGTGGAGCAGATGGCGAAGGGGCGCACGCCGGGAGACGTGCTGTCCATCCGTAGGATCCCCTCGCTCGATCGCGGCCTGTTGGAGCAGTGCGTCCGCGAGATCGCCGCCGTGCAGCGCCGGATGGGCAACCTCGCGCAGTACCTCGATACGGGGGAGTGGTGAGCCGAAGGCTCAGCCCAGCACCGACTCCGGCGACTTCGCCGCAATGCCGAGGGCATCGCCGACGCTGGCGTTGAGCAATTCGCCATCGTGGGTGGACAGGCCGGCCGCGAGCGCCGGATCGTCGGTGCACGCTCCGCGCCAGCCCTTGTCGGCGATCCGCAGCACGTACGGCAGCGTGGCGCCGGTGAGCGCGAAGGTGGACGTCCGCGGCACGGCTCCGGGCATGTTCGCCACGCAGTAGAAGACCGTCTCGCCGACAGTGAACGTGGGATCGTCATGGGTGGTGGGGCGCGAGTCGGCGAAGCAGCCGCCCTGGTCGATCGCGATGTCCACGAGCACGGCCCCCGGCCGCATCCGGTGCACCAGATCGGTGGAGACCAACTTCGGCGCGGCAGCGCCCGGGATCAGCACGGCGCCGATCACCAGATCGGACTCGACGACCGCCTCCTCCAGTGCGAGCGAGGTTGAGTAGCTGGTGTGCACCCGACCGCCGAACTGCGCGTTGACCGCCCGCATCTTGCGGACGTCGAGGTCGAAAACGGTGACGTCGGCGCCCATGCCCGCGGCGATCTGCGCGGCGTTGATGCCGGAGACCCCGCCGCCGAGCACGGTGACCTTCGCGGGTGCGGTTCCGGGGACACCGCCCATGAGCACGCCGCGGCCGCCCTTCGAGCGCATCAGGTGGTAGCTGCCCACCTGCGGGGCGAGTCGTCCTGCCACTTCCGACATCGGGGCCAGGAGCGGGAGCGAACCGTCGGCCAGTTGCACCGTCTCGTAGGCGATCGAGGTGGTCTTCGAGGCGAGCAGGGCATCGGTGCAGGGGCGCGACGCGGCCAGGTGCAGGTAGGTGAAGATCGTCTGATCGGCCCGCATCCGGGCGTATTCGGGTGCGATCGGCTCTTTCACCTTGAGCAGGAGGTCGGCCTCGCCCCACACGTCGTCGGCCGACGGCACGATACGGGCGCCCGCGGCGGCGAAGTCGTCGTTGCTGATCGCCGAGCCGGTGCCGGCACCGTCCTCGATGAGCACGTCATGGCCGTGCTTGGCGAGTTCGGCGACACCGCCCGGCGTGATCGCCACGCGGTACTCGTTGTTCTTGATCTCGGTGGGGATTCCGACCCGCATGGTGCGCTCCTGTTCACGGTCAGTGGCCTGTGTCACAAGTGTGAAGAAACATCGATCATCAAGCAATCTGCTCGAAGAAGATTCTGTAAAATTTCGATATGGGTGTCGAAGATTCTCAGAACTCCGCGTACCGCCCGCCGCTGCCGAATGATCGTCGCCCCCTGCTCGACGAGGTGGACCGACGCATTCTGCTGGTACTCCAGCGCGACGGGAGGGTCGCGAACGCGACATTGGCCGACGAGGTCGGGTTGGCGCCGTCCACGGTGCATACGCGAGTACGGCGCCTCGTGGATGCGGGGGTGATCCGCGGCTTCTACGCCGATGTCGATCCGGCGGCGGTCGGCCGCCCGCTCCGGGCCATGATCTCCGTGCGGCTGCGGTCGACGGCGAGGCATCGGATCCGACAGTTCGTGGAGTCGGTGATCGACCTGCCGCCGGTGATCGATGCCTACTTCCTCGCCGGCGGCGACGACTACGTGTTGCATGTCGCCGCGATCGACACCGACGATCTGCGACATCTGGTCGAACATCTCAGTGCGCGCGAGGAGATCGCGGGTACGAACACCTCTCTGGTGTTCGAGCACGTCCGCGGGTCCGCACCGCTCTGATCCCGGGCGATGGGACGGTAACGCACTGTTTACCTCGACGCCCGGCGCGGTGACTCTGCGCGGCGTACTTTCACACAAAACGAATTCAATTCATTTTGTGGGAGGTGTCGCCATGGCGGATGCCACGCAGGACGGACTGTCCGGCCATCTGACGACCCCGGAGTTCGCCACCGGGCCCGAGACGCGGGGAATCGAGCTGGTCCCGGACACGGAACGCGGGGGCAGCCCTCGCTCGCTGGTGTGCGTCTGGGCCACGCCGAGCGTCAGCTTCCTATCGATCTCGGTGGGTGCGACGTTGGTCGCCGGTCTCGGGCTCAGCCTGCTCCAGGTGCTCGTCACCGCGATCATCGCGTCGAGCGGATGGGTGCTGGTCGGCCTCATCGCCGTGAGCGGTCCGGTGTCCGGGACCTCCAGTTCGGTGATCACCCGCGCGGTATACGGAGTGCGGGGCAACAAGCTGGTCGTGGGCCTCTACGGCTGGCTGCTCGCCGCCGTCTACATCTCGCTGTCGTGGTCGGCCGCATCGCTCAACGGTATGGGGCTGCTCGGCCGGTTCGGGGCGCACGGATCGACCCTGTCCACCCTCGCGGTGATCGTGGTGATCGTCGCCGTGACCAGCGTGCTCGCGGTCTACGGGCACGGGCTGATCGTCGCCTCGTACCCCTACGTCATCGGCGGTGTCACGGTGGTACTGGCGGTGTCCGCCGCGTTCATGGATCCCTACGCGGACCTCTCCTACCGGCCGGCCGAACCCCTCTCCGGACTCGCCCTCGCCGGGGCGATGACGATCGGCGCCACGATCCTCGTGTCCACACCGCTGTCCTTCATCAACAGCCCCGATCTCGCTCGCTACCTGCCCGCGGATACGGCACCGTGGCGAACCGGTACCGCAACGGCGCTCGGTGGCGCGATCCCCGGCATCGCGACCACGATGGTGGGTGCTCTGCTTGCCACCGCTCCGCAATTCGACATGGTCGGCGATCCGATGGGTGCGTTCAGTGTGGGCCTGCCGACCTGGCTGTTCGCGGTCTTCACGCTCGCGGTGATCGCGAGCGCCGTCGCCCTGAATGCGATGACCATGTACAGCGCCGGCCTATCGCTGCAGGCGCTGGGGATCCCGATCCGCCGGATCCCGTCGACGGTGATCATCGCCGCGATCGGCGCCGCTCTCACCGGCGTGTCGATCGTGGCCCGCGACTTCACCACCGCCGTGTCGGCATTGTTGCAGCTCGTCGTCATCGCCGCCGGGCCGCTCATCGCCGTCTTCGCGACAGATGTCCTGCTGCGCCGCAACCGCTACAACGGGGCGGCGCTCCTGGACGATTCGCCCGGCAGCCCGTTCTGGTTCCGCCGGGGATTCCGCGGCGCCGGGGTGATCAGTCTGATCGCCGGCGGTGCGGCGTCGAGCCTGTGCGTCAACACCACGGTCGTGGTCGGGCCGGTCGCCGCGCTGACGGGCCTGGACCTGTCCGTCCCGGCCGGACTCCTCGTGGCTTCGGGCTGCTACGCCCTGCTGTACCGGGCTGACGGCACCGCCGGTGCCGCCGCCGTACCGATACCCCATCCCCGACGTCAGGACGAACGATGACGACCACCATTTTCCACAACGCGACGGTATTCACCTCGGAGCCGGACGGCGGCGTCGCCGATGCCTTCGCCGTCACCGACGGGGTGTTCGGCTCGGTAGGCGGTCTCGACCAGGTGCGTGCGTCCGTGGAAGGCGAGGCCGACGAGGTCGACCTCCAGGGGCGATTCGTGGCACCCGGGTTCATCGATTCCCATGTGCACATTCATGGATTGGGCACATCCCTGCGTGGGGTGCAACTACGAGACTGCTCCACGCTCGCCCAGATCCAGTCGCGGCTCGTGGACTGGCGCGCGGCCCACCCCGATGAACCGCGGGTGATCGGCAGTGGTTGGTTCTTCAGCGCGGTCGACGGCGGTGCACCGACCGCGGCGATGATCGACGAAGTTCTTCCTGATGTGCCGGTCTATTTGGAAGCCAACGATTTTCACTCCACATGGGTCAATGCGGCCGCGCTCGCCGAGGCCGGGGTCGGGCCCGACACCGCCGATCCGATCGGTGGTGCCATTGCTCGCGACGCCGAGGGAAACCCGACCGGGATGCTGTACGAGACCGCGGGGATGCTGTACGGCAGGGACTACGCGAGCGGCCTACAGAGCGCGGACGACCATAGGGACGCGGTCGAGGCCGCGTTCCGTGCCTATCTCCGGTCCGGTGTCACGGGTGCGACCGATATGGCGCTGTCCGACATCGAGATCGCCGCTCTGCGCGGTGTGCTCGCGCGCGATGGACGGCTCCCGTTCCCGCTCACCGGGCACGTCCTGCTCATCGCGCACGACGATCCGGCGCAGAACCTCGCCCAGGTCGACCGGGTGGTCGCCCTCCGGGATGAACTCGAGTCCACCGGTGAATCCGCATGGTTCTCGGTGGGCGGAGTGAAGATCATCATGGACGGCGTGATCGACGCGTGTACCGCGGCGATGCGGCGCCCGTACGCGGACGGGAGCAATGCCGAGCCGATCTGGAGCGCCGAACGGCTCACACCGGTCGCGCTGGCAGCCGATGCGGCGGGCCTGCAGATCGCCGTGCACGCGATCGGCGATCGAACCAGCGAGATCGCCGTCGACATCCTGGAGGAGTGCGCCCGCTCTGCAGCAGGTCCGTCAGGCGAACCGCGCCATCGACTCGAGCACCTCGAGACCGTCACCGACCGCACGATCGCGCGTATGGCGGCGCTGGGAATCATCGCGTCTTTGCAACCGGTGCACAGTGATCCGGCGATCATGGACAACTGGAAAGCAGTCCTGGGGGATGGTCGGAAGGAGCAGGGATTCCCGTGGCAGAAGTTCCGCGACGCCGACGTCCCCATCGCATTGGGCACCGATGCGCCGACCGCCCCGCACGAAGCGCTGGCCAACCTGTACATCGCGCTGACCGGAGGATCGGCTCTCGCGCCCACCCTGCCTCCGTACCACCCCGAGCGCGCCTTCACCCGCGGCGAGGCGCTGCGAGCGCTCACCGCGGGAGGCGCTTACGCGGGACGTATCGATACGGCGGCGGGGCGCATCCGCCGGGGGCTGCAAGCGAACTTCGTCGTGCTCGACATCGACCTGCTCGAAGCGGATCCTCGAGAACTCCTCGACGCGACAGTCCGCGCCACCTACGTTCTCGGCGAGGTCGCCTACTCGCGTACCGCCACCCCCGGGGGCGGCGCCTAGTCTGAACGGGTGAGCGAAAGCAGGGTCATCCGCGCCGCCGACCGCACGCACTGGCGAGGGGAGGGGCTCTATACCCGGCAGTCGATGCCGTTCACGGGGAACTTCGATCTGGGAGCGAACGCCCACGGACAGTTGTTGGTGCACAACGACGATCTGGTAGACCCCGGTTCGGGTGTCGACCGCCACTTCCACCGTGACGCCGAGATCGTGACCTGGGTGGTGACCGGAGAGATCCACCACGACGATTCCTCGGGGTCGACGGGGCTCGTCCGCGCCGGGCAGGTCCAGGCCATGAGCGCCGGCACCGGCGTCAACCACCGGGAGCAGAACCCCCGTGCCACGGGCACCGTCGCTCGGGTGATCCAGATGTGGCTGCCGCCCAACGAGCCCGGAGGCGAGCCCGAGTACCGCACCGCGGACGTCGCGCTCGGCGGGCGCGGGTTGGTCACCGTGGCCTCCGGTATCGCCGGGCACAGCCCGGCGGTGACCATCGGTAACGACGCGGCGGCGCTGTACGGGGCCCGGCTCGGCGCCGGCGAGGACGTGATCCTCCCTGCGGCCCCCTTCGGCCACCTGTTCGTGGTCACCGGGACGATCGAGACCGACGGTGAGCGGCTCACCGAGGGAGACGCGCTCCGATCCGTCGATGCGGGGGAGTCCCGGGTGCGCGCCGCCGAACCCGCGGAGATCCTGTTCTGGGAGATGCACGTCCAGGCTCGCTCCGCCATCCGCTGAACCCATTGCGCGGCGGGCCTGCGCGAGCGGTGATGCTGTAGCAAGATTCTCCGCGTGAGCGAGACCGATCCGACTGCCGAACACCGCCGCCTCGCGGAGAGTCCCGGACCCGACGGGGCCTGGCGCCTGTGGGGCCCGTACCTCTCCGGGCGCCAGTGGGGCACCGTCCGGGAGGACTACAGTGCCGATGGCGACGCCTGGGCCAGCTTCGGATTCGAACAGGCGCACCGTCGGGCCTATCGCTGGGGCGAGGACGGCCTCGGCGGGATCTGCGATCGGTACGGCTTCCTCAACCTTGCCGTCGGACTCTGGAACCACAACGATCCGATCCTCAAGGAGCGCCTGTTCGGTCTCACCAACGCTCAGGGCAATCACGGCGAGGACGTCAAGGAGTATTGGTGGCCCCTGGACGGAACGCCTACCCACAGCTGGATGCACTGGATGTACCGCTATCCGCAGGCCGAGTACCCCTACCAACGGCTCCGGGACGAGAACGCCGCCCGAGACCGCAGCCAACGCGAGTTCGAACTCGCCGACACCGGCATTCTCGCCGACAACCGTTTCTTCGACGTCCACGTCCGTTACGCCAAGGCCGCCCCTGACGACATCTGCGTCGAGATCGAGGCGGTCAACCATGGGCCGTCTCCCGCGCCACTCGATCTCCTGCCGCAGTTGTGGCTCCGTAATACCTGGGCCTGGGGGCACGACGACCGCCGCGGGGAGATCGCTCTGCTGCGCCAGCCCGAGCTCGCGACCGGAGGGCTCGCGGCCGTCCGCGTGACTCATCAGTGGCTCGGCGAATATTACCTCGCAGCGGAGGGGACACCGCAGGTTCTCTTCTGCGACAACGAGACCGATGGGGTGGAGCTGTTCGGTAACGCTACGAACGCCTCGCCGTACCCGAAGGACGCGATCAACAAGCGGATCGTCGGCGGTGATGAATCCGCGGTCAACCCTGAGGGGCGCGGTACCAAGGCGGCGCTCTGGTACCGGTTCGCGAGTGTATCGCCGGGCGCGAGCGTACGGGTGCGGCTGCGGCTGTCGCATCAGGCGCCGTCGCTCGATACCTTCGGGCCCGGATTCGACGCGGTGCTGCGTGACCGGCGTGGGGAGGCCGACGAGTTCTACGACACCGTGATCCACGCGGACGTGACCGGCGAGGACCGCACCGTTGCGCGCCGCGCCTACGCCGGGATGCTGTGGAACAAGCAGCTCTACCGGTACGACGTGGAGAGTTGGCTGCAGGGCGACTCGGTGGTCGACCCATCGCCGCCCGAACGATCAGACCCCGGCCGCCGGAACACCACCTGGAAACACTTCTCGCTGGCCGATGTGATCTCGATGCCCGACGAATGGGAGTACCCCTGGTTCGCCGCCTGGGACCTGGCATTCCACTGCATACCGTTGGCCCACATCGATCCCGAGTTCGCCAAGGAGCAACTGGTATTGATGTGCCGAGAATGGGCGATGCACCCCAACGGACAACTTCCCGCGTACGAATGGGAATTCGGCGATGTCAATCCGCCGGTGCACGCGTGGGCCGCCTGGCACGTCTATCGCATCGATGGCTGGCGTGATCAGGACTTCCTGGTGCGTGTGTTCACCAAACTGCTGCTGAACTTCTCCTGGTGGGTCAACAGCAAGGGATCCGACGACGCCGGCGTCTTCGAGGGCGGTTTCCTCGGTATGGACAACATCGGCTTCTTCAACCGGTCCGCTCCGTTGCCGCCCGGCTTCCGGCTGGAACAGTCCGATGCGACCAGCTGGATGGCCTTCTACTGCCAGCAGATGTTCAAGATCGCTCTGGAGCTCTCACGCCACGATCCGGCGTGGCAGGACTGTGCCACCAAGTTCCTGGAGCACTTCCTGCAGATCTCCCGCGCCACCTACAATTTCGGCTCCCACGGCCTGTCGCTCTGGGATGACGAAGACGGCTTCTTCTACGACGTATTGGTACGCCCGGACGGCACCGCGCAGCCGATGCGGGTGCGCTCGATGGTGGGCCTGCTGCCGATCCTCGGCGCTACCGACGTGCCCTCCTGGATCGAGCACAAGTGCCCCGATGTGACCTCGCGGTTGAACTGGCTGCGCCAGCGCCGACCGGAGTTGGTAGAACCTTTGCTCGACAGCATCGGCGAGGGCGGCGAGCGGAAAATGCTGCTGTCCCTGGTGAACCCCGACCGGCTGCGGCGAGTACTGGAGCGCATGTTCGATCCGGCCGAGTTCCTCGCGCCCTTCGGGATTCGTTCGCTGTCGAAGGCGGAGCAACAGGTGACGGAAGACGTGGAGGGCAATTCGGTTTCGATCGCCTATGAGCCGGGCGAATCGACCACCGGCATGTACGGAGGAAACTCGAACTGGCGCGGCCCCGTCTGGTTCCCGGTGAACGTGCTGCTCGCCGACAAGTTGCGGACCTACGGTCGCCACTTCGGCGACGCTTTCACCATCGCCGTTCCGACCGGATCGGACAATCTGTGCACGCTGGAGGAGGCCGCGGACATCATCGACGGGGGACTGGTCGGGCTGTTCCGGCCCGTCGCCCGGCCCGACGGTGGTGGTGCGCGCCGGCCCGCCGACGCGGCACGGATCGAGGGCAGTGACAACCCGCTCTGGGCCGAGCATCCGACGTTCTACGAGTACTTCGACGGCGATACCGGGGAAGGGCTCGGTGCGACTCATCAGACCGGATGGACCGGACTCGTCGCGCATTTGCACAACCCTCGTCTACCTATGGAGCCACCCGCATCGGATTCACCGGTGTATCGGCCGGGAACTGCCGAGTCCACCTAATTGAGAACACCGTACGCATTATTGCGAGGGGTTACGATTCGCTTTCACGCGGCATGCGGCCCATCGCATCCGCCCGGCGATCAGAGACGATTATGCGATCAACATCGGGGGTGGGTGTCGAGGGGCACGCGCGCCATAAGACAGCGGCCGAGAGCGACGGTGTCTTCGATGTGGTGGGAATCGGTTTCGGTCCGGCCAACCTCGCCTTTGCGATCGCGGTCGAGGAATCCGGCGCTCCGTTGGAGATGGTGTTCCTCGAACGACGCGCCCGTTTCCAATGGCATCCGGGAATGCTGCTCCCCGGTACCACGATGCAGATCAGCTTCCTCAAGGATCTCGCCACGCTGCGCAACCCGCACAGCACATTCTCCTTCGTCTCCTACCTGGCCGAGCGCGGCAGACTGGTGGACTTCGTCAACCGCGCCACGCTGACTCCCGAACGCGCCGAGTTCGCGGACTACCTCGCCTGGGCAGCGGCCCGGTTCGATGCAGTGGTCGACTACGGCCGCGAGGTGGTGGAGGTGCGCGAAGCCGACGGGGACGCGCCGGCCCGGTTCGCAGTGCGCCACCGCGGCCCCGACGGCGAGGAGCACACCGTCTGGGCGCGCGCGGTGGTCGTGGCCCGCGGTCTGGAGGCCGTCTTGCCGGACTGGGCGGTCGACAACGCCGGCGGCGGCCGCGTCTTCCACGCGATCGAGCTCCTCGATCGCGTGCCCGATCTTCGGCGCAGGCTGGGCGGGGCGCTCGACGCAGGCCGGTTCCTCGTCGTCGGCGGCGGCCAGTCGGCGGCGGAGGTCGCCGCGTACCTCCACGATCAGGGCGCGGCAGTCGATGTGGTGTTCCGTGGGTTCGGCCTCGCGGCGGTCGAGGAGAGCCCGTTCGTGAACCAGATCTTCGATCCGGCCGTAGTCGACGAGTTCCAGACCGCCCCGCCGCACGTGCGCGATGACCTGCTACGCAGGCATGCGAACACCAACTACGGCGCCGTCGAACAGGCGCTCACCGATGACCTCTTCGCCCGCTGGTACCGCGAACGGGTCAGCGGCGAACACCGCCTGCGGGTGCATCGCACCAGTGAGGTGATCGCCTGCGCCCCAGCCGACGACGGGCTCCTCGATGTCGGGATCCGCAGCACCATCACCGGCGACGAACGGACCGCGCCGTTCGATGCGATCATCTGTGCCACCGGATTTCGTCCCGCGGGCCTGCGTGGCCTCACCGGTGTGGCGCCCGACGGTGCCGAGGTGCGGGTCGCCCGTTCGCACCGCGCCGTGATCGACGGCCGCGAGATTCCCGGCCTCTATGTTCAGGGAGCCGACCTCAACGGACATGGCCTCGCCACCACCTTGCTCTCCAATGCCGCCGTCCGCGCCGGGGAGATCACAGCCGACCTCAGCCACGAACTCAACCACCCGGAGGGGCCATGAAGTGCAGCACCGATCGACCGCTGTTCCGCGCCACGGAGAACACCCCCTTCACGGCCTTCGTCGCCGACGATCCGAAGGACATCGAACTCGCGCAAGCGCTGCGCTATGACGCCTTCTCGACCGAGCTCGGCGCGCCGCTGCCCGGGGCGGTGATCAGTGAGCGGCTGGGCCGCCCGATCGATGTGGACCGGTTCGACGCGTACAGCTCCCATCTTCTGGTGCGTCACGAACCCACCCAGCGCATCGTCGGCTGCTACCGCGTGATCCTGCCCGCGCCGCGTGGGCAACGAGAGGTGTTCACCGAGACCATGTTCGACCTCAGCCCGAGTTTCGCGGCGATGTCCGACGAGGTCGCCGAATGGGGGCGTGCCACCATCGATGCCGATTTCCGTGGCGGTGCCGTCTCCATGCTGCTGCGGATCTCGTTGCTCGAGTTCTACGAGCGCTCCGGCTTCCAGTACGCGATGGGATGCATGTCGGTACGGATGGACGACGGCGTGCATCCGCGCGGCGCCCTGATCCGCGCCACCCAGGGATTCGTCGACGACACCGACAGCCGCACCGTCGGTGACCTCTACGCGGTGCCGCGCCGCCCCGTCGACGTGGCCGGAGTGCCGCTCGCGCAGTTGCCGCGGCCCGCGGGCACGGTCGAGGAGCTGGTGCCGCCCACCATCCCGACCGCCATCCGCTACGGCGGCCTGATCTGCGGCGATCCATCGTACGATCCTGACTTCGACATGGCCGACTTCCTCGTGTTGTTCGATGCCGAGCGGCTTCGCGCGCGCGGCTGCATGGACGACGTGCGCGCCCTGGTGGCCGTGCTGTGAATCTGATCGCCCCGCTCACCCGGGCGGTGATCGCGCGGCCCCGCGCGGTGCTCATCACCGCGGGCCTGGTGCTGATCGTGCTCGGCTGGCTCGGTGCCGGCGTGGGCGGCGCCCTCAAGAGCGGTGGCAGTGTGGATCCCGCCGCCGAGTCGGCCCGCGCGCAGCAGGTACTGGAGGACGAATTCGGCAGGGGCGGATCGTCGCTGGTACTCACTCTCACCGCCGCCGACGGTGCCGACCCCGCGGCCGAGGCCGACTACGCCGCGCGAATCACCGAGCGTCTGCGCGCCGACCGCAGCGTACAGCGAGTGATCTCGGCCTGGTCGGGCCCTGCCGCCGAGGCCCGGCTCACCTCGTCGGACGGCCGCACCCGACTGATCGTGGCGAGCATCGCCGGCGGGAGCGGCAAGGCTCCGGACAACGCGCAGACCATCGTCGACGCCCTGCCTCCGCCGCCCAGTGGGATCGCCCTCGCCACCGGCGGTGAGACCATCACCTACCGACAGATCAACGAACAGTCCGGAAGCGATCTGGTGCGGGCCGAGCTCGTGGCACTGCCCCTGGCCTTCCTCGTGTTGGTGTGGGCCTTCGGCGGCCTGGTCGCCGCCGCCGTGCCCGTAGCGCTCGGCGTCGCCGCGATCATCGCGACCTCCGGATTGCTGCGGCTGGTGGCCGAGGTCACCGATGTCTCGGTGTTCGCGCTCAACCTGATCACTGCGATGAGCCTGGCGCTGGCGATCGACTACACGTTGCTGGTGGTGAGCCGGTACCGCGAGGAAGTGTCCACCCGCGGCGATCGGAACCAGTCGATCGTCGTTGCGATGACCACGGCAGGTCGCACCGTGGTCTTCTCGGCCGTCACCGTCGGGCTGAGTCTTGCCGCGATGGTGTTGTTCCCCATGTATTTCCTGCGGTCCTTCGCCTACGCGGGGCTCGTGGTCGTGGGATTCACCGCACTGGCGACGCTGATCATCACGCCCGCCGTGCTCACCCTGCTCGGCGACCGGATCGACAAGGGGAAGGTGGGCCGAGGCCCGAAGCCGGCCGACGAATCGCGGTGGTACGACATCGTCCGCGCGGTGCAGCGCCGGGCGGTGCCGCTCGGAATCGCGGTGGTCGTGCTGCTGCTCGTACTCGGCGCCCCCTTCCTGTCCGCGAAGCTCGGATACCCCGACGACCGGGTATTGCCACGGGAGGCCTCGTCGCACCGGGTGGGTGACGAACTGCGCGGCTCGTTCACGCCGAACCCCACCGGCGACGTCCTGATCCTGCTGCCCGACGGCGCACCGTCGGGTACGGAGGCGTACGCGCAAGCACTGTCCCAGGTGGAGCGCACCGGACCGGTCACCGGGCCCGATGGGACGTGGCTCCGCGGGGAGCGCATCGCGGACGGCGACCCTACTGCCCGGGCCGGCGACCGGCTGTTAGTGACCGTGACCGCGGAACTCGACCCGATGTCCGAGGCCGGACGTGCCCAACTCGATTCCCTCCGGGCCGTGCCACCGCCTGGGCACACACTGTTCGCCGGTGCCGCGCAAGCGGATCGGGATGCCGTGGATTCGATTCTCGGCGCAGTTCCGCGGGTGCTGCTGGCGATCGCGATCACCACAGCAGTGCTGCTGTTCCTGCTCACCGGCAGCGTGCTGCTACCGCTCAAAGCGCTCGTGATGAACATTCTGTCGCTGTCCGCCACGTTCGGGGCGATGGTGTGGATCTTCCAGTGGGGCAACCTCGGCGGGCTCGGCACCACCGTGACCGGACACCTGATCGCGGATATGCCGGTGTTGATGTTCTGCATCGCCTTCGGCCTCTCGATGGATTACGAGGTGTTTCTGCTGTCCCGGATCAAGGAGGAGTGGGACGGTATGGACGCCCACGACCGTGCCGCCAACGACGAAGCCGTGGCGCGCGGAATCGCGAGCACTGCGCGGGTGGTGACCGCTGCCGCGTTGCTCATGGCCGTGGTCTTCGCGGCCATCGGTACCTCGCAGGTCTCGTTCATGAAGATGCTCGGCGTGGGACTCGCGCTCGCGGTGATCCTCGACGCCACGCTGGTGCGGATGGTGCTCGTGCCCGCGTTCATGAAGGTCGCCGGCACCGCGAACTGGTGGCCCGGTTCCCGGCTCTCCGGCCGCACCGCGCGGGTCCCGAGCCGGCCGCACCTCGATGACGAGCCGCCGCACCGTCATCCCGCTTCATCGAATTCCTCATGAAGGATCGCGGACGCTAGAATTCGACCGTGCCCGAGGAATCACCGCTGTTGAGCAGCCTGCGTGCCGCCGTCGCCGCTGCCCCCGACGACATTGCTCTCCGTGTCCACTACGCCGAACTCCTCCTGGACGCGGGCCGGACCGACGAGGCGGTCGCGGAAGCCGCGCTCGCGGTGAGCCGCGCGCCGGCGGACCCCGCCGCCCGTGCCCTGCTCGCTCGCGCGATCGGGAACCCGGCCCCGGCTGCGAGCCGGGAACCGGAGATGTCCGACTCGGCTGAGCCGGAACCGGGCACTACGGCTACGGACTTCGATTGGGACGCGGCGGAGGAACAGGTGCGTGACGTGATCCCTCCGCGCTACGAGGGTGAGGGCGGTTTGATCGCTGTCCCGTCGAGCGACGCAGGCGCCGACGGCCTGTGGCAGGTGGACGATCCGGACGGGCTCCGCCTGGCCGACGTCGGCGGCATGCAGGACGTCAAGGATCGGCTCGAGGCGGCCTTTCTCGCCCCGATGCGCAACCCCGAGCTACGGCGCCTCTACGGCAAGTCCTTGCGCGGCGGCATGCTGCTCTACGGCCCGCCCGGATGCGGCAAGACCTTCCTGGCGCGCGCCGTCGCCGGTGAACTGGGAGCCGGATTCCTGTCCGTCACCATCAGCGACATTCTGGATCAGTGGCTCGGCAACTCCGAGAAGAATCTGCACGAGATCTTCGCGACCGCACGCGCACAGGCCCCCTGCGTGATCATGTTCGACGAGTTGGATGCCATCGGCGGCAAGCGATCCCGACACCAGTCGACGACGATGCGGACCGTGATCAACCAGCTCCTCATCGAGCTCGACGGTGTCGATTCGGCGACCGCCAACGAGGGCGTCTTCGTGCTCGCGGCCACGAACACACCGTGGGACGTCGATCTCGCCCTGCGTAGGCCGGGTCGCCTCGACCGGATGGTGCTGGTGACGCCGCCGGACGCCCCCGCCCGCGCCGCGATCATCGACTACCACCTGCGCGAACGTCCCATCGAACGCGTGGACATCGGCGCGCTGGTGCGGCGCACCGAGGGATACTCGGGTGCGGACATCGCGCACGTCTGCGAAAGCGCCTCGGAGATGGCTCTGCTCGACTCCGTGCGCACCGGCACCCCGCGCATGATCACCACCGCCGACCTGCTGGCCGCTGCGGGCCAGATCCGGTCGTCGTGCGAGGAGTGGTTCGCCGCCGCCGAGAACGTGGCCACCTTCTCCAACGAATCCGGCGCCTACGACGATCTTGTTCAGTACCTGCGGAATCGGCGCCGGAAGTGACGGAACGGGAGCAGGTCGGCGCCGACGACCGCACCCTGGAGAAGGTCGGACTGCTGCTCGAGACGAAGCAGTACACCACCGCTGCCACGCTTGCCGGCGCCTTCCTGACGGCGCATCCCTCCGATCCCGACGCTCTGGTGGCACTGGGCCGGGCCCAGCGCGGGCTGGGCGACCACGCTGCCGCGATCGACTGCTTCGGCCGGGCGTTGGGCGTCGATCCCGCCCACTATGCGGCGTCCGTGTGGCTTGCCGGCGAGTTCAGCGAGGTGGGCCGTCACGCTGACGCGCTGCGGACCGCGCGTGCGCTGGTGCGGGCGTATCCCGACGTCGCCGGCAGTCACTTCATGCTGTCGTCGGTGGCGCTCGAGACCGGAAACAAGCGGTTGGCGAATGAAGCGATGATCGCGGCGCGGACCGCTGTGGTGCTCGACCCCGAGGTCCCCGAGTACCACGTGAACCTGGGACTCGCGGCACATCGATCGGGTGACCTGCGGTTGGCCCGCGAGGCTACCGGGCAGGCGCTGCGCCTCGATCCGAACAATGCTGCGGCTCTCAACAATCGCGGCTTGATGATGAAGCGATTCCGGTCCGGCCGCCGGGCCGCAGAGATCGACACCTACTCGCGAGCCGCCGCACTCGATCCACTCGATTCCGTGGCGCGGTACAACCTTGAGGTCGTGGTGTACAACACGCTTGCGCGCACCGGCTGGTACATCGCGCTTCCCATGATCGCCGCCATCATCACCTCGGTCCTGGCGTCACGCCCCACCGGTGGACCGCTGTCCTCCGCCCTCGTCCCGGCCGCGGTGGGATGCGTTCTCGTCGTGGCTCTGTGGGGCGGGTGGGTGTGGTTCAACGTTCGCCGGATTCCCGTCGACCGGCGGGGCGTGCTGAGGGCGGTGGCGCGGAGCTCGGGTCCGATCCGTGCGATTGGCTCGTCGCTCGGCGTCTTCGCGCTTGCGACGGTGGCGGTGATCCCCCTGTCGATCACCGTGACCGGACTCGGGGCCGCGCTGTTCCCGCTGCTCATTGTGCACCGCATCGTGGAGTACACCAGTCGTGCGATGCTGCGGCGGCGCCACCCCGACCGGTGTTAGAGCCAGCCGCGACGCTTGAACATCCAGTACAACCCGCCGGCCAGCGCGACCATCGTGAGGGTGCTGACGATCCAGCCCCACTCCTGCTCGGATCCGGGGTAGGGAACGTTCTGGCCGAAGTAGCCGGTGACCGCGGTGGGTACCGCGATGATCGCGGCCCAACTGGTGAGCTTCTTCATCACCGTGTTGAGCTGATTGTCGACCAGGGCGAGGTTCGTCGAGCGAACCGATTCGACGTTGTCGCGCAGGGTCTCCGCCCAGTCCGCCGCGCGCATCGTGTGGTCGTGCACGTCTTCGGCGTAGGGGAGTAGCTCGCGTTTCTCGGGGTCGACCGACACCCGGCGCAACAATGCGCTCGACACCTCCCGCATCGGAGAGACGATCCGCCGCAGCTGCCCGACCTCCTTGTGCAGTGTGAAGGTCTCCTGCGCCACCTCATCGCCGCCGTGGCCGTCGTCGAACAGCGCTGACTCGAGATCGTCCACCTGCTCGTCGATCGCTGCGGCTCGCGCCGTGTACCCGTCCACGATCGCGTCCAGCAGGAACAGCTCCAACGCGTACGGACCGTACTTGAGGAGCACTTCGTTCTCGGCGATCGTGTGCGCGGCCGCGACCACGTCGAAACCGGAGCCGAGCCGCACCGTCAGCAGGCCGCACTTGAACAGGAACAGCGAGATACGGCTCGCGGCACCGTCTCCCGTGACCGTGTACGCGGTCACGAACAAGGAGTTGTCGTACCGCAGCGACTTCGGGCGCTCGTGCACCGTCAGGGCGTCCTCCACCGCGAGGGGATCCAGGTTCAACGCCTCTGCGAACGGTGCGAAGGATTCGTCCGTCGGGTCCAGGACATCCACCCACGCCAGTCCCGATTGGTCCGAGAGCGCTTCGGCGACCACCGCGGGATCGGAATTGTCCTCGACGTCGAAATGCGGATTCGCCCCGGGCTGCCAGGTGCGGATGGTCACGTTCATGGTCGCAACATTAGGACGACGCCGGACCCGGTCGCTCGACTTGCGACGCGAGGCTCTCCGGCGCCTGCACGCAGTAGGAGTCGGTGAGCAGCTCCGCCACCTCGTCCCAATCGGTGCGCTCGTCGAGCATGATCCCCACCGTGGTCGCTCCCCAGTCGGTGCGAAAGTACGGGTCCCCGAGGTTCTCGAAGGCCGGCACCTCGCCGGGCTCGGCTCGGAAGATCAACCGGAACAGCTGGTCTTCGCCGCCGAAGACGTGCGCCACCGTCGACCCGCGCACGCGCCAGCGCGTGCCTACCCACGCGCGGTCGGCGACGCACTCGGGGAAGGCTTCGACGATCGCCGCGATGCGGTCGATCCATTCGTCGGGAACGTCTGGTCGGGCGGTCACGTCAGAAGGGTATCGTCGGCCCCATGCTGAACGTGGGTGTGTTGGGATCCGGCGGCAAGGTCGGCCGGGCGATGGTGGACGCGGTCGACGCGGCCGACGATCTGGTGCTGAGCGCGGCGGTCGATGCAGGCGATACGTTGACCGCTCTCCTGGACTCGAATACGCAGGTGGTCATCGATTTCACCCACCCCGACGCGGTGATGGACAACCTGAAGTTCCTCATCGACAACGGGATCCACGCCGTGGTCGGCACCACCGGCTTCACGGACGACCGCCTCGACACCATTCGCGGTTGGTTGGACGAGAAGCCCGGCGTCGGCGTGCTCATCGCTCCGAACTTCGCCATCGGCGCCGTGTTGTGTATGCGCTTCGCCGCGCAGGCCGCGAAGTACTTCGAATCCGTCGAGGTCATCGAGCTGCACCACCCGCACAAGGCGGATGCCCCGTCGGGTACCGCGACGCGCACCGCCGAACTCATCGCGGAGGCCCGCGAGGAAGCCGGTCGTGGCCCGATGCCCGACGCCACCTCTGCCGAGTTCGACCGTGCCCGGGGCGCGCGGGTCGACGGTGTCCGGGTGCACTCGGTCCGGGTCGCGGGCCTCGTCGCGCACCAGGAGGTGCTGCTGGGTACGCAGGGGGAGACTCTGACGATCCGGCACGACTCGCTCGACCGCAGCTCGTTCGTTCCCGGTGTGCTGCTCGGCGTGCGCGGGATCTCGGACCGCCCCGGACTCACCGTGGGCATCGAACCGCTTCTCGACCTGTGACCGGACGCAGCTCCGCGCGGAGCAACTTGGGGCCGCTCCTGGTGATCGGTTTCCTCTCGGTGGCGATGCTGGTCTACATCGGCCTGATCGGCGTGTGGGCGTGGATGATCATGCGCCGCGGCGGCGGCGCGAATCTGGGCCTCGGCGCAGGCATGATCGTGCTCGGCATAGTCGGGCTGTGGATCCTGTACTCGGTCTTGCGCAACGGCTACGCTCATCAGCGGCTCGCCGCGCAGGCGAAGGAGCTCGGCCGTGACCTGGACGTCAGCGACCTGCCGAAAATGCCTTCGGGCCGGGTGGACCGCGATTGCGCCGATGCGCTGTTCGCCGAGGTGAAGGCGGAATACGAGGCCGACCCCGACTCGTGGGTGAACGTCTACCGGTTGGCCCGTGCGTACGACTACGCCGGCGACCGGTCGCGTGCTCGGGACTGGATGACGCGCGCGGTCTCGATGGAGAAGAAGGGTCGCTGATGGCCGTGCTCCTGGTGATCCACCACACCCCGTCTCCGCACTGTCAGGAGATGTTCGAGGCCGTGGTGGCGGGGGCGACCGATCCTGACATCAAGGGCGTGGAGGTCGTGCGGCGTGCCGCGCTCACGCTGTCGCCCGCCGACGTGCTGGAGGCCGACGGCTACGTGCTCGGCACCCCGGCGAACCTCGGGTACCTCAGCGGCGCGCTCAAGCACGGGCTCGACACCATCTACTACCCGTGCCTCGACTCCACGCGAGGGCGGCCGTGGGGCTTCTACGTCCACGGCAACGAGGGCACCGAGGGGGCCGAGCGGGCCGCCGACTCGATCACCGCCGGTCTCGGCTGGGAGAAGGTCACGCCCAACGTGGTGGTGTCCGGCAAGCCCTCGAAGGCCGACCTGGAGGCGTGCTGGAACCTCGGCGCGACGGTCGCCGCACAGCTCATGGAGGGGTAGCGGGCGGATTCACAGTCGGTGCCCACGGCGTGGCCGCGGCCGGCGGGACCCGCTCGGTGTTCGATTAAGTTGTCGGAATCGAAAACATGTCAGTCGGTCGGCGTAGCCTCAGTGCATGGACGAAGATGTTGGTGGAGAAGTACATCTGATACCAATCGGGGCTCCGTCCGTCGATCCGGCGGAGGAGTTGCGTTCGATGGAGCGACAGCGTTGCCGAACCGTGTTCGAACAATATCGGTGGGCGGTAGAGCTCCTGCGGCAGCGAGTGTCTGCGCGGGCCGCAGCGGGGCTATCCCAGGACCGGTGGCAATGCGGCGTCGCCGCGGAGATCGGGCTGGCGTTGCACATGTCTCCGAGCACCGCCGCGCGATTCCTGGCCCGGGCGGTGGAATTGGAGAAGTGCTTGCCGCACACCCGGTCGCGACTGCGCGATGGTGACCTCTCACCGGAGGCGGTTCCGGTGATCGTCAGCGGACTGTCGCACCTGGACCCGTCGGACCGGCGTGAGGCGGACGAGCAGCTGTGCGACGATCCCGGAACGCTTGCGGGGATGGGGCCCAAGCAGCTCGCCGCTCACGTCGAACAGGTGGCCTACCGGCTCGACGCGCGCGCCACTGTCGACCGCACCGCGTGCGCGGAGAAGGACCGCACCGTCACGATCCGGCCGCTGCCAGAGGGTATGGCCCGGGTATCGATCCTGCTGCCGGTCGCGCAGGGCGTCGGGGTGTATGCGGCACTGCGGAAGCACGCCGCCACGGTGATCGGCGTGGGGCAGGACCTACGCACCCTGGGGCAGATCATGGCCGATGCGGCGTTCGCCCGCCTCACGGGTAGGGAAGCCGCAGACGGGCAACCGGTCACGGTGAATCTCACGATGCCGGCGGCGGTGCTGCTGGGCGACCGGCCCGGCACCGCGCACCTGCACGAGGGCGGCGCCATGCCGGCGGAGATCGCCCGCAACCTGGTCGGCAAGGCCGCGGCCACAGGCGTCGCCTGGGTCAAGCGCCTCTACGTCACTCCGGACAGCGGCTCGCTTGTGGCGATGGATTCACGGCGGCGCTGCTTCCCCGACGGGCTCGCGGAAGTGATCCGGGTCCGGGACCGTTACTGCCGGACACCGTACTGCGACGCGCCGATCGCGCACATCGACCACATCACTGCGCACGCTGCGGGAGGGCCCACCGCCCTCCAGAACGGGCAAGGCCTGTGCGCGGCGTGCAACTACGCCAAGGAACCCACCGGCTGGCACAGCGGTGTCGTCGAGGATCCGAGCGGACGGCACACCGTCGAAACGCGTACCCCCAGCGGACATGTCCACCGGTCCACTGCGCCCAGGCAGGCCGCATGAAAGACCAGCTCACGCGCCGCGCATGAGGATGTCGGACGTCCCACCTAGACTGAGCACGTGATCGCGACGCCCTATGAAGACCTGCTCCGCGACGTGCTGGCCAACGGCACGCACCGCCCCGACCGCACCGGCACGGGAACCCGCAGTGTGTTCGGGCGCCAACTCCGCTACGACCTCTCCGAGGGCTTCCCGCTGATCACCACCAAGCGGGTGCACATGAAATCCATCGCGTACGAACTGCTGTGGTTCCTGCGCGGCGATTCCAACGTGCGGTGGCTGCAGGAGCACGGCGTCACCATCTGGGACGAGTGGGCCGATGCGAACGGTGAGCTCGGCCCCGTCTACGGCGTGCAGTGGCGCAGTTGGCCCACGCCGAACGGCGAGCACATCGACCAGATCGCCACGGCGATCGAGCTGCTCAAGACCGACCCGTCGAGCCGGCGCAACATCGTCTCCGCCTGGAACGTCTCCGAGATCGAGAACATGGCGCTCCCGCCGTGCCACGCCTTCTTCCAGTTCTACGCGGCCGATGGCAAGCTCAGCTGCCAGCTCTACCAGCGCAGCGCCGATCTCTTCCTCGGCGTGCCCTTCAACATCGCCAGCTACGCGCTGCTCACCCACATGGTGGCCGCGCAGGTCGGCCTCGAACCCGGCGACTTCGTGTGGACCGGCGGCGACTGCCACATCTACGACAACCACGTGGAGCAGGTCACCGAGCAACTCTCGCGCGAGCCCTACCCGTATCCGCGACTCGAACTCGCAGAGCGCCCCAGCATCTTCGACTACGAGTACGGCGATATCACCGTCCACGACTACCAGCACCATCCCGCGATCAAGGCGCCGGTGGCCGTCTAGTGATCGGCCTCATCTGGGCGCAGGCCCGTAGCGGAGTGATCGGCGACGGCGGCGGCATCCCCTGGCACATCCCCGAGGACATGAAGTTCTTTCGTGAGACCACGGCCGGCGCCACCGTTGTCATGGGCCGCAAGACCTGGGACTCCCTGCCCGCGCGGTTCCGGCCGCTTCCGGGCCGCACGAACATCGTCGTCACGCGGGACCGGGACTGGTCGGCCGACGGTGCGGTGGTGCACCACGAACTGGTGCTGCCCGAGGGCGACGTGTGGGTGATCGGTGGGGGAGAGATCTACGCCGCCGCGCTGCCCTCGGCCGACCTGCTCGCGGTCACCGAGGTCGATGCCGACATCCCCGGCGACACCTACGCCCCGTCGATCCCGGACGGCTTCACCGCGACCGAGGACACCGGTTGGCGCGAGTCCACGTCGGGCCTGCGATACCGCCACCTGACCTACCGGCGAACGGCAAGCCAGTAGGGATTCGTCCCGGCAGGGTGGGTAGCCTTAGCGCTTATGAGTGCGACCTCGGCGACGACACCGCCCACCACCCCCTTCGGCGCGATCTCCGTCGCGATGGTCACCCCGTTCAAGGCGGACGGGACGCTCGACCTGGAGGCCGGGCAGAAGCTGGCGTCGCACCTCGCCGATCAGGGCGTCGACGGGCTCATCGTGGCCGGGACCACCGGTGAATCGCCCACCACCCAGCCCTGGGAGAAGATCCAATTCCTCAAGGCGATCCTCGAGGCCGTCGGTGACCGGGTGAAGATCACCGCCGGCGTCGGCACCTACGACACCGAGGAGTCCGCCGTCTTCGCTCGCGACGCCGCCGAGGCGGGCGCGCACGGCCTGCTGGTGGTGACGCCCTACTACTCGCGGCCGTCCCAGGCCGGCCTACTCGCCCACTTCACCATGGTCGCCGACGCCACCGATCTGCCTGTCCTGCTCTATGACATCCCGCCGCGCTCGGTGGTTCCGATCGAATCGGCAACACTGCGCACACTCGCCGAGCACAAGAACATCGTGGGGGTCAAGGACGCCAAGGGCGACCTCGGTGCCGGTGCCCGCCTCATCGCCGAGACCGGCCTGCAGTTCCTCTCCGGCGACGACCCGCTGAACCTGCCGTGGCTCTCCGTGGGGGCCTCCGGATTCGTCTCGGTGATCGGCCACGTGGTCGCACCGCAGCTGCGCGCTCTGCGCGACGCCTACTTCGCGGGCGATGTCGCCCGCGCCCGAGAGATCAACGCCTCACTCAGCCCGGTGTACGAAGCCATGGCGGGCCTGGGCGGCGTCACGTTCTCGAAGGCAGCACTGGCCCTCCAGGGCCTTGATATGGGTATTCCGCGCCTGCCGCAGGTGCCGCCCACCGGTGAACAGCGCGACCGGCTCGCCGCGCTCCTGACCCAGGCAGGGGTTCTCTAAGACATGACAGACACACCGACAGGCGGAGCCCGACGGGGCCGCAAGGCCACCCGCCAGGCCGGCCCGCCCGCCGAGCCCAAGCCCGTGATCTCGACATCCGCCGCGCGCGTCGTGGTCGAGGATCAGCCCCGCGCCGAGGCCAAGGCGGCCGAGCCCAAGAGTGCCGAAACAGCGGCGTCGCAGCAGAAGTCGGCATCCAAGGGCGGACGCGGACGCGGCGGCGGAAACCGCCGTGGTAACGACCGCGGATCGCGCGGTGCGGCACCGTCGACCGCCGCACCGAGGCTCGGGCCCCCGCCCAAGCTCCGTAAGGGCGGCATGCGTGTGGTGGCGCTCGGCGGCATCAAGGAGATCGGTCGCAACATGACCGTCTTCGAGTACGACGGCAAGCTCCTCATCGTGGACTGCGGTGTGCTGTTCCCCGAGGACCAGCAGCCCGGCGTCGACCTGATTCTCCCCGACTTCCGCTACATCGAGGACCGCATCAAGGATGTCGAGGCGATCGTGCTCACGCACGGTCACGAAGACCACATCGGCGCGGTGCCCTTCCTGCTGCGCCTGCGGCCCGACATCCCAGTGATCGGCGCGAAGTTCACCCTGGCCCTGATCAAGGCCAAGTGCGATGAACATCGTCTGCGCCCCAAGCTGATCGAGGTCCGCGAGGGTGAATCGACCAGTCACGGTCCATTCGAATGCGAGTACTTCGCCGTGAACCACTCCATCCCCGACGCGATCGCCGTGGCGATCCACGCGGGCGGCCAGGTGGCGCTGCACACCGGCGACATCAAGCTCGACCAGCTGCCGCTCGATGGCCGACTCACCGACCTCGCCGGCTTCTCGCGACTCGGTGATGCGGGCGTCGACCTGTTCCTCGTCGACTCCACCAACGCCGAGGTTCCCGGTTTCGTGACCCCCGAACGAGAGATCGGACCGGTTCTCGACAACGTGATCGGGCGCGCGAAGGGTCGCGTGATCGTGGCCTCGTTCGCCTCGCACGTGCACCGCATTCAGCAGATCGTCGACGTGGCCGTGGCGCATAACCGGCGCGTGGTGTTCGTCGGCCGCTCGATGGTGCGCAACATGCAGATCGCGCAGGATATGGGCTACCTCCGGGTGCCCGAGGGCGTCGAGGTGGATCTCGACACCGCCGCGTCACTGCCCGACCACCGGATCGTGCTCGTGTCCACCGGGTCGCAGGGCGAGCCGCTGTCGGCGTTGTCCCGGATGGCGCGCGGTGAACACCGCAACATCACCATCTCGCCGCACGACCTGGTGGTGCTCGCCAGCTCGCTCATCCCGGGCAACGAGAACTCGGTGTTCGCCGTGGTCAACGGCCTCGCGAAGCTGGGCGCCACCGTGGTGACCCAGCAGAGTGCGAAGGTGCACGTCTCCGGTCACGCCAGCGCCGGGGAGCTGCTGTATCTGTACAACGCGGTGCGCCCGCGCAACGCGATGCCGGTGCACGGCGAGTGGCGGCACCTGCGCGCCAACGCCGCGCTCGCCGAGGCGACCGGTGTGCCGAAGGACCGGATCATGCTGGCCGAGGACGGCGTGGTCGTGGACCTGATCGACGGTGTCGCGAAGATCGTCGGTCAGGTGCCCGTGGGACACGTGTACGTCGACGGCTCGTCCGTGGGCGATGTGGGCGAGTCGACGCTCTCGGATCGACTGGTGCTCGGCGAGGGCGGCTTCATCGCGATCAGCATCGTGATCGACGAGGAGGGCAATTCGGTGACCACTCCCGAGGTGAGCGGCCGGGGCTTCTCCGACGATCCGACGGCGCTCAAGGAGGCCGAGCAGCTCGTCGAGGACACGCTCGCGCAGCTTTCTTCCGAGGGCATCAAGGATCAGCACCGCATCGCGCAGGCGGTGCGGCGGGCCGTGGGACGGTGGGTGTCGAACACCTACCGTCGCCGCCCCATGATCGTTCCGACCGTGATGGTGGTGGGGGAGTAGGACTCCCGTGGAGCGGGCCCGGTTACCGGGCCCGCTCCACCTTCGCGATCTGTGCGCGGAAGAGTTGCCAGAACTGGTCGCGGTCGACCTCGTCCTGGGTGGCGTCGGGCGCGTTCGTGACGAGTTTGAAGTTCTGAGAAGTCGCGGCGACCGACAGCTCGCCGATATCGATGTAGCCTTCCAGCGCCGCCAGCCGTCCGGTAGGGGTGCGCACCTCGATCACCGTCGCCGGACGGCGAAGCAGATCGTCGGGCAGCCACGCGGCCCGAGCGGACTTTCCGCCCTCGGCAATGCAGGCGAATCTACTGAGCACATATGTCGATGAGATCGGTGCGGCCGTCACTTCGAAACGGAGCACCGTCTGGTCGAGTGCCGCGCTCACCGTCGACAGCCCGACCGTGTCTCGGGCACGCTCGTAGTTGCGCGTTGCGGTGAAACACGGTTCGGAACCCTCCAGGACTTCGGAGCGTCCCCACGAGGTGTCTGGCGTCCGCATCACGTTCCGGACCCCCGCAGGTAGCTCGGATTCCGTGAGCGATAGGTCCCTCGCCGGGTTCGAACTCTTCTGCGAGGGCGCGCATCCTGCCACGGCGATCGCGATCGTGAGGACCAGGGCTACTGCGCTGCGCCTCATCGCGTCTGTTCGACCTTGGTGATCTGGGTGCGCACGATGTGCCAGAAGCCTGCTACGTCGACCTGCGTGTTCTTGATGGAACTCGAATCCCGGCGGAACTCGCGCGATGTCGCGGCCGTCTCGATCGACCGGTCGCCGAGGTCGGCGTACGCCACCATTCCCACCACGACGCCCGACGGCGATCGCATCTCGAAGATGTCCGGCGACAGGCGCACCAGGTCGCTCGGCGGCGCCACGTGGCGCATCGCGAAGGCGTCGGGGCACGCTGTTGCCCGGCGTGCCGCCTGGCGAGCCGTCGGGCGATCGATGACCTCGGATCGGTACTCCTGATCACCGCGCCGCGCCGACGAACCCGCGCCTTCCGCGCCCCGCCGCGCCGCGTCGAGGGCGGCGATCGCCTGCGAACAAGCGGGACCGCCGTCGCCAACGCTGAGCGCGATGCCATATCGCGTGGACCAGACCTCCGCGGCCTTCGATCCCGGTGGGAAGTCTGCGGGTTCGAGCGTCAGACTGCTGGTCGAGGGTGCGGCGACTGCCGAAGCGGGACCAAGGAGCAGCACGAACATCGCCGCTGCGGTGGTCACGATGCGCCTCACGGCTGTCGCTCCACCTTCGCGACCTGGGCGCGCAGGGTTTGCCAGAATGCCTCGGAGTCGACAGCATTGCTGCCGCTGCTGTAGACCTGCACCGACACGGTGACACCTCGCACGTCCACCCAGCTGTCGATCGATGACCCGCGGTACGTGGTGATGTGGGATGTGTATCGGGCCAGATCCGGTGGAGCAGCGAGGTTTTGCTGGCGGGCAGCGCCGTCGTCACAGGCCTCATCGATCTTGGCGACACGATCGGTGTAGGAGCGAGCAACGATTGCCGACGAGATCGTGGTCGTACCCCGCTTCGCCTCGGCACTCATGGCTTTCGTGCCGGCGATGGCCGCCATCGCGTCGCGCAGCGATCGTTCGCACGGCGAGTCGTCGGCTGACTCCGCGCCGGTGAAGTCGATCGTCTCGTCCTTGAGTTGGTAACTGGTACTGCCGAACGGGAATTCATGTGCGGCGAGGATTGCCTGGGACGGCACGATCGGGGCGGCCTGGGCCAGGGCGGGGGCCGAGAGTGCGGCGAGAGCGAGGGCGCCTGCGGCGGCGAGCCGTCGGGCGATCACGGCTGCCGCTCCACCTTGGCGACCTGCGCACGCAGGGTCTGCCAGAACGCATCACCATCGGCCGGCTGATCGCCGCGGGAATTGACCGAGACACCCACGGCCGCGCCGCGCACGTCCACGACGCCGATGTACGAATCACGCGCCACCGAGATGAACACGAATCCGTTGTACCGGTTGAGGTCCGCCGGAAGCGGCAGGAGCGCAATGCGGTCACGAATGCCGAACTGCGTCCCGCAAGTCTGGAAGACGGTGCGCATCGCGTCCGCCATCGGGCGTTCGTTGACGCTCGCCTCCAGCTCGGTCGCGCCACGCTCAGCGCTCGCGTCCGTGGTCCGTGTGCCCTCCATGCGTTTGTCGACGGCGTACGACGCGCGATCGCAAGCGGTTTCGCCCGACGACTTCGCGGGGCTGCCGACCTCGGAGGTGACCTTGTAGCGCGTACTGCCGAACGGGAATTCATGTGCGGCGAGGATTGCCTGGGACGGCACGATCGGGGCGGCCTGCGCGAGGGCGGGGGCCGAGAGTGCGGCGAGAGTGAGGGCGCCTACGGCGGCGAGCCGTCGGGCGATCACGGCTGCCGCTCCACCTTGGCGACCTGCGCCCGCAAGGTCTGCCAGAAGCCATCGAAATCGGCGGGATTCTTCTCATTGACCGCCATGACCGAGACGGTGACGCCACGTACTTCGACGGTAGCGTCGAGAAGCTGCCCCTCCGCGAAGGTGAAGACGTCCGCCTTGTACCTGGTCAGGTCCGCGGGCACGGCGAGTGGACGACCTTCCCGAACAAATCGGCTTCCGCAGTCGCGGCGAAGGTCTCGAATCGTGTTGATAATGGGGCGATCGAGAATGCTGGCAGCCAAGGTAGTTTCCCCGCGGTCGACCTGCGCGTCCGCGCTGCGGGCACCCGTGAGCGTCTTCTCCGCCTCGTACTCCTTGAGGTCACACGGCGTGGTGCCCGAGGGTTTCGTCGGCGCCTTCTCGACCGACTGGTTCGTCTCGTATCCCGTGCTGCCGAAAGGAAACTCGTGCGCGGCGAGGACTGCTTGCGCAGGCACCACCGGCGCCGCATGGGCGACCGCGGGCACCCCCACGCTGACGGCGCCGGCGATGGCTGCGCCGACGATGAGATGACGAGTGTTCATGAATCCCCCCAAGGATCGTTGATGCCGGTCAGCGACCGGTCTGGACCTTCTGGATCTGAGCACGGAAGACGGCCCAGAATCGATCAGTATTCGCCGGGGTCGCGCTCATCCCCTCGACGTAGGCGTTCACGGTGTATCCGTTCACATCGGCGAAGCCCTGCACCGCTCCGATCCGACCCCCCTCGTTCGCAGTCAGGATCACCGGGTTGTACCGGGCCAGATCGGGCGGCGTGGCGAGCTGGCCGCCCTCGCAGCGGTCCACGACCGCACGCCACTGGCTGGTGACCACCGGCGACAACACCGCCGAGGTCATGAACGAGTAGCCGTTGCGTGCGCTGGCCTCGGCGCCGTTGACGGAGCCGATCAGGCTGTTGAGGCTGTCGCCCGCGGCGCGGCAATCGGCCGGCGCCGACTCTGGAATCCGGACTTTCGACGTCGCCGCGCTCGGATTCACCCGGTAGTCAGTGGATCCGGAAGGGAACTGATCGGGTCCGAGCAACAGGTTCGTGCTGACCGGTGCGGCGGATGCGACAGGGGAGACCAGCGAGCCGGCTGCGGTGATCGTCGCGACGACCGCGCCGACGGCCAGACGGGTCCGCGCGCGTGCGGTATTCACAGTCATGTCAGGGATCCTACGACATACTTCATTGATCTCGGTGAAGGATTCCACACCTGGCCGAGCGAATCCGCGCACTCCGCGCGGGGGCGTCATGGGGGACTAGGGTGGCTGCGTGAAGCCTGCACGCATCGAACGCGCCGCCCTCGTCGAAGCGGCCCGCGCGGCGGGGCCGGAAGCGCCCACGCTCTGCGGCGACTGGACGGTGCGTGACCTCCTCGCGCATCTGATCCTTCGCGAATCCCGTCCGGACGCGGCGGCGGGGATCCTGCTGCGTCCACTCGCCGGCCGCACCGCACGCATCCAGGCGAGGATCGCCGAGCGTTCGTTCGAAGACCTGCTCTCCGCCGTTGCCGGCGGACCGCCGAAGCTGTCCCCGTTGCGCCTGGTGGACGAGCAGGCCAATCTGGGGGAGTTCTTCGTGCACACCGAAGACATCCGCCGCGGCGTCGCGGGATGGACGCCCCGCCGTCTCGATCGTGGAGTCGAGCAGGCTCTCGCGGCCGCGGTGGCGCGGATCGCCGCGCTCACCCTGCGCCGTGCACCGCTGCGGATCAGCCTCACAACGGAATCGGGAACGCTGGTCACCGCTGGCAAGGGGCCTGAGGTTGCAGTGATCGGGGCGATCGGCGAAATCGCCATGTGGGCCTACGGTCGCGACGAGGCATTGGTCACCTTCGAGGGCGACGATCCACACATCGACCGGCTCGGATCAGTGGTTCGCTCACTGTAGCGACGCGCCGTCACACCCTGTTACTTGTGTTGCACTTGATACAGATGGGGCTGGTGTCGATAGACTGACCCTCATGGCAGCGAAGACGACCACCCGTGCGCGCAGCACCGCGAACTCCCGCTCGGGGAGCAACCGCGGCCGCGCCGCGAGCTCGAACCGCGGCCGCAAGCCCGCGCCGCGCACCCCCGCGAAGCAGACCAAACAGCACAGCAAGCAGGGCCCGTCCGTCGCCGCCTCCGCCGGTAGGGGGGTGGGACGCGGTCTCGGTGCGAGCTGGAAACTGCTGGCCAAGGGGGTCGGGGGCGCTGTGCGTACCGGCAGCCGGACGCCGTCGGAGTCTGCCGAGACCGAGGTGCTCAGCGCCGGCGCCGAGGGCGCACCGCGCAGCTCCGGCACCCACTCCCGCGACGGGCTCGCCCTCGGACTGTTCGCCGTCGCGATCGTGCTCGGTGCCGCGCTCTACTTCGACGCCGGCGGCCCCGTCGGTTCGTTCTTCTCCACCGGCGTCCGCGCCGTGGTCGGCTGGTTCGCGGTCCTGGTGCCGGCCCTGGCCATCGCGCTCGGCGTAGTGATGATGCGTCGACCCGACAATCCCAGCGCTCACGTGCGACACCGTGTCGGCGGTGCCCTGATCGTGCTCGCCTTCCTCGGCCTGCTGCATATCGGAGCCGGCCGCCCCAGCGAGTTCGACGACCGCTCCGCCGCGGGTGGCTACCTCGGCTACATCGTCGGTGGCCCCCTCACCGACGGCTTCACGGCGTGGATCTCCGTGCCCCTGCTCGTGTTGGTCGCGCTGTTCGGCCTGCTTCTGGTGAGCGGAATGACGGTGCGCGAGATCATCGATCGACTCAAGTTCTACTTCGGCGTCGACCTCGACCGGCAATACGGCGAGGACGACGAGCCGCTCGATGACGAGTCCTACGACGACGACCTCGACTCGCCGTTCGCCTTCGACTCGGGCCCGGCCGATGCGGCCGGCCGTGCCGCATCGCCCTACGGCGACCCCTACGAGAACTACCCGGCGGACCCGGCCCCGCCGAAGCGTGGCCGTCGCAAGCCCGCCACCGAACCCGACGAGGCCCTGTCCGATCAGGTCACCGCGCCGATCGGGGCGGACCCCGCACCGTCGGACGAGCCCACCGTCGAGGTGCCGCCCACGGCGACCCCGAAGCGCCGCGCCGCGGTGGTCAAGGACAACACCCCGCCGCCCGCACCGAAGGCCGCCGAATTCACCGTGGCGCGCACCATCGAGGGCGACGACTATCGCCTTCCGCCCGCCGATCTCCTCATCGAGGGGGAGCCCGCCAAGGCCGGCACCAGCGCCAACGACGCCATGATCGATGCCATCACGGGGGTGATGGAGCAGTTCAAGATCGACGCCGCCGTGACCGGCTACACCCGCGGCCCGACCGTCACCAGATACGAGCTGGAGCTCGGCCCCGGCGTGAAGGTCGAGAAGGTCACCCAGCTGCATCGCAACATCTCCTACGCCGTAGCGACGGACAATGTGCGCCTGCTGGCGCCGATCCCCGGCAAGTCGGCCGTCGGCATCGAGGTGCCGAACACCGACCGCGAGATGGTGCGCCTGGCCGACGTCCTGGCCGCCGACAACACCCGCAAGGACACCCACCCGCTGGTCATCGGCCTGGGCAAGGACATCGAGGGCGAGATGGTCAACGCCAACCTCGCCAAGATGCCCCACCTGCTGGTCGCCGGCTCCACGGGCTCCGGCAAGTCGAGCTTCGTGAACTCGATGCTCGTCTCGCTGCTCGCGCGCGCCACGCCCGACGAGGTGCGGATGATCCTCATCGACCCGAAGATGGTCGAGCTCACGCCCTACGAGGGCATCCCGCACCTCATCACGCCCATCATCACCGACCCGAAGAAGGCGGCCGCGGCGCTGTCCTGGCTGGTCGAGGAGATGGAGCAGCGGTACAAGGACATGCAGGCCTCGCGCGTGCGGCACATCGACGACTTCAACCGAAAGGTGAAGTCGGGGGAGATCACCACGCCGCTCGGCAGCGAGCGCGTGTACCGGCCGTACCCGTACATCGTCGCGATCGTCGACGAGCTCGCCGATCTCATGATGACCGCCCCGCGCGACGTCGAGGAGGCGATCGTCCGGATCACGCAGAAGGCCCGCGCCGCCGGCATCCACCTGGTGCTCGCCACGCAGCGCCCGTCCGTCGACGTGGTGACCGGTCTGATCAAGACCAATGTGCCTTCGCGGCTCGCCTTCGCGACCAGTTCGCTCACCGACTCGCGGGTCATCCTGGACCAGCCGGGTGCTGAGAAGCTGATCGGCATGGGCGATGCGCTGTTCCTGCCCATGGGCGGCAAGACCACTCGTATGCAGGGCGCGTTCATCACCGATGAGGAGATCGGCTCCATCGTCGATTTCGTGCGCACGCAGGCCGAGCCCGACTACACCAACGGTGTCACCGAGACCAAGGTCGAGAAGAAGGACGTCGACCCCGATATCGGCGACGATCTCGATGTCTTCCTCCAGGCCGTCGAGCTCGTGGTCACCTCGCAGTTCGGCTCGACGTCGATGCTGCAGCGCAAGCTGCGCGTCGGCTTCGCGAAGGCCGGCCGCCTCATGGATCTCATGGAGACCCGCGACATCGTGGGCCCATCCGAGGGTTCCAAGGCGCGCGATGTGCTGGTCACCCCCGACGAGTTGCCCGGCCTGTTGATGGTGCTGCGCGGCGGCGGCGACGCCGGCGCGGACGACTCGGACGGCGAACCGGACTTCTAGCTGTTACAGTGATGGCGCATGCGTGAGGGGAGTATCCCGCTCGCAGCGCGATCGTCATCACGGTGGATCGATATCCGCCCGGGCGCGCTGAACCCGCTGGCGGCGGGTGGGGAGAGACCTCCGGATCTGTACCGGAGGTATATGCAATGCACGTCTCAACCGCGGTCTGGGTCGTCTCGATCCTGGTGGTCCTCGGGCTCTTCGTCTTCGACTTCTTCGCGCACGTGCGCACCCCACACGAACCCACGCTGAAGGAATCCGGCTTCTGGACGGCCGTGTACATCGGCCTCGCCGTGGTCTTCGGTATCGGCGTCTGGGTGGTATCCGGGCCGCAGTACGGCGGCGAGTTCTTCGCAGGTTTCGTCACGGAGAAGGCGCTGTCGGTCGACAACCTCTTCGTGTTCGTCATCATCATGGCGAAGTTCGCGGTGCCCAAGATCTACCAGCAAAAGGTGCTGCTGATCGGCATCGTGATGGCGCTGGTGATGCGCGGCATCTTCATCGCCGTCGGCGCCGCCGCGATCTCCGCGTTCAGCTGGGTGTTCTACCTGTTCGGGATCTTCCTGCTCTACACCGCGTACAAGCTCGTCAAAGAGGCCGCCGAGGGCCCGGTCGAGGATGAGGAGAAGCGCGAGAGCCGCGTCGCCGCGCTGTTCAAGAAGGTCGTACCCACCACCGACCAGTACGACGGCGACAAGTTGGTCACCAAGATCGACGGCAAGAAGGTCGCGACTCCGCTGCTGCTGGCGCTGGTCGTCATCGGCTTCACCGACCTGCTCTTCGCGTTCGATTCGATCCCCGCGATCTACGGCCTCACCCAGGAGCCCTACCTGGTGTTCATGGCCAACGCCTTCGCCCTGATGGGCCTGCGACAGCTGTACTTCCTCATCGGCGGCCTGCTGGGTCGCCTGGTGTACCTGTCGTACGGACTGTCGATCGTGCTGGGCTTCATCGGCGTCAAGCTGGTGCTGCACGCTCTGCACGAGAACACCCTGCCGTTCATCAACGGCGGCGAGCACGTCGCGGTCCCCGAGATCTCGACCGGCCTGTCACTCGCGGTGATCATCGGTGTCCTCGCGGTCACCACGATCGCCTCATTGCTCAAGTCGAAGCGCGACGATCAGAAGTCGGTCGACGCGCAGTAGCCCGGTAGGTCAGGCCGGTTCCAGTACGCCGACGGCGACGGTTGATGCCCGCTCGGCATCGGCCACGACCCGGGCCGTGAATCCCGCGGCCCGCAGCAACCGCTCCGTGTACTCCGCCTGGTAGCGGCCGGTCTCGATGAGGACGACGCCGCCCTCGGCGAGCCACATCCGAGCCTCGGCGGCGATCCGCCGGTGCAGTGCCAGCCCGTCGGGGCCGCCGTCGAGCGCCGCTCGCGGCTCGTGGTCGCGCGCTTCCGCGGGCATGGTGGCGATCGCCGCCGACGGCACATAGGGTGCGTTCGCGGCGATCACGTCGGTTCGGCCGCACAGGTCGCGGGGGAGCGGGGCGAACAGGTCGCCGGCGAGCACGGTGGCCGAGGGAGCGTTCTCCCGCGCGTACACCAGCGGCACGGGATCGATATCCACCGCGTACACCTCGTCGGCGGTGCAGGTCGAGGCGATCGGTGCGACTCCGCAGCAGAGTTCCACGAGTACGGAGGGCCGGGCCTCGTCGGCCAATTCGGCGAGCAGCTCGGTGCGACGCCGCGGCACGAACGCACCGGGCCCCACCGACAAGCGCGTGCCGCGGAACTCGGCCCAGCCCAGCAGGTGCTCCAATGGTTCGCCAGAGCAACGCCGCCGTACGAGATCCTCGAGTTCCGCGCCGGTTGCGCTTTCACCCAGGAGTTGTGCCTCCTGGTCGGCGAACACGCAACCCGCCGCCCGCAATTCGTCGATCACGTCCACCGGAAGAGTCAATCATGATTCAACCGATAGTCCGGCATTTCCGGCTGCGATCGCAACGGAATCCGCGGTTCGACCGTTCGTCAGAGCGTGACCAACATGCGCGTGTTGCCCAGGGTGTTCGGTTTGACGTAGCTCAGGTCCAAGAACTCCGCGACCCCGGTGTCGTAGCTTCGGCAGAGCTCGGCGTACACCTCGGCGCTCACCGGTGTCCCGTCGATCTCGACGAATCCGTGGCGGCCGAAGAATTCGGTCTCGAAGGTGAGCACGAACACCCGCCGCAATTCCAGGAACCGCGCCTCGTCGAGCAGGCGGGCCACGATCCTGTGCCCGATGCCGTGCCCCTTGACGGCCGGATCGACGGCCAGCGTGCGGATCTCCCCGAGGTCCGACCACAGCACGTGCAACGCGCCGCAGCCGACGATCGCGCCGCCCACCTGGGCCACCCAGAACTCCTGGATCGACTCGTACAGCGTCACCAGGTTCTTTTCGAGCAAGATCTTGCCCGCGTAGACGTCGATGAGGCGCTTGATGGCGGGGACGTCGGAGGTCCGGGCACGGCGCAACTCGTCGGCGGAGGCGGCGGTCATGGCCAAACACTAGCGCGCGCGGGCACCGATCCCCGGACCCGATAGGCTTAGCGCCGTGAGTGCACCGGATGGCGTGAGTCCCACGGATACACGTGTCCCCAATGTGAACGTGGCCAACGCGCTCACGGTGCTCCGGATGCTACTCGTCCCGGTGTTCCTGGTGACTCTGTTCGCGGCCGGCGGCCACGATCCGATGTGGCGCTGGATCGCTTTCGCCGTGTTCGCGGTGGCCATGTTCACCGACCGCGCGGACGGCCAGATCGCCCGCCGCTACGGACTGATCACCGATTTCGGCAAGCTCATGGACCCGATCGCCGACAAGGCGCTCACCGGGGCCGCGTTCATCGGCCTCTCGGCCCTCGGCGATCTGCCGTGGTGGGTCACCGTGGTCATCCTCGGCCGCGAGTTGGGCATCACCGCCCTGCGGTTCTGGGTGATCTCCGACGGTGTGATCCCCGCCAGCCGCGGAGGCAAGCTCAAGACGCTGCTGCAGACGCTCGCGATCGGTCTGTACCTCATGCCGTTGCCCGAGGTGATGCACTGGCCGAAGGTCGCCGTGATGGCTGCCGCCGTAGTAGTCACGGTGGTCACCGGGTTCGATTACGTGCGGAGTGTGCGCCGTGCCTCCGACACCGTCGCCTGAGGCGCAGCGCTTGGTCGCCGCTCTCCAGGAGCGCGGTGCCACCGTCGCCTCCGCGGAATCACTCACCGCGGGCTTGTTCGCCGCCGCCATCGCCGATGTTCCGGGAGCCAGCGCGGTGCTGCGCGGCGGACTGATCGTCTACGCCACGGACCTCAAGGCCTCCCTCGCCGGTGTTCCTCAGGCCCTGCTCGACCGGTGCGGCCCCGTGCATCCGGAGACCGCGGTCGCGCTCGCCGACGGTGCCCGCATGCGGTGCGAGGCCGATTGGGGAGTCGGACTGACCGGGGTGGCCGGTCCCGCCGAACAGGACGGCATTGCGGTGGGCACCGTGTACCTGGGACTCTCCGGGCCCTCGGGTGCGACCGTCCGCATGCTCCGGCTCGACGGTGACCGGGCCGCGGTGCGGGCCGGTGCCGTCACGGCGGCGCTGCGCGAGCTCGCCGTCCGGGTGAATGCAGCGAATTCGTGAGGAAATTTCGCAAACGGGAACCAACTGCGCGCCGTCAGCGTTGAGTGAACAGATATCAACGAAACGGAGGTGAGCATGGCTCTACTGCTGCGCGAAGCGATCGGCGAGAACCTGCGCAAGACGCGGGTGCGCCAATCCCGCACGCTCCGGGACGTGTCGTCGGCGGCCCAGGTCAGCCTGGGCTACCTGTCCGAAGTGGAGCGCGGCCAGAAGGAGGCGTCCAGCGAACTGCTGGCCGCCATCTGCGGCGCGCTCGACGTGGAGGTCGCCGAACTGGTGGCACAGGCCAGCGTCTCGATGCGGCCGATCCCGAAGCTGGTCATCCCTGCGCCCGCTATGGCGGCCGCCTGACCCGAGATCACGGACCGCGGGCACCGGGGAAATCCCTGAACCCGCGGTCCGGGGCCGCACAACGGCCCGGATACCCGATAGATTGGACATCACGTCGGTACGTCGCCCACCGGGGCTCGCGCCGACCCGACCGGACACACTTCGACACGGAGGCGTAGTAGACCGATGGCTAACCCGTTCGTCAAGGGCTGGCGCTACCTCATGGCGCTGTTCAACGCGAAGATCGACGAGAACGCCGATCCCAAGGTGCAGATCCAGCAGGCGATCGAGGACGCCCAACGCCAGCACCAGGCACTGTCGCAGCAGGCTGCGGCCGTGATCGGCAACCAGCGTCAGCTGGAGATGAAGCTCAACCGGCAGCTGGCCGAGGTCGAAAAGCTCTCCGCCAACACCCGCCAGGCCGTGCAGCTGGCCGACCAGGCCGCGGGTGCCGGTGACGCCGCCAAGGCGACCGAGTACACCAACGCCGCCGAGGCCTTCGCAGCGCAGCTGGTGACCGCCGAGCAGAGCGTCGAGGACCTGAAGGCACTGCACGACCAGTCGCTGCAGGCCGCCGGCCAGGCCAAGCGCGCCGTCGAGCAGAACGCTCTGCAACTGCAGAACAAGCTCGCCGAGCGCACCAAGCTGCTCAGCCAGCTGGAGCAGGCGAAGATGCAGGAGCAGGTCTCCGCCTCGCTGAACCAGATGGGCCAGCTGTCCGCCCCGGGCAACACCCCCAACCTCGACGAGGTGCGGGAGAAGATCGAGAAGCGGTACGCCAACGCCCTCGGCTCCACCGAGCTCGCACAGAACTCGGTCCAGGGCCGCATGGCCGAGGTGCAGCAGGCCACCGTCCAGATGGCCGGGCACTCGCGCCTCGAGCAGATCCGCGCTTCGATGCAGGCCAACGGTCAGATCGCCGGGGCTCCCGCGGCACCGCAGTCGGCCCCCGCGCCACAGGCCGCGCCCGGTCAGGCCGCCGGCCCCAACCCCGCCGGCCAGTAAGCGCACCGTGAGCACCCAGGGAGGCCGCCACCGCACCGACTTCTCGGCGGTGGCGGCCTCCGCTGCACGGATGGCGACCTCCGCGATCGGCGCCTCGGCGACCGCGATGGAGGCCGCCGCCCGGGCCGTCGATGAGGCGCGCGACAAAGCCGCCCGCCGTCGCGACCCGAAGGCCGCACACCAGCGGTCTGTGCGCACGGCCCGGCACACCGTGAACACCTGGGCCGCCACCACCTCGGCCTCCGCTGCGGTCTCCGTCGGCGGATTCGCCGCGGCGGCACCACTGGTCGGCGGAACCGCCACCGCTATCACCGCGGTGATAGCCGTCCCCGCCGCCTACGCCTACCGCAAACTGCGCCGGCTCAAGAAGGCGCCCGTGCCGCCGCGGTCCTACGCCCGCCGCACGATTCCCGCGTCTTCGTCGGCAGTGCACGACCCGGTCCGACGGCTCGCCGACGCCGAACAGGAATTTCTCGCCCTGGTGTCCGTCCTGTACCGCTCCCGTGCGCTCCCGCCCGATGCGCTGTCCGAACTCGATGACGACGCCGAGACCTCCGCCGACGCGATCGTCTCCTACGGCGAGCAACTCGTCGACCTCGAACGCGCCATCGCCGGCGGCAGTGAGTCCGCGATCATGCTCCGCACTGTCCTCGACGACGGACTGCGCAGCCTCGACGAGGGCATCGTCACCTATCAGGAGATGGTCCGTTCCGCTGCGTCGACCGTGGCCGCGGCCCGGCAGTCCCTGGGCTCGCCGTCCCGCTTCGACGACCTCAGTCGCGCCACCCCGCGGCTCCAGGAGACCGCGGAGCGGCTGCGCGCATGGGCCTACGGCATCGCCGCGCTCCCCCCGGTACCCGATCCACACCGCTGGTAGCCCGCTCAGGGTTCACCCGGATCTTTCCCCGAACTCCCTGCTCAGCGCGTGACTTCCGCGTTCTCGCCGGGGCAGTATGGATGGTGAAAGAACTGGTGCACACACCGCTCGAAAGGACCGCAAAATGTTCTGGAAGATCATCGGCGCGATCGTCGTCATCTGGATCGCCCTCATGGTGGCGTCGGCGATCGTCAAGTCGCTGCTTCCGCTCGCGCTCATCGCCCTCGTGATCATCGGTATCGTCTCGGTGGTCAAGTGGTTGGGCTCCGGGAAGAAGAGCTCCACCACCCTGTAGTAGCGGGGCGACCCGCACGGGAGGAGTGCGGATGCGCGTCGCCATCGTCGCGGGTTCCGAGGCCGGGCATGCGCTGCCCGGCCTCGCACTCGCTCTCCGCCTGAACGCCGCCGGCCACGACGCCGTCGTCTTCACCGGCCGCCAGTGGATCGAGGTCGGCGGCAAGCACGACGTCGATACCCGCGAACTACCCGGCCTGGCCGCGCGCCCCGGCGACGACGACGCAGACGCCGGGGCCAAGATCCACGATCGCGCCGCCCATATCGCCACCAGCCTGCTTCCCGCGCTGAGAGACACCGACCCCGACCTCGTGGTCGCCGATATTCTCACTCCCGGTGGTGGTTTCGCCGCCGAGTTGCTCGCTGTCCCGTGGGTCGAACTCAGTCCGCACCCGTTGTATCTGCCCTCGAAGGGCCTTCCGCCGATCGGCTCCGGCCTCGCTGCCGCGCAGACCCCCGGGGAAATGCTCCGCGATACGGTGCTGCGAGCCTTCACCGCGCGCGATCTCCGCAATGGACGCCGTCAGCGGGAGGCCGCACGAGCCGGGATCGGCCTGCTGGCGCGTGATCCGGGGCCGGACGGGAGGTTGGTCGCGACCATCCCCGCCCTGGAAGTTCCGCGTCCGGATTGGCCCGCGCGCACCCACCTCGTGGGGCCCCTCACCCTTGAACCGACCGACGAGCCGTGTCCGGTTCCGGGTGGCGACGGACCGCTGGTGATGGTGGCACCGTCGACCGCGGCGACGGGGGAGCAGAACCTCGCGGAGACCGCCGTCGCCGGCCTCGCGGGCCAGGGCGTGCGGGTGGCCGTCTCCGGGCTGAACCCGCCCGCATTCGAACAGCCCTGGGTGGCTAGCGGTTTCGGTCGTCAAGACCGGCTGCTGGAGATGGTCGACGCAGTGGTCTGTGGCGGTGGCCACGGCATGCTCACCAAGGCGTTGACCGCGGGCCGCCCCGTGGTCGTGGTGCCCGGCGGAGGCGACCAGTGGGAACTGGCCAACCGGGTGGCGCGACAGGGCAGCGGCGTCATCGTGCGGCCCGCCACCCCGGACGCGATCCGGGAGGGCGTGCGCCGCGTCCTCGATGATCCGTCGTACGCGGTCGCTGCGCGTGCCGCCGCCGCCTCCGCGCACCGGGTCGCCGACCCGGTGCACGTCTGCGAGGCCTACCGGTAATCTGGTGCGGTGCGCCTCACCGAATTCCGCGAACTGCTCATCACCGAGTTCGGTACTCTGCGCGGCGAGACCCTCATGCGCGACCACCGGCTCACAGATGTCGGCATGACCGGCGATGAGGCCATCGAATCGGGCATCGACCCACGCGATGTCTGGCGCGCGCTGTGCGCGGAATTCGATGTCCCTCAGGAACGCTGGTAGCTACACAGGCGTGGGCCCCGGGGTCCACCAGCCCTGCCGGGTGACCTCCGTGCTTCCGTAGGAGGCTTGCGGCGCGGCGACGTACGGCACGTACCGCTCCAGCGCACCCCACTCGCGGCCCCAGTCGTTGTTCAGGTACGTCGGCACCGTCTGCGCCTTGGCGAGCAGCAGCGCCCAGCCCAGCGGGCCGCCCGCATCCCCACCCTGCCACGTGGTGGTGGCCGCCGCGGCGAGGTCGCGTTCCGGCTGGATGCGCCAGCGCGGTTGCTCGGCGATGCCGCCGAATTCGCGCCACTGCCGCTGGCACGGGAAACCGATCCCGGCGCCCCAGTCCACCAGTGCCGGGTCGTCTCCGAGGAGCTCTTGCAGCGTGACCAGCTTCGGGGCGCGGGGCGGCGTGTACGCCACCCAGGTGCGCTCCGACGGTGCTGTGATCTCGGCGCGCACGCGCACCGCGGTGGCACCGCGAGGGATCTGACCGGCGGGGACCCGAAGGTTCCGCCAGGCCGGCGGCGGGCCGATGTCGATCGGCGTCACCGCGCCCGCAGGCGTGATCTCGCCGGAGCCGGTACCGAATTCGAGCCGGATGTTGCCCGTGTCGAACCGTCCCGCGACGCTGATGGTGAGCAGTGTGTCCACGCCGCCGGCAGGCAGCGCGTACCAGCTGGAGACGGCTTTCGCGGTCCGCTGGCTGGCGCCCTGCTGGCGGCTACCGATCACCGGCACCCGCTTCGGATCGAGGCCGAACGGCAGCGCGGCGGTCGAGCCGTTGACACCCGCGGTGCTGAGCGTGCCGCCGCCGGTACCGCCGGTGTTGGATGCGGTGGTGTCGGCGTCGCCGGTGTTGAGCAGATCCGCCGCGCCGCGCGAAGTGGTGTTGAGATCGGTCGCGAGGCCGTTCGGGGTGAAGTTCTCGTTCTCCGCGCCGATCAGGGGTTCCGGCGAGTTCCCGAGGGGTGTGAGCACGCCCTCGTTGGCGTCGCGCTCGGCGAGCACCTCATCGGCCATGCCGCACGGGTTGCCCGCGAGCGATTCGAGGTTCTGCTTGCCATAGGAATACGCGGGATGCTGCACCAGGATCGACGCGGCGTTCGTCGCCCCGATCATCGCGATGATCAGCGTCGCGACCAGCGTGATCGGAGTGGCCCACCCCGGCAGCCGCACCGACGGCGTGGCGGGCACCGGCGGTGTCCAGCCGGTCACGTGCACCCCCAGCGCGGCGGCGAGCAGCACGACGGTGAGCGCCACGAAGGCGCTCGCCAGCTTGATGCCGGCGATGGCGGGTTCCTCGCCGCCCCACGGGATGCCGAAGTTACCGGGGTAGAACCAGCCGTTGGTCGACTCGAACGCCAGGGCGGCGGCGCCGGAGGCCGCGGCCAGGAACAGCAGCCGGAACTGCGGGCGGCGCACCACCCGCGGGCCGATCGCGACGGCCGCGACGGCGGCCGCCATCGCGCCGAGCGTGGCGAAAGCGCCGAAGTGATGGGTCCACTTCGTGGGGTTGAAGGCCATCACCAGCAGCGAGACGCCGATCGCGGCGACGATCCGCCGCGCCGGCCCGGTGGCGATACCCGGAATGCGGCGCCGCCACAGCAGTACCACCGCGGTGGCGGCAGCGGCGAGGAACATCGCCAGCATCGAGAAGCGCCGCGCCACAGAGCCGTTGGGATTCTGCTGGAACAGCGTCTCGTAGCGGATGATCTCGCGGTGCCAAGGTTCGGCCGGACCGACCGTACTGAGCATCTGCGTGGACTGGATCATTTCGATCAGTCCGTGGTCGCCGAAGATCAGGAACAGCACCGAGGTGCCCGCGGCGGCGAGGGGCAGCAGTGATCCGGCGTAGCCGTTCGCGGCGACGTGCGCGCGCACCGCACGCCAGAGCGGTGCGGCGGCGACCAGGAACACCACGAAGGCGAAGCTGCCGGTCGGCGCCGCCGACAGCGTCAGCCCGGCCACCACGAGCCCGACTCCGGCGGGCGCTAACCGCTGGGTGGCGAGGGTGCGCTCCACACAACACCAGGTGAGGACGGTGCCCAGCGCGACGATCGGCTCGGGCCGCAGGCCGGGGTTGTACGTCAACCAGAACAGCGTGAACACCGCGGCGGCGGCCCACAGACCGCGGGCGTGATCGCGCGGTGCGCGGCGCCTGCTCAGCCCGAGCCGGGGGAGCACTTCGCGGGAGATCAGCAGCCACGCGATGATCCCCGAGACCAGCGCGGGCAGGCGTAGCCATGGACTGGACACGCTGAGCTCGCTCATCCAGGCGACCACGTAGAAGGGCATGCCGAAGGGCGCGTACGGCGCGTCGTAGTAGCGGAACACCTCGGGCATGTACCCGGAGTGCAGCGCCGCCTTGACCATTCCCAGGATGTAGCCGTCGTCCGAGGTGGGAGCGCCGATGATGTGCCACACCAGCAGGCTGCCGATCACCGCGGCGTCGGCCAGACCGAAACGCAGCCAGTGCCGCGGGATCAGATGCCGTCGGCGGCGGCCGTCGGCGCGGTCGAGCACCGCCAGCGCGACGATGGAGGCGAGCACGCACAGCACGCCGAGCACGATGGCGAGCCCCTTGAGCGCCGACGGTGTCGAGGTGTATCGAGAATCGACGTTGATGTGCACCGTCGGCAGCGGACCGGCCTGCGTCGGGGAGAGATCACTGAACACCCCGACCACTTGTGGCCGGAAGTCGCCGCGGACCTCGCCCCGGCCGGGGAGCCCGGAAGCGCTGGCGGTGGCAGCCTGCTCATCGACGGCGATCGTCAGGTCGCCGCATCGGGCCGCACCCGCGCGGGGCGCGGTGTAGACCAGCGCGCCGCGCGAGCGCACCGTCACCGATTCGGCGTCGGTCGTGACCCACAGCCCGACGGTGCGCGCCCGGTCGCCCGCCGGCGGCGGCGTGGTGGCCACCAGCACGGTCTCCCGGTCCGTCGGCTGTGCGGCGATCAGTGCGCACGGCACCGTCGCCTGCATATCGAGCGGCTTGTACATCGTCAGCGGCGCGGTCACCGATGCCGGCGAGCCCGCCTGCGGCCAGTCGATCGTCACGGCGGTCTGCTTGATGGGCAGCAGTGGCGTGGCGAGCGCGAGCAGCAGACCCACCAGGCCGGTGACGACGGCGACGATCCGAGCGGTACGGCGATTCACGATCACTGAGCGTATCGGGCCTTCGCCGTCACCCCGGACAGGCGCGTGCGGGGGCGGTGCACGGCGTGTGATTTCTCCCGAACTGCACGTTATGCTGTGACCACCGACACAGCCCGTCGCTTCGCTCCGCCACCCCTGGATCGCAGCGCACAACAGAAAGCCTGGTGGTTTCCGTGACCCTTGACGCCAACTCGCCGACCGACCTCCCCGGTGACAACACCGAACGAGATCTGGCGGGCGATCACGATGCGGACCCCCGAGGCGGGCAGTCGGCTTCCGTCGAATCCTTCTCGCTGGACGATCGGTACACGCGCGAACAGGGCACGATCTATCTCACCGGCATTCAGGCCCTGGTGCGCATGGTGCGCGATCGGGCGCGGCTCGATCGCCGCCAGAACCTCACGACCGGCTCGTTCATCTCCGGTTACGAGGGTTCGCCGTTGGCCGGGTACGACCTCGAGATCGCCAAACGCGGTAAGTACCTCACCGAGTACGACATCGTGCACCGTCCCGGCCTCAACGAGGAGCTCGCCGCCACGTCGGTGATGGGCTCGCAGGTGGCCGCGCAGGTGGGCACTCTGGCCCGTGGGCTCGACGGTGTCGTCGGCTACTGGTACGGCAAGGCCCCGGGCCTCGACCGTGCCACCGACGCGCTGCGTCACGCCAATCTCATCGGCACCCATGCGAGCGGCGGTGCCGTCGCTCTCGTCGGCGACGATCCGGGCGCCAAGAGTTCGACTGTGCCGTGCGCCTCCGAGATGGCCCTCGCCGATCTCTACATGCCGATCCTCTACCCGGCCGATTCGCAGGACATCCTCGACCTCGGCGTGCACGCCGCGATCATGTCGCGCGTGTCGGGCCTGTGGACCTCGCTGAAGATCTCGGCGCACGTCGCCGATGGCGCCTCGTGCGCCGACGTGCACCCGGATCGGGTCCTCCCGGTCTACGGCGATCTGGGGATGAGCCCGCACGTTCCGTCGGGCAAGCTGCTCGGTGCGAATCTGATGGAGCTGGAGCAGAATCAGCTCACGGTGCGGATGCCGCGCGCCACCGAATACGCCCGGATCAACCGACTCAACCGGATCACGGTGCGCAGTTCCGATGACCGGATCGGCATCGTGGCGGCCGGCAAGACGTACATGGACGTGCGGGAGTCGCTGCGGCTCATCGGTATCGACGATGCCGAGCTGAACAAGCTGGGCATCCGCATCCTCAAGATGGGTATGGTCTATCCGTTCGAGCGGCAGATCATGCACGAATTCATCGACGGCCTCGACGAGGTGATCGTGGTCGAGGAGAAGCGCGACTTCCTCGAGACCATGATGCGCGACATCTTGTTCCGGCACCCGGGTGCCCCGAACATCGTGGGCAAGGCCAACGAGGACGGCTCCACCCTGTTCTCCCGCTTCGGCGAGCTGGATCAGGATTCGGTGACCCGCGGCTTGGCCTCGCGCCTGGCGCGTGTGCACGGCGTGTCCGCCGCGAGGGATTGGTTGGACCGGAAGGCGCAGCAGCGCACCCGGATCGAGCTGCCGCTCGCGGTGCGCAGTCCCTATTTCTGCTCGGGCTGTCCGCACAACACCTCCACCAAGGTCACCGACGACACGCTCGTGGGTGCCGGCATCGGCTGCCACGCGATGGTGCTGCTGATGGACCCGCAGCAGGTGGGCGATATCACCGGCGTCACCCAGATGGGTGGCGAGGGCGCGCAGTGGGTGGGCATGGCCCCGTTCCTCACCGAGAAGCACTTCGTGCAGAACATCGGCGACGGCACCTTCATGCATTCGGGCTCGCTGGCCCTGCGCCAGTCGGTCGCGTCGGGGGAGCGGATCACCTACAAGCTGCTGTTCAACGGCACCGTCGCGATGACGGGCGGCCAGGACCCGGTGGGTCAGATGACGCTCCCGCAGATCTGCGCGCTGCTGCAGGCCGAGCGCGTCACCAAGATCGTCGTGACCTCCGACGATCCGAAGCGCACCGCTGCCTCGGGCCTGCCCAAGGGCGTTCAGGTGCGCCACCGCGAGGACATGATCGAGGTGCAACGCGAGCTCGCGGAGCTGCCGGGTGTCACCGTCCTGGTGCACGACCAGTACTGCGCGGCGGAGAAGCGGCGCAAGCGCAAGCGCGACAAGTACCCCACGCCGAATCAGCGAGTGGTGATCAACGAGCGCATCTGCGAGGGCTGCGGCGACTGTGGTGTGAAGAGCAACTGCCTGTCGGTGCATCCGGTCGAGACGGAGTTCGGCCGCAAGACGCGGATCGATCAGAGCTCGTGCAATCTCGACTTCTCGTGCCTCAAGGGGGACTGCCCGTCGTTCGTCACCGTCACTCCCGGAACGCAGGGCAAGATCCGCAAGTCCGTGCCGGACATCGGCGCGGACGATGTGCCGCAGCCGGTCAAGGCGCGGCGCGAATCCGACGGCTTCGCGATCCGGGTCACCGGTATCGGTGGCACGGGTGTGGTCACGGTGTCGCAGATCCTTGCGACGGCGACGGTGCTCGACGGGCACGTCGCGCGGACCGTCGACATGACCGGCATGGCGCAGAAGGGCGGCGCCGTGATCTCCGATGTCAAGGTGTCCGCCGGCTACGTCGAGCAGGCCGCGAAGGTGGCTTCGGGTGACTGCGACGTGTACCTGTCCTGCGACGGCCTCGTCGGCGTCGATCCCGCGAACCTCAAGGTGGCATCGCCGGAACGCACCACGTCGATCGTCTCGACCACCAAGATCCCCACGGGGCAGATGGTGATCGACACGGCGGTCGGCTATCCGGATCAGGGCAGTATCCACGCCGCGATCGATCAGGCCTCGCTGCGGTCGGTGTACCTCGATCCGGGCGATCTGACGCTGCAACTGTTCGGCGACGAGCAGTACGCCAACATGTTCATGGTGGGCGCCGCCTTCCAGACCGGTGCGCTGCCGATCAGCTCGGCGTCGATCGAACGGGCCATCGGTCTCAACGGTGTGGCGGTGGAGAAGAACCTGCAGGCCTTCCGCCGCGGCCGTCAGTCCGTGGCCGACCCGGCGGCGGTGACCGCGGCGATCGATGCGCTCCATCCGATGCCGGCGCCGGTCGCGCTGAGCGCCTTCGCGACCGCGCAGGCCGGCAAGCTCGACGGTGCGTCGGCGGAGGTGCTGCGGCAGGTCGCGCTCCGAGTCGACGAATTGGTCGCCTACCAGGACCAGGCCTACGCCACCCGGTACGCCGACGATGTGGCTCGCGTGTTTCGCGCCGAGAAGGCCTGGGGCTCGGAGGATCTCACCGCCGCGGTAGCGCACAACCTGCACAAGCTCATGGCGTACAAGGATGAGTACGAGGTGGCACGCCTGAGCCAGGACGCGGAGTTCGCGGCGCAGGTGGCCGACGAGTTCGGTGCCGACGCGAAGAAGGCGATCCGCCTGCACCCGCCGACGCTGCGCGAGATGGGCCTGAAGAACAAATTGGCCCTGGGTGAGTGGGTGAACCCGGGGATGAAGACGCTGGCCACGATGAAGCGTCTGCGCGGTACCAAGCTCGACCCGTTCGGTATGACCGCGATGCGCCGCATGGAGCGCACCCTGATCGCCGAGTACCGCGCTCTCATCGGCCTGATGATCGCCGCGGTCGAGGGCGGCCGGGTGACCGACGAGCAGCGCGAGCAGGTGATCGCGCTCGCGGAACTGCCCGATATGGTGCGCGGCTACGAGGGCGTGAAGACGGCCAATGTCGAGAAGTACCGCGCCGCCGTCCAGAATCAGTTGGAGACGCTGGGCTGGTAATTCCTCGAACGACGGTGCCTTCTCCCGCCGGTCGGGGCGGGTGCCGTCGTTCGGGTGTTCGTACGGATCCGCCTCAACCGTCACTTCATGTCGATGGTCGCGACCAGGGGGTGAGGCTCGGACGAAGCAGTGAACGGGCAGGTCGCGGGACGGGCGGCGGTGCGTGCGGCGTGTCGCACGCGAGATGCTTGCTTCGAACGGTCGTTCCCCTATAGTCGTGTGTGTTCGACGTGAAAGCGAGCCGACGAGAGTGCCCCGCGTGGCGATACCAAAACTTGTCAGTGGCCCTCTCTAGCGTCCCGGGCAATACGAGAGAAGCGCCGGCGGCACCGTCGGCACGAAGGACGGAGAGTCTCATGGCACCTGCAGCACCGGATCGGGAAAAGGCGCTGGAGCTGGCGCTCGCTCAGATCGATAAGAATTACGGCAAGGGCTCGGTCATGCGCCTCGGAGACGAGGTCCGCCAGCCCATCTCAGTGATCCCCACCGGATCCATCGCGCTGGACGTCGCGCTCGGCATCGGCGGCCTGCCGCGCGGCCGCGTCGTCGAGATCTACGGTCCGGAGTCCTCGGGTAAGACCACCGTCGCGCTGCATGCCGTCGCCGAGGCGCAGGCCAACGGCGGTATCGCCGCCTTCATCGACGCCGAGCACGCGCTCGATCCCGACTACGCCGCCAAGCTCGGTGTCGATACCGACGCGCTGCTGGTCTCCCAGCCGGATACCGGCGAGCAGGCCCTGGAGATCGCCGATATGCTGATCCGCTCCGGCGCGCTCGACATCATCGTGATCGACTCGGTGGCCGCGCTGGTCCCCAAGGCCGAGATCGAGGGCGAGATGGGCGACAGCCACGTCGGCCTGCAGGCCCGCCTCATGAGCCAGGCGCTGCGCAAGATGACCGGCGCCATGAACAACTCCGGCACCACCGCCATCTTCATCAACCAGTTGCGCGAGAAGATCGGCGTCATGTTCGGCTCCCCCGAAACCACCACGGGCGGTAAGGCGCTGAAGTTCTACGCCTCGGTGCGCCTGGACGTGCGCCGCATCGAGACCCTCAAGGACGGTACCGACGCCGTGGGTAACCGCACCCGCGTCAAGGTGGTCAAGAACAAGGTCTCGCCGCCGTTCAAGCAGGCCGAGTTCGACATCATCTACGGCCAGGGCATCAGCCGCGAGGGCTCCATCATCGATATGGGCGTCAACGAGGGCTTCATTCGCAAGTCCGGCTCGTGGTACACCTACGACGGCGATCAGCTGGGCCAGGGCAAGGAGAACGCCCGTAAGTTCCTGCTGGAGAACCCCGACGTCCGCGACGAGATCGAGAAGCGGATCAAGGAGAAGCTGGGCGTCGGCGCCGACGTCACCGCCGTGGATGCCGACGAGATCGCCCCGGCGCCCGTCGAGTTCTAGCCGCCGTGTCCGATTACTCGGACGATGAGGTCGTCTCCCGCCGGCGGCGTCGTGGACGTAAGTCCCGCGACGCCGAGGGCGGAGGCCCGGAACGGCAGGTCGAGCAGGATCCGGCGAAGCGTGAAGCGCTCGCCCGGGACGTGATCTACCGTGCCCTCGGGACGCGGGACCACTCACGGGGCGAGCTGCGTACCAAGCTGGCTCGTAAGGGATTCGACGACGAACTCACCGAGCGCATGCTCGATAAGTTCGCCGCCGCAGGCCTCGTCGACGACGCGGCCTTCGCGCAGCGGTGGGTCGAGTCCCGGCACCGGTACTCCGGCCGCGGCCGACGCGCGCTGGCTCAGGAGCTGCGCACGAAGGGCATCGGTGAGGCCGATGCCGCCGCGGCGCTCGAGACTGTGAGCCGCGATGACGAGCAGGAACGCGCCACCGAACTGGTGGAGCGCAAGCTGGCCCGCGTCGCGATCCCGGACGATCGTGCCGAGCGCGACAAACTCACGCAGCGGCTCGTGGGCATGCTGGCGCGCCGCGGCTACCATCCTTCGCTCGCGCTGTCGGTGGTTCTCGACGCCGTGCGTGCCCAGGCTGCCGCCGAATAGCGACCAGCCGACGAGAGACCAGGGGGAGAACCCCGGCGAAGTGGGGCCCTCGGAGAGAACTCCGGGGGCCTCGCTATTTCCGTGGCGGCGCGATACCGTGTAGGAATGACTGCCGGAACGGCCACGGGTCACGCACAGATGGGTGATCCGGCGAACGGTTGACGGCGCGGGCGCCTCCGCGTGGGAATGGACCTCGAGATCAACACTCCACTCCCACGAAAGGAACGCATGTCAGCACGCTTCAACCACACCATCATCGCCGCCACGGACCGGGAACGGTCCGCCGAGTTCTACCGCCGTCTGCTCGAGGCCCGCGACGCACCGTCCTGGGGCCCGTTCACCAACCTCACCCTGGACGATGGCGTGCTCCTGCAGTTCGCCGAGCCGCCGGTCGAGATCCAGATGCAGCACTACGCCTTCCTGGTCGACGACGAGCTGTTCGACCGGGCGCTCGCCTGGATCACCGACTCCGGCCTCGACCACGCAGCGGATCCGCGCTGGGAGCGGCCGGGGGAGATCAATCACGAGCACGGCGGACGAGGTGTCTACGTCTTCGATCCCGCCGGCCACGGCATCGAGTTGCTCACCCGGCCCTACCTCTGACGGACGAGGCCCCCGGAGTCGCACACTCCGGGGGCCTCGGTCGGGGAGCCTCAGTGGCTGCGGCGCTCGCGCATCTTCCTCTCCACCCAGCGTGCGAGGCGGGTGAGGCCGTAGTTGATCACGATCATGATGACAGCGACCACGATCAGCGCCACGAACAGTGACCGGTAGGTGATACCGGCCTGGATACCCTGCCGCACGATCTCGGTGTACCCGATGATGTAGCCCAGTGCCGAGTCCTTGAGGGCGACCACCATCTGCGAGATCAGTGCCGGCAGCATGGCCGTGATCGCCTGCGGCAGCAGAATCAGTCGCATCAATTGGCTCTTGCGCAGCCCCAGTGCGGATGCGGCCTCCGACTGTCCCTTCGGCAACGAGTTGATACCGGAGCGGATGATCTCGGCGATCACCGAGCCGTTGTACATCGTGAGACCGAACACCACCGCCGCGAATGCGAGCTGCGAGGACGGGAACAGCGATGCCGCCGCGAACGCGTAGTACGCGAACAGGATCAGGATCAGCACCGGGATGGCGCGGAACAGTTCGACCACGGCCCCGCTGATCCACCGCACCCCACGGTGGTCGGAGAGGCGGCCCAGGCCCAGCACGGTACCGAGCACCATCGCCAGCACGATCGACACCACGGCAGCGAGCAGGGTGCCCCACAGACCGGGGATCAGGTATGTGGTCCAGAAGCGGGAGTCGACGATCATGTCCCACTTGGACCACTCCAACTGGCCCTTGTTACCCATGACCCACAGCACCCACACCGCGAAGGCGAACATCGCGGCGACGAAGCCGATCGCCACCACGGTGTCGCGGCGCTGCTGCTTGGGGCCGCGCGCATCGAAGAGCACGCTGCCCTTCTGCTTCGGATTGATCTTCGGTGCCTTCGGCGGCAGGTCGTTCACCGGGTTCGGAAGGTCCACCGGATTCGGCTGGGTCATCGCTTCACCGCCAATCGGTTGGCCAGGTACGTGAACAGCAGGCCGAGTGGCAGCGTAAGGATCACGAAGCCGACGGCGATGATCGCGAAGATCGTGTAGATCGAGTCCGGATAGGTCTCGACCGACGACTTCATCAGTAGGGCTGCCTCGGAAACACCGATCACCGAGGCGATCGTGCTGTTCTTGGTCAGGGCGATGAGCACGCTGCCCATTGGAGCGACCACGGCGCGGATCGCCTGGGGGAGAACGATCGTGCCGAATACGGTGAAGAAGGGCAGGCCGAGAGCGCGGGCCGCCTCGGCCTGGCCGACCGGCACGGTGTTGATACCCGAACGCAGTGTCTCGCACACGAACGCGGCGGTGTAGAACGACAGGCCCAGGATCGCCAGCCGGAAGTTGTTCTCCTTGATGAAGCTGTCGTTCTGCGGCGCCAGAGTGAGCCCCAGCATCATGAACAGTCCCATCCAGCAGAACAGGATGATCAGCGTGAGCGGCGTGTTCCGGACGACGTTGACGTAGAAGTTCGCGAACGACCGCATGATCGGCACGGGACCGACCGCCATACCGGCGAGGATCATGCCCCACACCAGAGCGATGACACCCGAGAACACGGTGAGCTTGATGGTCATCCAGAACGCGGGCCAAAGCAGCGGCCCCATGTAGTCCCACATGGTGGTCACGAGGCACCTCCGCACTTCGTCGACGGGGCGCTCACGAACGCGAGGTCGCCGACCGACGGCGTGAACTTGTCGAATCCGCCGGCACGGTCGATCAGGCGCTGCGTCTCCTCGTCACCGAGGTTCTTCCGCAGGGCCTTCTCCCAGCTGCCGTCGGCGATCATCGCACTGACCGCGGCATTGATCGCCTCCTGGGTCTTCTTCTGCCCCTTGGCCAGACCGATGCCGTAACGCTCGGTGGAGAACGGGCTGCCCGCCTTCTTCTGCGAGCCCTTGATGCACTGATCGGCGATGTAGGTCATATCGACCACACGGAACTCGCCGCCGTACTGCTGGTTGAATCCGGCCAGGATCGACTCGTCGGTGGTGAGCGCGTCGATGCTCTTCTGGTGCAGCGCTTCCGTGCAGGTGGAGTACGAGTCGAACTCCTGCAGCTGCACGCCGGGCAGCTGTGCCTTCACGTTCTGTGCGGATGTCGAACCCGCCGCCGAACACAGCTTCTTACCCTGGTTGAGATCGGTGAGCTGGGTGATGCTGGTGTCATCCTTGCGGACCAGCAGGCCCTGCCGTACCACGAGGTACGGCCCCGCGAAATCGACCTTCTTCGAGCGGTTCGCGTTGATCGAGTACGTCGCGGCGATCATGTCCACCTCGCCGTTGTTGATCAGCGTCTCGCGCTGCGCCGACGGGGTCTCGCGCCAGCGGGTCTTCGGCTCCTTCCAGCCGTTCGCCTGGGCGATCGACTTGACCACGTAGGAGCTGACGTCCACATCGAACCCGGACATCGACTTATCGGGGTTGCGCAGGCCGAGGCCGGGCTGGTCGTACTTCGTGCCGAGGATCACGGAACCGGACTCGATGGACTTGAGCAGGTCGCGGGGACCGGTGCTGCCGCACGCCACGAGGCCGCCCACCATGGCGATCGCCGCGATCACCACCGCGACCAGTCGGGTGCTCCTGTGTCTACTCATCAGTGGCTCAGAATCTTCGACAGGAAGTCCTTGGCGCGGCTGGACTTCGGCGTGTTGAAGAAGGACTCGGGATCGGTGTCCTCGACGATCGCACCGTCGGCCATGAACAGAATGCGGTCGGCGGCCTTGCGGGCGAAGCCCATCTCGTGCGTCACGACCACCATCGTCATGCCCTCCTTGGCGAGGGAGACCATCACGTCCAGGACCTCGTTGACCATCTCGGGGTCCAGTGCCGAGGTCGGCTCGTCGAACAACATCACCTTCGGCTCCATGGCCAGCGCGCGCGCGATCGCCACGCGCTGCTGCTGGCCGCCGGAGAGTTGCGCCGGCATCTTATCGGCCTGGCTCGCGATGCCCACTCGGTCCAACAGCTCCATACCGCGCTTGCGGGCGTCGGCGGCCGACTTCTTACGCACCTTCATCGGCGCGAGAGTCACGTTGTCGATGATCGACTTGTGCGAGAACAAGTTGAAGGACTGGAACACCATGCCGACATCGGCGCGCAGCGCGGCGAGGCCGCGGCCCTCCTCCGGCAGCACCGATCCGTCGATCCGGATGGTGCCGGAGTTGATCGGCTCGAGCCGGTTGATGGTGCGGCACAGAGTGGACTTGCCCGAGCCCGACGGGCCGAGCACGACCACGACCTGCCCCTTGGGCACCGTCAAGTTGATGTCCTTGAGTACGTGAAGATCGCCGAAGTATTTGTCGGCTGACTGGATCTCGATCATCGGGGCCGCGCCGGTGGGCGCGGTCTCTGCGGGAGTGGTCATGGGGAGAGCCTAGGAGTTTCGACGTTTCATCCGCGTAAAGTTGACCGGTTTTGGTGCGGCGGAATCGCACTCGGTGCGATCGTGACGGCCCTGAGCCCTCGGCGGCGGCATGGAGCATCATCGCGCGCCGCGACGGGGCCGCGTCTAGAGTCGACGTATGGCGAACGACGAGAATCTCTCCGACCTGAACGAGACCGCAGAGCAGGCGAAGGCGGAAGCGGCCCAGGCCGAGCTCGATGCGCGCGCCGCGGTGGGCGCGGATTTCGATTCCGAGTCCGAGACCGAACTGGAGCAGCTCGAGTCCGAGGAGTGATCCGGAGGTAGTCCCGATCGGGAGCATCGGACGATTTGCACCTGCCGATATCCTGGTCAGATGATCGACCCCGCCCAGCAGAGCCGTACCTATGAGGTCCGTACCTACGGATGTCAGATGAACGTACACGACTCCGAGCGCCTCTCCGGCCTGCTCGAGGACGCCGGGTACGTGCGCGCGGACGGCGGCGAGCAGGCCGACCTCGTGGTGTTCAACACGTGCGCGGTCCGCGAGAACGCCGACAACAAGCTCTACGGCAACCTCAGTCACCTCGCTCCGATCAAGCGCGAGCGGCCGGGTATGCAGATCGCCGTCGGCGGGTGCCTGGCGCAGAAGGACCGCGGCACCGTCGTGAAGAAGGCCCCCTGGGTCGACGTGGTCTTCGGCACCCACAACATCGGGTCCTTGCCCACGCTGCTCGAACGCGCCCGGCACAACGAGAAGGCCGAGGTCGAGATCAAGGAGGCGCTCGACGCCTTCCCCTCGACGCTGCCCGCCCGCCGGGAGAGCGCCTACGCGGGATGGGTCTCCATCTCGGTGGGCTGCAACAACACCTGCACCTTCTGCATCGTCCCGAGCTTGCGCGGTAAGGAGGTCGACCGTCGGCCCGGTGACATCCTCGCCGAGGTCCACGCCCTCGTCGACCAAGGCGTCTCCGAGGTCACCCTGCTCGGGCAGAACGTCAACGCCTACGGTGTCAATTTCGCCGACCCCGACCTTCCCCGCGACAAGGGGGCGTTCGCGGACCTGCTCCGCGCGTGCGGCCGGATCGAGGGACTCGAGCGCGTCCGGTTCACCAGCCCCCATCCCGCCGAGTTCACCGACGACGTGATCGACGCGATGGCCGAGACCCCGAACATCTGCCCGCAGCTGCACATGCCGTTGCAGTCCGGATCCGACACAGTGCTCAAGGACATGCGGCGCAGCTACCGCAGTACCAAGTTCCTCGGCATTCTGGACCGGGTCCGCGAGCGCATCCCGCACGCGGCGATCACCACCGACATCATCGTCGGTTTCCCGGGGGAGACCGAGGAGGACTTCCAGGCCACCCTCGACGTGGTCGAGAAGGCCCGGTTCAGCTCCGCCTTCACCTTCCAGTACTCGATCCGGCCCGGTACTCCGGCAGCCGACCTCCCCGACCAGGTGCCGAAGCAGGTGGTGCAGGAACGCTACGACCGGCTCATCGCACTGCAGGAGCGGATCACGCTGGAGGAGAACCGGAAGCAGGTGGGCCGCCGCGTCGAACTGCTGGTAGCGCTGGGTGAGGGCCGCAAGGACGCCGCGACCAAGCGCATGTCCGGTCGCGCCCGTGACGGTCGCCTCGTGCACTTCGCGGGAAGTACGGACATCAGGCCCGGCGACGTGGTCGAGGTCGAGATCACCGGCGCGGCGCCGCACCACCTGGTCGCCGACGGTGGCGTGCTCAGTCACCGCCGCACGCGCGCGGGCGACAACGTGGAGGCATCGATCACGCCGGTCACGGCCCCCGTCGGCGTGGGACTCGGACTCCCGCCGGTCGGTCGCCCGGCACCGGCCGTCGAGCCCGCAGCGACGGGATGTTCGACCTGCTGACCCGTCCTACGACGACCTGTAGGAGACAACCGCGAGCCCGGAGTGGACAATGGACCGCATGAACGCCGACAGCGAGAACCCGCGCAGCGCCGAAGAGCTCGATGAGCTGCGCACGCAGGTCGAATCCGTGGAGCGCAAGCTCGCCGGCGAGTTCGAGGCCAGCCCGCGCATCGTCGTGGCGGCGGCCGCCGTGCTCGTGGTGATCGGTTCGCTCGCACTGCCGCACACCGGCTCGGTGACCGGACTGCAGATCCTGATGGGCGACGCCCACGCCGACAACAGCTCGCTGGTGATCGTCTCCAAGGTATTCGTCTGGCTCGAGGTGCTGTTCGGGGTGCTCGCCTCGGGCGCCGCGCTGCTGACCCGCCGCTGGGTGCTCGCGGTGATCGCCGGCGCGGGTTGCGGCGTGGGATTCGTGTTCGGTCTGTTGTCGGTGTGGTCGCGGCAGACCCCCGGCCTGCACGGTGAGCCCCCGTCGGGTGCCGGCATCGGCCTGTTGCTCGGCTGGTTCGCGATGATCGTGCTCGCGATCGTGTGGATCAAGACCATCTGGGCCCGCACCGCGTTCCAGCGCGCCGCGGAGCAGGAGCGCCGCGATGCCGCCGAGAAGTGGGAGGGCTTCGCCCGCACCAACAACATCGGCGTGCACCGCCCGGTCCAGGCCGAGCGCCCCTCCACCGATCAGCAGTAGCTCAGTCCTCGCGGTAGATCCGTTCCCGCAGGCGAGCGATGAACGCCTCCTCCTCACCCGGGGCGACGGTGCGCGGCGCGTCCGGCTCCGGCGCGTCCGGCGCGGTCACCAGTTCGCCCAGGTAGGTCTCGGGCTGGTTCAGGAAGCGCCGCCAGTGTTGCACCACGGCCAGATCCGCCCACGCGGTGTCGGTGGGGCCGGTCGGCCGCATCTCGATGATCTGCGCGCCCGGTGTGGCGGACAGGATCGGGGAATGGGTGGCGCAGATGAGCTGCGAGCCGCTGTCCCGGAGTTCGCCGAGCTGCGCGACCAGGCGGAGGCAGGAGTGGAAGGACAGGGCTGACTCGGGCTCGTCGAGCACGTAGAAGCCGGGATCGGTCAGCATCGCGTCGATGATGGTGAAGAAGCCTTCGCCGTGACTCTGCGTATTCACGTCGTGCTCCCAGTACCCGTGCCAGCCGTTGAACCGCTCGTTCATCTCGAGCACCGTCTCCGCGCGCAGGAAGAAGCCCTTCCGATTCAATCGCGGGCCACGCCGCATGGCCCGGCCGCGGTGCGTCAGATCGAGCCGCAGCACCTCACCGAGCGGAGTCTTCTCGGTGTCGACGTTCCCGCCGGGAACCGATGCGCGGCCACCGCGGGCGTCGAGTCCGAACTGTTCGGCGACGGCCTCCACCAGCGTTGACTTGCCCGATCCGTTCTCGCCGACGACGAACGTCAGCGGCGCGGTCAGGTCGATGGCGGCACCGTCGAACAGGGGACGCAAGGCGGGTACGTCGCGGACCCACCGAGGCGCACCGCTGCCCGCTTCCGGTGCGACGGAGATCCGCCGTGCGAACACCGTAGCTCAGCGGTTCTCGACCGCGCTCTCGGCGGCGTCGGCCCACTCGCGCCACTGCTGCGCCTGCTCCCGCAGCCGCGTGGCGTCCTTGGTCTTGCCGGCCTTCTCCGCCTTCTCGGCCTGGTCCTCGAACTGCGCGACCCGCTCGCGGAACTGCGCGGCGCGGGCCGTGGCCTCGGGGTCGGTGCGGCGCCACTGGGTATCGTCGGCCGACTTGACCTTCTTCTCCAGTGCCCGGATACCGGCCTCCAGGGAGCCCATCTGCTCGCGGGGGACCTTGCCGATGGCCTCCCACTTGTCCTGCAGCTCGCGCAGCGCGGCCTTCGACGCGGTCAGGTTCTGCGCCGGATCGATCCGCGGGCCGTACTCGTCGAGCAGGGCCTGCTTGGCCTTGCCGTTCTCGGCGAACTCCGCATCGCGCTCGTTCGCGGCGGCGTTGCGGGCGGAGAAGAACTCGTCCTGGATGCCCTTGAACCGGGCCCACAACGCGTCATCGGTGTCGCGGGGCGCCCGTCCGGCGGCCTTCCACTTGGTGAGCAGATCACGGAACTTCGCGGAGGTCTCGCCCCAGGTGGTGTCGTTCTTGAGCTTCTCCGCCTCGGCGATGAGCTCTTCCTTGCGCGCCTTCGCGCCGGCCCGCTCGCGGTCCAGCTCGGCGAAGTGGGCGCCGCGGCGCTTGTTGAAGGCGTCGCGGGCCTTGGAGTAGCGCTTCCACAGGGCGTCGTCGGTCTTGCGGTCGACGCCCTTGATCGTCTTCCACTCATCGAGCAGGGCCCGCATCCGGTCGCCCGCGGTCTTCCACTGCGTCGATTCGGACGCGATCTGTTCGGCTTCGGCGGCCAGCGCCTCCTTACGGGCGACGGCCTCGGCACGGTTCTTCTCCCGGTCCGCCGACGCGGTCACGATCGCGGTGTCGGCGCCGGTGAGCAGAGCGCCGACGCGGGAGGCGAGTGAATCGAGGTCGCCGACCACGGCGGCGGTCGGCAGTCCGTCGGCGATCTGCTGCGCGGCGCTGCGTACCTTCTTCGGGTCGCTGCCGCTCGCGAGCCGTTCCTCGAGTACCTCGACCTCGGTGGCGAGCTCGTCGTACTTGCGGCCGAAATGGGCGAGGCCCTCGGCGGACTCGCCGGCCTGCCACGAACCGACGGCACGCTCGCCGGCCGAGGTCGTCACGTACACGGTGCCGTCGGGATCGACGCGGCCGAACTTGCTCGGATCCGAGGCGGGCCGCACGCGGGGCGCGGGCGCGGCGGGGGCGTGCGGGCGGGGCACCGCGGGGCGGGGGCCCGGATGCGGCTTGGGCCCGGGGTGGGGCTTCGGCGCGCTCTGTGCGATCGGGTCGTTCTCGGCCACGGTGGTTCCTCTTCATCTGCGCCGCGCGTCACGGCTGCCGGTCGTCGGGGCCCACGTCACCGGGGACCTGTGGTCCATTGAATCACTCTGCGGGCTCCCCGGCGTGATCGATTAGCGTTCTTCCTGTGCAGTCGACCCCGCCCCGCCCCGGGCCCGCGATCGTGATCCCGGGCGCACCGCTCCTCGTTCCCGAGCTGGTCGGCGTGCCCGGGGATCCCGAGGCGGACCGGCTCCGGACCGCCGTCGTCGCCGCCGGAACCTGGCTCGGCGACCGCGCCCGCACCTGGCGCGTCGTCGGTG